>NZ_JACTVA010000044.1 GCF_014490485.1 Teichococcus aerophilus | reverse complement strand
GGGCGGTGCCCGGCGGCGTCACGGCGGGTGGCGTGCCGGCGGCCGGCGGCGTGGTGCCGCCGCTGCCGAACTGCGTCGGCTGCGCCAGCACGGCGTTGCCCAGCAAGGGCGTCGCCAGCAGCGTCGCGGCCATCAGGCCGTGGCGAAGCGCGCGCATCACTCGGCCGCCAGGGCGCTGGCGGCCTGCGCGGCCACATAGGTCTCGATCTGGTCGGCGGCATCGCGGCCATCGCGGATGCCCCACACGACCAGGGATGCACCGCGCACGATATCGCCCGCGGCAAAGACTCCCGGCAGCTTTGTCATCATCGTTCTCCGATCCACTTGCACCGTGCCCCAGCGGGAGACCGCCAGCGCCGGCTCGTTGAACATGGACGGAAGATCCTCGGGGTCGAATCCCAATGCCTTGATCACCAGGTCCGCCGGCTCGACGAAGGCGCTGCCGGGGATGGCCTCCACCTGCTGCCGGCCGGTCGCGTCCGGCAGGCCCAGATGCATCCGCACCGCGCGCACGCCGGAGACATGCTCGCCCTGCCCCACGAAGCCCTCGGGGGCGGAGAGCCAGGAGAAGCGCACGCCCTCCTCCTCCGCGTTCTTCACCTCGCGCATCGAGCCCGGCATGTTCGCCTTGTCGCGGCGGTACAGGCAGGTCACGTCGGTGGCGCCCTGGCGGATGGCGGTGCGGACGCAATCCATCGCCGTATCGCCGCCGCCGATGACGACGACCTTCTTGCCCCTGGCGTTCAGCGCGCCGTTCTCGAACTCCGGCACCGCATCGCCCAGCCCCTCGCGGTTGGAGGCGGTCAGGTAGTCCAGCGCGGGCACGATGCCGCCCAGGCCCGAGCCCTCGCCGCCGATGTCGCGCGCCTTGTACACGCCCGTGGCGATCAGCACGGCGTCATGCTTCGCCCGTAGCTGCTCCAACGTGATGTCCTGGCCGATGGCGCAGTTCAGAATGAACTCGATGCCGGCGGCGGCGTACTGCTCATGCCGGCGCAGCACGACTTCCTTCTCCAGCTTGAAGTTGGGAATGCCGTAGATCATCAGGCCGCCGACGCGGTCGTACCGGTCATAGACCGTGACCTTCCAGCCGCGTAGCCGCAGCCGCTCCGCCGCCGCCATCCCGGCTGGCCCGGCACCGACGATGCCGACGGAGCGATCCACCTCCCGCACCGGGATCGGCGGCTTGACCCATCCCATCTCGAAGGCAGTATCGGTGATGTACTTCTCGACGGCGCCGATGGTGACGCTGTCGAAGCCCTTCTCGATGACGCAGTTGCCCTCGCACAGGCGGTCCTGCGGGCAGACGCGGCCACAGATCTCGGGGAAGGTGTTGGTGGCGGCGGAGACCTCGTAGGCCTCCTCCAGCCGCCCCTCGGCGGTCAGCTTCAGCCAGTCCGGGATGTTGTTGTTCAGCGGGCAGTGCACCGAGCAGAACGGCACGCCGCACTGGCTGCACCGGCTGGCCTGGGCCCCGGCGCGCTCGGCGGTGAAGCGCTGGTAGATCTCGCCGAAATCGTCCCGCCGCTCGGCCGCGTCACGCTTCTCGGGCGTCTGTTGCGACAGGCGCACGAATTGCAGCATGCGTTCGGCCATGGCGAGGGCTCCCACGGGGCAGGAAGAAAAGACGATGCGGTTCTGTCAGAGGCCGGGGCATGCGGGCGGGCATGCAAACCGGCAGGAGGACTTTCGCCGTCCTGCCGGGACCATAAACACGGCTGGGGTAGCCTCGCCAGCACTTTTTCGCCCTTACGTCAGTAAGACTGACGTTTTTAGGCAATCAATCCGTAACCAACGCAGCGAGCTTAGATTGGCACCAGTTTATTAAGTCCGGTTCGGACTATTTGACTGAAACCGTACCCTCCTGCCTTCCCGCACGCCGAAACCGTGACAGGTAGCCCGGCACGACCGACTCCATCGCCCGCGGCTCGATGCCCAGCGCGGCGAAGCCCTCCGCCCCATTGGCCACCACATTGTCCCGCCGCAGCTGCGCCAGTTGGTCGCGCGTCAGCGGCTTGCCCGGCAGGTGCTCGCCAACCCGCGCCTGCAGCCGCACCAGCCTGTCCGGGATCTCCACCAGCCGCTTCCGCCGCCCGGTCATGTCCAGCACCATCGCCATCAGCTCGCGGAAGCTGGCGACGCGGGGCCCGCCCAGCTCGAAGGTGCGGCCTTCGACGCCGTCCTGCGTCAGCCCGGCCACCACCGCATCGGCGACGTCGCCGACATAGACGGGCTGGAAGCGGGTATCGCCACAGACCACCGGCATGAAGGGCAGCATCCGCGCCATGCCGGCGAAGCGGTTGAAGAACTGATCCCCCGGCCCGAACACGATCGAGGGCCGCAGGATCACCACGCCCGGGAAGCCGGCCTTGACCGCCGCCTCCCCCGCTGCCTTGGTGCGGGCATACTCGCTGGGGCTGCCGGCATCGGCACCGATGGCCGAGAGCTGCACCATGCGCTGCACCCCCGCCGCCCTGGCGGCCGCGCCGATCCGGCCCGGCAGCTCGCCCTGCAGCCGCTGGAAGTCGCCCTTGCGGCCTTCCGCCAGGATGCCGACGAGGTTGACCACCACGGCCGCGCCCGCCACGGCACGGCCGATGGCGGCGTCCTCCCGCAAGTCGGCCGCCAGGGGCACGACCTGCCCCACATTGCCCTGCGTCATCAGCACGCGGGCTGCCTCCGGGTTCCGCCCAACGATCCGCACCACGTAGCCAAGCCGGGCCAGGCGCTGCACCACCTGCTGCCCGATGAAGCCGGCACCACCGAACACCGCCGCCACTTTCCGTGTCACCAAGGCCTGATTCTCCTGTCCCATCCCACCCGGAACGATAGGGAACGCCCCGGGATGCGCCAAGCAACGGACATCCGCCGCCTGCGAACCTTTGACCCCCTCCCTCCCTCTCTCTATATGCAGGGCTTTCCGGGGCGGTCCGCGCACCCGCCCACACGACCCGCATAAGGTTTCCGATGACCCTGCCGCTGATGCCGAAGGCCACCGCTGTGTGGCTCATCGAGAAGACGTCACTCTCCTTCGAACAGGTCGCCGACTTCGTGGGCATGCATCCGCTTGAGGTCCAGGCCATCGCCGATGGCGAAGTGGCGCAGGGCATCGTCGGCTACGACCCCGTGCAGAACAGCCAGCTGACGCGCGAGGAAATTGCCCGTTGCGAGGCCGACCCGAACGCCCGCCTGCGGCTGATGCCCAGTGCGGTGCCGCAGCCCAAGGGGCGCGGCAAGGGTGCCCGCTATACCCCCGTGTCCAAGCGCAACGACCGGCCGGACGCCATCGCCTTCCTGCTGCGGAACTTCCCGCAGCTGACGGAGTCGCAGATCGGCAAGCTGCTGGGCACCACCAAGGACACGATCGCCAAGGTGCGGGACCGCACCCACTGGAACAGCGCCAACATCAAGCCGCGCGACCCGGTGATCCTCGGCCTGTGCAGCCAGGGTGACCTGAACGCCGCCGTCATCGCCGCCGGCGGCAACCCGGCCGCCCCGGCGGCCGCCGGGCTGGAAGAGGGCGAGGACGCCGTCTGAGACCGGCTGGCCGGGCGCCGTGCCCGGCCGCGCCACGGCGCATCGCCCACAGGCTTGCCCAATCGGCATTCAAACAAAAAACCCTGCGGCCAGTCGGCCGCAGGGCAGGCCCGCCGGGCCCCATGGTCTGTGCCAGGGGTCCTCGGCGGCAACCGGGCCGGGCCTCAGCGGCTGGCGCGCAGCTTCTCCATCTCTTCCTTCAGTCGGAGCTTGGCCAGTTTGAGCTTGGCCAGGGTCCCCGTATCCGGCGCCGGGCGGGCGCCTTCAGCGGCAAGTTGCCGGTCCAGCGTCGCGTGCCGGTCCTGAAGGCTATTGAGGCGGGGCTGGTGCGTCATGGTCACGCTTATCCTCCACGCGGTTGAGTGACACCCGTGGGCCATGCCTCCCCGCCATGCCCTCGCATGGCCGTGGGGAGCGTTGGCCCCCAGGAGGCGCGGCATCGCCCGCAACCCTGCCCCGCGCTGCACAATGTGCCTTGACGTGACAGTGCGCTGGGCGGCCGCGCTACGACATGATATGGCGTCTTTCCCCTCCGATGCGACTCTTAACCGTCGAGTATTCCCGCACCGATGCTGGCCGATCGAGACAGCCTCCTCCGCCGTCTGCACGAGCTTCGCAGCGAGCATCGCGACCTGGACACCGTGATTGCTCGCCTGGAAGACGGACCGGTGGACCAACTTCAGCTGCAGCGGCTGAAGAAGCGTAAACTGAAATTGAAGGACGACATCGCCTGGCTGGAGAGCCGGCTGGTGCCGGACATCATCGCCTAGCCCAGCCAACCGGCCCGGCCGCTTTCGTCATCGCTTCTGGTGCCCCGCTTTCGGCACCGCTCTGGGCACCCGACCCATGCCGGGGCGCGGCCTGCCGCCGCGCCTCTCCCCTGGGACATTCGCGCTGGACATTACGGGCAAGGCACGGCACAGCCGCCGCCTTGAACAACCCCTTGTGTTCGCAGGATGCCGCGTGACCCATAGCACCCCCCCTGCCGTTCCCGCGCCGCTGGTCGGCATCATCATGGGCAGCCGCTCGGACTGGGAGACGATGCGCCACGCGTCAGAGACGCTGGCGAAGCTCGGCATCCCGCATGAGTGCAAGGTGGTCTCCGCCCACCGCACGCCGCAGCGCATGTATGACTACGCCCAGGGCGCCGCGCCGCGCGGGCTGCGCACCATCATCGCCGGTGCCGGCGGCGCCGCGCATCTGCCAGGCATGACCGCCTCCCTCACCCGCCTGCCGGTGCTGGGCGTGCCGGTCGAAAGCCACGCGCTGAAGGGCATGGACAGCCTGCTCTCCATCGCCCAGATGCCCGCCGGCATCCCGGTCGGCACGCTGGCCATCGGCCGTGCCGGCGCGGTGAATGCCGCGCTGCTGGCCGCCGCCATGCTGGCCACCACCGACGCAGCCCTGGCCATCCGGCTGGAGAAATTCCGCGAGGACCAGGCCAACGCCGTGGCGGAGACCCCGGAATGAGCGTGGATCCCTTTGCCAGCCGCTTCCCGCTGCCGCCCAATGCCACCATCGGCATCCTCGGCGGCGGCCAGCTCGGCCGCATGTCGGCCCTGGCTGCGGCGGAGCTGGGCTATCGCTGCCACATCTATGCGCCGGGTCAGGATGAGCCGGGGATGCTCGTCTCCGCCGCCCGCACCGTCGCCGGCTACGAGGATGAAGCGGCCCTGGCCGCCTTCGCCGCCGCCGTGGATGCCGTGACCTTCGAGTTCGAGAACGTGCCCGCCCGCACGCTGGAGATCCTGGCGCCGCTGGTGCCCTGCCGCCCCGGCCGCAAGGCGCTGGCGGTGTGCCAGGACCGGCTGCAGGAAAAGGCGTTCTTCGAGTCGGCCGGCGTCCCGGTCGCCCCGTGGGCCGCCGTGACCAGCGAGGCGGAACTGCGCGAGGCCGTGGCGCGAATCGGCCTGCCGGCGGTGCTGAAGACCACCCGCCTCGGCTATGACGGCCGCGGCCAGGCGGTGCTGCGCAAGGAAGCCGACATCGCCAGGGCGTGGGAGACGCTGTCCCCCCGCCCGCTGATCCTGGAAGCCTTCGTGCCCTTTACGCTGGAGCTCTCCGCCATCGCAGCCCGTGGGGCCGATGGCGCCACGGCCGTGTACGACGCGGTGGAGAACCAGCACCGCCACCATATCCTCGACCTCTCCTTCGCCCCGGCCCGGGTGCCGGAGGCGGTGGCCGAATCCGCCCGCGCCCATGCCGCGAGCGTCGCCGCGGCGCTGGAACTGGTGGGCGTGCTGGCGGTGGAGCTTTTTCTGCTGCCGGATGGCCGCCTGCTGGGCAACGAAATCGCCCCCCGGCCGCATAATTCCGGCCACTGGACGCAGGATGCCTGCCAGTCCAGCCAGTTCCACCAGCACATCCGCGCCGTCGCCGGCCTGCCGCTCGGCAGCCCGAGCCGTCACTCGGACGCTGTGATGCAGAATTTGGTAGGCCCTGAGGGCATGGCTCGCCTGCCGGCACTGTATGGGGCGGCGGACACATCGGTGCATCTGTATGGCAAGGCAGCGGCCCGAGAAGGCCGGAAAATGGGCCATGCCAACAGGCTATTCCCCCTGGCAACGCTGGAGCGGACAGCCGAGGCGCAGCTGCTCTCAATGCTGTGACCAAAATGCCCCACACCCCCTGTGGCTTTCCGGTCACAGGGGCCAGGAAACTCCCAGCAGGTTAATGCAGCGCCCGAGCAACAATGCTAATTCACTCTCCAACGCAGCGACGTTACCGGCCGGGTCTCTCCGGGGTTTCACGCCGCGGAACGCCTCTGGTGGATCGAGGAGAATTATAAGATGAACTTCAAGAAGGCGCTTCTGGCCGCCACGGTTCTGGCTCTGCCGCTCGCCGCGCAGGCCCAGCCGGTGACGGGCGTTTATGTCGGCGCTGGCGCCGGCCTGAACATCCTGCAGAACTCGGACCTCACCTCCAACGCCCCGTTCGGCGCTGGCGTGGGCACGACCCGCAGCCTGACCGCTGAATTCGACAACGGCTTCGGCGGCGTTCTGAGCGTCGGTTATGGCTTCGGCAACGGCCTGCGCGCCGAGATCGAGGGCAACTACCGCCAGAACGACGTGGCCAAGATCTCCCGTGGTGGCGCCCTCACCGGCGTCGGCGGCACTGCCCGCACCTACGGCGTGATGGCCAACGCCCTGTACGACTTCGACTTCGGCATGCCCGTCGTCCCGTACCTGGGCGCCGGTGTTGGTTATGCCTGGAGCGAGTACGACACCGTTCGTAGCCGCGCCACCTTCCCGGGCGGCAACTCCGTGAACATCGACGACACGGACGGCCAGTTCGCCTTCCAGGGCATCGCCGGCCTGGCGTTCCCGATCGCCGCCGTTCCCGGCCTGGCGCTGACCGGTGAGTACCGCTTCTTCGGTACGCTGGACCCGTCCTACAGCGGCGTGTCCCGCAACGGTAACACCGGCGCTCTGAGCCGCGTGAGCGTTGACTCGGAGAACTACAACCACTCCGTGTTCGTCGGCCTGCGCTATGCGTTCAACGCGCCGCGCCCGGCGGCCCCGGTTGTCCCGGTTGCGCCGGCTCCCGCCGCTGCTCCGGCTCCGGCCCGCACCTACCTGGTGTTCTTCGACTTCGACCGTGCTGACCTGACGGACCGCGCCCGCCAGATCATCGCCGAAGCCGCCCAGAACGCTGGCCGCGTGCAGTCCACGCGCATCGAAGTGGCCGGCCACGCCGACCGCGCCGGTTCGCCGCAGTACAACCAGCGTCTGTCCCAGCGCCGCGCCGACGCCGTCGCCGCCGAGCTGGGCCGCCTGGGCATCGCCCGCTCCGCCATCACCGTCCAGGCGTTCGGCGAGAGCCGTCCGCTGGTCCCGACGGCCGATGGTGTGCGCGAGCCGCAGAACCGCCGCGTCGAAATCGTCCTGCGCTAATCGCGACGCCGGGTGGTTCGCCACCCGGTACCAGGATGACCAGCTACGGAAGGGGCGCCGCAAGGCGCCCCTTTTCGTTTGTCCGCGCTGCGCCCGAGGCGCGAGCACGCCACGACCCGGACAGAGTTGTTCGGATGCCCTGCCGGCAAACCCGATTCCAGACGACTCGCTTAGGCCACTGCCGCTGGCAGATTGCGTCCGCTGAGGTCGCGCCAAGCCCTTACGCCGGACCTGCACCAGCGCCCTAACGTGAATCCTGGTGATGCCTCGGCTCTATCCGACGATTCGCCTCTTCGGTTGAGGAAGGACTGGTGCATATGAATGCGCCGTCCACTGCAAGCCCACCTTGCTGGAGCGGCGTTTCGCTCCCCCGATGCGGCCCCACCAGCACGCCGGTTCCCAAGCGCCTCAGGCCTTTGGCGCGGAGAGTTTCGGGGCAGCGCCCTCTCAAGAGCGCAACACACTCGCACCGCCCGCCATCCAGGCACGAAAAAGGGCGCCTCGCGGCGCCCTTGTCCTGCTTCCCCCGAAGCCCTCCGCTGTTCAGCGGCTGGCGGTGCGGGCCCGGTTCGCGCGGCGGGCCGGCGTGGACGGGCTGCTGGAGGTGGAAGTCGCGCCACAAGTGTCCAGCGAGTACGGCACAACGACGTTCCGCTCGTAGGACAGGCTGGCCAGGCGGGCCAGGCCGCCCTCGGCCAGGGCCTGCTTGAACAGCGGCGTCACGTTCGGGCAGAAGAACGTGCCCTGGTCGATGCCGTCCTGGGACTGCGCATTGGCCAGCTGCGTGATGTAGCCATCCAGCTGGCGCTGGCCCTGCACGTTGCCATGGACGCGCTTGAAGTGCGCCGTGACGGTGCGGTAGGCGTCGCCCAGGTCACGCTGGTTGCGGGTAACGAAGGCGTTGTACTGGTCGGTCTGGCCACAGGCCAGGGCGGCGACCATCAGCTGGCTCTGCAGGGCGCGCACTTCCATGGCGGTCCGCTCGGCGGGTTGCAGGCAGCTGTCGGCCAGCACGGGCGTAGCGATAGCGGCGGCCGCGAGACCTGCCACCAGAGTCCGGACAAACTTCATCGCGACCGAGATCCCCCTCAAAGGTTGCGCATGGAAAGCAAAAAACTCCCCCGCCGGCCTCTTACACCATTAGGGGCGGCGCTGCGAAGACTCGATTGTATCCGAAGAAATCTCGTGATCGCAGTTGCTTGGAAGCCTGCGCCAAGACAGAGCTTGAAGGTGGCACCCGGCAGGCCGGAACGCCGCCGAATCAAGCCGCGCGCTTGCGTTTCTGCAGCTTCGCCAGCCCTTCCAGCCGCCGGTCCAGGAAGGCCAGTGTCGCCTCCAGCCCCGGTGCCGGCTCCCGCAACCAGAAGGCCAGGGTGGCGGTATGGATCGCGCCCAGGGTCAGCCGCCGCGTGTGGCGGGAGATGTCGTCCGAGGTATCGCCGGCGGCCGTCCACATCGCATCTGCCGTGCGGGCGGCGCAGCGCGCGGCCATGCCGGCGTTCCAAGGCAGGGAGAGCACGGCCACGCCGCGCCGCTTCGCCTCCCGCCACGGTTCCGCCTGGCGCAGCCGGATCTCGATCAGGCGGCGGATGCGGGCCGGGATGCGCAAAGCGCCCAGGTCCCCGGCCTCTTCCACCATGTCGCGGTCGGCCAAGTCGCACCAGGCTTCCACCAGGCTGGACGGGCCCTTGGGGAACAGCCAGTCCGCGGCCTCGGGCGGCTCGCCCAGATCGGCCAGACCGGCGCGGAGGGCGGCCAGGGTCCAGCCACGCTGGGCGACATGCGGCAGGGTGGCGCGCAGGGCGGCATCGCGCGCCTCGCTGCGCTCGGGCTTGCCGGTCATCACTGGTGCGACTCCCGGGCCGCGGCGCGGGCCAGTTCCTCGTTGAAGCCGAACAGGCTGAAATCGGTCATGCGCATCGGATAGAGCACGCCGTCCAGGTGGTCGTTCTCATGCTGCATCACCCGCGCCAGCATGCCCTCCGCCTCGCCTTCCACGGCTTCGCCCTGCACATCCAGGCCCCTGAAGGCGACTCGGTCGGCACGCGGCACGCTACCACGCAGGCCGGGGATGGAGAGGCACCCCTCCCACCCGGACGACTCGGCCGGGCCCAGCAGCTCGATCTGCGGATTGATCAGGGCAGCCACCTCGTCCCCATTGCGCCAGACAAACAGGCGAAGCGGCACATGCACCTGCGGCGCCGCCAGCCCTAGCCCGCCGGCATCCAGCATGGTCTCGGCCATGTCCATGATAAGGCGTCGGATTTCCGGGTCGGTGGGGTCTTCCACCTCGGCGGCGCGGCGCAGCAGCACAGGGTGGCCCATGCGGGCGATCTTCAGGATGGACATGGCAAACCGTTCAAATCAGGACAGACCATAGAATTGGTTGTGCCGGCGATGCGGGGAAGGGCTTTTCCTGCGGCCCATGCCCATGCTAACAGGGCACCCCTGCACGGATGGAGCCGGTGTCTTGCCGGCCGATCCGTGCTGTTCGTATTCAATCCGGCATTCATCGGCTGCCGGGACCAGGCAAAGAGGATACCGCACAGCGTGCAGGTCGTCGTTCGGGATAACAATATCGATCAGGCCCTCAAGGCCCTCAAGAAGAAGCTGCAGCGCGAAGGCGTCTTCCGCGAGATGAAGCTGCGCCGGCACTACGAGAAGCCGTCTGAGCGCCGCGCCCGCGAGGCCGCCGAGGCCGTTCGCCGCGCCCGCAAGGTCGAGCGCAAGCGCCTGGAGCGCGAGGGCTTCTGATCTGTCCGCCGGCCCCGGCCGGCGGAAGCAAGGTTGCCGATGACCGCGGGGTGGGCCTCCTGGCCCACCATCCGCGGTTTCGTCGTTTTGCGCGCCCGATTGTAATGGCAGCGCTTACGATCCTCGCGAAATAGTTACAGAATGTAACGGCGCCTATGCCGCAACGCAGCCAAGGCTTAATGCCATGGGGCATGAAGGCATCGCGCGCGTTGACGTCATCCATGCTGCTGGCTGCCCTGCTGGGCACCGGCCTGACCGTTGCTGTCCCTGGCCAGCCACAGGCCCAGCAAAGCAACGCCCCCGCCGGCCTGCCGGTGGTGACCAGCCCCGCCCAGCGGGGGCCGATGCCGCTGGAGATCACCGCCAACGGCAATGTGGTGGCTGAGGCCACCGTCTCCATCCGCAGCCGCGTTGATGGACAGATCCGCGAAGTCCATGTCGAGGAAGGCCAGCGCGTCCGGCGCGGCCAGGTGCTGTTCACTCTCGACTCCCGCATGGCCGAGGCGCAGTTGGCCCAGCAGGAAGCCCAGCTGGTACGGGACCGCGCCCTGGCCGCCCGCGCCCGCGCCGACGCCACCCGCTACGCCTCCCTGCGCGGGGAAGGCTTCACCGCCACCCAGCGGTATGAGCAGGCCCAGGCCGACGCCGCCACCGCCGACGCCAACGTCAAGGCGACCGAGGCGCTGATGACGCAGACGCGCCTGACCATCGACTACGCCACCATCCGCGCCGAGGCCGATGGCCGCCTGGGCGCCCTGCCCGTCACCGCCGGCAACCTGGTGCGCGGCAGCGAGGGCACGGCGCTGGGCACCATCACCCAGACCGACCCGATCCAGGTGCAGTTCTCGGTGCCCGAGCGCTGGCTGCCGGAAATCCAGGAAGCCATGGCTGGTATCACGCCGCCCAGCGTCACCGCCCGCGCGCCTGGGGACCGCCACCCCCCCGCCCGGGGCCAGTTGGTGTTCGTGGACAGCCAGGTCGACTCGACCTCCGGCACCATCCAGCTTAAGGCGCGCTTCACCAACCCCGAGAACCAGCTTTGGCCCGGCCAGTACGTGAACGTGGTGCTGGTGCCGCGCGTCGAGCCGCAGGCGATCAGCGTGCCGGTGCAGGCGGTGCAGACCGGCAGCGACGGCCGCTACATCTATGTGGTGGATGCCGAGAGCCGGGCCCGCCGTCGGGTGGTCCAGATGCAGCGCGTCGTCTCCGGCCGCGCCGTGATCGCGGCGGAGATCCAGGCGGGCGATAAAGTGGTCGTCGAAGGCGCGCAGATCCTCTCGGACGGTGCCCGCGTGGCCGAGCGTAACCCGAACCCGCAGCAGAACGGCGCCCCTCCGCGCCCGCAGAGCTAGGCCCCGCCATGCACATCTCGGAACTCTGCATCCGCCGGCCCGTGATGACGGGGCTGCTGGCCATGGCGGCGGTGCTCGCCGGCGTCGTGGCCTATTTCCAGATGCCCGTGGCCGCCATGCCCCGCGTGGACTTCCCGGTCATCACCGTCTCCGCCAGCTTCCCCGGCGCCAGCCCGGAGACCATGGCGAACTCGGTGGCGCTGCCGCTGGAGCGTGAGTTCTCGACCATCGCCGGCATCGACCAGATGTCCTCGATCAGCGGCCAGGGTACGCTGCAGCTGACGCTGCAATTCGTGCTGGGCCGCAGCATCGATGCCGCGGCGCTGGACGTACAGTCCGCCCTCTCCCGCGCTCAGCGGCGCCTGCCGGCGGAGATGACCAGCCCGCCCAGCTTCCGCAAATCCAACCCGGCCGACGCGCCGGTGGTGCTGCTGAACCTGCGCGGCGGCGACGTGCCGCTCTACCGGCTGAACGAGGTCGCCTCGGTCATCATCTCGCCCGCCCTCTCCCGCATCCAGGGCGTGTCCCAGGTGCAGACCTATGGCGAGCAGAAATACGCCGTGCGCGTGCAGCTGGACCCGGACCGCGTGGCCGCCATGGGCTTTGGCTTCGATGAGGCGCAGCGCGCCATCGCCGCCGCCAATGGCAACACCCCCGTCGGCACGCTGGACGGCCCGCGCCAGCAACTGACGCTGCGTGCCAACGACCAATTGCAGGACGCGCAGGAATTCGGCGGCCTCGTCATCGGCGGCCGCCCCAACGCCCCCATCCGCGTGCGCGACGTCGCGCGCGTGCAGGACGGGGTGGAGGACAACCGCCGCGCCGCCTGGATGAACGGCGCCCGGGGCCTGACCCTGGCCGTGCAGCGCCAGCCGGATGCCAATACGGTCGATGTGGTGGACGCCGTGCGCGCCGCCCTGCCCGGCCTCGCCGCCGCCCTGCCGCCGGGTGCCGAGCTGTCCGTGATGCTGGACCGCTCCGTCTCCATCCGCGATGCGGTGCATGACGTGCAGCACCACCTGCTGATCGCCATCGGGCTGGTGGTGCTGGTCATCTTCCTGTTCCTGCGGAAGATCTCGGCCACCATCATCCCCGGCATCGCCGTGCCCATCTCCCTGGCCGGTACCTTCGGCGTCATGTACGCGCTGGGCTACGGCATCGATAACATCACTCTGCTAGGCATGACGCTGGCCGTCGGCCTGGTGGTGGACGACGCCATCGTGATGCTGGAAGCCATCGTCCGGCACATGGAGGACGGGATGAAGCCCATGGCCGCCGCCATCCGCGGCGCCAAGGAAGTCGGCTTCACCATCATCTCCATCACCCTCTCGCTGGTGGCGGTGTTCCTGCCCATCCTGCTGATGGGCGGCGTGGTCGGCCGCGTGTTCAACGCCTTCGCCGCCACCGTCTCCCTCGCCGTCATCGTCTCCTGCGTCGTGTCCCTGACGCTGACGCCGCTGATGGCCAGCCGCCTGCCCGCCCACAGCAAGCCCAGCCGCTTCGATGCCTTCCTGGAGCGTGGCTTCCAGGCGGTGGAGGGCGGCTATGCCTGGATGCTGGATCTCAGCCTGCGCTTCCGCTCCGTCGTCTGGCTGGCCTTCATCGCCTCGGTTGGCCTCTCCGTCTGGCTGGCCATCACCATCCCCAAGGGCTTCTTCCCGATCGAGGATACCGGCCTGATCAGCGTCTCGACCGAGGGGCCGCAGGACACCTCCTTCGATGACATGAGCGCCCGGCAGGCGCGCATCGCCGAGATCATCAGCGCCAACCCTGCCGTGACCCAGGTGAACTCCAGCCTCGGCGTCGGCGGCGGCAGCGCCTCGATCAACCAGGGCCGCATGTTCGTGCAGCTCAAGCCGCGTGCCGAGCGTGCGGCGGTGATGGACGTGCTGCAGCAGCTGCGCCGCGCCACCGCCGGCCAGCCCGGCATGCGCGTCTTCCTCAACCCCATCCAGAACATCAGCTTCGGCGCCCGCCAGTCCCGCACCCTGTACCAGTACACGCTGCAGGGCCTGCGGGCGGACGAGCTGTATAGCTGGGCCCAGCGCATGGAGACCTCCCTGCGCCGCCTGCCCGGCCTGCAGGACGTGAACACCGACCTGCAGCTGCACGCGCCCATCATGTCCGTGAACGTGGACCGGGACCGCGCGGCCTCGCTCGGCGTCTCGGTGGACCAGGTACGGCAGGCGCTCTACTCCGCCTTCGGCGCCCGGCAGATCAGCACCATCTTCGGCGCGTCGGACAGCTACTCGGTCATCCTGGAAGCATTGCCGCGCGACCAGCAGGACGAGACCGGCCTGTCCAAGATCTACCTGCGCAGCAACACCGGCCGGCTGGTGCCGCTGGCCGGCATCGCCAGCATCACCCGCACCGTCGGCCCGCTGACGGTGGCCCACCAGGGCCAGCTGCCGGCGGTGACCATCGGCTTCAACACCGCCCCCGGCGTGGCGCTGGGCGATGCCACCCGCATGATCGGCGAGATGGAGCGCGAGCTGGGCCTGCCGCCCACCATCGTCTCCGGCTACGCCGGCACGGCGCAGATCTTCCAGCAGGCGCTGGCCGGCCAGGGGATGCTGCTTCTGGCCGCCATCCTGGTCGTCTATGTCGTGCTGGGCGTGTTGTACGAGAGCCTGATCCACCCGCTGACCATCCTCTCCGGCCTGCCGGCGGCGACGGTCGGCGCCCTGGCGACGCTCTGGCTGTTCGACCTCGACCTCTCGGTCATCGCCATCATCGGCGTGCTGCTGCTGATCGGGCTGGTGAAGAAGAACGCCATCATGGTGGTGGACGTCGCGATCGAACGGATGAAACTGGGGGATGAGCCGCTGGCCGCCGTGCGTCATGCCAGCGTGATCCGCTTCCGCCCGATCATGATGACGACGCTGGCCGCCGCCGCCGGCATCGTGCCCATCGCGGCCGGCTGGGGCACCGCCGCCGAACTGCGGCAGCCGCTGGGCTTGGCCGTGCTGGGTGGCCTCGCCGTCTCCCAGGCCCTGACGCTGTTCGTGACGCCGGTGCTGTTCCTGGCCTTCGAAGGCCTTTCCCGCCGCTTCAACCGCCGCAGCAGCGACCACGCGGTGGCTCCGGCGGAATAAGCCGCGCCGGGCGTTCCCGGCGCGGCGTGGCCAACGTCGTCGGCAAGGTAGCGGGGACTTGGCTGTCCTTCGCGGCGCTGGAGACCATCGTCATCGCCGTCGTGCTGTTCGGCGGCATCGCGGCGGTGCTGATCACCCTGATCGTGGTGCGGGGGTAGCGCCTGACGGCTTGAGGCGGGATCCCCGAAAAGCCTGGATCATCCGATCAAACCAAGACGCAAAGCGGGGCGCGTGAACGAAAGGGAACGCACCCCATCCGGGCGGAGGCCTATTTCTTGCGCCGCCCCGTCACCACCCCTTCTCCCGCATCCGCCGGCAGGCGGATGGAGAGCGGGGCGGAAAGCAGCATCAGCAGCGCCGCCACCAGGAAGCCCAGGCTGAAATCCGGCATCTCGGCCGAGGCGCGACCGGACAGGGCAACGCTGGATTGCAGCACCGCCGCCGCCACCGCCACGCCCAGCGCCAGGGAAAGCTGCTGCGCCGTGCTGTAGAAGCTGGTGGCGGCGGAAAGCTTCTCAGTCGGCACGTCCGCATAGGCCAGGGTGTTGGTGGTGGTGAAATGCAGGCTGCGGAACAGCCCGCCCACCAGCAGCACCATGAACACCGCGATCATCGGCCAGCCGGGGCGGAAGGCGGCGCAGAACGCCACCGTCAGCGCCGCGCACACCGCGTTCCAGATCAGCACGTTGCGGAAGCCGATCAGCCGCAGCGCGAATTGCGCCATCGGCTTCATCGCGAAGGCGCCCAGCGCCGTGGCGAAGCTGACCATGCCGCTCTGCGAAGCACTGGACCCGAAGCCGAGCTGCAGTGAGAGCGGCACCAGGAACGGCACCATGCCGGCACCGACGCGGAAGGCCGTGCCCGCCACCACCGTGATCTTGAAGCCCGGCACCTGGAGCAGGCTGAAATCCAGCGCCGGGTTCTTCACCCGCAGGCAGTGCCGCACCGCCAGCACCACCAGCACCACGCCCAGTAGCAACACCGCCTCCGGTATCCAGGCAGGCACGAGGCCACGGCCCAGCGTCTCGAAGGTGAACATCAGGCAGGCCAGCGCGGAGCCGACCAGCGCCAGCCCCGGCACGTCCGGCGGCGGCGGCAGGCTCTTCGGCAGGGTGGGAATGATGCGCCATACCAGCAGCAGCCCCAGCACCCCCACCGGCAGGTTGATCCAGAACACGGCGCGCCAGGAGACGAGGTCGGTGAGGAAGCCCCCCACCGGCGGCCCCATCACCGGCCCCAGCAGGGCGGGCATGGAGAGCCAGGTGGTCGCCGTCAGCAACTCATCCTTCTTCACCCGCCGCAGCAGCAGCAGGCGGCCCACCGGCACCATCATGGCGCCGCCCAGGCCCTGCAGCACCCGCGCCGCCACCATCTCCGCCAACCCATGGGCCAGCCCGCAGAGGCCGGAGGCGATGGTGAAGGTGGCGATGGCCGTCATGAAGACCTGCTTCGCCCCGAAGCGATCTGCCATCCAGCCGCTGAGTGGGATGAACACCGTCAGCGCCACCAGGTAGGAAGTGATGGCCACGCCCATGGTCAGCGGGTCTTCGCCCAGGTCCCGCGCCATGGCGGGCAGTGCGGTGGCGACCACGGTGCTGTCCAGGTTCTGCATGAACAGCGCGCTGGCGACGATGGCGGCGACCAGCCTGGCATCCGGGTTGCGGGCCACGGGAGGCGGCGGGGGCGAGGCAGGCTGCGGTGCGCCCGAAGGCGCCGAGTCGGGGAGCGGTTGATCCTGGGGCACGGCCGGAGGTTACGCCCCGCCCCGCGGCTCGGCCACCGGGGCCGCCCCCCGTGGGCCATGAGCGGCGCTCATGCCTCCGCGGCCAGCAACGCGGCGGCGGCGTTGGCCAGCGCCGGTGGCTCGGGCAACTGCTCGACCACCGCCAGACGCACCGGTACGCGCGCCGGAGCCAATGCCTGCCGGCACAGCGCGGTCAGGGCGCCGGTATCCAGCGCCGCTTCGGCCACCGGGCGCAGGAAGCCCACCAGCGCCCCGGCGGGCGGCGAGGCGGTGATCGCCACCGCCTCCACTCCCGGCTGGCGCGAGAGGAAGCGCGCCGCATCGCCCGGCTGCACGCACAGGTCATCCAGCCAGAACGGCGCATCCGCCAGCGGCTCGCCCAGGGTGAAGCCGCCGCCTTCCAGCGTGGCGGGCAGGCCAGTGGCCAGGAAGCCGTCCGGCAAGCCCTCGCCGGCCTCCTCCCCGAGCCAGCCGGTCAGCAGGCTTGGCGAGCGGATCTCCAGCCCCGTGCCCATACGCAATTCGGCCGGCGCCACCGGCAGCAGCGTGCCGCCATCCGCGATGGCGAACAGGCCCTGCGTCTCCGCCGTTCCCCACACCTGCCGCATCGGCAGGGCCAGCTCCGCCGGCACGGCGCCGCTGCAGCCGACCAGCCCTAGCGCGCCATAGGGCCGGCGTGCCGCCAGCGGCGCCAGTGCCGCCAGCACCGCCGGCCAGCCCAGCAGATGCGTGGCGCCATGGGCGCGGGCCAGCGCGTCGGCCGCGGCGGCGCCGTCTTCCTCCTGGCACAGCAGCCGGGCGCCGCTGAGCAGGGCGGCCATCATCGCCGCCATTCCGGTCGGCGTCGCGACCGGCAAGGCTGGCAGCACGGCCGAGCGCCCTGCCTCCAGCCCCAGCTGTTCCGCCACAGCGCGGGCATGGCTGGCCACGGCCTGCTGGCTGTGCAGTGCCAGGCGCCCGCCGGTGGCCGGCAGCGCCAGCCAGGCAGCCTCGGCCTGGGCGTCGTCATCCTCCCGCTCCGGCATCGCATCCAGGCTCTGCCAGCGCAGCACCGGCGGGCCGGCCAGGCTCTCCACCCCGCCCGCATCCAGCCCGACGATGAAGCGCAGCGGCGCGCGCACATCCGGCAGCGCCGCCGCCAGCCTGTCCGGCAACACCGCCTCGCCATGGCCCCAATGCGTCGCCACCGCGCTGACCCGGGCGCGGGACAACAATGCGGCGATATCCTCTACCCCAAAGCGTGGGTCCAACGGCACCGCGATGGCGGACAGCCGCGCCAGCGCCAGCAGCAGAATGGCGGCCTCGGCCCGGTTGGGCAGCAGCAGCGCCACCCGGTCCCCCGGGCCGATGCCCTGGCGGGACAGCCCCTCGGCCACCCGGCGGGTGGCGGCAGCGAAAGCGGCGTAGCTCAGCGGCGGGCGGCTCAGGCTGGCAATGGCGACGGCATCCGGCCGCTCCTTCGCCTCGGTCTCCAACAGGAAGGGTATCGAGGCGGCGCTCATCGCCCGCCTTCCGCCCGCTGGTGAACCCGATGGATCTTGCCGCTCCGCTCCCGCACGTCCCGCCGCCTCCTGCAATCATTGATGGGGGGCCTTGTCTCTGCCGTACTTGGCGGCATGACGCCAGCCATGGGGAAGCGCTTTTCCGGTTCCGCTGTTGTCGGCTGAGGGGAGGCGGAAGGCCGGGGAAAGAATTCCCCAGCCCCTATCTTTTTCGGGTTTTTCGGGCCTGGCTGTTGGTGGGGCAGGACCGGAGAGACGGCTGGGTG
Organism: Teichococcus aerophilus; assembly: GCF_014490485.1. Classification (GTDB taxonomy): domain Bacteria; phylum Pseudomonadota; class Alphaproteobacteria; order Acetobacterales; family Acetobacteraceae; genus Pseudoroseomonas; species Pseudoroseomonas aerophila. The sequence continues at coordinate 29,012 of NZ_JACTVA010000044.1, read as the reverse complement.
CGCCAGACCTGCGGCGACTGGTCAGCTCGCATGGTCCATTTTAAAAATCATCAGGAGCGTCCGCTCACCACTCCAAGCGCCACGCCAAACCCGCAGAGAGAAAAGATGGGGTCCGGGGAATTCTTTCCCCGGCCTTCCGCCTACCGTCCCCGCCCAGCACCAAAATCAAGCGCCGCTCCCATTCCCCCGCCCCCGCCGGGTGGACAATCGCCCGTGGCGGGGCGAGCCTGCTGCCCTTCCTGTCGGTGCCCACCGTGTCCGCGCCGCTTCCTGGCGGCCGTTGCGCCCTGGGCGGTGCCCGACAGCCGCCACCTGTTCGCGCCCACTTCGCGCCCATTGGGCGCCGCCTGTGAAGGATACGCAGCTTGACCGACTGGAAAACCCGCGCTGGCAGCAGCTTTGCCCTGGAGAAGGGTCCGGCCCGGGGCAGCAAGGGCATGGTCGTCACCAACCATCCCGTCGCCTCCGCCGCGGGGTCCGAGATGCTGCTGGGGGGTGGCAATGCCATCGACGCCGCCATCGCAGCGCTGTTCACCCTGACGGTGGTGGAGCCGATGATGGTCGGCCCGCTGGGCGGCGGCGTGGCGCATATCCGGCTGGCCGATGGCCGTCACCTGGTGCTGGACGGGCTTTCCACCGCGCCCCTGGCCGCGCGGGGGGACATGTACCGCACCGTCAGCGACACCCTGCCCGATTACCAGGAGACGGTGGACCGGGAGAACAATATCGGCGTGCTGGCCATGGCGGTGCCCGGCGCCCTGGCCGGCTGGTGCAAGGCGCTGGCCGACCACGGCACCCTGCCTTTGGCCGAGGTGCTGCGCCCGGCCATCCGCGCCGCCAGTGAGGGCTTCCGCGTCACCGCCTACCTGGCCGGCGCGATCACCGACGGCAAGGCGGAGCTGGCGCGGGACCCCGGCCTGGCCGCGACCTTCCTGCCGGGCGGCGAGGTCCCGGCGGTGGGCAGCCTGCTGAAGCAGCCGGAGCTGGCCGAGTCGCTGCGGCTGATCGCGGCGGAAGGCCCGAAGGCGCTGTATGGCGGCGCCATCGGCCGGGCGCTGGCGGCGCATATGGCGGCCAGCGGCGGCCTGATCACCATGGCCGACCTGGAGGCCTTCGAGGTGATCGAGCGGGAGCCGATCCGTGGTGAGTATCGTGGCTTCGAGGTCCTGGCCCCGCCGCCGCCCTCATCCTCCGGCGTGCACATGACACAGATGCTGAATGTGCTGGAGGGCTACGACATCGCCGGCCTCGGCTTCGGCACGGCGGAGACCATCCACCTGCTGGCCGAGTCGCTGAAGCTGGCCTTCGCCGACCGCGCCGTCGCCACCGCCGACCCCGCCTTCGTGAAGGTGCCGGTGGAGCGTCTGACCTCCAAGGACTATGCCGCCGAACGCCGCGCCCTGCTGAAGCTGGATGCGGCGCAGGACTGGGCGCCGGGCGTGCCGCCGGCCGAATCGGCCAACACCACGCATGTCACGGTGGCGGATTCGCTCGGCAACGTCGTCGCCACCACCCAGACCATCAACAGCCTGTTCGGGGCGCGCTTCAGCATTCCGGGTACCGGGCTGATCGCCAACAACTACATGTTCAACTTCGACCCGCACCCGAACACCGCGCTCTCGGTCGAGCCCGGCAAGCGGGTCTTCACCTCCATGGCGCCGTCGATCGTGCTGAAGGACGGCAAGCCCGCCTTCGCGCTGGGGCTGCCGGGCGGCCTGCGCATCTTCGGCTCCGCCATGCAGGCGATCATCAACCTGATCGACCACGGCATGGACCTGCAGGACGCGGTAGAGGCACCCCGCATCTGGACCCAGGGCCACACGCTGGAACTGGAACCCACCGTTTCGGCCGAAACCGAAGCCGGCCTGCAGGCGCGCGGCCACAAGACGGTGCGCCCGAAGCATATCGGCGGCGGGATGGGCGCCATCCGCTTCCTGCCGGACGGCGCGCTGGAAGGCGCCGCCTGCTGGCGGGCGGACGGCACGCCGGTCGGCATCGCCGGCGGGCTGGCGCGGCCGGATGTGCGCTTCAATCCTGAGGTGGGGCGGCGTTGAGCCAGGGCTGCCCTTTTCGGGTGGGGTGAGAAGGCCGGGGAAGGAATTCCCCGGGCCCCTTCTTTCTTTTTGCGGTGAGTGCGGAGGTGGCGGCGGCGGTTGGGTTCCAGCGGGCTGCGGCTGTCTGGCGGGTAGGCCTGCCAAGGCATCAAAGCAGGCGGCGCCAGCGGGTGACCCATTCCACTGAAGCGTGATCGTCGCAGGGCGAGCAGGTCCACGACTGCACCGTGCCATCGGCACAGGTTTAGGGGCTAGCTACCGCATCCCTCAGTGTCGGACCTGCTTTCCGGCAAAACGGCTTGGCAAAGGGCCATCCGCGCGACCGTGACAGGCGCTGATCATGCTCGGCGGGATAACGCCCTCCGGGACCGTTGGCCGCCTGTTCGCCCCGGACGGCGACGCCCCTGCCGACACTCACTCGCGACATCAGGCGCCAACCAGCAAACAGGCATAGAAAAAGGCCACGCCCAGGGATGGGGGTGGCCTTCGTCGTAAAATCCTGAACCGATAGCCGGCGTCAGCACCCGGAGGTTACGGGCACTCGCACCCATTGGTCGGGCTGGTCTCGCCGCGCACCAGATGGTGGTCGATCCATTCGGACACCAGCCGCCGCGCCTCGTTCACCGAAGCCTCAGGGTGGTGGATTCGGTACAAGGCGGTACAGGCACGGAACGACGACAGGTCGTCATTACCGGTCTCGCGGAGTTCACGATACGCCGTCACCACCGCCCGCTCGCACCGGCGGGTGATGTGGCTGAAGTCGTTGCCCATACAACCATTCTCCTGCGTTGCGAAGGAATTGAGAATCGCTCGCAACTCGTCCCGACGGTTTTATAGGCTCATCTGAATGGACGTTCAAGTTTCGAGTGGCCGACCGTCCTCGTCCAGGGGCATGGCGGCGTCCCACCCGTAACGGGGCGCAAGGCCATCGGCGATCTGATCATTCAGGTTGATCAGCATCTCCAGGTTGGGACTCGGCGCCCGCAATTCCTTCAACACAGCCAGCCCCAGGCGGGACAGGCTGAGGCGCAGGGACTCGGACAAACCACAATCCGGCCGCGCCACCGCCGCCCCCACCGCCAGCCACAACCGCCTGGCATCCGCCAGGGCACGCTGGCGGGCCTGCCCATCCGTCATCTCCAGCGCCGGGACACCGTGGCCCGGCCGCACCTGCCGCAGATGGGCGCTGACGGCGCGGAACAGCGCCGCTTCCCGCATCCGGGTGTCGGAACCATCGGCGTTCAGGCCACGCATGCCGCGCCGCTTTCCACGGTGGCGGATTCGTCTTCCTGGCGCATCAGGCGCCGCACCAGCTTCAGCGCCTCGTAGCACTCATCGGCCTCGGCGGCGGCCAGCGCGCGGGTCACCGCATCCTTCGCGGCCTCGGCCACGTCCTGGCTGCGGTATTCGGCCACCAGGTCCCGGGCCAATGCCAGCCCGCCCTGCCGTTCCTCCCCATTGCCGACATAGGCTGTCTGCAAGGCGAAATAGATGCGGCGGACCGGCGTGGTCGCCGCCTCCGCGGGCAGGATCTGCTTGCCGAACAGGAAGCGCGCCCGGCTGGTCAGTTCCACGCGGGTGCGGCTGCGGAAGCGGATGGGCGCGCCATTGACGATCAGCATATCGCCATGGCGCAGTTCAAGGACGAGGGTGCTCATTGGGCATTCGGGCTTTCCGGCTAGGGACGGGTGGCACCCGGGCCATCAGCCGGCTGCCACCTTGCGGGGTCAGGGTCAGGCTTGGCATCGGCGCATCGCGGGGCCAGGCCATGGCCGGTGGCAGCGCCACCGCACGGCATCATGGGAACAGCGAATCGGGACGCTGCCGGCGCCGGCCCCACCCTTCCCCACCTGCCGCCCAGGGCGGCCTGCCTCGCGATCTGTCCCAGGGTCAGGGATTCCCCTCATCCAGCGGGCAATGCGGCCCGGTCGCTCCCGCATCATGCGGCTGCGTCACATTCGGGGATGAGAGTTAAGGCAACATGAACCTGTGTGGCGCCAAGCCTTCACGCCCTCGGCATAGCCTTTTGGGATTCAGTCAGGGTTGGCGATGCTGGGTTGAAAGGAAGGCCGGGGAAGGAATTCCCCGGACCCCCTTCTTTTCTTTCTGTGAGTTTGGCGTGCCGCTTCGGGACTGAGAGCGGGACGCGGCCTGATGATTTTATAAGGAGGCCGCGCGGGCTGAGCCCTCAGTCGCCGGAGGTCCATGACCTCCGGCGCACACTGCCGTCCCTCAGAACCGCCGCATCCAACAGCACGCCCGGTAGAACTCGAAAAAAAGAAGGGGTCCGGGGAATCCCTTCCCCGGCCTTCCCCCCTCACAGGAGAAGACCACCGTCACCCCTGCCGGCGCAGCACCCATAGCATCCCAGCCACCGCCTGCCCCTGTTCCTGCCGCAGCACGCAATCCTGCTCCGCCAGGACGGACAGCCCTGCCCCGGCGAACAGACCGCGCAGATGCGCCGGCTGGTGGCGGTAGCGCAGCCCGGGGCCAAGGGCGAAGGGCGCCACCTCGCCCACCTCCACGCTGAAGGCGGCGGTGCCGCCTTGGGCCAGTGCGGCGGCCAGGGCTGGCAGCACCGGAGCCAGGTCGCCCAGGTAGTTCAGCACGTCGGCCGCCACGATCAGGTCCCAGGCGCCTGGCTGGCGCGGCAGGGCGTCCAGCAGGTCGGTCTCATGCAGCGCGTGATAGAGGCCGCGCGCTCGCGCCGCCGCCAGCATGCGGGGCGAGAGGTCCAGCCCCTCCAGCCGCGCGGCGAAGGGGGCCAGCGCGACGCCGGAAAGTCCGGTGCCACAGCCGAGATCCAGCACTCGCAGGCTGCTATCGACGGCGATCCCGGAATCCCGCAGCAGCTCGGCCAGTGCGGCGGGGGTGCGGTAGCCGAGGCGCCCGGTCAGGTCGTCATCGAAGCGCGGGGCGTATTGGTCGAACAGGTCGCGCACATAGGCGGCGGGCGCGCGGTCGGGCGCCGGGGCGGCACCCAGCGCGGCCAGCAGGAAACCCGCCTGCCCGGCCAGGGCCGGGTCGGCCGCGGCATTCCGGGCATGGATGGCGGCTTCCTCCCGCAGCCCGGCCTCGCGGCAGGCATGGGCCAGGGCCAGTTGCGCCTCGGCGGCGGCCGGGTGCAGCGCCACGGCCTGCCGCAGCGGCACCAAAGCCTCCCCGGTGCGGCCCAGCGCGGCCAGCGCCTGCCCCAGGTTGCGCAGGCTGACGGCGTCCGTAGGCCGCGCGGCCACGGTGGCGCGCAGGGTGGCCACGGCCTCGTCCAGCCGCCCGGCCTCGGCCAGGGTGGCGCCGTGCGCCGCCAGGAAGACCGGTGCGCCCGGGTGCAGCGCCACGGCACGGCCAGTCAGCGCCAGCGCCGCTTTCAGGTCGCCCTGGGCACGGGCCAACTGGCCCAGCAGGTTCAGCGCATTGCCATCCGCCGGGCGCAGCGCCAGCACGCGGCGGTACAGCCGCCCGGCCTCGGCGGTATCGCCGGCCTGGTGCCGGGCCAGGCCTTGCCGCAGCAGCGCATCCGGGTCGGGCTTCGCCATGCGCGGGCTAGCCCCGTCCGGACCGGGGCAGGACAGTCACCCCACGACGGCGATGCCGCAGCCCGTGCGTCATCGCCAGGCGCACGGCGTCACGGCATCGCGGGGCGGCACGCATCCGGCCGGCCTAGAACAGCCCGTCGATGCGGCCATCCGCATCCAGGCCGATGCCTTCCGCCGCCGGGCGGCGCGGCAGGCCCGGCATGGTCATGATCTCCCCCGCGATCGCGACGACGAACTGCGCCCCGGCGGAAAGCCGCACCTCGCGCAGCGGCAGCACATGGCCTTCCGGCGCACCCAGCATCGTCGGGTCGGCACTGAAGGAATACTGCGTCTTGGCGATGCAGACCGGCACCTCGCCAAAGCCCGCTTCCTCGAACTTCCGCAGCTTCGCCGCCACCGGCGGCGGGATGCTGACGGCGGAGGCGTGATAGATCTCGCGTGCCACCGTCTCGATCTTTCCAGCCAGGGAGACGTGGTCGTTGTACAGCGGCTCGAACTTCGCGCGGCCGCTGGCGATCATCGCCTGCACGGCGCGGGCCAGTTCCTGCGCGCCCGCGGCGCCATCGCCCCAATGGGTGCAGAGAATGGCATCCACACCCAGCGCGCGCATCGCCGCCTGCACCGCTTCGATCTCCGCCTGCGTGTCGCTGACGAACTTGTTTAGTGCCACCACGACCGGCAGGCCAAATTTCTGCATGTTCTGCACATGCCGGCGCAGATTGGCGGTGCCGCGCGTCACCGCCGCCACATCCTCAGCCCCCAGCGCGGACTTGGCCACGCCACCATGCATCTTCAGTGCCCGCACCGTGGCGACGACGACGCAGGCGGCGGGCGAGAGCCCGGCCTGGCGGCACTTGATGTCCAGGAACTTCTCGGCGCCCAGGTCGGCGCCGAAGCCCGCCTCCGTTACCACCACGTCAGCCAGCTTCAATGCCAGCCGCGTGGCGATGACACTGTTGCAGCCATGGGCGATGTTGGCGAATGGCCCGCCATGCACCAGCGCCGGGCTGCCTTCCAGCGTCTGCACCAGGTTCGGCGCCAGCGCATCCCGCAACAGCGCTGCCATGGCGCCATCCGCCTTCAGGTCATGCGCCGTGATGGCGCGCCCATCCCGCGTATGCCCGACGATGATCCGCCCCAGCCGCCGCTGCAGGTCCGCGAGGTCGCGCGACAGGCAGAACACCGCCATGACTTCCGAGGCGACGGTGATGTCGAACCCATCCTCACGCGGGAAGCCGTTGGGCACGCCGCCGAGCCCGGCGGTGATGCTGCGCAACGCGCGGTCATTCATGTCGATGGCACGGCGCCAGACGATGCGGCGCGCATCCAGCCCCAGCTCGTTGCCCCAGTACAGGTGGTTGTCCACCATCGCCGCCAGCAGATTGTTGGCCGAGGTGATGGCGTGGAAATCGCCGGTGAAGTGAAGGTTGATCTCCTCCATCGGCAGCACTTGGGCATAACCGCCGCCGGTGGCGCCACCCTTCACGCCGAAGCACGGGCCGAGCGAAGGCTCGCGCAGCGCGATCATCGCGCGCGTGCCCAGGCTGTTCAGCGCATCGCCCAGCCCCACCGTCGTCGTGGTCTTGCCCTCGCCGGCCGGGGTGGGGCTGATGCCGGTCACCAGCACCAGGGCGCCATCCGGGCGGCTCTCCTGCGCCGTGACGAAATCCAGGCTGATCTTCGCCTTGTGGCGGCCATACGGCTCCAGCGCCGACTCAGGGATGCCAGCCTTCTCCGCGATCTCGCGGATCGGCCGGAGTTGCGCCGCGCGCGCGATCTCCAGGTCGGTCGCCATGCCGTGTCATCCCTGCTGCTGCCTGCGGCCGGCTTATCGCCCGGCGGCGAAAGCGGCAAGACAGTGCGTCAGCCAGACCGCCGCCCCGGCACCGCCAGCGCCGCCTGCGCACCCTGCGCCCGCACGCCGGCCGCCCCCAGCGTCACCGGCGGGTCCAGCAGGCTGACCGCCACGGCGTGCCAGCCGCCCTGCCGCCACGCCAGGTCCAGCCCAAAGCCGCCCACACCCCGTGCCACGCCGATATCCAGCGACATCGCGCCCCGCCCGGCCAGCACCGGCGCCTGCAGTGGCGGCGCCACGGCGCCCCCCAGCGGCACCACCGCCCCGCCCTGCCGCGCCACCGCCAGTTGCGCCAAGGCCCCGGGGTGGGCCAGGGCCGTGGCCATCTCCTCCGCCATTGCGCCCAGCAAAGCCTCCGCGGCGCTGCCACGCCCAGGTGCCGTCGCCGCCGCTTCCAGCCCTGCATGTCGCCGCAGCCCCGCCAGCAGGCCCGGCTGCGCTCCGCGCAGATCCACCTGCCGCAGCAAACCCGGCGCATCCTGCCGCAGCGCCAGCGCATACAGATTCAGCACCGGCCAGGCCGAGCCCGCCAGACACCCCAGCAGGAACACCACCGCCGCCAATACTGGCACAACAACCCGGCGCCACACGCCACGCCGCCGCCTCGGGGCACCCCGCTGCGCCTCCGGCTCAGGCTGCCGCGCCTCGTAGTCGTCCCAAACCTCGTCCCATGAATCGATGCTGCTCGACATGCGGCCGCCTCATGCTTCCCTGAATTCTCACACCGCGAGCGGATCAGGCATTTCGTCTCTGTTTTGAGACTAACGCGACGAAGGTTAGGGAGGGGTTAACAGCGCTGCGGCTGGCGGTTTTGTGTGACGCCGCGCTGCTGGTGGTGACCAGAGCATTCATCGGAGGACGCCAGCGAAAGAAAGGCTGGGGAATGAATTCCCCAGACCCCTTCTTTTTTCTGCAAATTTGGCATGACGCTGCAGACTGAGAGCGAACGCTGCTTAGCCATTTTGTAACTGGGTCGCGCGCGCTGAACCCTCAGCCGCCGGAGGTCTGAGACCTCTGGCGCCCTCAGCAGCCACGACGGCGAAACTCGAAAAAAGAGAAGATGGGGTCCGGGGAATTCCTTCCCCGGCTTTCCTTGTCTCCCAAACGCGATCAACTCCGAACACAGATCCAGTGTCGGAAGCCCGCCCCAGTTTCAGCGCACGAACGGCGCCAGCCCTTTCTCCAGCGCGCCCAGGGCGGCGGCGAAGGCAGCGTTCATGCCGGCGGCCACGGCGGCTGGCGGCAGGGTGGCGTCGGCGGCCACGGCGGGCAGCGCTGCGCGGCCGGTGACGGCAAGCTGGCGCACCAGCCGCGATTCGCCGTTCACGTCGCGCATCAGCACGGCGGAAAGCCCGGCGCGGGCTTCGCTTCGGCCGAGATCGGCCACCAGGCCGGTCAGTTCGCATTCCAGGGTGAAGTCGCTGGGCGCACGGGTGCCCTGGGCCACCACCGCACCGAACAGCCCGGACGCGGAGAGCCAGCGGCGCAGCGATTCCTCGGCCAGCTCGGCCGGGGGCGCGGTCCACTCGGCGTAGAAATCCACCACCTCGGTACCGTCGGCGCGGATGCTGCGCAGGCCGCGGGTTTCCATGCCCGGGGCCGCGCGCATCAGCCGCACCAGCAACACGCGGCGCCCGGCGCCGGCCGGCGGGCCGTTGCGGGTGGCGGTGAAGGGGAAGCGCAGCGTCTCCACATAGGGCCGGTCCGGCAACACGCTGCCGCAGGCGGCCAGACCGGCGGTCATGGGAAGGGCCAGCAGCAGGGCGCGTCGCTTCATCGGGGATTGCCTCATCAACGGTTGGGGGGTGGCGGCGGGGCGCCGAGGATGGCGGCGCCGGGCGCCCGGCGCAGCAACTCGGTGGTGTCGCGCAGGTTGCTGGCCACAGCGCGCAGGTCCCGCAGGATGGGCGCCAGGTCGGCGTTGGTATCCTGCGTCACGCCGCGCGCGGCGCGCACGGTGCCTTCCAGCGAGGCGATCGCACCCGGCAGGCGCGCCATGCTGGCCTTCAGGTCGTTCGCGGCGGCGGAGATGCTGGCCAGGGTACGGCGCATATCCTCGCCCCCAGTCAGCTGGTTCAGGTTGGTGGCGACGCTGCGCAGTTGCTGCATCGTGCCGGCGAGGTCCGCATCCACCACCGCCTGCCGCAGCGCCGTCAGCGTCTCGGCCGCCTCGTGGAAAGTGCGGGCGACGTCGCCGCCATTGCTGGTCTGCTCGCGCAGCGCGGAGGTCAGCCCGGCGACGTCGCTCATGATCTCCTCGATCGGCGCCTGCTGGATCCGCAGCATCACCTGCTCCGCCGCGTTCTGCACCTGCGCGACGGTGGAGGGGATGGAGGGGATAATCTGGTAGCGCGGCGTCCACGGCACAGGGCGCGGCGGGAAGCGCGTCGCGTCGACGAAATCCAGCTCGATATAGGAAACGCCCGTGATGCCCTGGCTGGAGAGCCGGGCACGCAGGCCGATCTCCACCGCCTTCACCACCGCGTCGTCGTCCTGCAGGTTAGTGCGGGCGGGGTCGACCGCGAAGCGCACCATCACCAGCTGGAAGGCGGCGATCGCCTCGGTCTGGGAAGCCGGACGGTAGGAGGCGTTGACCAGCCCCACCTCCGTCACCTGGCCGATGCGCACGCCGCGGTAGCGCACGGGGGCGCCGACCTCCAGCCCGGTCACGCTCTCGCTCAGATAGGTCTCGTAGGTCTCCGCCCCCTCGCCGAGCCGGCCGGAGGTGAGGAACAGGATGAAGCCGACGCCGAGCGCCAGCCCGAACAGGATGAGGGCGCCGACGCGGACATACAGGCTGCGGGATGTCGCCATGGTGTTTACATCGCCTCCCGGCGGAAGAAGGCGCGCACGGTGGGGTGCGTCGCGTGGTCGCGGAGTTCGCGGGGGTCGCCCTCGGCGATCATGCCCTTGGCCTGCTTGTCCAGCATGATGCAACGGTCCCCGATGGCCAGAATGCTCTGCAGTTCATGAGTCACCACCACGAAGGTGGTACCCAGGTCGCGCGCCAGGTCCTTGATGAGCTGGTCCAGCCCGGCGGAGGTGATGGGGTCGAGGCCCGCGCTGGGCTCGTCCAGGAACAGCACGGGCGGGTCCAGCGCCATGGCGCGGGCGATGCCGGCGCGCTTGGCCATGCCGCCGGAAATTTCCGCCGGCAGCCGGTTGGCGGCGTCCGAGAGGCCGACCAGCCCCAGCTTCACCCGCGCCACCTCCTCGCGCGCCGCGCGTGGTAGGCGGGTGTGCTCCTCCAGCGGCAGCATCACGTTCTCCAGCAGCGTCATGCTGCCGAACAGCGCGCCGGACTGCCACATGACGCCCAGCCGGGCCAGCAATTGCTTGCGGGAATCGCCGTCGGCGGCGTGCAGGTCCTCGCCCAGGATGGTGGTCTCGCCGGCTGTCGGCTCGTACAGCCCAATCATCAGCTTCAGCAGGGTGGACTTGCCGCAGCCGGAGCCGCCGAGGATAACGAACACCTCTCCCTTGGCCACCTGGAAGCTGACGTCGCGGAACAGCGTGTTGCTGCCGAAGGCCATGGCGACGCCCCGCGCCTCCACCACCGGGTCTTGCACCGTGCGGGTGGTGACATCCGGTGCATCGGCGCCGACAGGCGTGGCCGCGCCGGCGGCCCCGGCCTGCGCGGCCGTGCCTGCGGGCGCCCGGCCATCATTGTTCACCGGCGGCCTGCCGGCGTGGCCCGTGGGCGGCTTGCCGCCAGGGTTCACGGGTGGCGCTCCGCCGGGGTTCATGGGCGCCTGGCCATCGCGCGGCTGATCCATGCTCACCACCCCAACCGGAAGAACAGCACGGCGAACAGGCCATCCAGCAGCACGGTGGCGACGATGCCGCCCACCACGGCCGAGGTTGCCGCATCGCCCACCGCGCGCGGCCCTCGCCCGGCCGAAAGCCCGGCCCGGCAGCCGATACCGGCGATGACGAGGCCGAAGATCGCCGCCTTGCCCAGCCCGCCGGCCAGCGAGCCGAGGGTCAGCCATTGCTGCAGCTGGTTGATCACCAGCGCGCCCGGGAAGCCCAGGCTGCCCATGACGATACCCATGCCGACCAGCGCCGACAGGTTCATCACCAGCGCCAGCACCGGCATCACCAGCATGGCCGCCAGCAGGCGCGGCAGCACCAGCATGGTCACCGGGTCCACGCCCATGATGCGCAGCGCGTCCACTTCCTCGTTCACCGTCATGGTGCCGAGCTCGGCGGCGTAGGCGGAGCCGGTGCGGCCGGAGAGGATGATGGCGGCGATCAGCGGCCCCAGCTCCCGCACCGTGGAGACGCCGACCAGCGCGGGCACGAAGATCTCGGCGCCGAACTGCCGCATCGGGATGGAGGACTGGAAGGCGAGAATGACGCCGATCAGCGTGCCCAGCAGCACGGTCAGCGGGAAGGCGCGCAGCCCGGCCTCGTCCAGGTGGCGCAGCACGTCGGCGAAGCGCAGCCGGCGCGGGTGCAGCAGCACCGCCAGGCTGAGCACCACCGCCTCCCCCATGAAGCTGGCGCCGGCGCGCGCGGCCTTCAGCTTGCCGATGGCCCCGGCGCCGATGGCAGCCACGAAGGGCAGGCCCTTGCCCGGCCTCGCCGGCCGCGGCGCTGCCAGCGCATCCTGCGCCCGCTTCAGCACGGCGGTGACGGAGTCGCTGGCACCTTCCAGCCGCGCCTCCCCCGCCGCGTCCAGCACCAGCGCGGCACCGGTGGTGTCGAGCGCCGTGACAGCGGAGAGGTCGACCACGCCGGCCCCCTGCCCGGCCTTCACCATCGGGTTCCACAGCGGGCCGACGCGCGCCGTCGTCAGCTCGCCCCGCAACGCCAGGGTGTCCCCGTTGCGCTCGAAGCCCGGTTGCTCGGTCGCGTCCGTCATGCCTGAGGTCATCTGTTTCCGCGCCGCAATAGCGTCATCCCGCCGCCGAGGCGAGCCGCGCGTGCCAAGCGGCCGCCGCCCCGCTCTCCCACGCACCGCCGAGGGTGGCGGCCAGGCTGGGGTGGCAGGCCTCGCCCGCGAAGCACAGCCGCCCCTCCGCCAGCGGCGCCGCCAGCACGCCGCGCGCTGCGGCCCGCCCCGGCAGCGCGTGGCTGTAGGCGCCGAGGGAGAACGGGTCCCGCCCCCAGTCACTGACCAGGGCGCCACGGCGGCGGATGGCGGCGGCGGCCCGGCTGCCGAAATTGCGCGCCAGTTCCTCCATGGCAAAGGCCACGGTGGCATCCGGCCCTTCCGCCGAGAGCGCCCAGGCGGCACTGCCGCCGACGAAGCCCATCAGGTGGTCATGGCCGAAGGGCCAGGCGATGGCGGTCATCGCCGCTTCTTCCTCCCGCTCCACCCGGCGCTCCAGCGCGGCGAAAGGCGGCAGGTCCAGCCGGTCGTCGCCTGCGGCGCGCAGGCCGATCTTGGTCAGCAGCCCCAGCGGCAGGTCGTGCAGCGCCTGCTCCGTCGCCACCGGCAGCGGCGGGTCGAAGCGGATGGCGCCCGCCGCCAGCACGGCGGTCGGCACCGTCACGATGATGGCGCGGGCGCGGATGCGGCCGAAATCGCCCTCCGCCACCACCGACGCGCCGCCCCATTCCACCCGCGTCACCACCGCGCCGTAGGTGATGTTCAGGCCCTCGGCCAGCCGCGCCAGCAGGGTGCCCGCGCCCTCCGGCAGCAGCAGGTCCGGCGGTTCCAGCTGGGTATCCAGGTAATCCCGCGCATCCATGGAGGCGAGCGGCGCGGCGCAGATCACCGGCCCTTCCCAATGCGCCACGGTGGCATCCCAGTAGCCGGTGCCGAAACCGGCCCGCGCGGCCAGGGCGGCGGCACTGTCCCCCACCTGCACCGGCGTCGCCGCCAGCCGGGCGTGGAAGCCTTCCCATACCGCGTCATAGGCCGCCATCTCCGCCGCGCCCACCTTCTGGCCGGCGTCGAAGCAGGCGGAGATGCGGTGGGCACCGTGGTCGAACGGCACCATCCCCATCGCCTCGGCCAGCGGGCGCAGCGGGTTGCGGTTGGCGGCGTGCAGCCAGGTGGCGCCCAGGTCGAACGGCGCGGCCAGGGTGGCCGAATCGGTCCAGGCGCGGCCGCCCGGGCGGGCCCGTGCCTCCAGCACCCGGCAGGTCAGGTTGGCCTGGCGCAGCGCCCGCGCGGCGGCGATGCCGGCGGCACCCGCCCCCACCACCAGCACGTCCACGTCCACAACCGGCGCACCGGCGACGGCCCCAGGCACATCCCGGGTGGCGTCCAGGCTGGCCTCGACAGGGGAAGCAGGCTGTTCAGGCATCGCTCAGCGCCGCACCCGGTCCAGCACCGACTGCCCGCGGCCGAGCGCGATGGCATCGCCCACCGCATTCGGCACCACACGCTTGCCCACCGGGAACAGCGCCGCCCCGGCCAGCTTCAGATGCGCCCAGGCGAAGGGCAGGCCGATGATGGTGACGGCCGCCGCCGCCGCCAGCGCCAAATGGCTGAGGCACAGCCAGATGCCCGCCAACACGAACCACAGCACGTTGGCCACGAAGCCCAGCGGGCCGCTGCCCAGGGTGGGGCGCCCGGTCAGCTCCTCCTTGGTCACCAGCGTGTTGCCGAAGGGCAGGAAGCTGTAGCCGGCCATCATCAGACAGGCCCGCGCCCAGGGCAGGCCGACAATGGTCAGCGCCATCACCACGGATGCCAACAGCCACATCAGGGCCGGGATGAAGCCCAGGCCGGGCACGTTCCAGAGGATGTTCAGCAGCAGGGCCATCGGGGCGTCCAATCGTACAAAGCGTGGTCGTCATAGAGGCTGTCCAGGGTGCTGTCCGGGCCGGACAGCCGGATCACGAGGCCGGCGGAACATGGCATCGTGATCCCGGGCACAACGCTCAGGCGGGCGTCCGGTGCACGTCGTGCACCACAATTTCACTGCCCGGCGGCGGCATCGCCAGCCAGTGGCCCTGGCGCAGGGTGGCGCGGGTATCCTCCAGCCCGCTGCGCCAGTGCTCCCGCATGGCGGTGGTGGAGAACTCGTAATCCTTCGCCTGCCCCTCATGCGTCTGCTGCTGGTAGATCATCTGCAGGATCACCACTTCCGGCATCCTTGCCAGCCGGCGCTTCAGGTCCCGCTGGCGGTCGTCCAGCCGCTCCTCCGGCACCATGTCCAGCGCCCGCTGCAGGTCCCGCTCCAGCGAGCGGATGCGGCGATACGCATCGGTCACCAGCCGGGTGCGGCTACTGTACTGGATGTCCTTCTGGCGGGACATCACCGCCGGCATGCTGCGCGGGATGGCGCCGCGCGCGCTGAACAGGTCCACCTGGAAGGCCAGGGTGTTGTGCCCCTCCAGATTGTCCAGCAGGTGCTGCAAAGGGGTGTTGGAGACGAGGCCGCCATCCCAGTAGTCGTCCGTGCCCACCCGGATCATCGGGAAAGCCGGTGGCAGCGCGCCGGAGGCCAGGATGTGGTCCTCCGTGATCTGCATCCGCGCACTGTCGAAAAACGCGAAATTGCCGCTGCCGACATTCACCGCGCCGACCGAGAAGCGGATGCGGCCATCGTTCAGCCGGTCGAAATCCACCAGCCGGCGCAGCGTCTGCCGCAGCGGGGCGGTGTCGTAGAAGGCGGTGGCGGTGGGGGAGCCGGCGGTGGAGAACCACGGGCTGGGCAGGTTGGGCTTGAAGAAGCCAGGCTGCCCCAGCGCCATCGTCAGCGCCGCCGAGGCCTCGTGCCGCCACTGCCGCGCCAGGTCCCCGCCATGCAGTTCCACCCCCGGCGGCCACAGCCGCTCGTTGGTTACGGTGTCCCAGAACGCGCGCAGGGCCGCCAGCCGCCGCTCCGGCGGGTTGCCGGCCATCAGCGAACCGTTGATGGCGCCGATCGAGACACCGGCGATCCAGTCCAGCCCGATGCCGGCTTCCTCCATCGCCTCGTACACCCCGGCCTGGTACGCCCCCAGCGCGCCACCGCCCTGCAACACCAGGGCAACGCGCCGGCAGCCCTGCGGCCGCCAGGGGTCGTCGCGCTCTGTCGCGCTCGGCGGGTGGCTGTGCTCGTCCATGGGCGCATCCTGACGCGTCGGGTGGGAAACAGGCGGGGGCAGGCCCCGCAAGCGCAAAGCAAGCGCCCGGCTCAAGATGGTGACGCGGGCAGCGCCGCGCCACCCCGCACGCCGGAAGCCCCAAGCACGGCTTTGCGTGCAACCTTGAGCGGGAGCCGGGATTTGTACGCCGTTGCCACCACGCTGTATCATGCAGGCCATGCCTTGCCGGCTTTGTGCGCTGCATCGGTGCCCAGGCTGGCCTATCAACCATCCGCCCCAAACAGGCGCCCGGCCGGGCGCCTTCCACGCCGGCGCTGCATTCGCGCGCCCTTTGAATCGAAGGAAAGCCCCGACCCGCATGGCTCACGAGACGGACACCGCGCCCCAAGGCATCCGCTGGCACCTCCGGGACGCCACGCGCGCCCTCCATGAGGAGGTCGATGGCCTGGGCTCCGGCTTCAGCCTCAGCGACGTCGAGGGATACCGCCGTTTCCTCCGGGCGCATGCACGGGCACTGCCTGGGGTCGAGCACGCCCTGGAAGCCGCCGGCATTGCCACCCTGGTGCCGGACTGGCCGGCCCGCAGCCGCCGCGCCGCCTTGGCCGCCGACCTCGCCGCGCTGGGCGAGGCTCCGCCCCCCGCCGCCCCGGCTACCCTGCCGCCGGGCGAGGCCGCGGCGCTGGGTGCCGCTTATGTGCTGGAGGGGTCCCGCTTCGGCAATGGCATGCTGCTGCGCCAGGTGCGGGAAGCCGCCGACCCCGCCATGGCCGCCGCGACCGCCTATCTAGGCCACAAGGCCGGCTGGCCCGCCTTCCTCGCTTGCCTGGAAGCGCGGCTGGCCGACCCCGCGCGCTGGCCCGAGGCCGCCGAAGGCGCCCGTGCCGCATTCCGCCATTTCCACGCCGCATTGGCCGCCGAGGCTCCCGCCGAAGCGCCGCGTGACGGCCGCGCCTCCATTCAGGCCACGGAAGGCCAGGCTCTGCATGTCTGACAGCCCTATCATTCCCGCCGCCGAATTCGCACTGAACGAGCAGATCGACCTTACCAATTGCGAGCGGGAGCCGATCCATCTCCTCGGCGCCATCCAGCCCACCGGTTGCCTGATCGCGACCTCCGACGATTGGCGCATCCGCCGCGTCTCCGCGAATATCGGCGCGCATCTCGGCCGTGAGCCGGACGACCTGCTGGGCGAGTTGCTGAACGACGTGCTGAGCCATAAGGCGATGCACGATATCGGCGGCCGCCTGCACCTGCTGCGCGGCCCCAACGCCATGGAACGGCTGTTCGGCGTGCCGCTGCAGGATGGCGGCGTGCCCTACGACCTCGCCATCCACATGGTGGAGGACACCATCGTCATCGAGGCCGAGCCATCGGACCTGGAGGACGGGCTGGAAGCCGGCACCACCGTGCGCGGCATGATCGCCCGGCTGCATCAGGCAGAAGGCTTCGAGGGCCTGTGCCGGGAAGCCGTGCGGCAGATCCGTGGCCTGACCGGCTTCCACCGCGTCATGCTCTACCGCTTCGACCATGACGGCGCGGGCGAGGTTATCGCGGAATCCGCCGCCAGCTTCCTCAGCTCCTTCCTCGGCCTGCGCTTCCCGGCCTCGGACATCCCGAAGCAGGCGCGGCTGCTGTACGAGCGCAACTGGCTGCGGCTGATCGGCGACATCAAGGCCGAGCCGGTGCCGCTGGTGCCGCAGCTCGATTCGCGCGGCAAGCCGCTGGATCTCTCCATCAGCGTGCTGCGCAGCGTCTCGCCCATCCATATCGAGTATCTCGGCAACATGGGGGTGCACGCCTCCATGTCGATCTCCGTGATCCGCAAGGGCAAGCTGTGGGGGCTGATCGCCTGCCACCACAACGAGCCACTGCGCCTGGCCTTCGAGCGCCGCACCGCCGCCGAGTTGTTCGGCCAGATCTTCTCCCTGCTGCTGGAAAGCCGGGAACGGGATGCCGAGCTGGCGCGCGTGGCCGAGGCCAACAAGGTCCATAACCGCCTGATGGCCTCGCTCGGCGCCATGCGCCCGGGCACCCGCTCCCTCACCGACTTCCTGGACATGCTGGGCGAGGTCCTGCCCTGCGACGGTATCGGCCTGTGGAGTGCCGGCGGCACCGCGCTCCGCGGCCACACGCCGAGCACCGAGGAATTCGCCGGGCTGGTGCGGTTCCTCAACCGCACCGCCTCCGGCAGCATCTATTCCACCTACAACCTGGGCGAGGTGCACGCCCCGGCCCGCGACTATGCGGACCGCGCCGCCGGCATCCTCGCCATCCCGCTCTCCCGCGGGCCGCGCGACTACCTGGTGTTCTTCCGGCGGGAGGTCTCCCGCTCCGTCACCTGGGCCGGCGACCCGAACAAGCCGATGGCCGTCGGGCCCAACGGCGTACGGCTGACGCCGCGCAAGAGCTTCGCCGCCTGGCGCCAGACGGTAGAGGGCCAGTGCCAGCCCTGGACCGACAGCGACATGCAGATGGCCGAGCGCGTCCGCATCACCCTGCTGGAAGTGGTGCTGCAACTGGCCGACATGGCGGAGCGGGAGCGCCGCGCCTCCCAGGAACGGCAGGAAATCCTCATCGCGGAGCTGAACCACCGCGTCCGCAACATCCTCGGCCTGATCCGTGGCCTGGTCGGGCAGAGCCGTGACCATGCGGCGACGGTCGAGGAGTTCGCGGCGATGATCGGCGGCCGCATCCAGGCCCTGGCCCGCGCGCACGACCAGATCACCGCCGACAAGTGGCAGCCCGCGCCGCTGGCCGACCTGGTGCTGGCCGAGGCCGCCGCCTACCTGGAAGCCAAGGCCGACCGCGTCATCCTGGAAGGCCCGCCAGTGCTGCTGGAGCCGCAGGCGCACACCACCCTGGCGCTGGTGATGCACGAGATGATGACCAACGCCGCGAAGTACGGCGCGCTGTGCGACAGCCACGGCACCATCCGCATCCGCTGGACGCCGCTGGAAGACGGCAGCCTGGAAATCCTCTGGACGGAGGAAGGCGGCCCGCCGGTGAAGCCGCCCAGCCGCAAGGGCTTCGGCACCACCATCATCGAACGCGCCGTGCCGCACGACCTGAAGGGCGAGGCCGAACTGCGCTACGCCCTGGCCGGTATCGAGGCCCGGTTCGTGCTGCCCGCCGTCCATGTCCACCTGGCCGAGGCCTCCGCCCACGTGACGCCGAAGCCCGCCATGGTGCCGGAGGCGGAGGAGACGCCCATCCCCCGCCGCGTGCTGCTGGTGGAGGACAACCTGCTGATCGCTATGGACGCGGAGGACCAACTGCGCCGCATGGGGGCCAAAGAAGTCGAAGTGGCCTCGGGCGTGCAATCCGCCCTGCAGATCATCGCGCGGGAACCGCCGGATATCGCGCTGCTGGACATGAACCTGGGCCGGGAAAACAGCTTCCCGGTGGCCGATGCCCTCTCCGCCCGCGGCATCCCCTTCGTCTTCGCCACCGGCTACGGCGAGACCAGCGCCTTCCCCGAACGCTTTCGCAAGTCGGTGGTCATCAAGAAGCCCTACACCCAGGCGGATATCCGCGTGGCCCTGACACGCCGGCTGGGGTGAGTGCGATGGGAAGGGGGCCGGGGAAGGAATTCCCCGGCCCCCTTCTTTCTTTTTTCGGGTTTTGCCGGTGCGGCCGTTGAGAAGTCTGGTCTGAGAGACGGCTGGGTGCGCCGGAAGTTCTGGACCTCCGGCGCATGAGGGTTCAACCGGCGTGGCCCATGATCAAATCATCAAGCAGCGTCGGCCCAGATTCTGAGGCGCTCCACCAAACTCGCAGAAAAAAAGAAGCGGTCCGGGGAATTCTTCCCCGGCCTTCCTCCCACCGAACAGCGCGGCCCACTCGCACCTGCCGCGAATCCGGCTCGCAGCAGATTGTCCGCCCCGGCTCAGCCACTCCCTCAGATCCTTGAAAAGACACGGGTCCACAGGTCCCGGAGGCCTGGGAAAACGCCCCGAGCGCACGACATCTTGCAGATGCGACGCGGGGCTGCATTGGCGTTGGGCCCTAACATTACTATATCATGGACAAATCATGGACTACCGGAGACCCATCATGCGACGCCAAGCCCGTTTCCTGACCGCAATCGCGGCCCTGGCCTTCGTGCTGGCGCCCGCCATGGCCGATGCACGGCCGGGTGGTGGCTTCAGCTCCGGCAGCCGCGGCAGCCGTACCTATAGCGCCCCGCCCGCCACCCGCACGGCCCCGACCGCGCCCAGCCAGATGGACCGCACCGCGACGCAGCCCACCCGCCCCGCCGCGCCGGTCACGCCGGGTCAGGCGGTGCCGCAGGCGCAGGGCAGCCGCTTCGGCGGCGGCTTCATGGCCGGCATGATGGGCGGCCTGATCGGCGTGGGCCTGGGTGGCCTGCTGTTCGGCAACGGCCTGTTCGGTGGCATCAGCGGCTTCGCTGGCCTGCTGGGCCTGCTGCTGCAGGTGGCGCTGGTAGTGTTCGCCGTGCGCTTCATCATGAAGCTGGTGCGCCAGCGCAACCAGCCCGCCATGGCCGGCGGCCCCAATCCGCGTGCGGCCATGGGCGGCGCGGCCGGCCCGATGGGCAACACCTATGCCCGCCAGGCGACCAACCCGGCGGCCGGCGGCTATGGTGGCGGCAGCGCCCCGGTGGCCACCAGCCCCATCCAGGTCACCGACGCCGATTTCACCGCCTTCGAGCGGACGCTGAAGGAGGTGAACGCCGCCTGGTCCCGCCGCGATGAAGCCGCGCTGGGCCGCCTGGCGACGCCGGAGATGGCTGGCTACTTCGCCAACGACCTGCGCGACCTTGCCAGCCGCAACTGGCACAACGAGACGCGCGACGTGCAGCTGGAGCAGGGCGACCTGTCCGAAGCCTGGCGCGAGGGTTCGACCGAGTACGCCACGGTCGCCATGCGCTTCAGCCTGGTGGACGTGACGCGCGATCTCTCCACCCACGCGGTGGTCGAGGGCGACCCGGAGCGCCGCCAGACGGTGACGGAGCTGTGGACCTTCGCCCGCCAGGGTGGCGGCGCCTGGCGCGTCTCCGCCGTGCAGCAGGCGAGCTGAAGCCTGGACAGGCCTGGGGAGCACATCCCCAGGCCTTTTTCTTTGCGTAAGCGGTAGCCAGTGCGCCGCGATTGGCGTCGGCCGCAAGACCGGACGCCGGTGTTCTGCCAAACCGGCACACAGGTTGCTCCAGCGCAGAATCCACACCGTGTATGCTGGAAACCGCTCAAGTCCCGGAAGTGACCTTCCCTTACGCTCCCCCAGATCAATCCAGATGCCGAAGCCGTGAGCCGGACACTGCGAGCGATTGCAGGGATGTGCCGCCCGGTCGCATCGTCTATTCAGGGGGTCATTCATGCCCCCGTGCCGAGGCCCAGGGGCGCCTGGAAGAGCACGGAGAGACTGCCATGTCCGGCTACTCGGCACACAACGAGTATGATTTCGACGCGGACCGGCGCACCGGCCGCAACTGGGGTGCCATGGCGCTGCGCGGCATCGGCATTGTCTTTTGGGGCTTTGTCAGCTTCGCCCTTACCTTTGTCGAGCTGGTGGCCGAGGTCGTGGCCCCGCTGCTGCTGATGCTGGGCGGGCTGTGGTGGGCGGCCTCGCAGATCATCGGCAAGCTGCCGGTCCCCGCCGAGGTGCAGCCGGTGCTGGAGGCCTTCCCCACGCAACTGGTCGCGGCCGGGCACGTTCTGACGCCCACGGGCCTCATCGTGCAGGGCCTCTGGCTCCTGGCGATCGTCGCCGCCTGCCGGACATTGAACGGCATCATCTTCAAGGAAACCTGAGACCCACTTGCAGCCCGCAGCTCCCCGCCGCCTCTTCGTCATCATCAATGAGGGGGGCGGCTCCGTGCTGGGCCGCAACCCGCTGCCGGCCTTGCGGGACGCCTTCGCCCATCATGGGCTGCAGGCCGAGATCCACCTCTGCCCCGGTGCCGCCCTGGTCGAGACCGCCACCAGGGCCCTGGCCCGCACTGGCCCGGGCAAGGACTACGACGCCATCCTGGCCGGCGGTGGCGATGGCACCATCGGCGCCATCGCCGGCGTGCTGGCCGAGAGCGGCGTGCCCTTCGGCGTGCTGCCGCTCGGCACCCTCAACCACTTCGCCAAGGATCTCGGCCTGCCGCTGGAGATCGAGGACGCCATCGGCATCATCGCCGCCGGCCAGGTCCGCGCGGTGGATGTGGCGGAGGTGAACGGGCATGTCTTCGTCAACAATTCCTCTCTCGGCCTCTACGCCACCATGGTGGCGGAACGGGACCGGCAGCGCCGCCGCGCCGGCTGGGGGAAATGGCCCGCCATGGTCTGGGCCAGCCTGAAGACTGCCCTGCGCTTCCCGGTACGCCGGCTGAGCGTCAGCACCGAAGGCTGGACCCGCCGCTACAAAACGCCGCTGATCTTCATCGGCAACAACGCCTACGACGTCAGCCTGCCCCGCCCCGGCACCCGCGCGGTCCTGGATGACGGCCGCCTGTGCCTGTTCATCGCCCGCCCCCGCCGCATCTGGGGCCTCATCCGCGTCGCCATCCGCGCCATGCTGGGCCGCCTGAAAGAAGAACGGGATTTCGAGAGCTACCTGATCTCCGAAGTCGAAATCCGCTCCCTCTCCGGCTGGGTCCGCGTCTCCGTCGACGGCGAAGTCACGCCCATGCGCCCGCCCCTGCGCTACCGCATCCGCCCAGGGGCGCTGATGGTCTATGCGCCACCGCGGAATGGGGGGGCTGTTCTGGGGGTGTGAAGGGGGAAGGCCGGGGAAAGAATTTCCCGGGCCCCTTCTTTTCTTTCTGCGAGTTTGGCGTGGTGCTGCAAGACTAGGAGCGGACGCTGCTTGATGATTTCAAATACGGGCCACGCGGGCTGAGCCCTCAGCCGTCGAAGGTCCTAGAGGCTGTTTTGGACCACCCATAAACCACCGACTTCATTCATCATTCTCGGCGCGTCAACGGGAATAAAAATGTTTCAAATCAGATATTTAAACGTAGGTTCATAACCGCCTTTAGGCCTTCGGCGTACCCAGCCGTGTTCTCAGAACCACCCTCTCAACAGCCCCGCCGAAAAACTCGAAAAGGAGAAGATGGGGTCCGGGGAATTCCTTCCCCGGCCTTCCCTTCACGCCCCCGCTCCGTCACGCCACCTGTGGTTCCACCACCCCGTCCGGCCGGGGCCCGCCCGCCATCCAGTCCAGCAGCTCCACTGTGTGCACGGCCGGCAGCCCGCCTTCTCCCGACAGCTGCGTCAGGCAGCCGATATTGCCGCCCGCCACCAGTCCTGCCCCGGTCCGGCGCAGGTTCTCCAGCTTGCGGGCGCGAAGCTGGGCGGCGATGTCGGGCTGCATCAGGTTGTAGGTGCCGGCGGAGCCGCAGCAGAGATGCGGCTCGGCGGGTTCGCGCACCTTGAAGCCGGCGCGGGCCAGCAATTGCTTTGGCGCGGCGGTGATCTTCTGGCCATGCTGCAGGCTGCAGGCGGCGTGGTAGGCCACTTCCAGCCCGTTCGCCGCGCGGGTGGGGGCGTAGTCGAACTGCACCAGCACCTCGGAAATGTCCTTGGCCAGGGCGGAGACGGCGGCGGCGCGCGCCGGCTGCTCGCCCGGCTCGGCGCGGAACATGAAGCCGTAATCCTTCACCGTGGTGCCGCAGCCGGAGGCATTGATGACGATGGCATCGAGCCCCTCGCCATCGATCTCGCGTGTCCAGGCGTCGATATTGGCACGGGCCAGGGCCATGGCGGGGTCGTGCTGGCCCATGTGGTGGTTCAGGGCGCCGCAGCAGCCTTGCCCGGTGGTGACCACGACATCCAGCCCCATGCGCGTCAGCAACCGGATGGTGGCTTCGTTGATGGAGGGCGCCAGCACCTTCTGCGCGCAGCCGGTCAGCAGCGCCACGCGGCCGCGTCGTTCACCTTCGGCCTTGTGGATCTGCGGGCCCTGGGTGGTGGTGGCGGGCGGCAGGCGGGTGGGGGCCAGTGCCAGCATCGCCCGCAGCCGCTTCGCCGTCATGGACGCACCGGGTACCAGCCGCCGCAGCGGCCGCGCCAGGCCGGCCGCGCGCATGGCCAGGCGGAAGCGGCCGGGATAGGGCAGCAGCAGCCCCAGCGCGCGGCGCAGCAGCCGCTCCGGCCAGGGGCGGGTATAGGTACGCTCGATATAGCTGCGGGCGTGGTCCACCAGATGCATGTAGTTCACGCCCGAGGGGCAGGTGGTCATGCAGGAAAGGCAGGAGAGGCACCGGTCCACATGCCGCACCACCTGCTCGGTGGCCGGCCTGCCGCCTTCCAGCATGTCCTTGATCAGGTAGATGCGGCCGCGCGGGCTATCCAACTCATCGCCCAGCAGCACGAAGGTCGGGCAGGTGGCGGTGCAGAAGCCGCAATGCACGCAGCTCCGCAGGATGGTGTTGGATTCGCGTGTATCCGGGTCTGCGAGCTGCGCCGGAGTGAAGCTGGTTTGCATGGTGGTTCTGTCCGTCTCCCGCCCCCAGCGTGGGCGGGCGCGGCGCCCGACGCAAGCTGGAGCGTGATGGCCTGAGGCGGAATCGCCGAAAGCCTGAATCACACGACCAAACAAAGGCGTAGAGCGTGGTTCGTGAACGGATGCGAACGCGTCATGCTGCAGCCACCGCGCGATGACGCCCTGTTCGCAGCATGAACCTGGCTGCCGGTGCCACGATGCCGCCGCGATGCCGCCCTGCCAGTGCCAGCATGGGCCCCGACAGTGGTGATCGCCGCAAGACGACGCGGCAGGCTCCCTCCGCCCGCAGCCGGGCCGGCTGGCCCGCCCTTCCCCCAGGGGGTTGGCCGATCCGGTGACGCTCAGGGCGGAGGGACGCCGCCGCCGGCTCTCAACCATTCCTCAATCTTTTCCGTGGCAGGATGGGCGCGCCAACCGGCCCAAAAGGGGCTTCCTGACGGAAAGACCCCCTGACCATGCGCGCTCTCGCCCTCGCCGCCAGCCGCCACAGCCTGCCCAGGACGCCCATGGTCGTGGCCTATGTGCCGCCGGCGGCCCTGCGCCCCGCCCGCCCGTTGCTCGAAGCCCTGGCGGCATCCCGCACCGTGGGCGGCCCGGCCGAAGCCGCCCGCCAGGACGCGTTGCGCGCCATCCCGCGCGGCCAGCCGTAGCAGCAGGGGCCCGAGTCGCCAGCCGTATCCTGATGTCGGCACTGGCGCCGAGTCGCAGGGCTTCCCGATGCCGGCGGCGCTGCTGCCGCAGGCTCCGGGCATCGTCCGATTACGGAGAGCGCTTGCCGCCATCCCCACGCAGCCGGCGCACCAGGTGGGGCGGCCCGGCGTGGCCTCTCCCAAAACGCCGGCACCCCACCAGCATCTCAGAAAAACCGCTGCCGCTGCCAGGATGGATCGACATTCAGGCTTGGGCAGGAGGGCCGGGGAAGGAATTCCCCGGAGAGTCTTTTGGGTGTGGCTGCGGGGGCCTCGGTTCTTCTACGCCCAGACCAGGGTTACGCCGAAGGTCCGCGACCGCGGGAGGCCGATCATTCAGCCCGGATAACTCACGATCTTGCTCATGGCGGCACCCGAGGTCCTGAAGCCCCACACCAATTGACAGAAAAAAGATGAGGCTTCAGGGGAACTCTTTCCCCTGACCTTCCTCCCCCTCCCCCAGGTCGAGCGCCGATCGGCCCTAGCGGCTCACCGCCGCCGCGCCCTCACCCACCCGCGCGCATCCGTCCGGGATTCAGCACCCCCCCCGGGTCCATCGCCGCCTTCACCCGGGCGCCGATCGCGGCCAGGGGCGCCGGTTCCTCCGGCAGCACCGCCACGCTGGCACGCAGCGAATCCGGCGCACGGAACAAAGTGAAGGTCCCGCCCGCCGCCTGCGCCGCCCACACCACAGCCTCATGCGCCGCCGCGGTGGCCGGGCCCGCCACCCAGACCAACCCGCCGCCCCAATCCAGCAGCAGCCGCGCCTGGAAGGCCGCGCGCAACGCCGCCGCCACGCCCGGCCCCGCCTTCGGCCGGACGGAGAGCCGCCAGACCGCCTCTTCCGTCCCCGCCGTGCCACCCAGCAGCAGCCGGGCATCCCGCACCGCGCGCCACAGCATGCCGGAGGCCTCGCCCTCCAGCAGCGTCACGCCACCGAAGCCGGCCAGCACGCCGCGCAGGGCGGCGCTTCGGTGGGGCAGGAATTCCGCCACGTCTTCCAGCCGCAGCAACGCGGTGGGGCCATGCAGCCCCAGGGCGGGCTCGCCATCCGGCAGCACCGCCGCGCCGCTGACACCAAACGGGCTGCCCAGCCCGGCGGAGAGCGCGGCCACCGCCTGTTCCAGCGTTTCCACCGCTACCGCCAGGGTCAGGGCCCCACCCGGCCTCGGCAGCACCTTCAGGGTAATCTCGGTCAGCACCCCCAGCGTGCCGTGGCTGCCCGCCAGCAGCTTGCGCAGGTCCAGCCCCGTCACATCCTTGTGCACCCGCCCGCCGGAGCGGACGAGCTCGGCATGCCCCGTCACCGCCCGTACACCCAGCACCTGGTCCCGCACCGCGCCGCTGGAGGCGATGCGCCGTGGCCCGGTCAGGTTGGTGGCGACGATGCCACCCAGCGTCGCCGGCAGGCTGGTGCCGAACAGCGCGGAGAAATCCGGCGGCTCGCCGATCAGCATCTGCCCGTGTTCGGCCAGCGCGGCCTCGATCTCCGGGATCGGCGTGCCGGCGCGGGCGGCCAGCACCATCTCGGCCGGCTTGTACAAGGTGATGCCGCGCAGCCCCGATGTGGAAAGCCCCCGCGCCGCCTGCACCGGCCGCAACATGCCGCGCTTGGTACCGTTCCCCTCCACCGCCAGCGGCGCATGGTCCGCCACAGCCTGGCGCACCGCCTCCACCACCCCGGCCTCGTCGGCCGGCACCATCACGCCGTTCATGCCACCGCCTGGGGGGCGAAGGCGGGGTTGCCCTCCAGCGGAAACACCTTGGCCGGGTTCAGCAGCCATAGCGGGTCGAAGGCGGATTTGATGCGGCGCTGCTGCGCCAGCTCATGCGGCAGGAACTGCACCGGCATCAGGTCCCGCTTCTCGACGCCCACGCCGTGCTCGCCGGTCAGGCAACCGCCGACCTCCACGCACAGCTTCAGGATGTCGGCGCCGAAGGCCTCGGCCTTGCCGAAGCTGACCGGGTCGTTCGCATCGAACATGATCAGCGGGTGCAGATTGCCGTCCCCCGCATGGAAGATATTCGCCACCTTCAGCCCATAGGCCTCGGACATCTCGCCCATCCGCCGCAGCACATGCGGCAGTTCCCCGGTGGGGATGGTGCCGTCCATGCACAGATAGTCCGGGCTGATGCGGCCCACGGCGCCGAAGGCCCCCTTGCGGCCCTTCCAGATCGCCAGCGATTCCTCCGCCGTCTCCGCCACCCGCAGGCTGATCGGGTCGAACCGCGCACAGATCTCCTTCAACTGGCCGAGCAGGAAATCCTGCTCCTCCAGGTTGCCCTCGACCTCGATGATCAGCATGGCCTCGGCATCCAGCGGGTAGCCGGCGTTCGCAAATGCCTCGCAGGCATGGATGGCCGGGCGGTCCATGAACTCCAGCGCCACCGGGATGATGCCGCTGGCGATGATGGCATCCACAACCTGCCCGGCCACCTCGTTGCTGCGGAAGGCGCCCAGCATCGCCCGCGCCCCCTCCGCCGCGCGCAGGATGCGCACCGTCACCTCGGTGACGATGCCCAGCTGCCCCTCGCTGCCGGTGATCAACCCCAGCCAGTCATACCCGGCGGCGTCCAGATGGCCGCCTCCCAGCTGGATCACCTCCCCCTCGATCGTCACGAAGGTCAGGCCGAGCAGGTTGTTGGCGGTGACGCCGTATTTCAGGCAATGCGCGCCGCCGGAATTCATCATGACGTTGCCGCCGATCATGCAGGCCAGCTGGCTGGACGGATCAGGCGCATAGAAGAAGCCGTCGGCGGCGACCGCCTGGGTGATGCCGATATTCGTCACCCCCGCCTGCACCACGGCCAGCCGGTCGGCGTAATCGACCTCCAGGATGCGGTTCATCCGCATCATGCCGATCACCACCCCGTCCTCCAGCGGCAGGGCGCCGCCGGAGAGGCTGGTACCGGCGCCCCGCGGCACGATACGGATGCGGTTGGCGTGGCAATAGCGCAGCACGGCCGCCACCTGCTCCGTCGTCTCCGGCAACACCACGGCCAGCGGCGGCTGCCGATAGGCGGAGAGCCCATCGGTCTCATAAGGCTTCAGACGAATCGGGTCGCCGATCACACCCTCCCCGCGCGCGCCAGGGGGAAGCAGGGTGCGCAGCGCGGCCAGAATCTCCTCGCGCCGCGCCAGCACGCTGCGGTCAGGGGCGGGCAGTTCGATCATGGCGCGGCGTCTCCCCTGGAGTTTTCCTTGCGGAAAGGATGGGGCGGGTGATGGGGGGCAGGCAAGCGCCTCGCGCTTTGCCGGAGATGGGGCGACGGAAGGTTGGGGGGAGTGAACTCCCCCAAGCCCCCTCCTTTTTCCGGGGTGTGCGGGGCTGTGCGTTCGGGGAGGTCGGGGCTTCAGCTGCAAGGTCAGCGCGGGCTCAAGCGTGGAATCGGATAGCTGACAGGAAGGTCGCTTCCCAAGCTCTACCGGCTCGCTGGCGGCTACCAAGGATGAGCGATGGACCATCGATTCGGTTTTTGAACTAGCCCCGCTTTTCCAGTTGCTCCGAAACATCCTGGGCCGGCATTGGCACAAAAGACCTGCGCAATCGGGGGCTCATGGCTGCCGCGCCCACCGCGTGCAGACACGGCACTGCGTGTAGCTGGCCCAAGCCCTCCAAGGCCGCGGGACATTGTCGCGCGACGATCACGCTCCGCTCCAGACCCACCTACAGCCGCCAAACGCAAAAAGGGCGCCACAGGGCAATCCCGTGGCGCCGTTTTTTGCCGAAGATGCCTGGGCCGCACGAATGCGGCCAGGCACCCCGCAATCAGCCCTGGCGGGCCTTCATGCGGGGGTTCTTCTTGTTCAGCACGTACAAGCGACCACGGCGGCGGACCAGCACGCAGTTCTTGTCGCGCGTCTTGGCGGACTTCAAGCTGTTACGAATCTTCATGACCAACCTCGTCGCGAGGGGGCCGGCTTTAGGGTGCGGGGAGGCGACTGTCAACCAGCAAGCGACTCTTCCCTGGCCAGCCTCCGGCCATCCCGTTACAGCGTGAAGCGGCGGAAACGCGCCGCAGCACGGGAGAATCCAGTTTGCCACGGCGGCCGGCACAAGGGAATCCATCGGTGAGGCGTGGCTGGCTCGCCGCGCTGCTGATGCTCGCCCTGATGGTGCAGTCCGCCCTGGCCGCCACGGCGCCGCTGGACCGCGCGGTGGCGTTCGACCCGCTTTCCGCCCTCTGCTCCTATGAAGGCCATGGCGCCGGCGGCGGTGTACCGGGCGAGAGCCAGCACCCGCCGGATTGCTGCACCTTCGGCTGCGGCACGGCGCTGCGCCTGCCTGCCGCCCCGGCCAGCCCGGGCATCGCCATGCCGCAGCCGTGCCTGGTGGCGCTCTGGGCACCCCGGCCGGCACAGACCGGCCCTCCCCCGGCCGCGGCGCGCCTGCGCCCCGGCCTCGGCGCCCGCGCTCCTCCCCTGGCGGCCTGA
>NZ_JACTVA010000043.1 GCF_014490485.1 Teichococcus aerophilus | reverse complement strand
GCCCGGCCGCACCGGCCGCGACCCAGCACACCCAGGCGCCCCCGGGCCCGGTGACGGCCGCGCCCGCGCAGACCGCCGCGCCGAGTGCGACGCCCAGCCGTTCCGCTGGGCCGCCGCCGAACTACGTGGATCGCGTTTCCAACGCGTTGAACCGTGCCAAGCGGTACCCGAACCGTGCGCGCCTGCGACGTAGTGAGGGCACCGCCCTACTCAGCTTCACCATGTTGCGTGATGGAACGGTGACCCAGTGGCGCATCATCCGCAGCACGGGCGATGCGGAACTGGATGAGGCGGTGGGCGAGATGATCCAGCGTGCCAGGCTGCCACCATTGCCGGATGAAATGGGGGGCGAGACGTGGTCGCCCACCGTGCCCATCTCGTTCACGCTGCGCTAAGCAAAAGGGCGCTTCCCGAACCGGGAAGCGCCCTTTTCTCACCCCGCCTTGCGGCGTTGCTTGCCGGCCGCCTTCTTCTCGGCTGCCGTTGGTGGCCGGCTCATCGCCACCTGCTTCGTCTGCGGCCGGGGCTTGGCTGCCGCCGGGCGGTGCTTCAGCAGGGGGCCGAGGAAGCGCCCGGTGTGGCTGCCGGCCACCTTCGCCACGTCCTCCGGCGTACCTTCCGCCACGATGCGCCCGCCGCCATCGCCACCTTCCGGACCGAGATCCAGAATCCAATCGGCGGTCTTGATGACTTCCAGATTGTGCTCGATGACGACGACGGTGTTGCCCTGCTCAACCAGCCGGTGCAGCACTTCCAGCAGCTTCCGCACATCCTCGAAATGCAGGCCGGTCGTCGGCTCGTCCAGGATGTACAGGGTACGGCCTGTCGAGCGGCGGGACAGCTCCTTGGACAGCTTGATGCGCTGCGCCTCGCCACCCGAGAGGGTGGTGGCCTGCTGGCCAAGATGGATGTAGCCGAGGCCGACTTCCTGCAGCATCCGGAGCTTGTCGCGGATGGCGGGCACGGCGGAGAAGAACTCCACGCCCTCATCCACCGTCATCTCCAGCACGTCGGAGATGGACTTGCCGCGGAACTTCACTTCCAGCGTCTCGCGGTTGTACCGCTTGCCCTTGCAGGTGTCGCAGGTGACGTAGACGTCGGGCAGGAAGTGCATCTCGATCTTCAGCAAGCCGTCGCCCTGGCACGCCTCGCAACGGCCGCCCTTGACGTTGAAGCTGAAGCGGCCGGGCTTGTAGCCGCGCGCGCGGCTGTCCGGCAGTTCGGAGAACCAGTCGCGGATCGGCGCGAACAGCCCGGTATAGGTGGCCGGATTGGAACGCGGCGTGCGGCCGATGGGCGACTGGTCGATGTCGATGATCTTATCGAGATGCTCCAACCCCTCCAGCTTCTCATAAGCGGCGGGGACGGTGCCGGCGCCCATCAGGCGGCGCGCGGTGGCCTTGTACAGCGTCTCGATCACGAAGGTGGACTTGCCGCCGCCGGAAACGCCGGTGACGCAGGTGAAAGTGCCCAGCGGGATGGAGGCGCTGATGTTGCGCAGGTTATTGCCGGTGGCCCCCACCAGCCGCAGCATGCGCTTCTTGTCCGGCGCACGACGCTCGGCCGGTACCTCGATGTTGCGGCGGCCGGAGAGATAGGCGCCGGTCAGGCTGTCCGGATGCGCCTCCACCTCGGCCGGCGTGCCCTGGGCGATGACGCGCCCGCCGCCCGCACCGGCGGCTGGGCCGATATCGATCAGGTGGTCCGCGGTGCGGATGGCGTCCTCATCATGCTCCACCACCAACACGGTATTGCCGAGGTCGCGCAGCCGCCGCAGCGTGCCCAGCAGCCGCTCATTGTCCCGCTGGTGCAGGCCGATGGAGGGCTCATCCAGCACGTACAGCACACCGGTCAGGCCACTGCCGATCTGCGAGGCGAGCCGGATGCGCTGGCTCTCGCCGCCGGAGAGGGTGGCGGAGCCACGAGCCAGGTTCAGGTAGTCCAGCCCGACATCCAGCAGGAAGCGCAGCCGCTCGATGATTTCCTTCAGGATGCGCCGGGCGATCTCGCGCTGCTGCGGCGTCAGCTGCGCCTCGACCCGCTCGAACCACGGGGCAGCGTCGCGGATGGAAAGCTCGCTTGCCTGCGCGATGTTCATGCCGGCGACGCGGACGGAGAGCGCCTCCGGCTTCAACCGGGCGCCAAGGCAGGCGTGGCAGGGCTGCTCCGCCTGGTAGCGGGAGAGGTCCTCGCGCACCCAGGGATTGTCGCTCTCGCGCAGCCGGCGGGCGAGGTTGGGCAGCACGCCCTCGAACGGCTTCTTCACCTCGTAGGCGCGCAGGCCATCCTTATACTTCAGCGCCACCACCTCGGTGCCCGTGCCGTGCAGGATGGCGTGCTGCACATCCTCCGGCAGCTCGGACCACGGGGCGGTCGTCTTGACCTTGAAGTGGCGGGCCAGGCTGTCCAGCGTCTGGTCGTAATAGGGGGCGCCGTTACCGGCCCAGGGGGCGATGGCGCCGTCCTTCAGGCTGCGGTTCTCATCCGGGACCGCGAGATTCGGATCGAAGAAGCTTTCAGTGCCCAGGCCGTCGCAAACCGGGCAGGCGCCTTGCGGCGAGTTGAAGGAGAACAGCCGCGGCTCGATCTCCTCCAGCGTGAAGCCGGACACCGGGCAGGCGTAGCGGCTGCTGAACACGGTGCGGTCGCCCGTGCCGGCATCCTCCGCATAGGCGACGCCGTCGGCCAGGCCGAGCGCCGTCTCGAAGGAATCGGCCAGGCGCTGGGCCATACCTTCCGAGCCGATGACGACGCGGTCCACCACGACCTCGATGTCATGCTTCTTGCGCTTGTCGAGGTTCGGCGCGTCCTCGACCCGCATCAGCGTGCCGTTGATCTTGACGCGCTCGAAGCCCCGGCGCTGGTACTCGGCCAGCTCCTTCTTGAACTCGCCCTTCTTGCCGCGCACGGCGGGGGCCAGCAGCAGCAGGCGGGTGCCCTCGGGCATCGCCAGGGTGCGGTCCACCATCTGGCTGACGGTCTGCGCCTCGATCGGCAGGCCGGTCGCGGGCGAGTACGGCACGCCGGCACGCGCCCAGAGCAGGCGCATGTAGTCATGGATCTCGGTCACGGTACCGACGGTCGAGCGCGGATTGTGGCTCGTCGTCTTCTGCTCGATGGAGATGGCGGGGGAGAGGCCCTCGATCGAATCCACGTCCGGCTTCTGCATCAGCTGCAGGAACTGGCGGGCGTAGGCGGAGAGGCTCTCGACGTAGCGGCGCTGGCCCTCGGCGTAGATCGTGTCGAAGGCGAGCGAGGATTTACCGGAGCCCGACAGGCCGGTGATGACCGTCAGCGTATCCTTGGGAATATCGATGTCGACGTTCTTGAGATTATGCTGCCGCGCGCCACGCACGCGGATCTGCCCGCTTTGAGCGACGGGGAGGGGGATCGGCTTCAGCTTCGTCAAAACGGGCTCCTGCGCGTTGATGTTCGCGCTGTGTTCCAGTATGGCAGCCTTCGCAGGCTACGTGAAGTGGGCGTCAGGCGGGCCAGGGCTGGCCGCGATGCCGTGTGAACGCTAGGTTGCGGCAAGTGAGGCCTAGGCCACACCGGAACGTGTAGATGGGGCTGCCTGAACCGCGCCGGCCTGCTTTCCAACCTGGGGGGTAGGCACGATATGGGGCAGGCAGCGCAGTTATAAAGGACAGGGCGGCATGGCCGGCAGCGTCAACAAGGTGATCCTGATCGGCAATCTGGGCCGGGACCCTGAGGTGCGGAATTTCCAGAATGGCGGCCGGGTGGTGAACCTGCGCATCGCCACGACGGAGAACTACAAGGACCGCGAGGGCAACCGGCAGGAGAAGACCGAGTGGCACTCCGTCGCCATCTTCAACGAGAAGCTGGGCGAGATTGCCGAGAAGTACCTCCGCAAGGGCAGCAAAGTCTATGTCGAGGGCAAGCTGGAGACCCGCAAATGGCAGGACCAGGCCGGCCAGGACCGCTACTCCACCGAGGTGGCGCTGCGCAACTTTAGCGGTGAGCTGACCCTGCTCGACAGCCGCGGCGGTGCCGGCGGCGAAGAGGGCGGCTTCGGGGGTGGTGGTGGCGGCGGTTATGGCGGCGGCAGCCGTCCCCCGGCGGGCGAGCGCAGCGGAGGCGGTTCCTCCCGCCCGCAGCAGCCGGCGCGGGGCGGCTGGGATGCCCCGAAGGGCGGCGGCAGCGACCTGGACGACGATATCCCGTTCTAAGGGACAATCGACGGCGGGCCCCGGCATTGTCCGGTGGCCCGCCTTCTAGCAGGGCCGCAGGCAGCTGCGGCGGGTGTTTGCCTGCCGGCGCCATGCACGGGCGGTACCGCAGGCCGGTGCGGCATGACGCATCGCCAGGCGCCTTCCGGCGGGAAGGCCACCAGTATCGTTGATATTCCCAAAATCGATCGTCTGAACCGCGCTCGCGGCTGATAAGCCCGCAGGGCTGCGCCGTTTCGTCCGCAGTGAAAGAGCCTCCGCGGAAGGCTGCGGATGCGCTCCGCGAGCTGCCAACATCGCCCCTTGGCCAGCAAGCCGCATGACGTTGCACGAAGCCAAAGCTCGGCCTCGTTGCAATTTGTTGATGACGCCGGGATGGCCTATAGAAATGTTAAGAAAAGTGGCCAGCATTAGCCTGTGAGCCACGCGAAAACCCCGCCATCTTCGTCTTTCCATGACAGGTAGAGGTTGTGTGATGACAGACTTGTATAAGACATGTGTTTTCGCACCCACAATATTGCCGCTGCCGTCAGCCCGAATCTGACCCGGGCGCCGCACTCTCCCTGACCCCATCGCGTCCGATCCTGGCCAGCCCAATGGCGCCAGGATTGCTTGCGTGACTGCCGAACGACAAAGGCTCCCGATCGTGATCCTTTCCGCCGAACGCATCCGCCTTGCCGCCAGCCCGGTCGACAAGGAATCCGCCATCCGCCAGGCGGCGCAGCTGCTGGTGGACAGCGGCTCCATCCTGCCCGCCTATGCCGACAGCATGCTGCGCCGAGAGGGGGAGGCGGACACCTTCCTCGGCAACGGGATCGCCATCCCGCACGGCCAGCGCAACGACCGGGAGATGATCACCCGCACCGGCATCGCCGTGCTGCAGGTGCCAGGCGGCGTCCGCTGGAACGGCGATGACGTGGTGCATTTGGTGGTCGCCATCGCCGCCAAGGGAGACGAGCACATCACGGTCCTGCGCCGCCTGACCGAGGTGCTGGGCGAGGAGAGCCTGGCGCAGCGCCTGGCCACCACCGGCAACCCGCAGGACATCCTGACCGCGCTGGACCCCGACGCGCCGTTGCCGGATGCCCCGGCTGCCGGCGTGGCCTCCACCGAGGGCGGCATGACCGCCGAGGTGGAAGCCCCGGCCGCCGCCGGCCTGCATGCCCGGCCGGCCAAGGCCATCACCACCCTGGCCAAAACCTTCCAGTCCGCCATCACACTTTCCCTGGGCGGCAAGACGGCGGATGCGCGCAGCATGATCGCCCTGTTGCAGCTGGGCGCCGGGCCTGGGGCCAAGCTGACCCTCTCCGCCAAGGGGGCGGACGCCGCCGCCGCCATGCTGGCGCTGCGCGCCGCCTTCGCCGAGGGCCTGGGCGACGCGGACGAGCACCCGCCCCAGGCTGTCGACACCCCGCCGCGCCCGGACCTGCCGAAGGAGCCACTGCCGCCCGGCACCATCGCCGGCCTGCCGGCCAGCCCGGGCGTCGCCATCGGCGTGCTGCACCGCTTCCGCTCGGAGACTGCCGGCTTCGCCCTGACCGCCGCAGACCCCGCCGCCGAGAATGCGGCGCTGGACAAGGCTCTCGCGGCCACCAAGGCCGAGCTGCACGATGTCGGCACCGAGATGACGGCGCGGATCGGCGCCAAGCACGCCGAGATCTTCGCCGCCCATGCCGAGTTCCTGGAGGACCCGGAACTGCTGGCCGAAGCGCGGGCCGCCATCGCCGGCGGTGCCTCCGCCCCCGCCGCCTGGCAGGGCGCCGCGGAAGGCCGTGCCATGGCGCTGGCGGGCATGGGCGATGCGCTGCTGGCCGCCCGTGCCATCGACCTGAAGGACGTCTCTCGCCGCGTGCTGCGCCAGTTGGTTGGCGGCAGCAGCGAAGTGGCGCCGCTGCCCGAGAACGCCATCGTCGCCGCCGAGGACCTGACGCCGTCCGAGACCGCCAACCTGGACCCGGCCAAGGTGGCCGGCATGGTGACGGCGGCGGGCGGGCCCACGGCGCATACCGCCATCCTGGCCCGCGCCATGGGCATCCCGGCCGTGGTGGCCGCCGGACACCGGGTGCTGGACCTGCCGGACGGCACCACCGTGGTGCTGGATGGCGACCATGGCTACCTGCTGCCCGACCCGGACGAGATGGCGCTGGCCGCCGCCCGATCCGCCATGGCGCGCGGCAAGGACCGTGCCGCCGCCGCGCGCGGCGCCGCCTTCCGCCCGGCGGTGACGCAGGATGGCCACCGCATCGAGGTCGCCGCCAATGTCCGCAAGCCGGAGGAGGCGCTGGACGCCGTGGCCGCCGGCGCCGAGGGCACTGGGCTGGTCCGCAGCGAGTTCCTGTTCCACGACCGCGCCGACGCACCCTCCGAGGAGGAGCAGTTTCAGCTGTACCGCCAGCTGGCGGAAGGCTTCGGCGGCCTGCCGGTGGTGCTGCGCACGCTGGATGCTGGCGGCGATAAGCCGCTGCGCTTCGTGACGCATCCGGTGGAGGCCAATCCGTTCCTGGGCCTGCGCGGCATCCGCCTCTCCCTGGCGGAGCGGGCGGTGCTGTTCCGCCCGCAAGTGCGTGCAGCGCTGCGTGCCGCACGCTTCGGCGACATCAAGCTGATGCTGCCGATGATCGACGGGTTGGAGGACCTCCGCGCCGCCCGCGCCTTCATCGAGCAGGAGCGCGCCGAGCTGGGGACGCCGCCGGTGGAAATCGGCATCATGGTCGAGGTGCCCTCCGCCGCCGTGATGGCCGACCAACTGGCGCAGGAAGCCGATTTTTTCTCGATCGGCACCAACGACCTGACCCAGTACACCCTGGCGGTGGACCGGCAGCACCCGACGCTGGGCGCGCGGTCCGATGCGCTGGACCCCGCCGTGCTGCGGCTGATCGACATGACGGTGCGCGCCGCCCATGCGCGTGGCCGTTGGGTCGGCGTCTGCGGCAACATGGCCGCCGATGCTATGGCGGCGCCGATCCTGCTGGGCCTGGGCGTGGATGAGCTGTCCGTCTCCATCCCCAACGTCGCCGCGCTGAAGGCGCAGATCCGCGGGCTGAGCATGGCCCGGGCGGAGAAGGTGGCGCGGGAAGCGTTGAATTGCGGCACCGCCGCCGAGGTGCGGGCGCTGCCCGGGCTGCGGGAGTTGGCCGATGTCGCCTGAGCCGCGCATCGCCACGGTCACGCTCAGCCCCGCGCTGGACCTGACCATTCGCCTGCCGGAGCTGGAGCGGGGCGAGGTGAACCGCACCGGCCCGGCGGAGCTGCGGCCGGCCGGGAAGGGGGTTAACGTCGCCGTCATGCTGGCGGTATTGGGCGAGGGCTCGACCGCCGCCGGACTGTTGGGCGAGGCGGACATCCCCGCTTTCGACGCCTTCCTGCGCCCCTTCGGCATCGCCACGGCGTTCGAGCCCTTGCCGGGCCGCTGCCGCATCAACGTGAAGCTGGTGGAGACGGTGGCCGGGCAGGTCACCGATGTCAACCCAGCCGGCGCTCAGGCTTCGCGCACGGCGCTGGATGCCCTGGCGCGGCGGCTGGATGCGCTGGCGCCCGAGATCGTCGTGTTGGCCGGCAGCCTGCCGCCGGGGCTGCCGGTGGAAGCCTGGGCCATTCTGCTGCGCGCGCTGGCCGCCGATGGCCGCAAGCTGCTGCTGGATAGCAGCGGCCCGGCTTTCGAGGCCGCCGTGGCCGCCGGCCCGGCGCTGGTGAAGCCCAACCGCTCTGAACTCGCCGGCCTGCTGGGACGCGCGTTGCCGGACCGCGCCGCGCTGGTGGCTGGCGCGCGGGAACTGGTGGCGCGGGGTGTCGAGCGCGTCGTCGTCTCCGCTGGCGGGGACGGCGCGTTGTTCGTGCTGCCGGATGCCACGCTCTGGGCCCGACCGCCCAAGGTGGCGCTGACCACCACCGTCGGTGCCGGCGATGCCATGGTGGCGGGGCTGACCGCCGCCCTGGCGCGCGGCCTGGATGCCGAGGCGACCGCCCGGCTGGCCACCGGCTGCGCCGCCGCCGCCGTTTCCCGCGACGTCGGTGCCCCCGGGGGCGGCGTGCCGGCCCTGGCCGATATCCAACGCCTTGCCGCCGAAACCCAGGTGGAACGCCTGTGATGACCCGCCGCGCCCTCCTGATTTCTGTCATGGATCACGCCCATGTCTGACCAGACTGCCACGACGCCGAAGCTCCTCGGCGTCATCCGCCATGCCGCCAGCGCGCCACACGCGCAGATGGCGGCCGAGGCGCTGCGGGATGCCGCGCAGCGCGCCGGGCTGACCCTGATGCTGGATACCGACGACGGCCCGGCGCCTGTGGGCGAGGCCGATGCCGTGCTGCTGGTGGGCGATGCCACAGCGGACGCCGCGCGCCATGCAGGCCGGCCGCTGATCGCCACCACCGTCATCGAGGCCATCCGCCGACCGGACCAGGCGCTGCGCTCGGCGGCGTCGCTAACGGCGGTGCCGCGGCCGGTGCTGGTCGCGGCGCCTGCGCCAGCGGCAGCCGCGGCACATGCGTCCGCCGCCTTGCCGGCCACGGCGGGTGGCGCTCCCAAGAAACTGGTGGGCATCACCGCCTGCCCGACGGGCATCGCCCACACCTTCATGGCCGCCAAGGCGCTGGAAACCGGCGCCGCCAAGCTGGGCTATGCCATGCGGGTGGAAACCCAGGGCTCGGTCGGTGCCAAGGACGCGCTGACGGCGGAGGAGATCGCCGAGGCCGATGCCGTGGTCATCGCCGCCGATACGGGGGTGGATACCGCCCGCTTCGCCGGCAAGCGCATCATCGTGGCGGGCACCAAAGATGCGTTGAAGGACGCGCCTGGGCTGATCAACCGCGCCCTGGCGGCGGAACCCTCCGCCCCGGCGGCCGGCGCCGCGCATGCGCCCGGCAAGGCCACCCAGGCGCCCGGCGTCTACAAGCACCTGATGACCGGCGTGTCCTACATGATCCCGCTGGTCACGGCGGGCGGCCTCTGCATCGCGCTATCCTTCGCCTTCGGCATCGAGGCGTTCAAGGAGCCGGGCACGCTGCCGGCGGCGCTGTTCCAGATTGGCGCGCAATCGGCACTGGCGCTGATGGTGCCGGTGCTGGCCGCCTTCATCGCCTTCTCCATCGCGGACCGGCCGGGCCTGGCGCCGGGCTTCGTCGGCGGCATGCTGGCGGGCTCGCTCGGCGCCGGCTTCCTCGGCGGCATCGTGGCCGGCTTCCTGGCCGGCTACGTTGCCCGCTTCCTGCGCGACAGGTTGCCATTCCCGCAAAGCCTGGAAGGGCTGAAGCCGGTTCTGGTCATCCCGCTGCTGGCCTCGCTGGTGACCGGCCTGTTGATGATCTACGTGCTGGGCGGGCCGATCGCCGCCGCGCAGGGCTGGCTGACGGCCTTCCTGCAGGGCATGGGCACCTCCAACGCCGTCATCCTCGGCGTGCTGCTGGGGGCGATGATGGCGGTGGACATGGGTGGCCCGGTCAACAAGGCCGCCTATGCCTTCGGCGTCGGCCTGCTGGGCTCGGAGACCTATGCGCCGATGGCCGCCATCATGGCCGCCGGCATGACGCCGCCGCTGGGCATCGCCCTGGCCTCCCTGATCGCCCGCGCGCGCTTCAGCCAGGAGGAGCGGGACGCCGCCAAGGCCGCCGCCGTGCTGGGCGCCGCCTTCATCACCGAGGGTGCCATTCCCTTCGCGGCCAAGGACCCGGTGCGGGTCATTCCCTCCCTTGTCGCCGGCTCGGCCGTGGCGGGCGGGCTGTCCATGCTGCTGGGCTGCACGCTGCGGGCGCCGCATGGCGGCATCTTCGTCGTCGGCATTCCAGGCGCGGTGGGCAATCCGCTGGGCTACCTGATGGCCATCGTGGCCGGCACGGTGGTGACGGCGCTGGTGCTGGCCACGCTGAAGCGGGGTTCCCCCGTGGCGACGGCGCAGGCCTGACACCCGCGGCCCGGTAGCCAGGGCCTGGCATTTTCGCCAGGCCCGGCCGGGCGTTCCAGCGGATTTGGCGGCGGGCGCCTGCCAGAGTATAAGGTGTGTCGATTCCGGCCGAGCCCGGCAGGTACGACATACTCCGGGCCCCGCCCCGCTGAATAGGATGACTGCGTGAGCGACAGCGACAACGGCGCCGACCTGCCGGACGATAGCAACCCGTCGCCTGAAGGCATGATGCCCATCGCGATCGAGGAGGAGATGCGCAGCTCCTACCTCGCTTACGCGATGAGCGTCATCGTCTCCCGCGCGCTGCCGGATGCTCGGGACGGGCTGAAGCCCGTGCACCGCCGCATCCTGTTCGCGATGAACGAGAACGGCTTCACCGCCGACAAGCCGTACAAGAAATCCGCCCGCGTGGTCGGCGACGTCATGGGTAAGTATCACCCGCATGGCGACAGCGCGATCTATGACGCCATGGTCCGCATGGCGCAGGGCTTCTCGCTCCGCGTCCCGTTGATCGATGGCCAGGGCAATTTCGGTTCCATGGACGGCGATCCGCCGGCCGCGATGCGTTACACCGAGGCCCGGCTGGCCAAGTCCGCCACGGCGCTGCTGGAAGGCATCGACGAGGACACGGTCGATTTCCAGCCGAACTACGACGAGAGCGCAGACGAGCCGCGCGTGCTGCCGGCGACCTTCCCGAACCTGCTGGTGAACGGCGCCAACGGCATCGCCGTCGGCATGGCCACCAACATCCCGCCGCACAACCCGACCGAGATCATCGACGCCACGCTGAAGCTGATCGCCGAGCCGGACATCACGCTCGATGAGCTAATGAAGATCATCCCCGGCCCGGACTTCCCGACCGGCGCGCTGATCCTCGGCCGCAGCGGCATCCGCAGTGCGTTCGAGACCGGGCGTGGCTCCATCGTGCTGCGCGCCCGGGCCGAGATCGAGGAAATGCGCGGCGGCCGCAGCCTGATCGCGATTTCCGAGATCCCGTACCAGGTCAACAAGTCCTCGCTGATCGAGCGCATCGCCGACCTGGTGCGCATCAAGCAGCTTGAGGGCATCAGTGACCTGCGCGACGAGAGCGACCGCTCCGGCCTGCGCATCGTCATCGAGCTGAAGAAGGACGCGACGCCGGACGTGGTGCTGAACCACCTGTACCGGTACACGCAGCTTCAGACCTCGCTGGCCATCAACATGCTGGCGCTGGACGAGGGCAAGCCCGTCCAGATGGGCCTGATCCATGCGCTGAAGGCCTTCATCAAGTTCCGCGAGGAGGTGATCCTCCGCCGTTCCCGCTTCCGCCTGAACAAGGCGCGGGACCGTGGGCATCTGCTGATCGGCCTCTCCATCGCCGTCGCCAATATCGACGAAGTCATCAAGTTGATCCGGGAAAGCCCGGACGCCGCCGCCGCCCGCGCCGCGCTGATGGCGCGCGATTGGCCGGCGGGTGACATCGCGCCGCTGCTGGCGCTGGTGGACGACGCCGGCAACATCGTCGTCGACGACACGGTGAAGCTGACCGAGGCCCAGGCGCGCGGCATCCTGGAGCTGCGCCTGCACCGCCTGACCGGGCTGGAGCAGGAGAAGATCACCGCCGAGCTGGATGAGGTCGCCGCCCGCATCCGCGAGCTGCTGCACATCCTCTCCTCCCGCCCGCGGCGCATGGAGTTGATGAGCGAGGAGCTGGTGGCTGTGCGCGCGCAGATCGCCTCCTCCCGCCTCTCCGAGATCATGGACGGGCTGGCCGACCAGGACGATGAGAGCCTGATCGAGCCTGGCCTGATGGTCGTGACGCTGACGCGTGATGGCTACGTGAAGCGCACGCCGCTGGATGTCTTCCGCGCGCAGAACCGTGGTGGCCGCGGCCGCAGTGCGGCGGGCACGCGGCAGGATGACGTCGTTGTCCGCAGCTTCAACGCGCATACGCACCAGTGGGTTTTGTTCTTCACCAGCCGCGGCATCGCCTTCCGCGAGAAGGTGTGGAAGCTGCCGGAAGCCGGGCCGACCGCGCGTGGCCGCTC
Organism: Teichococcus aerophilus; assembly: GCF_014490485.1. GTDB lineage: Bacteria > Pseudomonadota > Alphaproteobacteria > Acetobacterales > Acetobacteraceae > Pseudoroseomonas > Pseudoroseomonas aerophila. The sequence continues at coordinate 35,147 of NZ_JACTVA010000043.1, read as the reverse complement.
CCTCCGGCAGTTGCTGCAGTTGCAGGAGAAGGAGGGCGTCACCGCCGTCCTGCCGCTGCCGCAGGATGAGAGCCTGTGGGAGAACCTGCACCTCGTCTTCGCCACGGCGCAGGGCAATGTTCGCCGTAACCGGCTGTCGGATTTCAAGAACGTCCGTTCCTCCGGCCTCATTGCCATGAAGCTTGACGAGGGCGACAGCCTGATCGGCGTCTCCACCTGCCGCGAGGGCGACAACGTCATGCTGGCGACCCGCCAGGGCCGCGCCATCCGCTTCGTCGCGGATGTCGAGACGCTGCGCGTCTTCGCCGGGCGTGATTCCACCGGCGTGCGTGGCATCCGCCTCGCCGAGAAGAAGGATGGCGGCAAGGCCGATGAGGTCATCGCGCTGTCCGTGCTGCGCCATGTCGAGGCGACGCCGGATGAGCGCGCGGCCTACCTGAAGCTCTCCGCCCAGAAGCGCCGCAACGGCGACGACGCCGCCGAGGCCGAGAACGGCGCGCCGGCGGAGGATGAGGCTGAGGCCACCGCCGATATCGCCCTCTCGCCCGAGAAGGCGATGGAGATGGAGGAGGCCGAGGAGATCCTGCTGACCGTCACCGATGGCGGCTTCGGCAAGCGCAGCTCCGCCTACGAGTACCGCGTCTCCGGCCGCGGCGGGCAGGGCATCGCCAACATCACCCTGACGCCGCGCACGGGCAGGGAGGTGGTGACCACCTTCCCGGTGCGCCCGGGCGACGACGTGATGCTGGTGACCGATAATGGCCGCCTGATCCGCATGCCGGTGGACCAGGTGCGCGTCACCGGCCGCCAGTCCATGGGCGTCACGCTGCTGCGGTTGAACGAGAACGAGCGCGTCACCTCCTGCTTCACCGTGGTGGAGGGGGCGGGCGCCGACGACGTGGCCGGCGAGGATGAGCCCCCGGCGCCGGCCCCGGCGGACGACACCGATGGCTGAGAAGGCGCGCCTGCGGGCCGGGGTCTACCCCGGCACCTTCGACCCGGTGACCAATGGCCACCTGGACATCATCAACCGCGCCGCCAGGATCCTGGACCGGCTGGTGGTGGGCGTGGCGAAGAACATCGGCAAGTCGCCGTTGTTCCCGCTGGAGGAACGGGTGGAGCTGGTGAAGGCGGAGACCGACGCCATCGCCGCCCGCACCGGCACCATCATCGAGGTGGTGCCGTTCGAGAGCCTGCTGGTCAGCTTCGCGCGTGAGGTTGACGCGCAGGTGATCATCCGCGGCCTGCGGGCCGTGACCGATTTCGACTACGAGTTCCAGATGGCCGGCATGAACCGACGGCTGGACCCGGAGATCGAGCTGGTCTTTCTGATGGCCAGTGAAGGCAACCATTTTATCTCCTCACGCTTCGTGAAGGAGATCGCGAAACTCGGAGGTGACATTTCCACCTTCGTTCCGCGTCTCACGCTGCAGCGCACGTTGGATCGTGTGCAGCAGCCCCAGGGGAGTGAATAAGCGCATGCAGCGACGCACCCTTCTCGCCAGCACCATCGCCGCAACGGGGATTCTGATGACCGACACCAACGACGCCGCTGCCCAGGGCACGACGGACAAGGAAAACACGCTGTTCCTGGAGCTGAAGGACGGCCGTGTGACCATCCAGCTGCTGCCCGACCTGGCGCCGAAGCATGTCGAGCGGATCAAGACCCTGGTTCGCCAGGGCTTCTATGACGGCACGCCGTTCCACCGCGTCATCGAGGGCTTCATGGCCCAGGGTGGCGACCCGACCGGCACCGGCACCGGTGGCAGCCAGCTGCCCGACCTGCCCGCCGAGTTCACGCCGCCGGCCAAGGCGCGCTACCTGCGCGGCACCTGCGGCATGGCGCGCACGATGAACCCGAACTCGGCCAACAGCCAGTTCTTCATCATGTTCGCCCCGGCGCCCAGCCTGGACGGCCAGTACACCATCTGGGGCCGTGTGGTCTCCGGCATGGAAGCCGTGGACAAGATCAAGCGCGGCTCGGGCAGCAGCGGCATGGTGCCTGCGCCGGCCGACAAGATCATCAAGGCGCAGATCGCAGCCGACGCGGGCTGAGATCCCGCCGGGTTTTGGCCCGGCGTGACTTGACAGAATGGCCGGGTGCGGGTTTCTCCCGCCCCGGCCTTTTTGGCCAGAAGCGCCTGTTCGGCGCGGTGTGTGCCCGTAGCTCAGCCGGTAGAGCACGTGACTTTTAATCATGGGGTCCAGGGTTCGAGTCCCTGCGGGCACATTTCCCCTTTATAAATCAGCCCGAAGCAGCCTTGCCTGCGGCGATTGCCCCCACCCCACGGACTGAATGATTCTGCCTGCGCAATTATCGCGGCTAAGCTGCGTGATTGTGGCATTCAGAATGAACGGAGACCGGCCGGATGGAGCCTATCGCTCGGACCACCATGGCCAAATGGAGCGGCGGACGGGGCTCGCGGATCTCCAGCGCCGTGCTGCGGCCGCTGGTGCGCCTTCTGAACCGGCCCTCCGCCGCATGGTTCGGCCGTGCGCTCTACGACATCGCGCTCCGCTTCAACGGCATCGCCATTGGCTTCGAGGGCAAGCACGATGTGTCGGAGGCCGAGGAGAACTTCCTCACCCGTATGGCCTCGCGGCTGGATGGCAGGGTGGTGCTGGATGTCGGCGCCAATAACGGCGCCTACGCCCGCATGGTGGCCCGGGCAGCGCCCCGTGCAGAGATCCATGCCTTTGAGCCGCATCCACGTACCTTCGCGGCGCTCCAGGCGGCCAGCCCCGGCATCCGTGTCGTGAACAAGGCCCTGGGCGAGCAGGAGGGGGAGCTGGAACTTTACGATTTCGCGGAAGCCGATGGCTCCACTCAGGCCAGCCTGAGCCGGGAGGCCGTGGCGCTGTTCGACCCGCATGTGGTGGCGCACCGCGTCACCTGCACGACGCTGGACCGCTACATGATGGAGGCGGGGCTGGAACGGGTGGCGCTGCTGAAGATCGATACCGAGGGCTTCGACCTCTCGGTACTGCGCGGGGCGCGGGAGGCGATCGCGGCGAAGCGCTTCGACCTGATCCAGTTCGAGTTCATCCCCGCCAACATCGCCACCCGTGTCACCATGCGGGACTTCTTCGAGGCGCTGCCGGGCTACGAGATCTTTCGCCTGTGCCTGAACGGTGACCTGCTGCCGCTGTTCCCCTACGACGTAAAGCGCTGCGAGATCTATGTGACGCAAAACCTGGTCGCACGTCCGGCGGCCCGAGCGGCGGACGCCTGAGGCGGCGAAACCAGGGCGTATCCGCCGCATCGGCGGCGGATACGCCCTGAGCGTTGCTCTCAGCCCTTGGTGACGTTCCAGAACAGCGGGAACGGCCCCTGCGTCACGCCCTTCAGCGAATCCCGCCAGGCCGAGTGGCCCATGAAGAAGCCGGTGGGAATGAAGGTGACGTTGTCCATGCCGGCGCGGTTGACGCCCTCCAGCGCCGTCTTCTCAGCCGCCAGATCAGGGGCCTCGTACCACTCGGCGATGTGCTGCTCGACCGTCTCGGAGGTCGGCCAGCCGAACCACGCCTTGTCGCCGCTGGCGCTGACGCCCTTGTAGGGGGCGGGGTTGATGCAATCGACACCCGAATGCCAGCTGAAGAAGATGCTCCAGCCACCCTCCGACACCGGCTTCTTGCTGGTGCGGCGGGAGCCGACGGTGCCCCAGTCCAGCGCCTGATAGTCGACGTTCATGCCGATGCGACTCAGCATATCCGCCGTCACGTCGCCCTGCGCCTTGGTGATGGGCACGTCGGTGGCCACCAGCATCACCACCTTCTCGCCGTTATAGCCGGCCTGCTTCAGCATCTCCCGCGCACGGTCGTAGTTGCGCGGGCCCTTCAGCCGTTCGGCGCCGGCCTCGGTGTAGAGCGGCGTGCCGGGGGTGAAGAAGCTCGGCATCGCCTTCCACAGCGAGTCGTCGTCGCCGACGATGGCGCGCATGTAGTCTTCCTGGCTGACGGCCAGCTGCAGCGCCTGCCGGATCAGCTTGTTGTCGAACGGCGCCTGCAGGTGGTTCAACCGCATGGCGCCGACATTGCCCAGCGGATCAGCAATGTTGACCTTCACGCCACGCGCCCGCTGCAGCAGCGGCACGAGGTCGGCGATCGGATTTTCCCACCAGTCGATCTCGCCATTCTGCAAGGCGCTGGCAGCGGTGCCAGGGTCCGGCATCGTGATCCACTCGACGCGGTCCACCTGCATGCGCTTGCCGCCGGCCAGCCAGTCCGCCGCTTCCTCGCGCGGCTGGTAGCCGGCGAAACGCTCGAAGACCGAGCGAGAGCCGGCGATCCATTCGTCGCGCTTGAAGGCCATGGGGCCGGAGCCGACATATTCCGTGATCTGCTTGTACGGGTCGGTCTTCGCGATGCGCTCCGGCATCACCACCAGCAGCGGCGTGTTGCTCTTGCCCAGGGCGTAGAGCAGCTTGGGGAAGGGCTGCTTCAGGCGGAAGCGGAAGCTGCGGTCGTCGGTGGCTTCCAGCGCGTCCAGCCGCGCCTGGATCATCTGGCCCATGCCGTCCCGTGGCATCCAGCGCTGGATGCTGGCCACGGCGTCGGCGGCCCGCACCGGCTCGCCATCATGGAACTTCAGGCCGGGGCGCAGGCGGAAGGTCCAGGTCTTGCCATCGGCCGAGACCTCATGCCCCTCGCACATCTGCGGCTTGGGCTGCAGGTCGGCGCCGATGCCGTACAGCATGTCGAACACCATCAGGCTGGCGTTGCGCACCACCAGCTGCGTGCCGGCGACGGCGTCCAGGTTGGGCAGGTCGGCCTGCGGGACGAAGCGCAGCACCTTGCTGCCCTGCGCGCGGGCCAGGCCCGGGGCGGCCAGGCGGCTGCCGGCCAGCATGGCGCCTGCGCCCAGCAGAAGGTCACGACGTTGCATGAAGAATACTCCTGTCGATCCGCGCACCCCGTGGGGCGTGGCGGCCGGAATGGGCAGAGCCGGCGTGACGGCCGGCGGCTTGCGTGGCGGCCCGGCAGGGCGGTGGAGGCGCCCGTATGGGCCGAACCATCCGCCTCGGCGCAGTGAGCCGGGCCACAGGCCAGGTATGGCCTGCCGCAGTGTCCCGCGGCCCAGCCGCGGACGCCACGTGGTAGGCACGGCATTTTTTGGCCTTCCGGACCAGGTTTGCCTGCTGCGGCGCCAACCGCCCCGTAACGCGGCCGCGATTGCCTGCGGTGGCATCAGACGCTGGCGGAGGCGTGCGGCCGGTGCGGAGCGGGCCCCGCCCGGCGGCGCTGGCGGCGCGGCGCCAGGAAGGGTAAGCACGCGCTCGACATGCCGCCCATCCTCACCGTCGTCATCCCCTGCTTCAACGAAGCCGCGAACGTCGCCACCATGGCGGAACGGCTGGATGCCGCCCTGCCGGGCGTGGCGTGGGAGGCGATCTTCGTCGATGACGACAGCCCCGACGGCACCGCCGCCATCGCGCGCGGGCTGGCGGCGCGGGACAGCCGCATCCGCTGCATCCGCCGTATCGGCCGGCGCGGCCTGGCCTCGGCCTGCATCGAGGGCATGCTGGCATCCTCGGCCGATTACGTGGCGGTGATCGACGGCGACCTGCAGCACGATGAGAGCATCCTGCCACGCATGCTGGCGGAACTGCAGGCCGGGCGGGCCGATATCGCCATCGGCAGCCGGCACGTGGAGGGCGGCGGGGCGACGGAAGGCTTCTCCTCCCTGCGGCGGCGCATCAGCGATGGCGGCACCGCCATGGCGCAGGCGCTGCTGCCGGTGAAGGTGGCGGACCCGATGAGCGGCTTCTTCATGCTGCCGCGCGCGCTGTTCGAAGCCACCGCGCCCAGCCTGACCGGGCGGGGCTTCAAGATCCTGCTGGATATCCTGCTCTCCGCCGACCGCAAGCTGCGCGTGGCGGAGATCCCCTATTCCTTCCGCCCGCGCACCGCCGGCGAGTCGAAGCTGGACACCACCGTCCTGCTGGAATTCGTGGCGCTGCTGCTGGACAAGTCGCTGGGCGGCTTCCTGCCGCTGCGCTTCCTCTCCTTCGCCATCGTCGGCGCGGTGGGCGTGCTGGTGCATCTGGTGGTGCTGAGCATCGTCATCCGCTTCGCGCCCTTCGTCACCGCGCAGTGGGTGGCGACCTTCGTGGCGATGACGGTGAATTTCTGGCTGAACAACCGCATCACCTACCGGGACGTGAAGCTGCGCGGGCCGGCGCTGTGGCGGGGGCTGGCACTGTTCTACGTGGTCTGCGGCTTCGGCGCGGTGGCCAATGTGGGCGTCGCCTCCCTGCTGCTGGTGGATGACCTGGTGGGCTGGCGCTGGGCGGGTGCCGCCGGTGCGCTGCTGACCGGCGTGTGGAACTACGCCGTCTCCTCCACCCTGGTGTGGCGCGCGCGCTAATGCAGGCCTGGGGCAACCGGACCTGGCTGCTGGCCCTGCTGGGGCTGACGGCGCTGCGCCTGCTGGCCGCCATCCTGATCCCGGTCTCGCCGGACGAAGCCTATTACTGGGTCTGGGGCCGCGCCCTGGCGCCCAGCTACTACGACCACCCGCCGATGGTGGCGTTCTGGATCGCCGCCGGCACCGCCCTGGCGGGCGATGGCGCGCTGGGCATCCGCCTGCTGGGGCCGATCGGCGTAGCCATCGCTTCCCTGCTGCTGGCGCAGGCGGGAGAAGCGTTGTTCCCCGGCCGCCGGGCCGGGCTGTGGGCGGCCGTGCTGCTGAACGCCACGCTGCTGTTCGGCGTCGGCTCCGTGCTGATCACGCCGGATACGCCGCTACTGGTATTCTGGTGTGCCGCCATCTGGGCGGCGGCCCGGCTGCATGCCAGCCAGGATGGGCGCTGGTGGCTGGTCTTCGGCGTCATGGCCGGGCTGGCGCTGCTATCCAAGTACACGGCGGCGTTCCTGGGCATCGGCATCGTCATCTGGCTGGTGGCGGAGCGGCAGGCGCGGCCCTGGCTGCTGCGCTGGCAGCTCTGGGCCGGCGGGGCGCTGGCGGTGCTGTGCTTCTCCCCGGTCATCTGGTGGAACGCGGCGCATGGCTGGGCCAGCTTCGCCAAGCAGGGTGGCCGCACCGGCTCGGCCGGCACCGGCTCCGCCCTGCGCTATCTGGGCGAGCTGGTCGGCGGGCAGCTGGCGTTGGCGACGCCCATCATCTTCGTGCTGTGCGTGGTGGGGGTGGCCCTGGCCTGCGTCGCCTGGGTGCGGCGGCGGGACGCGGCGGCCGGGCTGCTGGTAGCGCTGACGGTGCCGGCGGCGGCGCTGTTCCTCTGGCAGGCCACCGGCAACCGCGTGCAGGGCAACTGGCCGGCCATCCTCTACCCCTCCGCCTGCCTGGCGGCGGCCGGCTATCTCGGCGCGCCCTGGCGGCGCTGGAAGCAGGCGGGCGTGGCGCTGGGGCTGGCGGTGATGCTGCTGGCGCTGGTGCAGGCCGCGTTCTCACCCATCCCGCTGCCGCGCCGCAACGACCCGACCCTGGCGCGGCTGGGCGGTTGGCCCGCTTTTGCCGCCCAGGTGGAACAAGCCCGCCTGCAACAGGGCGCCAGCTTCGTCGCCGCCGAGGAATACGGCCTGGCCGCCGAGCTGGCGCTGCACCTGCCGCCCGGTGTGCGCGTGGTGGCGATCGGCGACCGCTGGGACCTGTTCGACCTGCCATCCCCCACCGCCAGCCAGACCGGCCTGCTGGTGCGGAGCGAGCGGCGTGGTGACGGCCCGCCACTGTGGCCCGGTGCCCGGCAGACCGGCGGCATCGTCCGGGCACGGGCAGGGATCGAGGCCGAGCGCTACCGCCTGCATGCCGTGACCGTGGCGCCGGACGGACCGCCGCTGGCGCTGTTACCATTGCGTCGCTGAATATCCCCTGGCGGGAGGGCTGCGCGATCCCACATCCTGTCCAGGCCTGTGCAGGAGACTCGCGATGCCCATCCATATCCGCCGCGGCTGGGAACTTCCCGAAAGCGCGGCGACGCCGGAGCACCTGGTGCTTGGCCGCCGCAAGGCGATGCTGGGGCTGGGCAGCATCCTGGCCGCCGGGACCGTGATCCACCCGGCGGGCGCGCAGGACGCACCCTCGGTGGCCGCTATGCGCAACCCGCGCTTCGAGCCCGGCCGCGCCCTGACCGCCGAGCGGGAAGCCACCAACTACAACAACTACTATGAATTCGGCACCAGCAAGGGCGTGGCCTCCGTGGCCCAGCGCCTACCGCAGCGCCCCTGGACGGTGAAGCTGGACGGGATGGTCGAGACGCCGGTGGAACTCGGCCTCGACGACCTGCTGAAGAAGGTGAGCCTGGAGGAGCGGGTGCTACGGCACCGCTGCGTGGAAGCCTGGGCCATGACGGTGCCCTGGACCGGCTTCCCCATGTCCGCCCTGCTGAAGATGGCCACGCCGCTGGCCAGCGCGAAATACGTGGTGTTCGAGACGGCGGCGGACCGCGCCACCATGCCCGGCCTGCGGCAGAGCTGGTTTCCCTGGCCCTACAAGGAAGGCTGCACCATCGCCGAAGCCGGCAACGAGCTGTGCTTCATGGCCGTCGGCCTCTACGGCAAGCCGGTGCCGCCGCAGAATGGCGGGCCGGTGCGCGTGCTGTTCCCGTGGAAATACGGCTTCAAGTCCGGCAAGGCGATCACCCGCATCACCTTCACCGACCAGCGGCCGGTCAGCTTCTGGGAGAAGCTGCAGGCCAGCGAATATGGCTTCTGGGCCAATGTGAACCCGCAGGTGCCGCATCCGCGCTGGAGCCAGGCGCGCGAACGACTGCTGGGCAGTGGCGAGATGGTGCCGACACAGCTGTTCAACGGCTACGCCGATTTCGTCGCCAGCATGTACACGGACATCAAAGGCGAGAACCTGTACCTCTAGGTGGTGGGTCGCGTGATTCGGGCTTTCAGCGATGCCGCTTCAAGCCATCACGCCCTGAAAGCGAACCGGCAGTCCTGTTTCAGGACTGCCGCAGACGCGTCCGGCCTTCCTCGATGGCCCGGATCGCCTCCGACCACAGGCGCAGGGTCGGCAGTTCGGTCGGGCTGAACCAGCGTGCTTCGGTGACGTCATCACCGGCGATGACGTCACCGCCGGTCCACTCACCGGCGAAGTCGATGATGGTGTAATGGAAGCGGGTGCGGCCGGCCGTATCCGTCTCGAAGGCATCGACCACCACGGCCAGGGCCAGGGGGCCGACTTCGATCCCGGCTTCTTCCAGCAACTCCCGCCGCGCCGCCTGCTCGGCCGTCTCGCCAATATGCTGCGCGCCGCCGGGGATGGACCATTCACCCTTGCGCGGCGGCTTGCCGCGCCGCACCAGCAGCACGTCGCCGCCCCGGAAGGCGACGACGCCAATGCCGATCCATGGCCTGTCGGGATATTCCCGGCTGCTCACCGCGCGGGGGCCGGGGCGGCACCGGGCGGCAGGCCTGGCAGGGCCGGCGGGGCGGCAGCAGCGGCGGGCTCGGCCTTTTTCAGGTCATCCAGCCGGGGCAGCAGCGCCTTCACCTTCCAGGCGCCGACCTGATAGGCCCAGCCACGCCAGCGGGCGTTCAGCCGCGCGGCCTCGTCGTCCCCGGCGGCGGCGAAGCGCAGCCACACGGTGTCTCCGTCCTGCTGCCCGGTCACGGTGATGGCCAGGTTGTCCGTCAGCGAGAAGCGGGTGGTACCGAGCGGCTGCCCGGCGGCGGTGGCTTCCTTACGCGCGGTGGTCAGCGTCAGGAACTCGAAGGCCCGGCCCAGCTCGTCCAGGCTGGCTTCTTCCAGCGGCGGCGGTTCGGCGGGGGTGGTGACGGCCAGACGGCCTTCCGGCCCCTCGGTGCGCGTCAGCACCAGCGGTGCCTCCCCGGTGCGGTTGGTCTCGACCTTCAGGATGCGTTCGCGGGCAATGTTGGCGATGTCCCGGTCGATCCACAGCTGCGGGTCGGCATCCAGCGGCAGGCGGCCCTCGGCCAGCCAGGACTGCGTCTCATCCGGCCGACGGACATAGACCGTCTCCGGCACATTGCCCTGGGTGCGCATGCGTCGGCGGCCCACCACCAGCTCCGCGATCGGCTTGTCAGCGCCGTCCAGCACCCGCAGCATCGAAGCCGTGCTGCCCGGCTTGGCCGGGTCGTCCAACCCCAGCCGCTCCAGCATGGCGGCGTCCGAGGTGCGTGGCTCAGTCAGGCGCAGCTCGGTCAGGCCGACGAGCAGTTCGCGCACCTTGTCCGCGCGCACAGGGTAGTCGTCCTGCTCCGGCAGCACCCAGGTCTCGGCATCGCGGCGGGTGACGACGACGTGCTTGTCGCCCTGCTTCACCTCGATCCGCCGGGCCTCGGCCAGCTTCTGGGCCAGGGCCTGGAACATCAGCGGGGCGTTGCCGGTATCCGGCGCCGGCGGCGTGCCGGGCCCGACCAGGATGGCGGCACCGGCGACGACGACGGCGGAACCGCCCAGCAGCAACAGGGAACGGCGCTTCATCTCGGCGTTCCTTCCTTCAGGCCCGCGCCGCGCCGCGGCGGCGGATACGCAGCACGGCCAGGACGATGGCGAACAGCGTCAACAAGGCCGGCACGGCGGCGATGTTCATGATGCGCAGCCGCGTCTCCAGGCTCTCGATATCCCGCCGCAATTCCAGCTGCACGTTGCGAAGCTGGCCGCGCGTGGCGGTGATCTCGGCGCGGGCGCGGTCGATCTCGGCGCGCTGCTCCGGCGTGATGACGGCGTTTGTCGCCTGGTTGCGCTCGCCGGTGCCGGGGGTGCCCTGGCGCAACTGGCGCAGGCGGGCCTCGGTGGCCTGCAGCTTCTGCGTCAGGCCCTGTTCGGTCTGGCGGTAGCGCGCCTCCGCGTTGCGGCGCAAATCGTCCACCACGCCGAAGGGCCGCAGCGACTCACCGCGCGAACGCAGGCCGATCAGCGCATCGCCACCCGCCAGCGTATCGGCGAGGTTGGCGACCAGCGCGCCGTTGTCGCTGAACGGCGTCGCCACCTGCTGGCCGAAGAAATCCTGGGTCTGCACCCAGAAGCGGTCTTCCAGCACGTCGCTGTCATTGGCGATGACGAGGTTGGCGGGGCCGTCGCTCTGTGCCCGGTGGGCCGGGAAGTCGGCGGGGCGGGCCTCGGCGCCCTCGGCCACCGCCGGCGGGCCGTCGGGGAAGGCGGTGTTCAGCACGCCGCGGGCCCGCGCCATCAGCACATGGCGCTGCCCATCCGGCTTGAAGGCCGCGAGGATCTGCGACGGGTTGGGGCTCTGCCGCACCGTGGCGACATCCACCAGCTGCGACTGCGTGCTGCTGGTGATCAGCGGCGTCATCTCGATGCCGGCACCCTCGCGCTTCCGCACTTCACCGGCGGAGGCGAAGGTCACCTGCTGCAGGTCGGCCGTCGCCACGTCGCCATGGTTCAATGCGTCGCCGGAGGTGTTGAACCACGCGAGGTAATCCACCGCCTGTACGCGATCGGTCGGCGCGGCGCGGACGCGCCAGGCGCCGCGCAGATCCAGCACCACCTTGTCCGTCGGCGTCTCGATGCCCCAGGCATTCAGCAGGCGGTTGAGGTTGGAGCTGGTATCGGCTGGCGGCTGGCCGGTGGGGCCGGGGCGGATGCTCTGCCCTTCGCTATGCGGGTCCGTCATCACGAACAGCTTGCCGCCGCGCATGACGAACTGGTCGATGGCGTAGAGCGTGGCGTCGGAAAGGCCCTGCGGCTGCGCCACCAGCAGGATCTGGATATCGGGGTCGATCACCTGCGTGGTGCTCGCCACGTCCTTCACCGTGAAGAACTGCCGCAACTGGTTGATGACGGTGTAGGGCTGGCCGCCGCCCTGGCGCATCATCATCGCGCGCGGGTCGCCGTTCAGCGGCAGGGCAGAGAGCGTGCCCAGTACCGGGCGGCGCGGGTTGGAGAGCTCGTAGATCAGCCGCGTCAGGTCGAATTCCAGGAACCGCTCGCGGTCCGGCTGGAAGAAGGGCAGCACCCGCTCGTCATCCAGCAGGTTGTTGCCGGCCAGGCCGAAATAGACCTGCTCGCCGGACTGGTCGATCGGCACGCCCTGGATCCCGTAGGCGAGGGCGCGGTCCTCGGTCTCGCTGAACGGCTCGGGGTCCAGGTATTCCAGGCGGATCTTGCCACCGGAGACGGCGGCGTATTCCTGCAGCATCTCCCGCACCCGGTCCGCGTAGGAGCCATAGACCGGCACCTGGCTGCCGAGGCGGCGGGAGTAGAACAGGCGCAGCGTGATCGGGTCATGCAGCCCGGCCAGCACCTGCCGCGTGCCGTCCGAGAGGGTGTAGAGGCGCTGCTGCGTCAGGTCGATGCGCGCGCGGGGCAGCAGGCGGTCGGCCAGCACGTTGGCGCCGACGGCCAGCACGGCCACGGCCAGCAGGCCGCCGGCGGAATGCAGCAGGCGGCGGGAAGCCGGGCGGGCGGGCGGGAGAGTGGTGTCGCTCATGGGGCTCAATCCGCCTTCCGGTGATCGACGACGAGGGCGTTGGCGAAGAGCCAGAAGCCGATGAAGCTGGCGAAGAAGACGAGGTCCGGCAGCGATACGATGCCGCGCGAGAAGCCGCCCAGCCGTTCGGTGATCGAGACGCCGCGGGCGATCTCCACCAGGATGGGCAGGCGGACGGAGAGGAACTCCGTCACCACCGGGCTGCCGGCGGCGGTGAACAGGAAGCACACCGCGACGGTCAGCACGAAGGCGATGACCTGGTTCTTCGTCAGCGCCGAGATGGCGGCGCCGACGGCCAGGAAGGCGCCGGCCACCAGCAGGCAACCGGCATAGCCGGCGGCGATGACGCCGTTATCCGGATTGCCCAGGTAGTTGACCGTGATCACCAGCGGGAAGGTCAGCGCCAGGGCGATGGCGCAGAAGGCCCAGGCCGCCAGGAACTTGCCGAGCACGGCCTGCCACTGCGCCAGCGGCAGCGTCAGCAGCAGCTCGATGGTGCCGAGGCGGCGTTCCTCCGCCCACAGCCGCATCGTCAGCGCGGGGACGAGGAACAGGAACAGCCAGGGCACGAAGCCGAAGAAGGGCTGGAGGTCCGCCACGCCACGGCCGAAGAAATTGCCCAGGGTGAAGGTGAGGGCGCCCGTCATGACCAGGAAGATGACGATGAACACATAGGCGACAGGGGTGGCGAAGTAGCCCGCCAGTTCCCGCCGCGCGACGATCAGGGTGGCGCCCATCACGCGGACTCCTTCGGCATGGTCAGGTCGCGGAAGACGGCATCCAGCGTCGGGCCGCGATAGGAGAGTTCCTTGGGCGTCGCATCCGCCAGCACCTTGCCGCGCGCGATGACGATGGCGCGGGTGCAGATGGCGGAGACTTCCTCCAGGATGTGGGTGGAGATGATGATCGCCTTGCTCGGCGCCATCTGCTCGATCAACCGGCGGACCTCATGCTTCTGGTTCGGGTCCAGGCCGTCGGTCGGTTCGTCCAGTACCAGCACCTGCGGGTCGTGCAGCAGGGACTGCGCCAGGCCGACGCGGCGCTTGAAGCCTTTCGAGAGGGTCTCGATCGGCTGGAGGCGGACGCCTTCCAGCGTCGTCAGGCTCATCGCGTGCGCCACGCGGTCCCGCATCTCGCTGCCCCGGAAGCCGCGCACGCGGGCGGCGAAGGCCAGGAAGCCGGAGACGGTCATCTCGGGGTAGGTGGGGGCGCCCTCCGGCAGGTAGCCCAGGTTGCGCTTGGCGGGCACGGGGCGGTCCACCACATCCTCGCCACAGATGCGGGCGGTGCCGCTGCTGGGGGTGACGAAGCCCGCCAGCATCTTCATCGTGGTGGACTTGCCGGCGCCGTTAGGGCCGAGGAAGCCGAGCACTTCGCCTTTGGCGACGCTGAAGGACACATCGTCCACGGCGGTGAAGGCGCCGAAGCGCTTGCTGAGGCGGTCGATCTCGATCAAGGCGGACAAGCGGCAAAAACCCCTGCAATGGCGGGACGCCCGGCGGGTTTAACCCCCGAGGGGGGGTTTGCAAGCCCCCCTCCGCGTATCGAACCGTCTCAACCGGCGGCCAGCGGCGCTAGCGTCAGGTCATGGCCGAACAGGGCGAGCAGCAGCCGGGCCGCCTTGCCGCGCGGCGTGGCGGCCAGGTCCGGGTCCTTCTGCATCAGCAATTCGGCATCCTTGTGCGCCATGCGGATCATCCCGGCATGGCGTTGCGGGTCCACCAGCCGGCGGCCGATATGTCCCGCCTGCCGTACCCCCAGCGCATCGCCACCGCCGCGGAATTCCAGGTCGGCATCGGCGATGGTGAAGCCGTCCTCCGTATCGCGCAGCACGGCGAGTCGGCGCTGCTCGAACTCGTTCAGCTCGCCGGAGGGCAGCAGCAGGCAGAAGGACTGTGCCTTGCCGCGCCCGACGCGGCCGCGCAGCTGGTGCAGCGCCGCCAGCCCGAACCGCTCGGCCTGCTCGATGATCATGATGGTGGCCTCGGGCACATCGACGCCGACCTCCACCACCGTGGTCGCCACCAGCAACTGGGCCCGGCCGGCGGCGAAATCCTGCAGCGCGGCCTCCCGCACATCCAGCTTCTGCGCGCCGTGGGCGAGGCGGACCTTGTCGCCGAAGATGGCGGCCAACTCGGCGAAGGTGGTCTCGGCGGCGACGTTGTCGTGCCGCTCGCCTTCCTCCACGGCGCGGACCACCCAGTAGGCACGGTGGCCACTGGCGAAAGCGGCGCGCAGGCGGTCGGTCAGTTCCTCCCGCCGCTCGCGGCTGATGATGCGGGTGACGATGGGCTGGCGGCCGGCCGGGCGGCCATCCAGGCGGCTGGTCGCCATCTCGCCCCACTGGGTCAGCAGCAGGGTGCGGGGAATGGGCGTGGCGGTCATCACCAGCACGTCCGTCGTGCCCTTCTCGGTCAGGGCCAGGCGCTGGGAGACGCCGAAGCGGTGCTGCTCGTCCACCACCACCAGGCCGAGGTCGCGGAACGCCACCCCGTCCTCGATCAGCGCGTGGGTGCCGACGACCAGCGGAATGGAGCCATCGGCCAGGCCGGCCAGCACACGCTTGCGCTCCTTGCCCTTTACCGAGCCGGCCAGCAGCACGCATTCGACCCCGGCGGCGCCGGCCAGCCGCTGGAAAGTGCGCAGGTGCTGGCGGGCCAGCAGTTCCGTCGGCGCCATCAGCGCCGCCTGGGCGCCCCCTTCCACCGCTCGCAGCATGGCCTGCAACGCCACCAGGGTCTTGCCCGAGCCCACGTCGCCCTGCAGCAGCCGCAGCATGCGCGTGGGAGCTGCGAGGTCGGCGTCGATCTCGGCCAGGGCGCGGGCCTGGCCCTCGGTCGGCGGGAAGCCGAAGGCGGCCAGGGCAGCCTGCCGCAGCCGGCCGTCGCCCAGCAACTGGCGGCCCGGGCGACGCATCACTGTGCGCCGCACCAGGCCGATGGCCAGCTGGCCTGCCAGAAGCTCGTCATAGGCCAGGCGGTCGCGGGGCGTGTCCTCCGGCGGCTCGGCGGGGGCCTGCACGGCGCGCAGGGCTTCCCCGAAGGGTGGCCAGTGGCGGCGCGCCAGCAGCGGTGCGTCCTGCCATTCGGGCAGGTCCGGCACGGCGGCCAGGGCGGCCTCCATGGCCTTCGCCACGTCCTTCTGCCCCAGCCCGCGCACCAGCGGCCAGACCGGCTGGATATCCGGGATGATATCGGGTGGGGAGACGTAGTCCGGCGCTTCCATCCGCCACTGGTCGCGGAACAGCTTCATCTTGCCGGAGACGAGGCGCTCCGCGCCCTCCGGGAAGTGGCGCTCCAGCCAGGCGCCCATCCAGCTGCGGCGGCCGAAATAGATCAGCTCCAGCGGCCCGGCCGGGGAATCGCACAGCACTACCCAGGGCTGGGACGGGCTGCGCGGCCCGACCACGCGCTCCACCCGCACGGCCAGGGTGGCGACCTCGCCCTCCCGCGCCTGGCTGGAACGGCGGTCCTGGTAGCGCTCCGGCAGATGGAACAGCAGGTCGAGTACCCGCGGGCCTTCCACCGCCTGGGCCAGGCGCTTCGCCTTTTCCTCCGGCAGCGGCAGGCTGGACAGCGGCGCGAAAAGCGTCATGTTCCGATCTTGTTCCGCCACTTGGGCTGACACAATTCCCATCGCCCTCTATATCCCAGCCACCAGAGGCGCCGACATGACCGATCCAGACAACACCCCCACCGAACTTTCTCCGCGCCGCCGGCGTTTGATGTTCCGCGCCTGGCATCGCGGCACCAAGGAGACCGACCTGATGATCGGCGGGTTCGTGGCGCGACATATCGCCACTTTCACCGAAGCGGAACTGGATGAGCTGGAAGGGGTGCTGGAATTGCTGGATGTCGATCTCGCCGACTGGCTCTCCGGCCGTCGCCCCATCCCGGCGGAGGTGATGACGCCGATGCTGGGCCGGATGGCGGAGGAATGCTCCCAGCTCGGGGCCGGCGTGCCGAAGGACGCCCGCCGCGTATGAGCACCCTCACGGTCCACGGCGCGCCGGAAGGGTTCGATGCGCTGCTGCTCACCCGCCGGCGCGCCGAGACCGAGGGTCCCGTCCTGCATGTCTGCCGCGACGACTCGCGCATGGCCCGCATGCAGGACGGGCTGGAGTTCTTCGCCCCGGGCGTGGAGGTGCTGCGTTTCCCCGCCTGGGATTGCCTGCCCTATGACCGCGTTTCCCCCAATGGGGAGCTGGTGGCCGAGCGCGTCGCCACCCTGACGCGCCTGCTGGAACCCGGCCCGCGCCCGCGCATCGTGCTGACAACGGTGAACGCGCTGGTGCAGCGCGTGCCGCCGGCCGAGCTGTTCCGCGGTGCCTCCCTGCACCTGAAGAAGGGGGGGCGTGTCTCCCCGGACAAGCTGGCGACGTTCCTGGAGGCCAGCGGTTATGGCCGCGCCGCCACGGTGATGGAGCCGGGCGAGTACGCCGTGCGCGGCGGGATCGTCGATCTCTACCCGGCCGGTGAGCCGGAGCCGGTGCGGCTGGACCTGTTCGGCGACGAGATCGAGAGCCTGCGCCGCTTCTCGCCCGAGACGCAGCGCAGCGGCGTAGAGATCAAGGAGCTGTGGCTGCGCCCGGTGGGCGAGGTGTTCCTGGACGAACCCTCCATCGCCCGCTTCCGCAGCGGTTACCGGGACCTGTTCGGCCCGGCGGCGGGGGACGACCCGCTCTACGTCTCCGTCTCCGCCGGGCGGCGCCATCCTGGCATGGAGCATTTCGCCGGGCTGTTCCATGAGCGGATGGAAACGCTGCTGGATTACCTGCCCGGCGCCTCCGTCAGCCTGGACCATCAGGCGGAGGACGCGCTGACCGCGCGCCTCGAGATGATCGAGGACCATTATCAGGCGCGGAAGGGACCGGGCCGCGATGGCGAGGTACCCTACCGCCCGGTGCCGCCGGAGCGCCTGTACCTGGACCGCGCCGGCTGGGACGAGATGTTGGCCGGCGGGCCGCTGCTGCGCTTCGACCCGTTCCCGCAGGCGGATGGCGCCAATGGCATCGATGCCGGTGGGCGGCCGGGGCGGCTGTATTCGGAAGTCCGCGCCTCGGGCGAGAACGTCTTCGCCGCCTACCGGGAACAGGCGCAGACCCAGGCCAACCAGGGCCAGCAGCCGGTGCTGGCGGCCTGGACCAAGGGATCGCGCGAGCGGTTGGCGAACCTGTTGCGCGAGAACAAGATCCCCGCCCAGGCCGTCGATGACTGGACCGCCGCGCGCCGCCTGCCGCCCGGCGTGGTGGCGCTGGCGGTGTATGGGGTGGAGCGTGGCTTCATCGGCCCCGCCGCCGGCAAGATGCGCAACGCCATCGCCCTGACCGGCGAGCAGGACCTGCTGGGCGAGCGCATTTCCCGCCCGCCGCGCCGCCGCAAGCGCGCCGACCAGTTCATCGCCGATGCCACCGAGATCGCCGAGGGCGACCTGGTGGTGCACCAGGACCACGGCATCGGCCGCTATGACGGGCTGGAGACCATCGCCGTCTCCAGCGCCCCGCATGATTGCCTGCGGCTGATCTATGACGGCGGTGACAAGCTGTTCCTGCCGGTCGAGAATATCGAGCTGCTCTCCCGTTTCGGCAGCGACAGTGCCGGCGTGCAGCTGGACAAGCTGGGCGGTGCCTCCTGGCAGAACCGCAAGGCGAAGGCGAAGCAGCGCATCGCCGACATGGCGGGGCAGCTGATCCGCGTCGCCGCCGAGCGGCAGATGAAGGAAGCGCCGCTGGCGACGCCGCCGGAAGGCGCGTGGGACGAATTCTGCTCCAGCTTCCCCTTCGCCGAGACGGACGACCAGCTGCGCGCCATCAGCGACGTGCTGGAAGACCTGGCGGCCGGGCGGCCGATGGACCGCCTCATCTGCGGCGATGTCGGCTTCGGCAAGACCGAGGTGGCGTTGCGCGCTGCCTTCGTGGTGGCGATGACGGGCGTGCAGGTGGCGGTGGTGGTGCCCACCACGCTGCTCTCCCGCCAGCATTACCGCACCTTCACCGCGCGCTTCGCCGGGCTGCCCATCAAGGTGGCGCAACTCTCCCGCATGGTGACGGCGAAGGAAGCCGCGCAGGTGAAGGCGGGGCTGGCCGATGGCTCGGTCAACATCGTCGTCGGCACGCATGCGCTGCTGGCCAAGGGGATCGAGTTCGCCGATCTCGGCCTGGTCATCGTCGATGAGGAGCAGCATTTCGGCGTCTCCCACAAGGAACGCCTGAAGTCGCTCAAGGCCGACGTGCATGTGCTGACGCTGACGGCCACGCCGATCCCGCGCACGCTGCAGCTGGCGCTGACGGGCGTGCGGGAGATGAGCATCATCGCCACCCCGCCGGTGGACCGTCTGGCCGTGCGGACCTTCATCATGCCGTTCGACGCCGTGGTGGCGCGGGAAGCCATCCAGCGCGAGCGCTTCCGCGGCGGGCAGATCTTCTGCGTCGTGCCGCGGCTGGAGGACCTGCCGAAGATGGCCGCGCGCCTGGCCGAGATCGTGCCGGAAGCGCGCACCGTGCAGGCGCATGGCCGCCTGACGCCGACCGAGCTTGAGCGGGTGATGACCGAGTTCGGCGACGGCAAGTACGACATCCTGCTGGCCACCAACATCGTGGAATCCGGCCTGGACATGCCGGCGGTGAACACGCTGATCATCTACCGCGCCGACATGTTCGGCCTGGCGGGGCTGTACCAGCTGCGTGGCCGCGTTGGCCGTGGCAAGCAGCGTGGCTATGCCTATCTGACCTGGCCAGCCAGCCAGCGCCTTTCCGTCGCCGCCGAGAAGCGGCTGGCGGTGATGCAGACGCTGGACAACCTGGGCGCCGGCTTCACCCTGGCCAGCCACGACCTGGATATCCGCGGCGCCGGCAACCTGTTGGGCGACGAGCAATCCGGCCATGTGCGCGAGGTCGGCATCGAACTGTACCAGCAGATGCTGGAGGAGGCGGTGGCGAACCTGAAGGCCGGGCAGGGCAAGCGCCGTGGGGACGAGGACCGGGACTGGACGCCGCAGATCAATCTCGGCCTGCCGGTGCTGATTCCGGAGGCCTATGTCTCCGACTTGCCGGTCCGCCTTGGCCTGTATCGCCGCATCGGCGCGCTGGCCGGGGATGCCGAGGTGGAAGCCATGGCCGCCGAGCTGGCCGACCGCTTCGGCCCGTTGCCGGCCGAGGTGGAGAACCTGCTGCAGGTCGTCTCCATCAAGCATTTCTGCCGGCAGGCGGGGGTGGAGAAGCTGGATGCCGGGCCGAAGGGCATCGTCGCCAGCTTCCGCCGCAACAATTTCGCCAACCCCGAGGGTCTCATCAACTGGGTGACGGCACAGAAGGGGCTGGTGAAGCTGCGGCCGGACCACAAGCTGGCCATGGTGCGGGAGATGGACCTGCCCACCCGCGTTCGCGCCGCCAAGGACATGCTGGCTTCCCTGGCGAAGGTGGCGATGCAGGGGCGTAAGGCAGCCTAGGCTGCGCCGGACACTTAGCCGAAAAGGCGGGTGATGCCGCCACGCAGGTGCAGGCGCATGGCGTCCCGCGCCGCCTGCGGCTGGCCGGCGGCGATGGCCTCCAGAATGGCGGAATGCTCCCGCCGGATGCGGCCCAGCCGCTCCGGCGGCTCCTGCCCGGAGAGCTCGCCGGTCAGGCGGATGCTGAAGCGCATCTGTTCCGCCAGTGCCTCCACCGTCGCGGCGTAGAAGCGGTTGCCGGCGGCCCGCGCCACCATCAGGTGGAACTGCACATCGGCCTCGGTGGGGCGGAAGCCGCTGTCGAGGTCCGCCTCCATCCGCAGCATGGCGGCACGCAGTGCGGCGATGGCGTCCGGCTCGCACAGCTCGGCGGCGCGGGCCGCCATCTCGCCTTCCAGTGCATAGCGGAATTCCAGGAAGGCCCGTACGTCGGCGATGCTGCCCAGCGGGCCGTAGGACAGGCCGGCGACCGGCTCGGCACTGCTGGCCCGCACTGCGACGGTGCCGGAGCCCTTGCGGGTCTCGATCCGTCCCTCCGCCCGCAACTGCGCCAGCGCCTGCCGGATGACGGGGCGGGAGACGGAGAAGCGCTGCGCCAGGCTGTTCTCCGCCGGCAGCCGCTCCCCGGCCGAGAAGGCACCGGAGGCTAACAGGTCCAGCAACTGGGCGCGCACGGTATCGCTGAGGGCTTGAGGTGAGGGGGCGGTCATGCGCGCAAGGTCGCCCGCAGCCGAAGACCTGACAAGATGTAAAATCTGTCAGAAAATGGGGCGCATGAGGCCGTTATCTGGCAAAGCTGTTTGACAGCCTTCCGATTTGCGGGCGTTCTGCGCGCCAGCAACCCCCTCAGAGGGGAAGGAGGACATCGTGCATGCTGTTTCCCGGGCGCGGCTTCTCGCCCGCCTGCTCGCGCCGGCCATCGTCTCGGCCGTCTGCCTGGCCACTTCGCTGCCGGCGCTGGCCCAGCTGCCCAACCGTCCTGTCCGCATCGTCGTGCCGTTCCCGCCTGGTGGTACCAGTGACCTGGTCGCCCGCGTGGTCGGCAATGGCGCCGCCGCCTATCTGCCCGCCGGCGTGGTGATCGAGAACAAGACCGGTGCCTCCGGCAATATCGGCACGGCGGAAGTGGCGCGGGCGCAGCCGGATGGCACCACGATCGTGCAATGCACCATCGGCACCTGCGGCGCCAACCCGTCCCTCTACAGCAACCCCGGCTACGACCTGGCACGAGACTTCGCGCCGGTGATCATGACCGGCGCGGTGCAGAACGTCATGGTGGTGCGCCCCGGGCTGCCGGCGCAGAACCTGGCCGAGGTAATCGCCCTGGCCCGCAAGCCGGAAGGGTTGAGCTTCGGTTCCTCCGGCGTCGGCGCCTCCAACCACCTGACGCCGGAGATGCTGCGGGGCCAGTTGGGGCTGCGCTGGGTGCATGTGCCGTATCGTGGCAGCGGCCCGGCCATCACCGACCTGATCGGCAACCGCATCGACGTGTTCTTCGACAACCTGCCGTCCATCCTGCCGCATATCCGCGCCGGCGCGGTGCGCCCGGTGGCCGTGGCCGCCGCCGCCCGCCTGGCGGAGCTGCCCGACGTGCCGACTTTCGCCGAGGCCGGCGTGCCGGGCATTGTCATCGAAAGCTGGTTCGGCTTCCTGGCGCCGGTGCAGACGCCGCCCGCCGTCATCGCCCAGCTCAATGCCGCCTTCAACAAGGCGCTGGCGGACCCGGTGATCCAGCAGCGGCTGCGCGAGGCCTCGGTGAACCCGGTGGGTGGGCCGCCGGAGCGGATGGGCGAGCAGGTGAGGAACGAGACCGCCCGGTGGGGCGAGGTCATCCGCACCAACAAGATCAGTGCCGAGTGAGGTCCCATGTCTAACGTTAAGCGCCTGCGTACCCTGCGTATCGCCGAACGCCCCAACCTGATCTGGGTGGAGATCGAGACCGAGGATGGGCTGGTCGGCCTGGGGGAGAGCTTCCGCGGCGCCCAGGCGGTGGAGGCCGTCATCCATGAGCAGGTGGCGCCCGCGCTGCTGGGCAAGGATGCGCGGCGGATCGAGGCGATCTCCCGCCAGTTGATGACGCCCTATATCGGCTTCCACAGCGCCAGCGCCGAGGTACGGGCGGCCAGCGCGGTGGATATCGCGCTGTGGGACCTGGCGGGCCAGCGCCAGGGCATTCCGGTGCATGAGGCGTTGGGTGGTGCCTCCCGCCTGACCGTGCCGGCCTACAACACCTGTGCCGGCTACTCCTACAACAGCGGCGGCACCTGGCGGCGCAGCATCGGGGCCGGGGACCAGGCGATCGGGCCCTATGACGACCAGGTCGCCTTCATGCGCGATGCCGGCGGGCTGGCCGAGAGCCTGCTGTCCGAAGGCTATCGCGCCATGAAGATCTGGCCCTTCGACGTCTACGCAACCGCCTCCAACGGCCACATGATCTCGTTGCAGGACCTGAAGGCGGGGCTGGAGCCGTTCCGCAAGGTCCGCGCCGCCGTCGGTGACCGCATCGAGATCATGTGCGAGCTGCACAGCCTGTGGGGCACCCACGCCGCCACCCGCATCTGCCGCGCGCTGGAGGATTACGGAGTGTTCTGGGCGGAGGACCCGCTGAACAAGATGGACGACGCCCGCGCCCTGGCCGACCTGCGCCGCCAGACCCGCACGCCCATCTGCGGCAGCGAGACGCTGGCCGGCACCGTGCCGTTCCGGGACCTGCTGGCCGCCGACGCCATCGACGTGGTGATGCTGGACCTCGCCTGGTGCGGCGGGCTGACGGAAGGGCGCAAGATCGCCGCCCTGGCGGAAAGCTACGCCAAGCCGCTGGCGCCGCATGACTGCACCGGCCCGGTGACGCTGATGGCCGGGCTGCATCTGGCGCTGCATGCCTCCACCGCGATCTTCCAGGAAGTGGTCCGCGCCACCCTGGCGACGTGGTACCAGGAGCTGGTGACGCAGTTGCCGCTGATCGAAGGCGGGCTGGTGCAGGCGCCGATGGGCCCCGGCCTCGGCACCCAGTTGCAGCCGGCGCTGTGGCTGCGGGAGGACGCCGTGTCCCGGGAGAGCAAGCTGAGCTGACGGCGCTGCCCTGGCCGCGACGCGGCGGTCAGGGCAGCCTTTCGACGGAGGGTTCGCGGTCCGCACCTGAACGGAAGGTGATCGGGCCAGGGTTTGGGCACAGGCTTCCGACTGTTAAGTTTGCCGACACGTCCCAGCTTCACCTGTCACCTGCATCAGGTGTGGAACCGCTGGGTGCGATGCGGCATGAAGGCTAAGCCCAAGCACGGAGCCGATCTTGTCTCAGCGATTCCAGGCCCTCAATGGCCGTATCACCGGCCAGGGCTCGCGTACGGTCATCCTCTCCCACGGCTTCGGTACTGATCAGACGGCGTGGGACGGCATCCGCCCGTGGCTGGACGCCCGGTTCCGGGTGGTGTCCTTCGACCTCGCGGGCTGCGGGCCGTTGGGCGCCAGCAGCTACGACCCCCGGAAGCATGACTCGCTCTTCGGCTTCGCGGACGATTTGCTCGACATCCTGGATGAGCTGGGGATCGAGGACTGCGCCTATGTCAGCCACTCCGTCAGCGGCATGATCGGTGCGGCGGCGGCGGTGGCGCGGCCGGAACCCTTCCGCCAGCTGGTGATGATCGGTGCCTCGCCCCGCTACCTGAACGCGCCAGGCTACGCCGGGGGCTTCGAGCAATCGGACCTCAACGGCCTGCATGACGGCATGGCGGCGAACTTCCAGGCCTGGGGCGCCGGCTTCGCGCCGGCCGTGGTCGGCGTTTCCAACCACCCCGCCGTGCACGAGTTCTGCCGCACCCTGTTCCTGATGCGGCCGGATATCGCCCTGGCCATCAGCCGCACCATCTTCCAGTCCGATATGCGGGAGGTCGCCGCCCGGCTGGAAAGCCCGACCTTCCTGATCCAGACCCGGCAGGACATGGCGGTGCCCGTCCAGGTGGCCGAATGGCTGCGCGACCATATCGACGGCGCGGTGCTGGACGTGATCGACGCCGTCGGCCACCTGCCGCACATGACCGCGCCGGATGAGGTGATCCGCGTGCTGGAACACCGGCTGGTCAACGCCCCGGCCCAGGCCTGAGGATGACGACCGAGGCCGCGGCGCCGACCCTGGACGACGACGGCCTGCTGGCGCTGACGCGCTTCGCCCGCATGGCCGCCGGCGCCGACCTCGCCGTGGCGTTCGAGGCGGGGGAGGACGGCATCGCCGTGCCGCTGGCGGCTGACCCGTCGCGGCCGCCATTCCCGTTCTCCATCAGCAATATGCGGCTGGGGGAACACGACTGGTCCAAGGGCGCGCGGCCCGCCAGCCAGATCCGGCTGCCGAGCACGATCCTGGCCGCGCTTGGCCGGCCGGCGCGGGACGTGCTGTTCCTGCCCGCGCCGACGGATGAATCACCTCGCAGCGGCGTCCTGCTCCTGTTCTCCGCCAATGCCGCCTGGCAGTGCGATTGCCCGTTCCGCGATGGCATGGCGCAGGGCGTGCCGATGCTGGGCAAGGTGTTCGCCCAGATGCTGACGTCCCGCCGATCGATGATGAAGCGGCGGCTGCTGGGCGAGCGCTTCCACGACCTGTTCGAGAGTGTCAGCAGCGCCATCGTCATTCTGGAGGGCGACGGCACCACGGCGCTGGTCAATCAGGCCGCCGCGACGTTGCTCTCCATCCCGGCGGGGGAGACGCCGGCGGACCGGCTGGCCATCGCCATGCGCCAGCTGCGCGAGGGTGCGCTGAATGCCGCCGCGCTGGCGGAGACCTACGCGCCGTTGCAGGGCCAGCTCGATTACGACCTGATCACCTACTGGATGATCGGGGACCGGCAGTTCGAGGTCGATACCCACCCCATCCTCGGCGACGGCGCCAATGGGCGGATCTGGCTGTTCAACGACGTCACCGCCCAGCGGAAGGCGCAGGAGGAGTTGCGGCACATGGCGGGCACCGACCCGCTGACCGGCCTGTCCAACCGCCGCAGCTTTGCCGCCACCGGGCAGACGCTGATCGACCGGCTGCGGCGCGAGGGGCGGCCGATGACGGTGCTGATGTTGGATATCGACCATTTCAAGTCGATCAACGACCGTTTCGGCCACCCGGTGGGGGACAAGGTGCTGCAGGCCATGGCGCGCCGCTGCCGCGCGCTGATGCGGGATCATGACCTGATCGCCCGGCTGGGCGGCGAGGAATTCGCCGTGCTGCTGCCCTATGCCAGTGCCGAGGAAGGCGCGGCGATCGCCGAGCGGCTGCGCGCGGCGGTGGCGGCCGAGCCGATGGCGGAGGTGGATGTGCATGTCAGCATCGGCGGCGTCACCCTCAATGGCGAGGATGCGGTGCTGGACGAGGTGTTGGGGCAGGCGGACAAGGCGCTGTATGACGCCAAGGCAGGCGGACGGAACCGCGTGTTATTCGCCTGAGGGCATGACGCGTTCACGCCCCGCGCTCTAAGCCCTTGTTGACGGCGTAATTCAGGCTTTTCGGTGATTCCATCTCAAACCGTCCGGCTTAAAGCCTGAGCGTGCGTCCGCCGACTGATGTACGGCGCATACCGCCGCGATTGCCGGAATGATCCCAGCGAACCGCTCGTTGCGGACCCTGCTCACTCTGGCGGCCTAAATCGTTATTGTCGGAACGGGTGCCATCCCCAGGCGGCCGCAGCTGACGACATCCAGCGCCAATAAGCGGAGTGGCCGCGGCTAACGGCCAGGTCCGCCTAGAATTCGGCGGCCTCGGACAGCGCCACATCCATCAACCGCTCCAGCACTTCCGGCTCCTGAGCGCCGGCGATGGCGTGGCCGCCCGCCGTGCTGTGCTGGCTGGACATAACGAAGCAGGGCACGCCGTTGATGCCCAGGCGGTGGGCGCGCAGGTTTTCCGCGTGTACGGCCTCGGCCTCCAGCCCACTGGCCAGGAAGCGCCAGACGGCTTCCCGCTCGAGCCCCGCCACCACGGCCAGCCGGGTCAGCACCAGGTGGTCGCCCAGGTCGGCGCCCTCGGTGAAATGGGCCTCGAACAGCAGGTCGACCATGATCTCCGCCGTGCCATGCGCGGCGGCGAAGCGCACCAGGCGGTGGGCATCGACCGAAGGCGGCACCCGGCGCAGCTGGTCGAAGCGAAAGGCGATGCCTTCGGCCCGGCCGAGTTCCACGATGGTGGCCTGCAGGCGGCGGGCGCGCTCCTCCCCACCGAACTTGCGCAGCAGGTAGTCCTGCCGCTGTACGCCGCCATGGCCGATATCGGGGTTCAGCAGGAAGGGGCGCCAGCGCAGTTCCGCCCGGATGTCCGGCCGCCGGCCGAGCGCGCGGCGCAACCGGCGGATGCCGAGGAAGCACCAGGGGCAGACCAGGTCGAACACCACCTCGATCTCGAGCTGGCCGGTGGGGGGAGACAGCAGGTTCACACCCGCATCATAGGCCAAACCCTGGCGGGCGGGAGGGGATGGGAGGGATTAACAGGAACTTAGGCTAAAAATGACCCTAAATCAGTCTTGTAGGGACGATTCCTGACTCCTAGTTTGAGCCCTGCACACCAGGATGCAAACAAACGGGATGATGGCGGGGTCGCATATCGCGCTGGGGGCGGCCGCATGGTTCGTCGCGGCGCCGCGGCTTGGCCTGCCGGCACTGGAACCGGTCTCGCTGGGCTTGGCCATATTCGGGGCGCTGCTGCCGGATATCGACCATCCGAAATCCTGGGTGGGCAAGCGCGTCTGGCCGGTGTCCTGGCTGTGTTCGCGGCTGTTCGGGCATCGTGGACTGACGCATTCGCTGATCGCCGTCATTGCCTGCATCGCCCTGTTGTTGCGGGAAGATCTGCCGGTTGGTGTCACCTCGCCGCTTGTGGTGGGCTACCTGTCGCACTTGGCGGCGGATCTGCTGACACCGGGTGGGCTGCGGCTGACCTGGCCTCTGCGCGGC
This sequence comes from Teichococcus aerophilus, assembly GCF_014490485.1. GTDB lineage: Bacteria > Pseudomonadota > Alphaproteobacteria > Acetobacterales > Acetobacteraceae > Pseudoroseomonas > Pseudoroseomonas aerophila. The sequence goes on along the minus strand of NZ_JACTVA010000043.1, from coordinate 8,394 downwards.
ACCTGGGCGCTGCCGCTCTGCCGCACCGGCTCGCCGTTCGAGCCGCTGGTGGTGGCGCTGGTGCTCTCCTGGGCCTGGGGCAATACGACCGAGCGGCTGGATCTGCGCGCCGGGCTGCGCTCCACCGGCATCTGCCGCCTGTTGGCGGCGGAGATGCCGGGGGTGTGCGAGGGCGTGGCCCCCGCAGCCACCGCCGTTCCGTGGCGGCCCTGGAACAGCCTGGCCTGGCAGGGTGGCGCCACGCCGCTCTCCCAGACGCGGTAAGGGTCGGCGCTACGCGAGGTAGCGCTTGAACCAGCCCACCGTCCGCTCCCACGCCAGCTTGGCGGCGGCTTCGTCGTAGCGGGGGGTCGAATCATTGTGGAAGCCGTGATTCACCCCGGGATAGATATAGGCTTCGTAGGTTTTGCCCTGGGCTTTCAACGCGGCTTCGTAGGCGGGCCAGCCGTTGTTGATGCCGGTATCCAGCTCCGCATAATGCAGCAGCAGGGGCGCGCGGATGCGTGGCACGTCCTCCACCCTCGGCTGGCGGCCGTAGAAGGGCACCGCCGCCGCCAGTTCCGGGTAAGCAACCGCCGCGGCGTTCGAGACGCCGCCCCCGTAGCAGAAGCCGGTCATGCCGACCTTGCCGGTAGTCGCCGGGTGCCGGGTCAGGAATTCCACGGCGGCGAAGAAGTCGTTCATCAGCTTCTGCGGGTCGACCCGCTGCTGCAATTCCCGGCCCTTCTCGTCATTGCCAGGATAGCCGCCGACGGAACTGAGTCCGTCCGGCGCCATGGCGACGAAGCCGGCCTTGGCCACGCGCCGGGCCACGTCCTCGATATATGGGTTCAGGCCCCGGTTCTCATGCACCACCACCACGCCCGGCGCCTTGGCCTGGCTACCGGCGGGGCGGACTAGATAAGCGCGGACATCGCCATGTCCGTTGGGCGAGGGGTAGGTGATGTATTCCGCCACGATCCCGGCGTCGGTGAAAGCCACCTGCTGGGCCAGCGCGTAGTTGGGGCTCATCGAGGCCAGGATGCTGGCGGCGGTCAGCCCGCCCACCGCGAACGCGCCGGCGCGGTCCAGGAACTCGCGCTTCGAGATGCGGCCATGGGCGTAGTAGTCGTAGAGCTCGAGCAGTTCCTGCGGGAAGTCTTTCGCGGTCAGGCGTGTCATTGGACGCTCCTCTCCACCTGCGGCGCCTTGGGGAAGCGAGGCGGCCTTTGGCGGCAGTGTAGCAGCAGCCCTGGCCTGCGCCGCTCAATTCGCCATGGGGTGGTGGTGGTCCCCGCCTGACGCTATCGGGGCCAGGCAGCCCAGGGCGCGCAGGGTCACGCGCACCGCGTCCTCCAGCGGGGTCAGCGGCTCCGCCCCTAGCGCAGCGACCAGCCGCGTATTGCGCAGGCGAAGCGGCTGCTCCCACAGGTACCGCATCTCCGCCAGTTCGCGGAACAGCGTCACGAAGGGCGCGGCCAGCCGGATTGCCAGCCACGGCATGCGGCGGACGGGCAGGGCGGGGTTGCCGATGGCAGCGCGGATCGCGTCCACCATGCGCGTACCGTCAGGGTCCCAATGGCCGGCCATTTGGAAGCGGGCGAAGTCGTCGAGGGACGGCAGCCCGGCCAGCCGCACCATCGCTTCCGCGACATCGGGCAGGTAGTTCCACTGGTGCCCCACGCCAGGGCGGCCTGGGGCGGTGATGAAGCGTGGCGTCCGGCCCGGCTTCACCAGGCCCTGGCTGAACCAGTTATTGGCTGCTTTTGGGCCGAAGAAATCCCCGGCACGGACGATCAGGACCTTCGCGTCGCCGGCTCTCGCCGTTTGCTGCAGCCGGTATTCCATCTCCACCCGGATGCGGCCCTTGCGGGTGCGGGGCTGCTGCGGCGCATCCTCGGCGATGTCGCGCTGCTCGGGGGCGTAGTTGTAGATGGTGCCGGGCAGCAGGATGCGGGCGCCGTTGGCACGCGCGGCCGCGATTGTGTTGTCCAGCATCGGCAATACCAGCCGTTCCCAATCCCGGTAGCCCGGCGGATTGACGGCGTGGACGATCAGCGCCGCCCCCGCCGCCGCGCGGGCGACATCCCCAGCCACCATCGCATCGCCCTGCACCCAACCCAGCTTCGCCGCGCCGCTCAGGCGCTGCGGGTCGCGGTGCATGGCACGGACCTGCCAGCCGGCCTGGGCCAGTCTGGTGGCAACCTCGCCACCGATGCCGCCAGTGGCCCCCAGGATCAGCGCGGTCTTGTCTTCCATCTCGGTCATCCTTTGCAGGAGGCCATTTTGCGAGACCGGGTTGTTCAACGAAATTGCCGTTAAACGTCATGTTGCTATAAGAAAAACGATGAACTCCGAACCAGGATGGGACCTCTACCGCAGTTTCCACGCCGTGCTGCGGGAGGGCTCGCTCTCCGGCGCCGCACGGGTCCTGGGACTGACCCAGCCCAGCATCGCCCGCCACATCGCGGCGTTGGAGCAAGCAACCGGCGCCGCGCTGTTCGTGCGCACCCAGCGTGGGCTGGCCCCGACCGAGGCGGCACAGGAACTCAGGCCCTACGCGGAGTTGCTGGCCTCAACCGCCGCCGCGCTGCTGCGGACGGCGGAGGGTGGGGTAGGGCAGGTCAGCGGGACCGTGCGGATCACGGCCAGCGACATCGTCGGCAGTGAGCATCTGCCCGCCATCCTGGCCCGGCTGCGGGCGCGGCATCCGCAACTGACGATTGAGCTTTCGCTCTCCAACAGCGTGGATGACCTGCTGCAGCGCCAGGCGGATATCGCCGTGCGGATGGTGCGGCCGGTGCAACAGGCCCTGCTGGCGCGGCGGATCGGCTGCATTCCCCTCGGCCTGCACGCCCACCGCGACTACCTGGCCCGACGGGGCGTGCCAGCGAGCATGGAGGCGCTGGGCCGGCATGACCTGATCGGCTTCGATCTAGAGACGCCGCCCATCCGCGCCTTGGTCGCCCGCTATTCGCAACTTGCTCGCACCGCCTTCGCGTTGCGGACGGATAGCGATATCGCCCAGCTCTCGGCCATCCGGGCGGGATTCGGCGTCGGTGTCTGCCAGGTGCCGATCGCGGCGGCGGCGCCGGATCTGGTCCGGGTGCTGGAAGCCGAGTTCCAGGTCGAGCTGGAGGTCTGGGTGGTGATGCATGAGGACTTGCGCGGCAACGCGCGCTGCCGGGCGGTGTTCGATGCGCTGGCCGAAGGTCTGGCGCCTCTGACCCGCGCGTCCTGACGGGAGTTGGCGACGTGGATATCGGTTGCGCCGCTGTAGCTGCGGAGACCGGGGTTAGGGACGGCTAACCCAGCCCGATTTGAGCCTTCCTAAGGTACAGGCTTAGCGGCAGCTGGCCGGAGCGGGCTCCTTACAAACGTCCGTGTAGGCCAGAGGCAGACACACGTTGTGGTTGCCTCCGCGGCGACGAGCCTATGGCGTCTCCTCGCGAAGCACTAATTTTCGCGCAGATATCTTATTTTTTATTCAAAACGCATCTTGATGCATGACATTTGTAAGCAACACTGCCAGATAGCGTCGGCCTTCGGCAGTCTGTGCCTCGGGTGTTTGATCAAGGGCGCCGCGCTCGCGGCCAGCCTGTCAGCCGCAACCGAGTGGTCGCATGATCATCAACCTATCAACGCTTTACATCGTAGTGTTGCTGATCAGCGCGTGCATGGCGATGAGCTGGGGCGTTCTGTGGCGCTACTACCCCACGATCGGTGGCTCAGGCTTCTGGATGCTGGCCAACCTGCTCTCCGCAGCCGGCGGAACGACCATGGCGGTTGGCGAACCGATGCAGTCGTTGCTGCTGGTCATGGCCGGCAATGCGATGGTGATTTCAGGCTTCTGGATGGTCTGGTGCGGCATCCGCCACCTTCAGGGCCTGCGAAGCTACTGGGAGATCGCGGTTCTGGCGGGTGCCGTTACGGTCATGCTGCTGCTCCTAGTGCAGGAGAGCCGTATCGGCCGCAATACCGTCTACACGGTCGGCCAGGCGATGCCGATGGTGGCGGCCGCCGTGTTCCTCCTCCGCCGCATGCGGCGCGGCATGGCATCCGTCCTGACCGCGTTGGCCCTGGTGGCGGGCGCCATCGGCAATGGCGTGCGGCTTGGCAGCCTGGTGGCGCATCAGGAAGGCCTGCTGGCGACGGCGGCGTATAATCAGTTCCTATTCGTGACGATGCTGGTGGTCATCTTCAGCGGATTGACGCGGAACCTGGGTCTGCTCCTGCTGGTCATGGATCGGTTGCGCCGGAACCTGCAGAAGCTGGCCGCGGTCGATGACCTCACCGGGCTGCCGAACCGCCGCTACTTCATGGGCCGTATCCTGGAGGAGCAGGAGCGCGCGCACCGGCGCGAACAGCCGTTCAGCCTGATGATCATCGATATCGACCGCTTCAAGCAGATCAACGACACGCATGGCCACGCCGCCGGCGACGCCTGCCTGCTGCATTTCAGTCGCCTTGTCTCGGAACGGCTGCGCGCCACCGATGTCGTGGCGCGGATGGGCGGCGACGAATTCTGCGTGCTGCTGCCGGAGACGCTGGCGAGCCAGGCCGCCGTGGTGGCGCAAGACCTGGTGAGCGCGGTGCGGGCAGAGGCCGCCGAGTGGCGGGACGTCGCGATCCCCATGACACTCAGCATCGGCATTGCCGACTGGCGGCCGGCCAGGTCCGCGACGATTTCCGACCTCATGCACGATGCGGACCTGGCGCTGTACCGGGCGAAGCGCCGGGGCAGGGACCAGTTCGCCGTCTCGCCCGACGCCATCCGTGCCGCCCGCGTCGAGCTCTTCGAAGCCGCGAGCGCCGGCTGAGTTCTGCGGCGCCCGGCAGAAACACGGCGCCGGTTCGGGCAGGCACAGGGGTCTAGCCAGGAAACGGCGTGCGTGCGTCCGGGCGGTTACGGGCGGAATTTTTCGGTGTGCGGCGGGGAGGGCATTGGCGGACAGGGTGGGATTCGAACCCACGGTAGGCTTGCACCTACGGCGGTTTTCAAGACCGCTGCCTTAAACCACTCGGCCACCTGTCCACTGGACTTAGAATTCCATTTAGGCTTTTTGCCCAAGCCGGTAGCTTGAGTGCCGTTAGCGCCGCTGCCCGAAGAAGGAAAGTCCATGCGCCTAAAAGTTGTGACCGTGCTGTCGCTTGCGATGGCGCTGGGGGCCTCCCCGGCCGCCTGGGCGCAGGTCAATGGCACCAACGGGCCACTCACCACCACGCCCCCGCTCAGCCAGCCCGACCAGGCGCCACTGCCGGACCCCTACGGGACCTTCAGCTTCTCGATCGAGAACGATCTCTTCGGCGGCGGCACGGACCGGTATTACACCAACGGCTTCCTGTTCAGCTGGCGCTCCCCCTCCGAGGATCTGCCGCGGCCGCTGGCGGCGTTGAACGACCGGCTGGACTGGGTGCTTGGCCCGGGGGCCCTACGCTGGGGCCTCTCCTTCGGCCAGAGCATGTACACGCCCGAGGATACCGAGCGGAACAACCCCGACCCGCGGGACCGGCCCTATGCCGGCTACCTCTACGGTGCCGTCAGCCTGTACCGCATCACCGCCCGGACCTCCCGGATGCTGGAGCTGCAGGTCGGCGTCGTCGGCCCTTCGGCGCTCGGCAAATTCGTCCAGAACACCGTGCACGACTTCCGGGGCTTCGACCGCGCCAATGGCTGGGACTACCAGCTGAAGGACGAACCGGCGGTGACCGGCCGGTACGAGAGCAAGTGGCGCGTGCCGATGGGCACGCTGTGGGGGATGGAGACCGAGGTCATCCCGGATGTCTCGCTCAGCGTCGGCAACGTGCAGACCTATCTGGGCGTCGGCGGCATGGTGCGGATCGGTGAGGGGCTGCAGGCCGATTTCGGCCCGCCGCGCATCCGCCCCGCGCTCGGTGGCTCTGGCTGGGTGCAGCCGCAGGATGATTTCGGCTGGTACCTGTTCGCCGGCATCGACGGCCGCGCCGTCGCCAACGACATCTTCCTGGACGGCAACACCTGGCATAACAGCCGCAGCGTCGATAAGCGCGTGCTCGTCGGCGACCTGCAGGTGGGCGCGGCCATCATCTGGCGCGGCGTCCGATTCGCGGCGACGCAGGTCTGGCGCTCGGAAGAATTCTACGGCCAGAACGGGACGCAGAAATTCGGCTCGCTGAGCGTGTCCTTCCGCTTCTAGCCCGGGGTGGCCTGGGCGCCTGGATCGGGCGCCCGGCCGCTGGCGGGGATGGCGGGCAGCGCGCCCGCCATCATAAGGTGTAACAACCCCAATTGTTGGAATGGCCGAGGTTGTCGGCGGGCGGCCCGGCGTGGCATTGCATGGCGCATGCTGAACCGCCGCAGCCTGCTGACTCATTCCCTGGCCCTTCCCGCCGTTGCCTCTGCCCTGATGGCGGGAGGCGGGGCCGCGAGAGCGCAAAGCCAGAGCTTCCAGGACTTCCTGGCCGGCGTCAGCGCCGAGGCACGGCGCGGCGGTGTTTCGCCGGCCATCCTGCAGCGCGCCTTCGCCAATATCCAGCCGAACGACAAGGTGGTGGAGCTGGATCGCCGCCAGCCCGAGTTCACCCTGACCTGGGAGCAGTACCGGGACGGCCGCATCACGCAGCAGCGCACCGACCGCGGCAAGGCCGCCTATGCCGAGAACCGCGTGCTGCTGGAAGCCATCGCCGCCCGCTACGAGGTAAACCCACGCGTGGTCGTGGCCATCTGGGGGCTGGAGACGAATTACGGCAGCTTCACCGGCAACTACAACGTCATCGAGGCCCTGGCGACGCTGGCCTGGGAAGGCCGCCGTGCCGCCTTCTACCGGGCCGAGTTGCTGGCGGCGCTGCGCATCCTGCAGAAGGGCGACACGACGCCGGAGCGGATGCGCGGCAGCTGGGCCGGCGCCATGGGCCACCCGCAATTCATGCCCACCAGCTTCGAGCGGCTGGCGGTGGATTTCGATGGCGATGGAAGGCGCGACATCTGGGACGACAAGGCGGACGCGCTGGGTTCCATCGGCAACTACCTGGCCAAGAGCGGCTGGAAGGGCGATGAGCGCTGGGGCAGGGAGGTCGTCCTGCCCGGCGGCATCGACGCCGGCAGCATCGGCCGCAACAACCGCCGGCCGCTAAGCGAGTGGGTGCGGCTGGGTGTCTCCGCTGCCGATGGCTCCGTGCTGCCGCCGCTGGATATGCCGACGGCCATTGTCGCGCCCAGCGGCCCGACAGGGCAGGCCTTCGCCGTGTACCAGAACTTCAACGTCATCCGGCGCTACAACCCGTCCGACTACTACGCGCTGGTGGTCGGCCTGCTCTCCGACCGGGTGGCCTGAGCATGTTGCCGCGCCGCGCCGCCCTGCTGCTGCCCTTCCTGGCCGCCTGTACCCCACGGGCACCGCAATTGCCGGTGGCCCAGCCCCGCTACATCGTTGGCGAGCCCTACCAGCTCGGCGGCGTCTGGTCCTACCCGCGCGAGGATTTCGCCTTGCAGGAGACCGGGCTGGCGACCGTGATCGCCGACCCGCGCGCCGGGCGCCGCACCGCCAATGACGAGATCTACGACCCGGCGCTGCTGACGGCGGCGCACCGCACGCTGCAGCTGCCCGCCATCCTCGTGGTGACCAACCTGGAGAACGGGTTGGAACTGCGGGTGCGGGTCAACGACCGTGGCCCCGCCAACCCCGGACGGGTGATCGAGCTGTCCCGCCGCGCGGCGGAGTTGCTACGGGTCTCGGCCGGCGGCACCCAGGTGTCGATCGCGGTGGATGGGGAGGCGTCGCGCTCCCTGGCCTCCGCATTGCCGCAGCCGGCGGAGAGCCGGCTGGCGATTGCCACCGCGCCGCGCGAATCCCTGCAAGCGGAGACGCTGGCCCCGCCACCCGGCGCCCGGGTGGCGACGCAGGTACGCGAAGGCAGGTCCGCCACGCCGGTGGCCACCGGCGTCGATGCCACGCCGCGCGCCCTGGTGCCGACGCGTCTGCCGGAGGCTGTCGCGCAGGGCTATGCCCGCCCTGGCCGGTTGTTCATCCAGGCCAGTACCTTTACGGCGCGCGATGCCGCGCAGCGCCAGGCCGCCCGCCTGCCGGGTGCGCGGGTGGACGCCTTTGGTCCGGGGCGGCGGCCGGAGTACCGGGTGCGCCTCGGCCCCTACGCATCCGTCGCACAGGCGGATGCGGGGCTTGAGATGGTACGCCGGTCCGGCGTATCGGATGCGCGCATCCTGGTCGATTAGCGCTTATTGTTGATAAAGTAGGTGAACGCCCGCGGCTGAGGAGCCCGTGGCGCTCAGCCTGGACGTTCTTGGGGGAGTTTCCTGTCATGCCGCATCGCCGCGAATTGTTGGGCGGGGCCGCTGCGCTGCTTGCAACGGGCGCCCTGATCGACCCCGCCGCCGCGCAGCGCGCCCCGCGCGGGCGCGCGCCCGCCACGCCGGCG
>NZ_JACTVA010000042.1 GCF_014490485.1 Teichococcus aerophilus | reverse complement strand
GGCTTGTCGGGGCGATCCGGAAGATAGGACACAACTCTGCACCTGAGCGGAAAGCAGGAGATTTGCTCTCGAGTGGAGTATCTGGGAGTGCCTGCTAGAGGGCGTATCTTCCTACGCTATTCCCAGAGCAGGCTCGTCGCCTAGCCACCCAAGGTCTGCAGACCTATCTTCCTGTGTATGTCCCGCTCCCCTGCTGCTGACCTGGCCCCCCTCATCAAGCTGCTGCAAGCGGGTGTCCCACCCGAGCGCGCTGCCACCGAACTCTCTCGCGTTCTGGCGATCTGGAAGGCTGAGCTCAAGGATGACGAGGAGCAGCTGCAGGAAAGGCTCTCTGGCTTGGCCGAACAGCTGACAACAGGCATCGAGGACATGCACGAGGGCATCGCCGAAGCCAGCGACAAAGGGAAGCCTACGCTGCGGCGGATCCTGGCGGCGCATGAGGCGGTGCTGGACGCGGTGCAGAAAGCGCAGGGGACCGAATAGGCGTTCAACTAATCCGCCAGGATTAGCCACCGCCGCTCCCAACACAAGGCTTGGGCGGTCGGCCCCTACACTAGTTCAATTCCTGGAGAATGAGCCGCAAAGCCTACTCGGCCTGTCTGGCGCGGTCATATGCAGTGCGGGCGTCATTGATTGCGTCGCCATGCGCCAGTGCCCAACCACAGAGCGCCTCGAAGGGATGACGCAGAGAGTGCCCTAGTGGCGTGATGGCGTACTCCACGCCAATCGGCGCCGTCGGCAGCACAGTCCGCGTCACCAGCCCGTTCCGCTCCAGGCGCTTCAGTGCGTCCGCAAGGGCTTTGTGGGTGATGCCATCAAGGCGCCGCTTGATCTCGTTAAAGCGCGAAGGCTTTGGGCAGAGCACCGTGAGGATCAGGATGGTCCACTTGTCTGCGATCTTGTCCAGCACGGGGCGCACGCGCGCCATGTTGGACAGGGCGCAAGAGGAGAGGACTTCGAGGTCGGTATCGTTGGCCATATCTAGGCTATCCAAAGTGCGTTCTTGCTACCAGATACACTCTGTATATCTAGACCGCTATCGTTGATGAACTGGAGACGGCGATGGCGCGGATGTTGAACAAGGTGGCGTTGGTGGTAGGTGGCGCGAGTGGCATCGGCCTGGCCACCGCCCAGCGGCTAGCAGCCGAGGGCGCGACGGTGTTTCTCACCGGGCGCCGTGCCGAGACAGTGGATGCCGCCGCCGCTACAATCGGCCGAGGAGCACGCGGCCTCGTCGCGGATGCCAGCGTGGCGCAAGATGTGGCGGAAGCCGTCGCTGCGGTGCGGGACGCGCATGGCCGTATCGACGCGCTGGTGCTCAATGCCGGGATCTCCGAACCGGCAATGCTGACCGAGGAGACGCCGGAACATGTCGATCAGCACTTCCTGGTCAATGTGCGCGGCCCCGTTCTCGCCTTCCATGCGGCGGTCGGCGCCATGAACGAGGGCAGCTCGGCCGTGCTCATCGGGTCGATCGCGGACGTGGCGGGCATTCCCCACTATGGCACCTATGCTGCCACCAAGGCGGCCCTGCGCTCCTACGCGCGCACCTGGACCGCCGAACTAGCGCCGCGCGGCATCCGCGTGAACGTCGTCAGCCCGGGCCCCACGGATACGGCGATGATGGAGGCCACGACGGATGAGGTGCGCGCGGCCCTTGTTGGACAGATCCCGCTCGGCCGGATGGCGCGCCCGGAGGAAGTTGCGGCGGCAGCGCTATTTCTCCTCAGCGACGAGGCGAGCTTCATCGCGGGCGCTGAACTATGTGTCGATGGTGGGATGCGGCAGGTCTGATCTGTTACGAGCCAGCGGAGTACACGGGCTCACGCAGCTATCAGTCACTCGCAGAACGGTGGCCCTTCGCGCCGCGAGGCCATCCAGACACGGGTAGTATGTCCGATTCAGGCATCCGGTGTCACGACGCGAAGGACGGCAATGGGCGCCAAGTCGACCTACCAAGCCTGAGCCGCGGGCGGAATGGCAGCTGCTGGCAGACCTTTTGAAAAACCGCTACTGGGTTGGTAGCAGTAGGTGACCGGTCAGGGGTGCGCTCCGATTAGCATATCTCCTACGGCTGAAGCGGTGCTCTTCAGTGGGACGCCTAGGTGCGCAGCGCCTGCTCGAGGGCTAGGCTAGCAAGGCGAGCGGTCGCGAGGAGGCGGTCAAGGCCGTAACCCTCACGAGCTATGGTGGAGAGGCCGACCATCACCGTGACAACATAGTCTGCCAGCCGCCCGGCCGCCTCTGGGTGGGTGGCGGCAACGAAGCGACGGATTGTGTCCTCGGCGGCGGTGGTCAAGACACGGGCGGCGTTTCGCGCATCGGGGTCGTTGCAGCGGGCACCCTCGATGACGAGGCAGCCAGCTGCGGCAGGGTTGGCCCCATAGCGCCGGGCAGAATCCTCCAGCACGGCCGAGAGAGCCTCAGCCACGGGGCGCCCGGGCCGCAGGATCTCGGTCAACGGAACACCTTCTGTACCGGTGTAGCGGCAGAGGGTGCGGGCATAGAGTGCAGCCTTGCTGCCGAAGGCGGCGTAGAAACTGGGCGGATTGATGCCAAGCGCTTCAGTGATGTCGGCGACGCTGACGGCATCGTAGCCGCGAGCGTGGAAGAGGCGCTGAGCAGTGGCGACGGCTTGCTCCGGGTCGAAGCGGCGCGGGCGCCCCCGCGGGCGCGATATATTTGTAGTCACTATTACAAAACTCCTTGACGAGGCGTCCGCTGTCGGATTTATGTATCGACAACTACATTAAATCTCAAGGAACCTCCCGTGGGTAGTTTTCAAGGTAAGTCCGTTCTGGTGCTCGGTGGCAGCCGGGGCATTGGGGCGGCGATCGTGTGGCGTTTTGCAGCAGATGGCGCGGCGGTGACCTTCACCTATGCCGGTTCGCGTGAAGCAGCGGAGCGGGTAGCGGCCGAAACCGGCAGCACGGCGGTGGTGACAGACAGCGCCGACCGGGACGCGGTGATCGCACGGGTGCGGGATAGCGGGCCGCTAGACGTGCTGGTGGTGAACGCGGGGGTCGGCGCCTTCGGCGACCCGCTCGAGCAGGATCCTGACGCGGTGGACCGGCTCATCCGAGTGAACGTGGCCGCGCCTTACCATGCCGCGGTCGAGGCGGCACGGCGAATGCCAGAGGGCGGGCGGATCATCGTGATTGGCTCCGTCAACGGCGATCGAATTCCCTTTCCGGGCCTCAGCGCCTACGCGATGAGCAAGTCGGCGCTGCAGGGCATGGCGCGAGGGCTGGCGCGGGATTTCGGTCCGCGTGGGATCACGGTGAACGTCGTGCAGCCCGGACCGATTGACACGGACCTGAACCCGGCGGACGGGCCGATGAAGGACATCCAGCACGCCGTCATGGCCATCAAGCGTCACGGGCGGCCCGAGGACGTGGCGGGGATGGTCGCTTGGCTGGCAGGGCCGGAGGCGGGCTTCGTGACCGGGGCGATGCACACGATCGACGGCGGCTTCGGCGCCTGATGCGACGGAGCACGGGGCGGCCAGAGCGTCGGCCGCCCGCCCGTGGGTCCGTCCAACCTGTTTGCAGATAAGCCGCCTGGGCAGGTCCGTCCGCTTCCGGGAACACAGCGGTGCTTGGTGGCTACCTGAAATGGGCGCAAAGCAGGACAACTGGCCCTCCACGCCATTCCGCCCGATGTTCCTTCTTTTCGGACGAAATAGCCGATGGCATCCGGTCTCACCTTTTCGCCCGGCAGATTTGCGGCAATACCATCCGCAACCGCTGGTAGGGGCGGGAGCTGAAGGAGAGAGTGCATGTTACCGACACCGTCAGAAGTCTGCGTCATCCGCGTGCCCGCCTCTTCGACGCTCGGTAAAGCGGCGCTGGAACTCCGCCACAAGGTTTTCGTAGTGGAGCAAGGCGTTCCCGTAGAAGAGGAGATCGATGAGTACGATCCGGGCGCGACCCATTACATCGCCTTATACGAAGGTGAACTTGTTGGGACGTTGCGAGTTGTCTTCACCCCGGAGCATGCGAAGATCGGCCGGGTCGCTGTGTGCCTTGAACATCGCGGACAGGGCATCGCACGCAAGATGATGAGCGCAGCCATGGAGTTTTGCCGGAAGGGCGGTATTGTTCGCTTCTACCTGACAGCGCAGACCGACAAGATTGGGCTCTACGAGAAGCTCGGGTTCGTCGCATTCGGTTCAGAGTTTATGGATGCGGGCATCCCTCATTTGGCCATGAAGACCTACTGAGGATGCCCGCTTCCCATTCATAGCGCGTCCCTGGCCGGCACATTCATTCCATCCGACCACAGCCATTCTCGGACGATGAGGCTGACCGTCAGATCATGGCTTCCATGCCCATTGCTTTCAGGACGCCGTTCTGGATGGGCGCGACTGCGTCGTTGATGTGCTGGACGCCGTAATCCAGCCCTTCGGGCATAACGACCGTGCGCAGCGGACGCCGCTCGGTCGCCGCGACCAGTTTCGCGATTGCATCAGCGACCAGCTGCGGACGCGGCGGGTTAGCGGGATCGAACTGCTGATCGGCATGGGCCTTGATCTGGCCCGGGATCGCCGCGACCTCGCCATAGGCTGCCAGCACTGCGCTATCAGATGGCTGCGGGCTGGACGCGATAAGGTTACTGGGGAAAGGGCCCGGCTCGACGATCACCGAATCGATCCCGAAGCTACTGAGTTCGTAGCGATAGGTTTCGACAAGCGCCTCGAGTGCGAACTTGCTTGCGGCATAGACGCCGAAGAACGGGATGGTGAATCGGCCCATCAGCGACGTGACCTGCACGAGGAGCCCGCTGCCGGCGGCACGCATGTGGGGGAGGACAGCGCGATCGGTACGGACGGCGCCGAAGACGTTGACCGCGAACAATCGCTCGACGTCGGCGGTCGTATAGGCCTCCGTTACGCCTATGGGCATCAGCCCTGCGTTATTGACCAGCACGTCGATTCGACCGTGCTGCGCGATCACGCTGGCGATAGCCGCTGCGACCGACGCATCGCTGGCGACGTCCATCTCGAGGACTTGCAGAGGGTTCCCGTCTGCCTTCGCGGTCTCGATCAATTCATCCCGGACCGTGCTATTGCGGCCGTCGATGTCGCGCATCGTCGCGACGACAGTATGTCCCTGCCGCACGAGTTCCAACACCGTGAGCTTCCCAAAACCGCTGCTCGCGCCGGTGACAACCACTACCTTGCTGCGCATTTCGAATCCAATCGACAATCTACAATGACCGCCATATAGACAGACCTGTCTGTATTTACAAGCGCGCAGATTACTGCCCTGTCCATCCAAGGGCGGCACCATTATGTAAAGATCATGAAGGCGATGCCATGCAAGAACTGACCAATCTTGACGACCAACCGTTTGCCGATCTCCCTCCAAGGGAGCGCATCCGGAGAACCGCGTCTGAGCTATTCTATCGGCGCAGCATCCACACTGTAGGAATCGACCGGATCATCGCCGAAAGCGGCGTTGCCAAGATGACCTTCTACAAGCATTTTCCATCTAAGGCGTGTCTGATTACTGACTATCTTCGCAGTCAAGCCAGGGTCTGGATGCAGATGCTCGTCACCAGGACCGAGCGTCCGGGCCTGTCCCCCGTTGAGCGAGTGCTGGCGATATTCGATGCACTCGAGGCATCCTTTCAGGAACGTCCGTTCCGTAGATGTCCCTTCGTAAAGGGTTTGGCCGAGTTCGGTCCGGAGGCAGATACCCCCGAAATACAGGCGATGATCGATACCTATTTTGAAAACCTGGATAAGCTGGTCACCGGCCTCATCGCGCCTTTGGGTTTGGCCAATTCTGAGAAAACTGTCCTTCAGATTCTTGCGCTTATCCAGGGCGTGATCGTAATGGCGCAAGCCACGTCTGACAGGCGGATCGGCGGAGCCATTCGTGACGCAGCCCGACTACTGCTGGGCGACAAGTCGTGTGATTAGCTCTGTCCGCTCTATGTACCCTCTCCCTGCGTCCGCCGGATTCAAGCTTGGGATACGGAACGGAAGGCCCCTAGAAAAATGCCTTCGTTAGAGCGCCAGAGGCCGTTATGGACCTGCGGCAAGTTGAGCGGCTTGCTTGAGCATGATGCAGGCGACGAGATGGAGATGGGCAAGCGTGGTGGCGTAGCGCTCGTAGTCCTTCACTAACTGCCAAAAGCAGGTGGCCCAGGCAAAGGACCGCTCGACCACCCAGCGTCGCGGCAGAAGCATGAAGTCGCGCTTGCTTCCGGCAACTTCACGACCTCCAGTTCGGTGCTGTACGCCCTGGCAGCCTCGGCAGCCTGCCGTATCCGGTCCAATGAAATATTGTGCAGCGCAGCATGTGTGGATTTGGATACCGGGCTAGGGGGATGTGGTGTCGCTTGTGGCTCCGCTGTCGCACTGGTTTAGGCTGCTCGCATGACCCGCCGTACTCTCTCCACGACCTTGCTAGGCGAGTTGGTCCTGCCAGTGGATACCGACCCCACGCCGACCCTGGACGCGCTCTCCGGCCGGGCGGCGGTCTATGCCACCCGGGAGGGGGGGAGGGCACCCGCCGCGTCTACCGCAGCGCCTGGGGTGCCTATGCCGCCTGGTGCACCGGCCTCGGCCGTGACCCGCTCGGCGCCGATCCCGACACCATCGCCATGTACGCCGTGCGCCTGGCCGATGATGGCCGCTCGGTCGCCACCCTGCGCGTGCATCTGGCAGCCATCCAGGCAGCGCACCGCCTGGCCGGCTTGGCGCTCGATCTTGGCGACGCCCGCCTGCGCATGGTCCTGGAGGGCATCACCCGCAGCACCGACACCCGGCCGCGCCGGCAGGCCGCCGCCACCCCGGATCTGCTGCGCAAGATGCTGGCGACGCGGCCGGCAGCCGACACGCCAATCGGTGCCCGTGACCGCGCGCTGCTGCTGATTGGCTTTGGCGCGGCGCTGCGCCGCGCCGAGTTGGTCGGCTTGGCGCTGGGCGACGTGGTGGCCGTGGCAGGGAAGGGGCTGCAGGTGAGCATTCGCCGCTCCAAGACCGACCCGCACGGTGCCGGTCAGCTGGTCGCCATCTGGGCCAACCCGGCCGAGCCCTCCTGCTGCCCGCTGGCGGCGTGGCAGGCCGGGATGAGCTTCCGCCGGGAGGCCGCGGATGTTTGCGGCGGCGCCTCGGATGCGGCGCTGCCGCTGTTCGTCAGGCTGAGCGAAGCAGGCAGTCCTAACGCCGCCCAGCTGTCCAACGAGGCGGTCTGGCGCCTGGTGCGCGTGGCGGCGCTGGAAGCCGGGCTAGAGGGCTGGGAACGCTTCTCCGGGCAATTCCCTGCGGGCTGGGCTGGCGACGGCCGCTGGCGAGGCGGGGGCGGACCTGGCGCAGGTGATGCGGCAGACCCGGCACCGCTCGGCCGAGGTGGCCATGGGCTACCTGCGGCCAGCGGAAATCTGGCGGCAGAACCCAACCCAGAAAATCTGGGCGAAGCCGGCGGCGTCTGCAGAGTAAGCCCCGCTTCGCCGAGAAGCGCCCCCAACCTACGCTCGCACAAAATCTTCCTTATCGCGAGAGAGGGAACTACGCCGACGCCGGCCACGCCGGCCACGCCGGCCACGCCGGCCACGCCGGCAGCGTCCGATCCGAGGCCGGGAAGGCCACCATGCCCGCCCCGTAGGCGCGCCGCAGGGCGGTGCAGAATGGCAAGCGGCTACTCGACCCTTCATCCGACAACGGGCGTTTCCAGACAGAATGACGTGCGTCCAGGCTCTGCGTTAGACCCACACCTGTATCCACTGGGACGGTCCGAGGAGAGAAGCTCGACGGCTTGCTCACGGTCGGGCATGCGGGAGGGCAATTCTCGGATCCCCTCCAGATGCGCAGGGCGGGTAGCGAGGCCCCGGAACGGGATCCGTCCGTGGCGGATGTATTCTATGCACTCCTCGAAGATGATGCGCATCACCGGAGGTTCATCCTCCTACACATCCGCAGCGCATACGGGGAGGGCGAAGAGAAGGGTGGCAGAAACCAGAGCCACGAATCTCGACAAGGCAATCCTTTTCCTCTGTGCAGGAACAACTATCTTGCATAGCGATCATGATGCCCCAAACCCTCGATATATGCGTCGTGGCTACCCGTCTGGATAGATGCGTTCTGAAAGAGCACTCTTCGATCATGCCACCAGACCTCATTCACAAACCATCGGCACGTCAGGCCAAGGGGGCTGCAAAAATCGCGTTCATCATGGCGATCTCGCGCTGCGTCGCCGCGTCCTCGCTGGGCTCGGGGCGGGAGGAGAGCTTGACCACGACGCGACGCTTCGTCCGGTCCACCCATAGCCACTGGGCATGGATGCCGATGGCGCAGAAGCTCGTGCCACTGCCATCCGGGTGGTACCAGCCGGAACGGTAGCGCCCACGTGGAAACATGTCCGCCGCGCTGCCCGCGGCCCAGGCGGGGAAGCTGGCCTGCTCGCGAAGGTCCTCGATCCACGCGGCAGGGACGACCTGCTGGCCATCCTCGCCCCGGCCATCCGCCAGAAGCAATTGGCCGATGCGTGCGAGGTCCCGTGCCGTCATGCAGAGGCCGCCCGAGGCGCGTGCCGTGCCGATGCCGTCCGTGGTGATATAGGCCGGCCCGCTGGCACCCATTGGGGCCCAAAGCTGCTCAGCCAGGTAAGTGTGGTAGCGCTGCCCAGTCACACGCTCCAGCACCAGGCCGAGCATATCGACATTGGGCGAGGCGTAGAAGAAGCGTTCGCCATGCGCGCCGCGCTGCTGCAAATCCGCCAGGACGTCGGGCAGCGTTTCAGCGGGTAGATTGGCGTCCGGCGGGTTCCACAGCATCGCCCTGCGGTAGCGGCCGAACAGCCCGGCGGTGTCCAGGTAGTCGTCCTCGAACGCGATGCCCACGGTCATGTCCAGCAGCTCCCGGATGTGCGCCCCGGCATAGGCGGCGCCTGGTGCCATGGGCAGGAAGTCGGCGATTTGCGCTTCCGGGTCCAGCAGGCCCTGCCCGACGGCGATTCCCGCCAGCAACCCGGTGATGGATTTGGATATTGAAAACACCGTGTGCGGGCGCGAGGGATCGACCCACGGTGCGTACCATTCGGTCAGCACTTCGCCATCCTGCAACACCAGCAAGGCATCGGCGGCGGAGAGGCCAAGATGGCCGCCCAGCGTCACCTGCCGCCCATCCGGGTAGGCGAAAGGCAGGTCCAGCAGCTCCAGCCCCGCCATGGCACGTGGCGGCGCCGGTTGGCCGGAGATGATGGCGGTGGGAATCAGGCGGTCGGCATTCTGGAAGCCCCAGCGGTTGAACGGCCACGTCCGCCAGTTGGACAGCGTCGTCTTGCCCTGCTCGCGGTCGGTCATGGTAGGCCTTTCGTGCTCGGGCTGGATCAGCCGCGGTAAAGGGCGATGATCTCGTCGGCCTCGCGCATGGTGTCGCACAGCCAGTCGGTCAGCAGCTTCACGTGGCGCTTGCGCTTCAGGTTCGGTGGCTTGACGAGATAGTAGGACATGCCTGTGGAAACCGGCAGGCGCCGTGGCGTGACCAGGCGGCCGGAGGCGATGGCACTGTGCGCGAGCACGACATCGGCCATCGCCAGGCCGTGCCCGGCCTCCGCTGCGCTCAGCGCCATGTCCAGCGCATCGAAATCGAGGCTGCGTTGCATGTCCAACCCGGCCAGGCTGGCGCGTTCGCACCAGATCGACCAATCCTGCCGGTTCGGCAGCGGGTGCAGCAGGGTGAGGTCGGCGAACTCCGCCGGGTTTTCCAGTGCTCGGCCGGTGATGTAGCCCGGCGCGCAGACGGGCAGCACCCATTCCTGGTATAGCTCCGACACCGCATCCGGCGCCCAGTTGCCGATGCCGTAGCGGATGCCGAGATCGGCATCCCCATCCCCGGCATTCATGTCGTTCAGCCGAGTCTGCACGTTGATGCGCACGAGCGGGTGCTGCGCCTGGAACTTGTTCAGGCGCGGATACAGCCAGCGCAGCGCGAAGGTGGGCAGCACGCGGATGGTCACTTCGTCCGCATCGCTGCGGAAGGGATCGAGTGCGTCGGCGATATGGTCGAAGGCCTCGCGCACCGCGCCGGCCAAGCGCTGCCCGGCCTCGGTGATCTCCAGCCCGTTATTCGTCCGCAGGAAGAGCGGCATGCCGAGCTGCTGCTCCAGGATACGGATCTGCCGGCTGACTGCGCTTTCGCTGACGCAGAGCGCATGGGCGGCCTTGCGGATGCTGAGATGCGCCGCGACGCTGTCAAAACAGCGCAGTGCGTTGAGGGAGGGGAGGCGGCGGTTCATGCCAGCCGCGACGGCGCGAGAGAGGCCGGTACCAGGCCCGCCGCCCGCAGCGCCTCCGGCCACGCATGGCCGAGCACCAGGGCCGCCGCCGCTTCCCCCAGCGCTGGCGAGGTCAGCACGCCACAGCCGCCCTGACCCGCGAGCCAGAAGAATCCGGGCGCATCCGTGGCCTTGCCCGCCACGGGGTCACGGTCGCGCACGAAGCTGCGCAGCCCGGCCCAGCGGTGGATGGGGCGCCCGATCTGCAGCCGCGTATCCGCCCCGATCCGGTCGATGGCCAGGGCGATGTCGAACTCCTCCGGCATGGCATCGCAGGGTAGGCAGGGGGTGGCATCGGCCAGGCTCCCCATCATCTGCCCCGCATCAGGCTGCACGTACCAGCGACCGCCGATATCGGCCACGTGTGGCCAGATGGTGTGGTCCAGGCCGGGCGTCGGCGCGAAGGTGAAGGCGGTGCGCCGATAGGGCTGGATGCCGATGGGCCGCACGCCGGCCAGGGCCGCCACCTCGTCCACCCAGGCCCCGGCCGCGTTGACGATACGGGGCGCACGGAACGCCGCGGCCTGCGTGCGGACCTCCCAGCCCTGGGCCTCATGGTGGAGTCCGAGGACCCGCTGGGCACCGAGGCAGCGCGCCCCGTGCGCCCGGGCGCCGCGCAGATAGCCCTGCAGCAGTGCATCCACCTCGATCTCCATCGCGTCCGGCTCCTCCACCGCGCCGGCGGCGGCGCTGGCGGCCAGCAGGAGCGGGAAGCGGGCGAGGGTGCCGGCCATGTCCAGCCGTTTCGCCTGGGCGCCGGCCTCGCGGATGCGCCGGGCCAGGGCATCGAGCCGGGCTTCGTCACCCGCGCGGCCGAAGGTCAGGCTGCCCCGGCGATGCAGCAAGGGGGACGCGGCGAAGCCGGCCGGCGGTTGCGCCAGGAAGGCGCGGCTGGCGGCGGCCAAGCGGCGCATGGCGGGGGCGGTGATGCCCACGGTGAACTGTGCCGCGCTTCGGCCGGAGCTGTGCTGTCCGAACTGCTCCTCCGCCTCCAGCAGCACGACCGAGGCGTGCGGGGCGAGGAAGAAGGCGGCCGAGGCACCGGCGATGCCGCCGCCCAGGATGATGACGTCAGCCGAGATGTCCACGTTGCGTTCCGCCGGCTGGCTGCCGGGATAATGGCCTGGGTTGAGCCACGGGGCGTGGCCGGGGTCCATGCGAATGAATGTAAAGCTGGCTCTAAAAAGCTGGGGCAGGCCAGGCAACGGTCCTGGCCCAGCTTTTTAGACCCCTGTTTGCCGTTATTGAAATCGACACACAGCGCGGCCGGTGGTCTTTACAGATGCGCTTTAGACCCATTCGCATCCATGCTCCACCCGCTATTCCCGCCGCCCCGCCCATGCTGAGCCTGCTGCCACACACGCCGGACGACGTGATGGCGCAGCTGACAGGCTGCGCCGAGCCGCTGCCCCGCCGAGCCGATGCGGTGGTCGTCGGTGGCGGCATCATCGGCCTGGCCGCCGCCTATTTCTTGGCCGAGCGCGGCCTGCGCGCGGTGGTGCTGGAGCAGGCGCGCCCGGCCGCCCTGCAATCGGGCCGCAACTGGGGCTTCGTCCGCAGTCAGTACCGCGACCCGCTGGAGATGCCGCTGGCCGCCGCCGCGCTGGCCCTGTGGCCGGGGCTAGAGGCGCGGCTGGGAATGCCGATGGGCTGGCGGCAGCAGGGCTGCTTGTTCGTAGCCGGCAGCGAGGCGGAGCAGGCCGCCCACCGGCGCTGGCTGGAGAAGGTCGCGGACCAGGCGCCGACGACGCGCCTGCTGAGCCCGGCGGAAGTGGCGGCATCCTGGCCCAGCCTGGGGCGCGCCAGTGCGGGCGCCCTGTTCTCGCCAGAAGATGGGCAGGCGGAGCCCGCCCTGGCCAGCCGCGCCTTCCTGCACGCGGCGCAACGTCTGGGCGCCCGCGTGATCGAGGATTGCAGCGCGCTGGCCATCGAGGCGAGCGGCGGGCGCGTCCGTGGCGTGCGGACGGAACACGGCAGCATCGCCAGCGACGTCGTGATCTGCGCCGCGGGCGCGGCATCACGCGGCTTGCTGGCGGGGCTGGGCCTCTGGCTGCCGCAGCAGGTAGTGCGCAGCACCGTCTCCCTCACCGCGCCACTGGCGGGGGTGATCGACCCGTGCTTCTGCGGCTTCGGCATCGGGCTGCGGCAGCGTGCCGATGGCTCCTGCATCGTGGCGGCGGATGGTGCCGCGGATATCGACCTGGACTGGGGTCTGCTGCGCGACGCGAGGCACTATTTGCCTAGCTTCGTGCGACACCGCCACGCTTTCACCCTCGGCCTGGCCCGGCCCGGTGCCCCCCGCACCGGGCCGAACCAGATGCGCGTGGTGGAGACGATGCGGCGCTTCGGCGCCCTGTTCGGCCTGCAGGCCCCTGTGAGCGTCGTCAAATCCTGGGCCGGGCAGATCGACCTGCTGCCGGATGCCCTGCCGGTGATCGATGCGCCGGAGCGGACACTCGGGCTGATCGTGGCCACGGGCTTCTCCGGCCATGGCTTCGGCCTGGCCCCTGCGGTGGGCCAAGTCATCGCGCAATTGGCCACTGGCAAGGCAGCCGCGCAGGACCTGGCGCCGTTCCGGCTGGATCGCTTCGAGACGGGGCGGGCGGGCCGCCCCTTCGGCCCGCTATGACGCCCCAACCCGGTTTTCGCGTTATTTGCGAGTAATTATCACTTTCATGAGCGACCGCATGCGCCGGGCTGTGCAGCCCGGCGTGGCGGATGGCGCCGACAGGAGACGTCCCTTGATTCCACTTGCCCACCCGACCACGCGCCGCCGGACCCCACGGGGCGGCAGCGCACGGATGGCCCTGCTGCTCGGCACCGCCGCCTCCGTCCTGGCGCTGGGGGTGGCACACACCGCCCGGGCCCAGATGGCTGCCAATACGGCGCCGGTGCAGTTGCCGGAGGTGAACGTGCAGGCCAGCGCGCTGGCCAGTGGCCTGCTGCCGCCGCGCGCGGGCGGGCAGGTGGCGACCGGCGGCGGGCTCGGCCTGCTCGGCAACCCGGATGCCATGGACACGCCGTTCAACACGCTGAACGTAACCTCGCAGCGCATCGAGGACAGCCAGGCGCGCACGGTGCAGGATGCCCTCTCCTTCGACCCCTCCATACGCGGCACCGGTCAACAGGGCGGCATCTTCGACGCGTTCTATATCCGCGGCTTCCCGATCGGTGAGGGCAATGCAGGCGAGATCGCCTTTGACGGCCGCTACGGTATTGCGCCGAACTATCGGGTGTTCAGCGAGTACGTCGAGCGGATCGAGGTCCTGAAGGGGCCGGGCGCGCTGCTCTACGGCATGGCGCCGAACGGCGCGGTGGGCGGCGTCATCAACATCGTGCCCAAGCGGGCGGATGAGGACCTGACGCGGCTGACGACGGATTACAGCAGTGACTCGCAGCTCGGCGCGCATCTCGACTTCGCGCGCCGCTACGGTGAGAACCGCGAATTCGGCCTGCGCTTCAACGGCAGCTACCGCGATGGCGACACGGCGGTGGACGAGCAGTCCCGCCGCGCCGGCGTGACGGCGCTGGCGCTGGATTACCAGGGCGAGCGGCTGCGCGTCTGGATGGATGCGCTGTGGCAGCGCGAGCGGTTCGACGCGCCGTCCCGCCCCCTGTTGCTGGCGGCGGGTGTGCCGATCCCGCGCGCGCCGGGCGGCCAGCGCAACATCACCCAGTCCTGGGAATGGTCGCGCATGGAGGATACCTCTGGCCTGCTGCGTGCCGAGTACGACCTGACCGACAGCATCACCGCCTTCGCGGCCATTGGCGGGTCGGAATCGGAAGTGGACCGGCTGTTCGGCACGCCGACCATCACCAGCTTTGGCGGCGACACGCTGCATACGCCGCAGCATTTCCGGTTCGAGGCCCACCGCTACACCTACGATGCCGGCCTGCGGGCGCGGTTCGAAACCGGCCCGGTCCGCCACACCGTCTCGCTGCAAGCATCGCGCTATCATGAGGCGCTGGACCGCGCGACGGTGAACGGCACGCCCGTCGCCTCCAACATCTACACCCGCGTCAACCGGCCGGCGCAGGACGTGGCGGCGCCCGGCCGCGTGCCGCGCGTGTCCGAGACGGAACTGACGGGCCTGGCCATCGCGGACACACTCTCGGTCCTGGATGACCGGGTGATGCTGACGCTGGGCCTGCGCAACCAGCAGGTCGAGACCGACAACTTCAATGCCGCCAACGGCCAGGTCTCCAGCCGCTACGACAAGAGCGCGGTGACGCCGATGGTGGGGCTGGTGGTGCGGCCCTGGCAGAACGTCGCGCTCTACGCCAACTATATCCAGGGCCTGAGCCGGGGTGACATGGCACCGGCCACCGCCAGCAATGCCGGCGAGGTCTTTGCGCCCTACGAGACCGAGCAATACGAGATCGGCGTGAAGCTCGAACTCGGGCAGCTCTCCACCACCGTCAGTGCCTTCCAGATCAGCAAGCCGAGCGCCGAGCTGGCCGGCAGCCGTTACGTCGTCAGCGGCGAGCAGCGGGTGAGGGGGCTGGAGTGGAACGTCTTCGGGGAGATCACGCCCGGGCTGCGCGCCCTGGGCGGCGCGACCGTCATGGACCCGGAACTGACCAGCTCCGCCAACCGCGCCGTGGTGGGCAACCGGCCGGTCGGCGTGCCGACGGTGCAGGCCAATGCGGCGTTGGAGTGGGACCTGCCCTGGGTGAGCGGGCTGACCGCCGGCGGCGCGCTGACCTATACCGGCAGCCAGTGGCTGGACACCACGAATGACCGCCAGTTCCCCGCCTGGACCCGCGCCGACCTGAACATGCGCTACCGCACCGAGATCGCTGGAAGGGCCACGACGTTCCGCGCCAATGTCTACAACGTCGCAGACAGCAAGTACTGGTCCAGCGTCTCCAGCTACGGCACCTTCTCGCAGGGTGCGCCGCGCACCTACCTGCTGTCCATGACCGTGGATTTCTGAGCGATGGCATGGCGCCAGGAATGGACGAGACGCTCGGCACTCACCGCCCTGGCCGGGCTTGCCTCCGGCCTGGCCCCGGACCTGGCAGCAGGAGCGGAGGGCATCCGGCTGCGGGACCTTGCGGGGCGGGATGTCGAGCTGCCGCGGCCGGTCCGGCGCGTGGTGCTGGGGGAAGGGCGGCTGCTCTACCTCCTCGCCGCGCTGGAGAGGGAGGATCCGGTGGCGCGCGTCGTCGGCTGGCGGCGAGACCTGGAGCAGACCGACCCCGCCACCTATGCCCGCTACTTGGCGCGCTTCCCGCAGATTGGGCGGTTGCCTGTCGTCGGCTCCAACGAAGCCGGCGCGCTGGATGTGGAGCGCATCGTGGCGCTGGAGCCGGACCTGCTGCTACTCAGCACCGACGTGGCGGCGGGCGGCTCACTGTCCTCGCAGGCGCAGGCGTTGATGAAGGCGGGCATCGCCGTGCTGTTCGTCGACTTCCGCTACCAGCCGATGCAGAACACCGTGCCGACCATGCGGCTGCTCGGCCGTGCCCTGGGGCGGGAGGACCGCGCGGAAGCCTTCATCGCCTTCTGGTCCGCGCAGATCCGGCGCGTGACGGACGTGATCTCGGCCCGCCAACCGGCCCGGCCGCGCGTCTTCATCGAGCGGATCGGTGGCTATTCGGAGGAATGCTGCTTTTCCTTCGGCCGGGAGAATTTCGGCCTGTTCGCCGAGATGGCGGGGGCCGACAACATCGCCGCTAACCTGATCCCCGGCACGTTCGGCCAGGTGAATCCGGAGCAGGTGATCGTCGCCGATCCGCAGCACGTGGTGGTGACCAGCGCCGACTGGCACCGCTTCTCCCCGCAGGGGGATTGGATTCCTGTCGGCCCTGGGGGCGATGCGGCGGAATCGCTCCGGAAGCTGCGGCTCTACCCGGGTAAGCCTGCTTACCGGGGCAGCAGCGCGGCCCGAAACCGTCGCTTCCACGCGATCTGGCACCAATTCTATAACAGCCCCTACCAGTTCGTCGCGATCCAGCAGATGGCAAAGTGGTTCCATCCCTCGCTGTTCGAGACTCTACAACCAGATGCTACCTTTGTAGAGTTACATGACCGCTTCCTGCCCCTTAAGTACGAAGCCGGGTATTTTGCTAGCTTGACGAGCTTGGTGGAGTAGATAGATTTTATCGGATAGAAAAAATTCGAGCGGCTGGCATAGATAAGCCGATAGAGGCTTGATCTTTGGTATGGAAAAGCGTCGTCGCAGTCGACTGCCGCTGGCCACGCAAAAGCGGCTGCTGGAGCACTTCGTGGCCGGTACGCCAGCCCGCAGCGCTGCCGAGCTCGTCGGCGTCAATCTCAACACCGCCACCCTGTTCTACCGAAAGCTGCGTGAGACCATCCAGGGCCAGATCGCCCAGGAAGCACCCCTGGATGGTGAGGTGGAAGTCGATGAGAGCTATTTCGGCGGCAAGCGCAAAGGCAAGCGCGGGCGCGGTGCTGCCGGCAAAGTGGTCGTCTTTGGCCTGTTGAAACGCCACGGACGGGTGCATGCCGTGATGATCCCAAACGCCCGCAGCCAGACCCTGCTGCCCTTCATCCGCCGGAAGATCCGACCAGATTCAGTGGTCTATTCGGACGCGCTCGGCAGCTACAACGTCCTGGACGTGTCCGAATGCCATCATCAGCGGATCGACCACAGCAAGCGGTTCGGCCAGGGCCGCAACCACATCAACGGCATTGAGAATTTCTGGAACCAGGCCAAGCGGCACCTACGCCGATACAACGGCATCCCGCGCCAGCACTTCCACTGTTTCTGGCCGAATGCGAATGGCGCTTTAACCACGGCTCACCCAAGAGCCTGCTTCAGGCCCTGACCAAATGGGCTAGGCTCACCACCCAGCGTCTCCCATAACCCCGCTTATCTATGCCAGCCTCTAGAGTTCGAATCCCGCGTGATCCGCCAACTCCCGGAACCGCTCGAACTGGTCGGCGGGGTGCATCGCCTCGCGGGTGACGTTCTCGTCAAGCGAGATTTCTGCCGCGTCGTTCTCGGTATCCAGAACGCAGCGGATCGGTTCGGACTTCTTGATCTGCTTGCGCTTCACGCGCAGCAACTGCGCCAGCCTGCGGCCTTCTCCGATGGTTACGAAATAGCTGCCGGTCGGTTCTCCCTCCGCATTCGTCTCCGGCTCTACCACCAGATTTTGCAGCATCCCCTTGGCTGCGATGCTGGCCGACAGCGCTTCGATATGGGCTTCGCTGTGCGGGGTCTTGCGCGCGTTGCGGGGCGACTTCTTCAACTTGTTCAGCGGCACGAACAGCGCCGCGCCGTTTGCGGCGGCGGGGGCTTCGGAAACCGTGGCGGTCGTTTCGATGGTGTCGGTCATGGTCTTGATCCTCATTGGCTTGGGTTGGAGCGCAGCGCTGCGCTGCAACCCTGGCCGTCGCCGAGACCGGGGGGTGCAAGGAGCAAGGGCGGGCGGGACGGAGGGGGATCACCCGGCCTGCACAAGCGGATAGAAGCTATGAGCCAAGAGTGTGAAACACGCATCCGCGCGGAAGGCCGGGGAGACCGTCCCGACCGAGCGTCAGCGATCCCTTGCGCCGCGCCCGGGGGAGACCCCCAAGCAACCGGCTCGGCGTGAGCAGCAGCGGTAGCCGGGCATCAAAACTCGATCGGGAGTGCAAAGCCGCCTGACCTTGCAGCTGTGAATCCCGATCACAGTATTCCCTTTAAGACGATCCCAGCATAGAATTCAAAACAGGGGCATTGGGGAATGATATGGCGTCGCAGGATTACGAAACCGAGAAAGTTGCGTTTCGCGATTTCTACGATGGCTCGTGGGATACGATGGAAGCGGCGCGGAACGCTTTCATTACGCTGATGCGCTCTCTTCTCGCCACGGATGTGGCAATTGCCGGAGCCAAGGTCGAAGGCCGGATCAAGGACCGTGAAGAATGTTTGAGCAAATTTCGTCTGAAGTATCAGACAGCACTCGAACGCGACAAAACGCCTTACGCCATTCGCGACCATATTTCCGATCTGATCGGACTGCGTATCGTCTGCTTCTACGAGGATGATATCGAGCGCGTGAAGGCGCTCATTTCGGAAGAGTTCGACGTGCTCGGCGTCACCGACAAGACCGCACAGATGGAGGAAACGGCAGATGCCTTTGGGTACAAGGGCCTCCATCTTGATCTGCGCCTGAGCGAGGGGCGACGGACGCTGAAAGAATATGCCGCTTATGCTGAGTATCCGTTCGAGCTGCAAATCCGAACCGTAGTTCAGGATTCCTGGAGCATTCTCGACCACAAGATCAAATACAAGAAATCGATCCCGAATAGTCTGAAGCGGCGTATCAACACGCTTGCCGCCCTGTTCGAACTTGCCGATCGTGAGTTTCGAGCCATTCGAGACGGAACGGCTGAAGAGATTGAGCGGACGGAGGCCTATGCCGAGATCGAGGAAGAAACAGCCGTTGTCCCGGCCGAGCCGGAAGCTGTTGTCGATTCAGCTCCACGTAAATATGCCCCGCTCAATGCCTTCAGCCTGCTACGGATCGCGAAGCACTTTTTTCCTGGGCAGGAGTTCGAGCCGCATAAGGTCGACGGTTTTACGCAGCAGGTCATCGACCTCAAACCAGACATCAGCCGCGGCAAGTTCAATTACTACCTGCGAGAGACGATCGGAGAAGTGCGGCGCTACAAGGCCGACTTTGAAGCACGCCCCGATGGCACGCCGTTCAATCCTTTTACGGTCATGCGGCACTGCCTCTATGCAGCCGATCCCGCTCTCTTCTCATCGCTTTTGACAGACAGGGCGAGGGAAAGCTTCGATGCCTGGCGTGCGGATAACAAGCCCGCTACGCAAGCCGGTTGACACGGTCGAAAGCCGTCTATCCAGATCGGATTTCTAACATGTGCGTGCGAAGAGTTTACGAAACAAAATCTCTGATCGCTTAACACCGTCCTCCGTCAGCACGACGGATTTCGCCTTGCCGACGGGATTGCCGATGTAACCCTTCTCGTGAAGGCGGTTCATGGCGTCCCAATCGAAGCCTTTCCATGCACGGCCGTCATGATCCAGCGACAGGAACAGCAGTGCGAGAACCGCATCGTCGATCTTGTCCTTGTCGGCCTCGATGCGGTCTCCGGCGGATCTTTGATCAGCCAATCCACGGGACGGGATCAGGGCGGTGTCGATCAACCGAAAGATCTCCGCCTGATATCGCGCATCCTCAAGCGGATCATGGGTGCCCGCGAGTGTGGGCTTTAGATGCTCGGCGATTTTGCTCGACCGCGTATCACGCCATGACGAGCCGGTGGCGCCCATATAGAGCGCCTTTATATCCAAAGCGGTGAAGCCGAACGGGTTTTGACCTGCAAAGCGATGGAAATAGTAGTTCACGAACGACCAGTCGAACGGCGCGTTGAATCCGACGAAGACGAGCGTGTCATCCGGACCCGCCAATATCGCCAGCCAATCCGAGAACACCTTCATCGCGGCTTCGGGATCGAGCCCCCGCTGGCGCAGCTCGTCCATCGAAAGCCCGGTCACTTCCAACGCCTTCGGGTCGAACCTATCGTTGATGGGTTTAACCTCGACGGTGAAGCCGTTGTCGGGATCGAAAGCGGAGCAGGCCCCGATCGACAGCAAGCTGTATTCACCCGGGATTGGCCCCGCCGTCTCGACATCGACCGAAACGAATATCTCGCGAGGGCTGGTCATGAGATCAGGGGCTCCGTCGGAACGAGGGTCGGACGATTACGGATCGCGTTCCAGTGTTCTTTGAACGCGCGCCGGCGTTCGTCGGCACTGCCGCTCGCCTTCCAATGGTGACCAGCGAATGTGGTGATATCGAACGGCAGGGAGGCCCCCTCCCGCGCCGTGACCATGGTGGGCAGGCCGCGACCCAGAGCGTAGCCCAGTTCGAGAAAGCAGTTCGGCCGAGCGCCGGTGATATCGGCCAGCACGACGCTACTGCGATGGAGCTTGGCAAAGATTTCCTGATCGATCCGCGCATGATCATAGGACTGCCGTCCGTCGATAACGATCAAACGATAGCCAAGTTCATCTTCGAGCACCGGCTTTGCCACAACGTCGAAGAAATCCTGCACGCTCGCGTAATCTTCATGGTCGGGGTTCAGCAGGCGTACGGCGAAAGCCTTCGGGCGGTCGAGAGATTCGAGCAGGTCGATCACGGCGGAAACGCGATCGGGAATGCTCTGCCGTTTCGGAAACCCGATGCGGTTGATCCAGTCATGCGCATCGCCGTCATCGGCAATCTGGAACAGGCGGCGCGTCTGGGCACTGGCGAGGCCAAAGGCGTAAAGCCGGCGCGCGCCCTTCGTTTCGGCGCCAATCGGAAGGTTCAGAGGTACGATCGGCTTGCCGGCATCGTGATAGAGGTTCGCGAGATACAGAACCCCTTCATCGCCACCAAGTGCAATCAGCACATCGCCGAAACGCGCCTGGGCCTCCATGTGCTTGCTGTTCATGTTCCAATAGGCGGCGCTCTCGATCTTGATCAGTTGGGATGCCCGAAGCTCGTCCCAAAGGTCGAGACACTCCTCGGGAATCTGCTCCTCGGTCTTGTGGTGTTGCACGGCGACGATGAACGGCCCCGGCACGTTCTGGGGGCGGTGGATGAGATTGTCTTTCACCGTCTTCCAGACCAGCCAGTCGAAACACACAGGCAGCCCATCGACGTTCCGCTTGGGCTCAGCGTCGACGGGAATGACGAAGTTGGCACCACGCTTGACCAGTTCCTTGACCAGCAGGGCGACCAGTTCGCGCGCTGCCTCGACATCGGCCGTCGGAGCGAGCGTCAGATCGTTGACGACGCTGCCGGAAATGTGGATGCGGCGTCCGAACATGGGAGATCGAGCCATTATTTGTCCTCCATGACCGGAGACGCATGAAGGGTGGACGCGACCGCCGTCAGGTCCGCGAAGCTTAAGGGCCGGTCGGGATAGGCCTTGGCGAGGGCCGCAGGATAGAGCCGTGTCCGAATATCCGAATATGTCCAGGCCGGATGGCGATCCCGCGCGCCCGTCAGCCGCGTCAACTCGGCGAGTTGAGGCTGAGCGAGCCCGAGACCGGCAAGGTCCATCTGGAAAAGCTGCTGGCGCTCGGCATCGCTGGGGCGGGCAAACGTCTCGATAATGGCCGCACGCCGGCGCAGGGCGGGATCGAGTACCGACAGGCGGTTGGTGCAGAGGATCACCACGATCCGCCCGCCATATTGCCTGAGATCGTCAATACCCTGGATCAGGGTGTTCACCGCCACCTTGTCCTCATGATGGCTGTGATCCTGCGCGCGGGACGCCGCCAGGCTGTCGCCTTCATCGATGATCAGGATCGCGCGCCGGGTTTTGCCGGCCGACTGCGTGACCTTTCGGAAGGCTTCGGCGATCAAGGTGCCCATTTCGCCGACCATGCCGTTGCCGCGCACCCGGTTCGACAGCTTGAACAGCATCGAATCCGAACTGCGCGCCTCGGCCACAAGGCGGTTTGCGATGCATTCCGCCATGGCCGTCTTGCCGGTACCGACATCACCGTGGAAGATCACCAGCGGATATTGCTCGGCGACCAGATCGCATAGCGAAAGCTTCCCGCCGTGGTGTTTCCTGTTCCATTCGCCGAGTGCGCCGACATTCAGCAAGAGACGAAGCTGGTCGTGAACGCGGACATAGCGCTGATCGAAGCCAAGCAGGCTCTTCTCGCGCTTGGCCAGGGTATCGCTCGGAAGCGCAATTTCGCTGTCAAAAATACCTGGCTGGCTCATGCGGCCCAATCCTTCCTCTGCATCCCGTAGGTGCTGCTGACATAGTTCCGGCCACCGGACGAACTGAGGCTGGAGTGGCTGGTGTCGGCATGGGAGGTGGTCCAGCCGATCTTGAGCTTGCTCCGCGTCGCCTCGCGGGCCGCGCTCGTGTAGGCATCGGTGTAACTGATCACGATCCGCAGTTCGGCGGCGGTGACACGCGGCCACAGCACACCGCCGGGACGGCTGGTGCTCAGCGTTCCCGCGTCGGTATCGACATTGAAGCGAACGGCCTTCAGCTCGACGCCGTTTTGCAGCAGCGTTACATCCACCCAGGCGAGATAGCCCGCCTTGGCGAGCACCTCGACATCATGGGCGTAATCCGCGGCCTTCTGAGGCGTCCATCCGCCGGTGCTGTCGGCGATCATGGCCAGATCTGCCTTCACGCGCCGGACGACGTTTTCGATATCGGTTGTCGTATAGGTGGCCGAAGCCGTTCTCGTTTGGCTCATGTCAGCCCTCCACCTTGAAGCCCGGCCCGAAGACCTCTTTCCAAACTGCATCGTCGTCCTCGACCGATGCGAAATTCACCGTCTCCCAAGCCTCCTGAGCCGCCGCAACGATCTCCTTCCGCTCAGCCTCGGAAATCCGGCTTGTGACGTTGTTGAAGCTGTAAACCGGATCGTAGATCACCACCGGATCGGAGAAGGTCCCCAGCGGCAGCGTGTTTTCGGGAAAGCTGATCTGATCCTTGAGGCCGGATTGGGCGATGTAGAGCAAAAAATTGCGGAAGCGCTGCTCGATGCTGCCATCTTTGCCTTGTGACGCGAGTACATGCGCCATGATCAGTTCGATGGCGAAAGATTTGAGCGGTTTGATCTCTGCATAGTTGCGCCATTTCTTGGCCATACGTACCAGCGTGCGGAAATCGCCGTCCTGGTTCTTGCGGTCGCGCACGAACTGGATTTGGCACGGCGCGCAGGTCTGGATTTTTGAACCGTCGTGGACATCGAACTGCCAGCCATAGCCGGCACGGCTCTCGTCTTCGATCACCGGCACGATATCGACGCTCAATCCTGTGCCGACGAAGGTTACGGTCGCCGCCTTGCGCTGGATCTCGAAATCCTCGACCGACTTGTTCGGGTAGATCTTGATCAGCAGGTCGTAGATCGTGGTGCTTAGGCTATCGAGGGTTTCCTTGCTCGCGTCACGGCCGGAAATGTAAAACACGACATCGACATCGACGGGATCATACGTCGTCTTGCGCAGGATCGTGAACTTGGCAAAGGAGCCGGCCTTCACGACCTTGGTGATCTTGATCTCGGTCTTGTCCCTGACGCTCTTGCGTAGTTCCTCGATCAGCCGATCGACCTGTGCGTGATATTCCTTGCGCTTGTCCGCCGGAAGGCGGAGCACATTGCCGTCATAGTAGCGAAGCTCGGTGTTCGTGAGAGCCATGATCGTTCCTGTGGGCCTGACACTGATCGAAGCGATCGGGACAGGCCGGCCCCGCATCGACGCAAAACGGTTTACAAAAGTGTCGGATATCCGACCATGAAACTCAGATGGGGGACCATTAACCGCGTTTCAAGAGGTTTTGGTTTACAAAAGTGTCCCCATATTCTAGATATGGAAACCGCATCACGCAAGGAGGCCGCCATGATCGGAAACAAGCTCAAGGTCGCTCGATCGGCGTCGGGCCTCTCGCTGCGCGCGCTCGCGGATGCGATGGACGGCCTTGTGTCCGCCCAAGCGATCGGAAAATATGAGCGCAACGAGGATATGCCGAGTTCGCGAGTTCTGATCGCGCTGGCAAAGGCGCTCAACGTCTCGGAGGAATATCTTCTGAGCGAGGACGAGCTTTCGCTCGAAGGCGTGGATTTCCGCAAAAAGGTCGGAACGTCGTCCAGAGAAGAAGCGGCGCTTGAGGCTCGTGCCATCCATATGCTGGAGCGCTACCTCGCAGTAGAAGACATGCTTCATATGCGAAGCGTTGAATGGGAGCAGCCGCGCAGCGCGCCTCACCCGGTTGCGGAGATACGCGATGCGGAAGACGCCGCCCGCTCGGTTCGCGAGGATTGGGGCCTTGGCAATGATCCGATTCCACAGCTTGCCGAGCTTCTGGAAGAGCGCGGTATCAAGGTGCTTTCGCTTGATCTCGACAATGTCGATGGCCTTGCCGCCAAGGTGCGCCGCAAGGAGCGGGACGCTGCGCGCGTGATCGTGGTCAAGCGGAGCACGTGGTCTGAACGCAAAAGGTTCAATCTGGCGCACGAGCTTGGTCACATGGTTATCGCTCCGTCAGAGGGTGTCGATGAAGAGAAGGCGGCACACCGGTTCGCTGGGGCCTTTCTGATGCCCGCCGACGTTCTGCGTGCGGAAATCGGTGCCCATCGGTCGTCGATCAGCATCGGGGAACTGGTCGCCCTGAAGAAACGCTTTGGCGTCAGCATCCAGGCGCTCGCTTACCGCTGCAAGGATCTCGGCATAATCAGTCAGCCCGCCTGTGCGCGGCTGTTCAAGATATTCGCCGAGCGGGGATGGCGCGCGGCTCCGTATGAGGAGCCAGAGAGCATGGCCCCCGAAGCAGAAGAGCCACGGCGCTTCGAGCGGCTTTGCTACCGCGCCCTCGCCGAAGGCGTTATTGGAGAAGCGCGGGCCGCCGAACTTCTCGGCATTTCTGTGCGGGAACTCGACAAGCGGCTCGATCAGGTGGCGGCTTGACCCTTGCCGATCCTCGTCTCCGATACGTCAGTCCTGATTGACCTCGAGAGGGCCAACCTGCTTGAGGAGTTGTTTCTTCTCCCGTTCGAGTTCGCCGTGCCAGACCTTCTCTATGATAGGGAGCTTGCCGGTGAACTTGGCGACAGGCTGGTGCAACTCGGCTTGCGAATAGAGGAACTGACACCCGTCGAGCTGCGACGAGCGACCGCCGTCAATCGGCAGCATAGTCGATTGTCAGTTCCGGATACGTTCGCGTTTGCAATAGCTGAGTCTAGGAGTTCGGGGCTACTGACGGGCGACGGCACGCTCCGCGAACTCGCTGTTGCTGAACAGATCGATATGCATGGCGTCCTCTGGCTTTTCGACCAGTTTGCGGACGGTAATCATGTTGGCTTTGCTCGTCTGCACGGCGGTCTTGCTACCCTGTTCGCTCACCCCAGATGTCGGCTACCCGCAAATGAAGTACGGCGCCGACTCTCACGATTCGCTCAAGGCTGAATGTTGTGTCTGCGGATCCGCCAACATGGAATCTGAACTCTATAGCCCCAAAGGGCGGCCTATCCGTTGGGCTTACGACTCGATCAGCGTGTGAAGGCCGCCATTTCCAGAGCATTTGAAACGATTACTCCAGCTTCAGAAGGCTAGATATACCAATCACAA
This sequence comes from Teichococcus aerophilus, assembly GCF_014490485.1. Lineage (GTDB taxonomy): Bacteria > Pseudomonadota > Alphaproteobacteria > Acetobacterales > Acetobacteraceae > Pseudoroseomonas > Pseudoroseomonas aerophila. Next base: position 22,698 of record NZ_JACTVA010000042.1, on the reverse strand, counting down.
TGTCCAACCAATCCAATCTCGAAGCTTTGAACAAGAGGTGCGAACGCAGCATCAACAAGATGACTGATGCAGAAGCGCTAGAGTATATCGGGCAGCTGATCGACGAGTCGCACGATGCATCGTTTGAACGTGGCGCAAAGCGGGCGTTGTACCTTCTCGGCGAGCTGGAGAAGCGCCCGCTCACCGAGAAGGATGCGGTGCTGGCGGAGTATTTTCGGGCCAATGCCTGGGCGGCGCGATCACACATCGCCAATGTCCGTCAGTCCTGGGTATGGGAGTGCGAAGAGCTTCAGGAAGAGATGTTGGCACTCTCGCGCGCCACCTACCATCCGGGCTTCGCGATTCTGGAAAAAGGGCGGCGCTGCCAGATTCTGACCAACCGCGCCAACCTGCTGAGCATGGTCGGTCGGTCGATCGATGCCATCGCCGGCTGGGACGAAGCGCTACGGATCGGCCCGCAATTCGCGATGGCGCTCGGCAATCGTGGAGCCGGTCTGAAGCACTATGCCGGCATGGTCGTCGATAATCACGAGCGCGCCATCCTCGCGCTGCATGCCTATGACAGTCTGTGCGCGGCGATGGCACCAGACGCGGTGAACGAGTCCGTCGATCCGCAGCCTGTAATCGCGCAGTTCAAGGCGGTGGCAGATCAACTCGAAGGCGCGCTCAATGTTGAAGCCGCGCGGGCGATGCAGCGGCTCGACGAGGGCGAGGCAGGCCGATCGAAAACCGAGCGCGCCTATCGGCAATGGTGCCTCGACAAGCGGCTGTTTCTTTGTCCGCTGAACGACCTCGGGCCACATCTCATCGCGGCGACCGATGATCTGATGCTGCCCGGCATCACCGAAGCGTTCGACGAACGGCCCGGAGACTATTCACCGCCGCCGATCATCGGCTTCTTCAGCCAGATGAAGCAGGAATATGCCTCAGCGCGCTACATGTTGTTCGAAGGAATGAGCAGCACGCGCGTCCATTTTTCCGATCGCGATGTCGCGCTTACCGACACGCTCGACTATCCGCTCTACTCGCTCGCGAGCGAGCGAGTCCGTACCGCGTTTCGCATCGCCTATTCGTTGCTCGACAAGATCGCCTTTCTGGTCGACCGCTATTGGAAGCTGGGCAAGGTTCCGGAGCGGATCAGCTTCAAGAATGTCTGGATGGTCGAGAACAAGGCACGGTTGCTGCCGCAATTCGAGAACTCGAAGAACTGGCCGCTGCGCGGACTCTACTGGTTGTCGAAGGAGTTGTTCGACGATCAGCTCAAACAGACCACGGCGGCGGACGCCCGCGAACTACATGCGATCCGCAATGCCCTCGAACACACCTATCTTCGTGTAAGCGAGGGTTGGGCCAAGCCGTTCATGATCGGCACGCCCAGTGCGAACGGCTTCGGCATCGCGATCGGAAGTGACGAACTGGAGGCGAAGGCCATTCGGGTCATGCAGATCGCCCGATCGGCCCTGCTTTATGTGTCATTTGCGATCGGCCACGAGGAGCGGGAGAAACGGCGCGCCAATCCGGATCATCTGGTCGGCTCGCTTCCGCTCCACAACCTGCAGGACAAGCGCAAGCGTCGGGACCCGAACTAGAGCGATTGCTCGGTTCGATCTCGTGATAATCGCGCGACCGTAGGCCAACGGGGGAAATCATGACTTGGACTAGTGCGCCAAATGACTTGCCGGTCACGGCCAAGCTGCCGTACAAATCGACCCTCAACAACGTCATCGGTCGTGTACCGGTTTCGAGCTCGATCTCGTTCGACTGGCTCAGTTCATGGTGGTGACCGTCAAGGCCAGCCATCTGGGTTACGTCGCTCCCGATGCCGTGTCGCATGCTGGCAGCGAAGGAATCCGATACGACAGGGGTTCGGTTCACTTCCGCGACATAGAGCGCGGGCGGGCAGGCCCCGGAAATTAATACCCGGCCTTGGAGCTATGAGGAACCCGACTGGCACGTTATCGCCCTGATCGAACTGGTGGTAGGCCACGTCAAACGCCCGAAACGGCCGCCGTTCGCCACCCAAATGCCGCCGAAACCCGCCGATAACCGCACGACAACAAATATCTTCATAATCCTCAAAGGGTTATGAAGATTTCATAGTTCTCATCTTCATCGGGCGCTGCCCGCCAGCCCCGCCGATTCTACGCCATGGCGCGATATTCTGCGCAATGGCTACGCAAGCGCCGCCGAATGCCGCATCAGCGGAAGCGGGCAAGCATTTCAGTCGTCTTTTCCCACAAGTGTCGCCGTGCTTCTTCGCCAACCGCTGGAGCAACAGGTGTTAGCAGGCGCGCGTTCTTCGCCGAGACATAAGCCCCGGTCTGCTTGCCGAACGCCGGATCGGTAGCCAGCCCTACGATGGCCCCCGCGCCGCGCTTGGGATTGCCGATGCCAAGCCAGTTCAGCACCGTGGCGAGCGGGTAAGCGAAGCGCAGTTCACGCCCGGGACCGGTGACGTTGAAGCCCGGACACAGGCAGTTGACGGCGACCCGCATCCCGTCGAGTTGCCGGGCCAGTTCGGGGGAGAACATGATGTCCAGAAGTTTGGTGCGGCCATAGATCCTCGATGATCCCCGCGCGGTGAAGGAGGCGATGTCGAGCAAGTCTTTTTCGATATCGAGGCCGCCACTCTGGCGCGAAGCTTCCGAGCCAACGATTACGATCCGCGATGGCGCAGAATGCACGAGTGTTTCCCGTAAGGTATTCGTCAGCAGCCAAGGGGCGAAATAGTTGACGGCGATCATTTCCGCATAACCGTCCTTGGTGACGCGCTGCTCGAAGGCGTGCAGTCCTGCATTGTTGATCAGCACATCAATGCGCGAATGCTGCGCAGCAATGGCTTTGCCGGTCATCACCACGGCCGCCAGGTCGGAGAAGTCGACGAAATGCACATCGACCGGCGTACCGGGCGCGACTGCCTCGATCGCGGCGCAAGTCTGGTAGGCCTTGGCCTTGCTGCGCGCGGTCAGGATGAGGTGCGCGCCGCGTCGGGCCAGGTCCAAAGCGGCGAGTTGCCCGATGCCGTCGGTGGCGCCGGTGATGAGAATTATTGGTCGAGCGGACATGGGCACAGTACCATTTGGTTGATATATATCCATCAATCGAATTGGTAGACAAATGTCCACTAAATTTCCTTGTGGGCCTGTTGGAGGATGGAAATGAGCACGACGCGTACGGAGCTTGCGACAGAGTTGGGCAGCGAGCTGAACGCCCTTCTCGTGGCTTCCCGCACCGTCATGGCCGCTTCGGCCGCCCGGTTTCATCCCGACCTTCAGCCGGCCGCGTACCAACTTGCCGCCATGCTTGCCAGTCAGGGTCCCACAAAGGCAGGGGGTCTCGCGGACCGGCTTGGTATGGACAAAAGCGCTGTCAGCCGGTTGGCAAAGTCCCTTTGCGACAACGGGCTTGCGCAGGCCTCAACTGATTCAGACGACGGGCGGGCGATCGTCTATAGCCTGACGGACGCGGGCCATAACGGAATTCAAGCCACGAACGCGGTCAAATCCGACGCGTTCTTTTCGCGCGTGGAAGGGTGGAGTGATGCCGAATTCACTCTATTCATCGGCTTGCTAAGGAAGTTCAATCGAATTTGAAAAACAAATGGCAGCGCTGGCATTTCGGCCCAAACGCCCACACAGTCACCGAGGTCCGTTCAGGAGCCGTCGAGGCGCGCGTGGCTTAGCTCTCCCAACACCGCCATTTTATTCATAGTCGACGGAATGCCGCTTTAGAGGGCTATAGCGTAGATGTATTGCTCATCATCGTCGGGCGCCGTCCGCCAAACACCGCAGATAGTACGCTGTAGTGCGATATTCCTCGCCACAGCTACGCAAAGGCCGCTGATTTCCCCAAGATGTCCGCCGGACTTCACTGCCGGTTGACTGGTTCCTTGCTTGCATAATGTCCTTGGGCATCGGCACTCGACCAGTACCGCTTCGGCGCTGTGCCGTGGGTACGTTTGAACGCGTTGCCGAACGCGCTCTCGGATGCGTAGCCCACCCTCGCGGCGACTGTGGCGACAGTTTCCCCTCTGCGCAGGGCGTCGCGAGCGACCTCCATGCGCCAGCGCAAAAGGTAGTCGAGCGGAGGAGTGCCCACCATCTGCTTGAAAGCGAGCGCGAAGGCGGAACGCGACATACCAACGGTGCGAGCAAGGCCCGCAACCGTCCAGCGATGAGCGATATCGCCATGCATGAGGTTAAGCGCCGCCCCGATATGCGGATCAGCAGCGGCGGCAATCCAGCCGGAACCTGTGCCGCCGGACCGGGCCGCATAGCCCCGAAGAACCTGTACCAGAAGCACCTCGGCGAGACGTCGTGTCACCAGCGATTTTCCCATCTGCCCGACCCGAATCTCCCGATCGAGGACCATGAGCAGGTCGCGCAGGACGGTGGCCGCCAAATCCCGGGAAGGAATGAGCATGAACGACGGCAACGCATCGAGCAGCAGTCGGATATAGAGCGCCTCGAAAACGAAGCTGCCGGCCAGTAGCACCGTCTCCGATCCGCCGTGATGCGCCACGTCGGAATGCTCCCAGTCGAAGGACACGATCCCGTCTTGCGGTGTCAGGTGCGGATCGTTTGCCAGGATGTATTCGGGCGCCTCGGCGAGCAGAAACGTGTCTCCAGCCACGAGGTGATGCGGATCTTCGCCGGGAAGTATGATCCAGCACTCCCCGCGCAAGACCGCGGTGAACTTGAGCCGGGGCTTGGCAGGGAACTGGAACGCCCACCTGCCGCCGGCCTCGAACCGCGTACAGCGGGCGCTGCGGACATCGAGCAAAGAGAGGATATCAGATAGCGCGTCGATCACGGATTCAGACGGTTGCGATGAAAATGGGGAGCCTTACGCATAGATCATCCGCAATGGTTCAGCAATGTTCGGCGCAGCGGAATGGATCGAAGGAGATCGAGAATGTCGGAGATCGAAGGAAAGATTGTCGTGATCACGGGCGCGAGCAGCGGCATCGGCGCGGCAACAGCCCTGTTTTTGGCTGAGAAGGGGGCCTGGGTGGTGCTGGGAGCACGCCGGCTGGAGCCACTCGTCGGTCTGGTCGATCGCATCAGAGCGGCGGGCGGACAGGCCGAGTGCGTGGAGACGGATGTCACACGGCAGGACGACGTTGCCAATCTTGTGCGCCGCGCACAAGAGCGCTTCGGCAGGCTCGACGTCCTGCTGAGCAACGCCGGGGTCGGACCGATCTCACCGCTCGACAATCTTCGGGTCTCGGAGTGGGAGCAGATGGTGGACGTCAACATCAAGGGCGTTCTTTATGGAATAGCGGCGGCGTTGCCGGTCTTTCGCGCGCAAGGTTCGGGGCATTTCGTGACCGTCGCTTCTACAGCCGGCATGAAGACCGTTCCGACACAAGCGGTCTATTCGGGGACCAAATTCGCCGTCCGCGCCATCTGCGAGGGACTGCGGCAGGAGGCCGGATCGCAACTTCGCGTCACCCTCATCTCTCCGGGAGCGATCAGGACGCCCTTTGTGGAAGGGATCGGCGAACCGGACGTTCGGGCGCGCTACGTCGGACTTCGCGACGAGATCGCGATTGATCCCATCGCGATTGCCGAGGCGATCGCCTTCGCGATTGGGCAGCCGGCGAATGTGGATGTCGGCGAGATCGTTGTGCGCCCCACCGCGCAAGCCTGATCCATGGGCCTAAACACTAAAGGTGGGCGCAACTCAGTGGGTTGTTGCAATTATGTTCCTAGTCTCGATGCTTGAATATGGTGTCAGTCCATCTGATTCGCATATGGTCTGCCGGGTCAATGCGGCACCACCAGCGCCGAGCCCTGGTGTGGCGCAAGCCACCTCACCTCGATCACGCGCCGCCCCGAAGTCATAGCGGGCGAAAGTCTGTGACGACCGGCGCTGATCCAGCAACCAACTATCAGTTAAGGGCGACGTTAGAGGGCTATAGCGTAGACATAGTGCTCATCATCATCGGGCGCGGCCCGCCAGTCTCTCGGTTTATTCGCTGTGACGCGATCGCTACGCAAACGCCGCCGATTTCCGTACCGCGCGTCAAGCCGCCGCCGCTCCGCCCGCCACCATGACAGCGGGAACGGGACGAACCGGCGCGATATACGATGCCTATTGCGGCTGCAGATGCTCGGCCATGAAGTTGACGAATGCCCTCAGTTTGGGCGTGATCTGGCGGCTGGCCGGCCAGAGCACGTTGAACTGATCGGTCTCGGTAACCCACTCGTCCAGGATGGATACGAGACGGCCGTCAGCGATCTCGCCACGGATCGCAAAGGGCGGCAGACAGGCAATGCCCAGCCCCTCAATCGCCAACTCTATCAGAGGATCGACCGCCGTCGCGCTCATCCGTTCGGGCAGGACAATCTTCGCCTGTCGTTCCCCGCGAGCAAACGGCCAAGGTCGGATCTTGCCGGTGCTGGGAGAGCGTTGGTGAAGACACTGATGCTGCGCCAGGTGGTCAGGGGTTTCCGGCACTCCGCATCGCGTCAGATAGTCGGGTGAGGCGACGATCTTCAGTTTGAACCGACCGACATTGCGGCTCATCAACCGGCTGTCCGATGGTTGCCCGGTGCGAATGACAGCATCGAGCCCTTCCTCCACCACGTCCACCAGCTGATCGCTGAAATCCAGGTCGAGTTGCACCTCTGGCCAGGCGCGCATGAACTTGGCCATCACCGGTGTCAGCAGCATGCCGACCAGCGGCAGACTGATCCGCAGCCGCCCTCTCGGCGTCCGATTGGATCGGGCAAGCTCGGCTTCCGCTGCCTCCACCTCCTCGAAGATGCGGCGGCAGCGTTCGAGGAACAGCCGCCCTTCTTCTGTCAGGGTCATGTTGCGCGTGTTGCGATGGAACAGGCGCACATCCAGCCGTTGTTCCAGTCGGACCACAGCCTTGCCAACCGCAGAGGCGGAAAGGCCGAGCTTGCGGCCAGCCGCCACGAAGCTGCCGGTTTCAGCCGATTGCACGAAGGCGTCGAACGCCGTGAGTTTGTCCATGCCTTGATTTTTACAGAAATATTATTCTGTAGTCACCGGAACACTGGCCCATTTTTCCGGGACAAGCCGACCGCTATCCCTTGGCTTTACGAAACCAAGGAGACGAACATGAACCCCACCTTCACGACCCAGCCCACCCCGACGACTTTCATCGTTAACGTGATCCACGTTCACTCTGGCCAGCAGGACGAAGCTTTCAGGTTGATCCAGGATGTCGTCCACTATGTCGCCGAGCGGAAGCCGGGCTTTCTGTGGAGCAACCTCGCCAAGAGTACGGATGGGCTGACGGTCGTGAATATCGAGGCGATCTCCGACCCCGGCGACGTCGAGATTTTCTTTTCCGATCCGGTATTCCTCGAGAAGTTCCGCAAGCTCGACACCGTCTCGTCGAGCGAGTTTCACACCTACACCGTTGGTGACCTGGTGCTGCCGAAGGCCTCAGCGTGACGTGCCGGGTCGAACGGCTGCCGGTAGCGGGGCTATGTGCACTGGCGGCTGCCGGTTTCGTCACCATCCTGACTGAAGCCCTGCCTGCCGGTTTGCTCCCGCAGATCGGGGTCTCGCTGTGGGTGAGCGAGGCCATGGCGGGACAATGGATCAGCATCTATGCGCTGGGATCGCTGATCGCAGCGATCCCCCTGACGGCAGCAACGCGAAGCTGGCGCAGACGACCACTCCTGCTCGGCGCCATCATCGGTTTCGCTATCGCCAATCTGATTACGGCCCTGACGACGAGTTTTATCGTCGCGATGGCGGCACGTTTCGTCGGCGGTGTATCGGCCGGCCTGCTGTGGGCGTTGCTGGCTGGCTATGCCGTTCGCATGGCACCGCCCAGCCTCGCTGGTCGGGCCATGGCCATTGCGATGGCGGGGACGCCGTTGGCGCTCTCCATCGGCATCCCGGCCGGCACATTTATCGGCAACCTCGCCGGTTGGCGACTGACCTTCGGATTGCTCAGCGTGATCGCGTTGCTGCTCGCTGGATGGATCATCGCGAAGGTGCCGGATTTCGCCGGCGAGCCTGAAACGCAGCGCCCTTCCTTGGCCCAGGTCTTTGTGGTTCCGGGCGTACGCCCGGTGCTGGCGGTGACGCTCTGCTTCGTCCTGGCCCATAACCTCCTCTACACCTACATCGCGCCACTTCTGGCCAGCCATCGCATGACGGGCCAGATCGACACTGTCCTTCTGGTTTTCGGGGGTTCCGCACTTGTCAGTATCGGGCTGACGGGCGTGTTGATCGACAAATGGCTGCGACCATTGACCTTCACCGGCATCGGCCTGTTTCTTGTGGCCGTCTTGATACTTGCGGTGATGACCGGGGCACCGTTGGCGATCTACGGCGCCGCACTTATCTGGGGACTGGCTTTTGGCGGGTCGGCGGCGCTATTTCAGGCCGCATCGGCGCGTGCTGCCGGTCCTGCGGCCGACGTGGCCCAGGCGATGATCGTCACGGCATGGAACATCGCCATTTTCGGCGGAGCCGTCATGGGCGGTTTCATTCTCGAAACCGCCGGAGCAGACGGGTTGTCGTGGGCAGGTATTGCCCTGCTTGTTGGTGCTGCCTGGTCATCGCTGTGCATGGGGCGCCCCGCTGGCGCAGGACACATAATGTGAAAAAGCGAGGCAAGTTGGTCCGGATTGTCGCGTTGTGCGGCGTTAGAGCGCCATGGCGTAGACATAGTGATCATCTTCGTCGGGCGCGTGGCCCAGCGCGTGCTGGCGCGTTCGGTTTTCGGTTCTGTGAATACCGAGCGCGCGTGCCAAGAATGCCCACCGGCCGACGCGACGTCGAGAACGCCAGATGCAGCGTTTCAAGTCACCCTAGCAGGCACAGCGCTTCCTCTCAGCGCACGCGATGATCCATGGCCACTTCCGTCCACGGCGGCACTTGATGATGGTTGATCAGTATCGCCGTTCGCGCAACAAGGCGTTCCGGGTCTGGCAGCAGGAGACGTGTGCCCAGACGACGGTGTGGGGTCACGCAAGCCCCACCATGCGCTCAAACTCGCCTGGTCATCAAACAACGTGACAATGCCCAGCCGACTCATCCATTCCTGAGCACCGGGTGGCTGGCCGGGCTTCGCAGCCATCAAGCCGTCGCCGAGTATCGCCATCTCATTCTTGTCCGTTGCTGCAGCCGAGATGTCGGCTTGTCATCGGCATTGCAGGAACGCAGCAATGGCTCCGACAATGAATTATTGCTAAGCTCTGGCTAGCGCCGCCCCCTCGGCGTTCCTGGCGCCGCCTTTCCCCCAGGTATACGAGGCGGCGAAGGGGTTTACCGGCCGCGCCGGAAAGCGCGGCCGGTAACCTGGACACGTCGGATATGCCGGCTTGGAGCTGGCAATTGAGAGTGAGCAGCCGCTTCCCGGTCAGCGCTTTAGCGTCAGCCTCATCTTGAGGCACAGCCAATCCGTGAAGAACGTGGATCTGAACCTTGGTAAGACGGCGGGCCAGGTCACAGCGATGCTGGCTGGTTTGACCGATGAGGCCCAGTTGGCAGAGCCCCGGACGCGATCCCAAGAGTAGGGCTGGGTAGTTGGCTACCGGCAGACGGAGTGGGGCATTCCTACATAAGAAAGGCCTTGGGCTGGGCAGGCGAGCTGGAAAAGCCGGAGCAGGATCTAGCTGCCAGATCCCAACAGCCTGCAGCCCGGCCAGAAAGGCCGCAGTGTGGTGGGGTGGAAGAACAACTAGCATAGTATCTACATAGTAGATACTATGCCGGAAACTAGGATGAGGAGGTTGTCATGAAGGCCATGGTCAAGAAGTGGGGGAACAGTGCCGCGGTACGGATTCCGGCATCGGTCCTGGAAGCCGCGCGCGTCCAGCTCGATCAGCCTGTCGACGTGCGGGAGGAACAGGGGCGCATTGTCATCGAGGCCTTGCGGCCGGAGCAGTACGACATCGAGGATCTGGTGGCTCAGATCACCGACGAGAACAGGCACGTTGCCGTGGATATGGGGCCAGCGGTTGGCAAGGAGGCCTGGTAGTGCCAGCTGACTACGTGCCGGACGCGGGGGATATCATTTGGCTGCAGTTCGATCCCCAGGCAGGACGAGAGCAGGCGGGGCACCGGCCTGCCGTGGTTATCAGCCCGGCTGCTTATAATGGCCGGGCGGGGATGGTCATTTGCTGTCCCACGACGACGCGGATCAAGGGCTATCCCTTTGAGGTGGCGCTGTCGGGAACGCCACCCAGCGTGGTGCTGGCGGATCAGGTAAAGAGCCAGGACTGGCGCGCCCGTAAGGCCGTCCGGAAGGGAAGGGTCGGTCCGACTGAACTCGCCGAGATACGCGCCAAGCTGCGGGCGTTGATCGGATAGCACCGCGCAGCCAACCCGCGCACACCTTGGCGGACCACGCCGAATCAGATCCGACGCACGGGGACATCTGGTGTGTGTGGCCGCCCCCCCGCAGAAGGCCAGGATCAAGTCGATGGCCGTCCGGCGCCGAGACACCGCGGCTGCGAGCGCTCCGGCGGGCCAAGGCCTTCTCCGGCTTGGAGGGCGATCCCCCGCAAGAGGGATCGTCGACCTCTTGGCGGACATCTGTGGGCTGCTCGCAAATGCCCGAGATGCGGCATGATCCTCTGACATGCATGCCCTGTGATGCGATGTCGACACAGCTTTCGTGGCGCGGGCGCATCAGGCAACGGCCTGGCGGCCGACGATCACGACAAGCTCGCCCACCGCGCCGATGGCGGGCGCCGCGGACCGAGAGGAACGCTCCATGAGCGTATCAGATTGATGCTCTACTGCCCCGACAGAGATCCTGGATTCCATCGCCAAAGGGCCTGGGCTGTGGCGGTCCAGCCCGTCCTCCAGGCGGCCCACCGGCATGGCGTGGACGCCGCGATTGCCTCGTCTTGGACTGCAGCCACTTTTCTGCAAGCCACAGCTATGGACCTCGCAGCTTCCGTCTGATTGCGCCGGGAGGGCGGCGGTAGACCTCCGCAAAGACGGCATTGAAGCGGCGCAGGCTTCCAAAGCCGGCCTGCAGGGCGATTTCGGTCATCGTGAGGTCCGTCCCGCTCAGCAGGCGCTTGGCCCTCTGAACCCGGGCGGTCTTCGCGACCGCGTTCGGAGTGGCTCCCAGATGCCGCACGAACAGCCGCCGCAGATGCCGTGCCGTCATGCCCAGACGGGCGGAGAGGCTCTCGACGGAGGCGCCTTCACCATCCAGCGCGCCTTCCTCGACGATCAGGCGGAATGCCCGCTCCACTGTGGTCAGGGTGCCTTTCCAGGCGGGGGAGAACGGCGCCGTCTCAGGCCGGCACCGCAGGCAGGGCCGGAAGCCTGCCGCTTCGGCCGCGGCAGCGCTCGGCAGGAATTCGATATTGCGACGGAAAGGCAGCCGCACCGGGCAGACGCACCGGCAATAGACGCCCGTGGTCCTGACACATACGAAGAACCCCCCGTCGAAGGCGGGGTCGCGTTGAGCCCAGGCCCTTTCCCAGATCGCTGCTTCGGCCGTCATGCCAGCCATCCTACAGCAGGATGGCGGAGGCCGAGAGGACGAGGTCCGCTTCCGGCGAGGCAGGACCGTTCCGATGCGCGATCTATAAGTAAGTGCATCGTTCACCATGAGGTTCCGCCGAGTGTCTGACACCCGCGCCATGCGCTGCTCCGAATGGGGGCTCCTCGGCCTCCTCTCGCTCCTCTGGGGCGGGTCGTTCTTCTTTTCCAAGGTCGCCCTGTCGGAGCTGCCGCCGCTGACCGTGGTGCTGGCGCGCGTCGGCATCGCCGCCGGCGCCCTGTGGCTCTACCTCCGGCTGCGAGGCATCCCGATTCCAACCGCCGCGTCCCCATGGCGGGCCTTTCTCGGTATGGGACTGCTGAACAGCCTGATTCCCTTCACCCTGATCTTCTGGGGACAAACCTTCATCGGCAGCGGGCTGGCCTCCATCCTCAATGCCACCACCCCGGTCTTCTCGATCCTGGTCGCCCACTTCCTGGCCGAGGACGAGACGCTGTCCATGAACCGGCTGGCGGCGGTTGCCCTTGGTATCATGGGAGTTGCTGTCCTGCTGGGCGGCCCGTCCTGGGGATCAGGCGGCACCCTCTGGGGAATCCTGGCCTGTCTCGGGGCCGCACTGTCGTACGGCTTCGCCAACACCTATGGCCGGCGCTTCAAGCAGATGGGCATTGTGCCTGCCGTGAGCGCCTTCGGGCAGATCGCCGCCACGACGGCCATGGCGCTTCCGCTTGTGCTGCTGATCGACCAGCCCTGGCGGCTGGCCCAACCGGGCCTCGCCGTGTGGGGCTCCCTGGCTGGCCTGGCGCTGCTCTCCACGGCCTTTGCCTACATCATCTTCTTCCGCCTGATCGCCACAGCCGGGGCGACGAACACCTCCCTGGTCACGCTGCTCATTCCGGCCAGCGCGATCCTGTTGGGCGTAGTATTCCTGGGGGAGCGGCTCTCGATGTCACAGGCTGTCGGCATGGCCCTGATCTTGCTCGGGCTCCTGGCGCTGGATGGACGGATGTTCCATCGGCGATAGCAGGATGGCGACGACGCAGGCTTGCCTTGACCGTGTGGCTGACGAGCCTTGTTCGGCCTCTTACCGGTCGCCGGGGTCATCTCACCCCGGGCCACGGCCATAGGCCCCATCCACCATCAGCGGCGCGGTGTCGCTGACACCTTCCTCCACAGCAAGGTCGACGTCTCCGGAATAGCCGGCATCGACCAGTTCGCGCCCGGAGACGGAAAGCCGAACCATGCGGGTGAGGTCACTTCCGGCTGCGCGGTAGGCATCGCGGGCCAACTGGGCTTCGGGGGAACAGGCGCTGCCGAGATAGTGCAGGATAGCCCCTGCGCCCAGTTGGTCCTCGATAGCCGGGCGGAGACCCCCGTCCGGCCAGAGCTCGCCTGCCGGGATGATGCCGATGGCCTGATCCCCAGCCAGCGCACGGGCCGCCAGGGCCACGGCAGAAGCGTTGCGCAGGCAGCCGGTCAGAACCGGCACCCGGTTCGGCGTGCGGGCAGCGGCGAAGGAGAGGCGGGAGCCATTGGGGGAGGGGAGAATCAGCCTGGTGCCCGGGCGTATGGTGGTAAGGCTGGCCGGCGAGAGGCTGAACTGGCCGCCTGCAGCTGCTCTCGGCCGGGCCAGCTTCGCTCCGAGTTGGCTGGCGGCGCGCTGGGCGGCCTCAATCTCCTTGAAAGGAAAGGGGTGGACCGTGGCGCCCCGGGATACAGCGACATCGACGGCGGTGGAGAAGGAGAGGACATCGACGATTACCAGCACGGCGACCCGGCTGTGGAGGGCTGTGACGCCGGCCATCCCCCATTCGCAGAGTGCTTCGTTCACTGCTGTGCCAGTCCATGATGAGCCTGGGGAGGGCGGTACATGCAGTGACGGGGACTGTCCATCCTGTTGTCCGAGCGGCTGCATAAGGCTGACCGGGCCACACAGGCCCACCTTGGACGGACCAGTGTTCTGGAGGTGCGTGACCAAACGGATGGATTGGAGAGCGCGCTTGGTACCCGCCGGAACCTCACAGAGCAAGGAAGAGCGGTGTGGGCCTACCATCTTGCAGATACTCTGGAGGCCGCGAGAGGGCGCGGAGCTGCCCTTGGGGCCATGCTATAACATCGAAGCCAACGCCATGGTTATGCTGTTGATTGCCAAGGCTGCAAGCGCAAGCCCTGTCAGGACATTGATGCCGAAGAAGAGGCGCGGTGTTAGATGCCGATGCAACCAAGCTATCGCGCCGGCTGCCACAAAGCAGCAGGCCACGCACGCAGCCATGAAGCCGGCCAGAAATACCGCGCCCCGTGCCGAGACGGGCGTTGAAACACCAAGCCCACCCATGGTTGCACCGACCGCCAGCCAGAACGGGATGTTCTTCGGGTTCGTCAACGAAAGCAGAGCGCCGGAGAGGAACGGACCGATGCGCTCTTCGGGGGCCACGACGCCAAGGCTCGGGAAGCTGTTCGCGGTCCTCAGGGAGCTCCAAGCCAGCCAAAGCAGAAAGGCAGCTCCGGCAAATTCTAATGGCAGTCGGAGCGCCGGAACTGAGAAGATGAGCCCGAGGCCGGCAGATGCCGCGAGCGCCCAGGCAAGGTCTCCTACAAGCGAGCCGAATTGCACGATCAGTGCAGGGCGGAAGCCGCCCCTCAGCCCACGTCTCAAACTTTCCGCGAAGACGGGGCCGGGTGACAGGCACAGCGCGAGAGCGAGTGCGAACGCGTATGTGAATAAGGCGAGCAAGCTGGTCCTCCCGGCCGTTCAGGTTGCCAGGAATGCTGCGCGACACTGGGCTTGCCGTCTTGAATGGGATTGATCGACTACTGCCCGATCGCCCGCGAGAACTGCGCTGGCGTGGTACCGCTGACGCGCTTGAAAAACCGGTTGAGATGGCTTTGATCTGAGAAGCCCAGCTCGGCTGCCACATGTGCGGGAGCCTTGCCGTCTCGCAGGAGTTGGCGAGCGCGGGCCAGGCGCTTCTGCATCGCCCATGCCAGAGGTGGCAGACCAAAGGCACGAGCATAGCTGCGCACCAGATGCTCGACCGAAAGGCCGACTTCCCCTGCCAGGTCGGACAGATCTGGCTGCTCGTCCAGGCGTTCCAGCAGCCTCTCAGCAACGCGCTTCAACCGCGGCTCTGCGGATGCAAGGCTCGTCTCAGCCTTCCTCTTACCCGTTGTTGTCCCCACACGAGCCTCGAGTTGGCCAAGGATCAGCGTGACGACTTCGTCAAGTTCCACCAGGTTACCGCTGAGGAAGAGCCGTTCACCGGCGAGGAATAAGTCGAAAGTCTGCTTGCATGAAAGTACGGCGGTATTGAACTCGACGCAGCCGCATGTGCCATACAGAAGCCGATGCGCGGCCCCGGCATCGATGTAGAAGGTCAGAAAGCGCCATTCGCGATCCGGCTCAAGCGAACCACCTTCCTGCACCTGAACCGGGTTGTAAAGAGTGCTATCTCCCTGCTCGGCAACAAGGTCACGGCCATCAAGTTTGAGCCACTCCGCACTAACTAAATTGGCGCCCAAGACGATCTCATCGTGGAAATGCCGGGCATAGGCATGCGAGGCGGCGAAGCCGCGATACGATCCCACGGCCATGGGCAGAGCGCCCGCGGAAGCCGCTTTGGAAGCCCGGCGCCTCGGTAGGATCGAGAGTAAAGAGAAGGGGCCTGGGACATTCCTGCCCCATGCCTCCGGAGGGTCAATGCCGACCCGCTCTGCTCCTGGCGTTTGCCGGGACGCGTGAGTTCAACTCAGGCGATTACGCCTCAGGCGTCGTCTCCTCGACGCGGTCGTAGCGCACGTTCTTGGCCCGCCCCCCGCTGGCTTGCAGCCCGGTGATGGTGCTGCCATCTCGCAGCACGCGTACATCCAGCCAGGCGCGGAAGAGCATGCTGGGAATATTGATGCGGATGAGATCACCCGCGATGGGCGTCATCTCCCAGGGCTGGCCGTTGGCCACCGGGCCCTCGGCGCGCACCCAGGTGCCGCCATCGGCCTCCGTCACCGTCCAGCGCGTGGCCATCTCGGGGCTGTGATAGGTGCCGCTCAGCCCGTGCGGCAGGGCGGCGCCTTCGGCCACGCGCTGCCACCGGCCGACGGTGCCGGCATCCTGCTCCACCTCGATGACATCGGCGCCGCCGGGCTTGACGATGAAGACGCTGCTGGCGCGGGGCGAGGAGAAGCGGCCATCCTCCGTCGCCTCCGCCGTCACCGTCAGGCCGTTGGTGGCCAGGGTGGGGATGCCGGCCTCGGACACCGCGATATCCAGCGTTGCGCCGCTCACCGGGTCCAGCCAGCGCCCGGCCATGGGCGCCAGGGTTTCCTTGGGTGGCAGGGCGGGCACGGGGTGGACGCCCATGGAGCGGGCGCCGGGGCGCGTCTCCAGCACCGCGTCCAGCGCCCGGTGCGCCAGTAGGTTGGGGTCCGAGGTCGCGGCGTTGGAAATGGCGATAACGGTAGCGGCCAGCGCCGGCACCCGCAGGAACTCGGTGCGGTAGCCCGGCCACAGGCCGCCATGGCTCACCGTCTCTAGCCCGCGATAGGGCCGCACCACCAGCCCGCGCGCATAGCGGTTGATCGTGCCGTTGGCGAAGGGCGTCTGCACCGTCAGCCCATCCAGCCAGCCGTCGCCAATGGCACGCGTGGTGGCGTTGTGGCTCCACAGCGCGAGGTCCTGCACGGAGGAGACCAGCCCGCCTTCGCCATGCAACGGGAAGGCATGCGGCGCGCGGCGCCAGCCGGCCGGCTCGCCGGGGAAGTAGCCGGTCGCCAGATGGGGGATCGCCTGATGCACATCCGGGGTCATGCGCGTATCCCGCATGCCCAGCGGCGCGAAGATGCGCGCCTCCAGCATATCCTCCAACTTCATGCCGGTCAGCCGCTCGACGATCAGGCCGAGCAGCAGGAAGTTGGTGTTGCTGTAGAGGAAGCGCGTGCCGGGCGTGAAGTTCAGCGTGCGCTGGCGGCAGATGCCGTCCACAAGATCCTGCAAGCGGATCGGCGTGCCGAGATCGGCGCCGCCATGGCGCATGATCTCCAGCATGTCGCGGATGCCGGAGGTGTTGTGCATCAGATGCGCGACGGCCACGCGGTCCGCCAGCGCCGGCAGTTCCGGCAAGTAGGTGCGGGCTTCTTCCTCCAGCGACAGCTTGCCTTCCGCCGCCAGCATCAGGATGGCGGCGCAGGTGAACTGCTTGGAGACGGAGGCGATGCGGAAGCGCGTTTGCGGGCCGATCGGCACGCCATGTTCGATATTGGCGAGCCCGGCGTGGCGGTGCACCGCCAGCCGGCCTTCCAGCACCACGCCAAGGGTGACGCCCGGCCCGGCATTGTTGGCCCAGGGGGTCAGCAGGGCATCGACGCGGCGTTCAAGCAGGGTCACATCCAGATCGGTCACGGGCTTTGTGCTTTCATCGGCGAGGCGAGGGTTTCAAGCGGCCCAGCACGCCGCCTTGTGGCCCTCGCCGAGGTCGAGCAGCAGCGGCTCCTCCTCGGCGCAGCGCGACATGGCGATGGGGCAGCGGGAACGGAAGCGGCAGCCGCTGGGTAGGCGGGCGGGGTTCGGCGGCTCGCCCTGCGGCAGGGCGGCGTCGGGGCGCTGCGCCGGATCGGGCGAGGGCACGGCGGCCAGCAGCGCGCGGGTGTAGGGGTGGCGCGCACCGGCATAGAGCGCCTCGCGCGGTGCCAGCTCGACGATGCGGCCGTAATACATCACGGCCACACGGTCGGCCATGTGCTCGACGACCGCAAGGTTGTGCGAGATGAACACCATGCCGAGGCCGCGCTCCGCCTGCACATCCTTCAGCAGATTCAGGATCTGCGCCTGCACGGACACATCGAGGGCGGAAACCGGCTCGTCGCAGATCAGCAGCCGGGGTTCCAGCACCAGCGCGCGGGCGATGCCGACGCGTTGCCGCTGCCCGCCGGAGAATTCATGCGGGAAGCGTTCCGCGTGCTCCGGCCGCAGGCCGACGCGCCGCAGCACCTGGGCCACCGCCGCCTCCCGCTCCGCCCGCGTGCCGATGCCGTGCAGCTCCAGCCCCATGCGGACGGAACTGCCGACGGTGCGGCGCGGGTCCAGCGAGGCCACCGGGTCCTGGAACACCATCTGTGCGTGGCGGCGCAGCGCCTTCAACTTTCCGGGCGGTACCTCGAAGATCCGCTGGCCCTCGATCTCCACGCTGCCTTCGTCGGCGCGGCGCAGCGCCAGCAGGGTGCGGCCGAGGGTGGATTTGCCGCAGCCGGATTCGCCCACCAGCCCCAGCGTCTCCCCGGCCTCCACTTTCAGGTCGACGCCGTCCACGGCATGGACCCACGCCTTGGGCCGGCCCATCACCCCGGCGCGGACGGGGAAGCGCACCACCAGCCCGGCGGCGCGCAGCAGCGGCACGGCGCTCATGCCCAGGCCTCCGGTGCGGGTTGTGCCTGTGGCGCGCCCGCCTGTAGCCAGCAGCGGGCCTGCCAGCCGGCGCGAGGCAGGAAAGAGGGCGGCGCCTGGCTGTCGCAGCGGGCGGCGCCGGCCTGCTGGCGCGCCTCGCAACGCGGCGCGAAGGCACAGCCGGAGAGCGGCCGCGTCAGGTCCGGGATGCCACCGGGAATTTCCCGCAGACGTGCCTGCACCGCGCCCATCACCGGCGCCGAGCGCAGCAGGCCGCGCGTGTAGGGATGCGCCGGCTGGCCGAGGATATCGGCGACCTTGCCGTTCTCCACCACGCGCCCGGCATACATGACGGCCACGCGGTCCGCCATCTGCGCGACGACGCCGATATCGTGCGTGACCAGGACCAGCGCCGTGCCCAGCACCCGGCAGCGCTCGCGCAGCAATTCCAGGATCTGCGCCTGCACCGTCACGTCCAGCGCCGTGGTCGGCTCGTCCGCGATCAGCAGGCGCGGGCGCAGCGCCAGCGCGATGGCGATCATCACCCGCTGCGCCTGCCCGCCCGAGATCTCGTGCGGATAG
This sequence comes from Teichococcus aerophilus, assembly GCF_014490485.1. Taxonomy (GTDB): domain Bacteria; phylum Pseudomonadota; class Alphaproteobacteria; order Acetobacterales; family Acetobacteraceae; genus Pseudoroseomonas; species Pseudoroseomonas aerophila. The sequence continues at coordinate 4,282 of NZ_JACTVA010000042.1, read as the reverse complement.
GCGCGGGCCTTTTCCTCCGGATTGGGGATGCCGACGGCGCCCAGCAGCTCCACCGCCTCCCGCCACGCCTCGGCGCGGGAGCGGCCGCCACGCAGCCGCAACGGCTCCGCGATCTGGCTGCCGATGCGCATCAGCGGGTCCAGGCTGGCCTTGGGCTGCTGGAAGATCATAGCGATGTCCCGCCCCCGCAGCGCCGTCAGCGCGCGCGGGCGCATGGCCAGCACATCCGTGCCCTCGAATAGCACCTGCCCGGCGACGATGCGCCCCGGCGCGTCGATCAACCGCAGGATGGACAGCGCCAGCACCGTCTTGCCGCAGCCGGATTCACCGACGATGCCGAGCACCTCGCCCGGGTTGATGGCGAGATCGACGCCGTTCACCGCGCGCACCGCGCCGGCGCCGGTGCCGAATTGCGTGCGCAGGCCACGGACTTCCAGCATGGGGGTGGCCTCAGACATCGCGCGGGTCCAGCACGTCCCGCAGGCCGTTGCCCAGCAGGTTCATCGAGAAGATGGCGACGAAGATGGCCAGCCCCGGCGCGGCCACGGCCCACCAGGCGGTGAACAGGAAGGAGCGGGAATTGACCAGCATGGCCCCCCATTCCGGCGCCGGCGCCTGCGCGCCCAGGCCGAGGAAGGAGAGCGCCGCCGCCGAGAGCGCCGCGATGGGCGTGGCGTAGGAGAGGTAGACGATCAGCGGCGAGATGGTGTTGGGCAGCACGGTGCTGAGGATGATCTGCGCCTCGCTGGCGCCGAGGGCGCGCGCGGCCTCCACATACTCCTCCCGCTTCACCGTCAGCGCGACGGAGCGGATCAGCCGCGCATAGCCGGGGATGCCGGCGATGCCGACCGCCGCCATCGCCGTCCACAGGCTGGGGCCGAGGATGGCGACGATGGCCAGCACCAGCAGGATGTAGGGGAAGGCCAGCAGCATGTCCGTGCAGCGCATGATCAGCGTATCGGCCAAGGCCGAGCCGCCGCCGGCCACCAGCCCCAGCAGGATGCCGAAGCCACCGGAGATGGTGGAGGCGATCAGGCAGATCAGCAGGAAGTAGCGGGTGCCGAAGATCAGCCGGCTGGCGATGTCCCGCCCCACTTCGTCGGTGCCCAGCCAGTTGGTGGCGCTGGGCGGCAGCAGGCGGCCGAGGGTGTTGACGTGGAGCGGGTCATGCGGCGCGACCCAGGGCGCGAAGGCGGCGCAGAACAGGATCAGCAGCAGCACGCTGCCGCCGATGCGGGCGGAGGGGTTGCGCAGCAGCCGCGCCATGGCCCAGCGCCAGCCGCCACGGCGCGGCTGGGGGGCGGCTTCCGCCGGGGCGGCCACGCTCTGCGCCAGGCTCATTGGTCGTAATCCACGCGCGGGTCGATCCAGGCATAGAGGATGTCGACCAGCAGGTTGGCGCTGATATGCGCGCCGGCACTGATGAGGATGATGGCCTGGGTCAGCGCGAAATCCCGCCACTGGATGGCTTTCACGCCCAGCTCCCCGATCCCGCGCCAGCCAAAGATGACCTCGATGATGAAGGCGCCGCCAAGCAGGTTGCCGAATTGCAGGCCGATCACCGTCATCACCGCCAGCAGGGTGCCGGGCAGGGCGTGGCGCATGATGACGGAGAACTCGCCCATGCCGCGGGAGCGGGCGGCGCGGATATGGTCTCGCCGCAGGATCTCGATCATCGCCGAGCGGGCGATGCGGGAGAGCGGCGCCGCCTCGATCAGCCCAAGTGTCAGCGCCGGCAGCAGCAGCGCCGCGCCGCCGCGTGGCACGACGGGAATCCACATGAGCCAGACAGCGAAGACCAGGATCAGCAGCAGGCCGAAGAAGAAGGCCGGCATGGAAATGCCGAGCAGCCCCACCGTCATGGCGCCGACATCCAGCCAGGTGTCCTTCTTCGCCGCCGAGATAATGCCCATCGGCACGCCGATGCCGATGCCGATCAACAAGGCGACGCCCGTCAGCGTCAACGTGTTGACGAAGCGGTAGCCGATCTCTTCCGACACCGGGCGACGCAGGCGGATGGATTCGCCGAAATCGCCTTGCAGCACATTGGCGCCGTAGCGGACGAACTGCACGTACCAGGGCTGGTCCAGCCCATAGCGCTCGCGCATCGCGGCGATGGCCTCCGCCGCTTCATCTTCCGTCACCTGGCCTTCATACATGGCGCTGACCGCATCGGTCGGGATCACCGCCTGGATGAGGAAGGTCAGCAGCAGGATGCCGACCACCACGGGCAGCGCCATCAGCAGACGGCGCAGGATATAGCGGCTCACCAGTCGCTCATGCGCACGTCGCCATGCAGGATCTGGTTGAGGTAGTCGAACTTGTAGTTCTGCAATCCGGCCTGGGTGATGGTGACCTGGTCGCTGGTCAGGATGGGCAGGATCAGCCGGCGCTCCAGCAGCGCTTTCTGGGATTCGGAGACCACCTTCTGCCGCTCCGCCGGGTCCAGCGTGGAATCGACGGCGGTCAGCAGGCGCGTCAGCTCCTCATCCGCCGGCAGGTTGCGGCGGTGGCCGGGCGGGCGGAACAGGTTGGTCATCACCAGCGGGTCGCTATAGGTCCAGCGGTTCAGCGTCATGTCCCAGCCTTCCCGCAGCAGGGACGGATAGAACGTGCCCCAATCGGCGGTGGAGACGCTGACCTCGATGCCCACGGCGGCGAGGTTGCTCTGGATGACCGCCAGCGCCCGGTCCGTCGCCGGGTTGGCGTAGGATCGGATGGCGAATTTCGCCGGCTTGCCGTCCTTGGCCCGCAGCCCACCGGCGGCGGGCTGCCAGCCGGCCGCCGCCAGCAGCGCCTTGGCCTTCTCTGGGTCGTAGGGCGTGCCGTATTGCGTGCCGATCGCCGCGTCATAGCCTGGGATGCCGCTGGAGAGCGGATTCAGGTTGATGCGGCCATAGCCGCTGTAGGAGGCGCGCAGGATCGCCTCCCGATCGATGGCATGGCTGACGGCATCGCGCAGCGCCCGGTCATCGAAGGGCGGGCGGAAGGAGAATTCCATGAACACCAGGTTCTTCGCCTTGTCGTCGATGACGACGGCGAAGCGGGGGTCCTGGCGCAGGCGGTCCACCGTGTCGGTCTGCAATTCGGCGGCGCTCAGCTCGCCCGTTTGCAGGGCGGAGAAGGCGACGCCTTCCTCCGGCAGCACGCTGAGCGTGATCTGGTCGGCGAAGGGCGCGCCCTTGTTCACCGCGTCCGGCCGCAGCTGGCGGTAGCGCGGGTTGCGGACCAGCACGATCTCGCTGCCCGCCGACCAGGACTTGAACATGAACGGCCCGGTGCCGACCGGCCGGCGGCCATATTGCCGCCCCGCCTTCTGCACGGCGGTGGGCGAATTGACGCCATAGGTGGGGCTGGCCAGCAGGATCATGGCGGCGGCGAAGGGGCGGCTGAAGCTGAGGCGGACCGTCAGCAGGTCCAACACATCGCAGCTATCCAGCGCCGCGATCTGGCCGCGCACGGGCGAGGCCGCCTTCGGGTCCAGGATGGTGTCGAAGTGGAATTTCACCGCGGCGGCATCGAGGTCGGTGCCGTCATGGAACTTGGTGCCGGGGCGCAGCTTGAAGGTGATCTGCCGGCTGTCCTCGCTGAAGGACCAGGATTCCGCCAACCAGGGCTGTGGCTTGCCCTCGGCATCGATGTAGACCAGCCGGTCATGCAGGAAGTTCAGGCAGGTATTGACGGTGAGCGAGACGCTCTGACCGCTGTAGAGCGATTCTGGATCTTCTATCAGCCGGTAGCGCAATTCCTTGGCGCTGGCGGCCTGGGCTGGCCGGGCATGGGTTGCTGTGAGGCCTGATGTGGCGAGGGTGGAGAGAGCCAGGAGCGAGCGACGGGTGGGCATCGAACGGTCTTCCTCCGGAAAAGGCCGCGCAGCGCGGCTGGCGCCGTGGAGCCAAGGCAGGGTGAATCGAGAAATCTGTTTATGACAGTTCTTTGATCATTACCAACTGTCAAGGCGCTGGAGTTGATTACGAAATAACCGTCCTGCTCTTCTTTTGAGCGGCCATTGGCTGTCGCTACAGTGTCACGCTGAGGAGGCCGGCGTGGCCTTGGCACCTGAAGGCTGCTGCCCGCTTCGCTCTCCCCTGGGAGAGACGCAGGTCAGCGCTGCCTTGCTCAATATCCGTGCAGGGTTTTTCCGGTGGCAGCAGCACCGCCTGCGTTCAGGCCGCCGCGCGCTGGGCGATGGCCTTGGCCCGGGGCAGCAGCGCCTCGGCCCGGCGGACGATGGGGATGTCGATCATCTTGCCATCCAGGGCGAAGGAACCGCGCCCTTCCG
>NZ_JACTVA010000041.1 GCF_014490485.1 Teichococcus aerophilus | reverse complement strand
GGCCGGCGTACCGGAGGCGACGGCCGTGCCGGCCGGCGCGGCCAGGCGCGGCAGCATCGATGTCGCGGTCTGCGCCCGGGCGGCGGCTTCGCCCTCCCGGTTCGCCGGCCGCTCGTACTGGCGCGACACCACGCCGGCGGCCTCGGCCGGGGTCCGCGCATTGCGCAGGGCGGCGCCGGCGGCGCGCTCCTGCCCCTGGGTCAGCTCGAACTGCACAAAGGCCAGCTGCTCTTCCAGAGTGCTCTCCTGGATCGGCTTGCCGGCCCAGAGGCGGAAATTGCGCTGCCGGTCAGGGTGCCACTGCGCGATGCCGTAGGCCTTGCCGCCGTCGCCGCGCGCCTGGTGGTCCAGGCCGGCGCCGCTCTCGTGCCGCAGGTTGGCCACCAGACCGCTGGCCTGCGCCGCGCTCCAACCCTGCGAGCGGAAGTAGTCGAAGGCCTGGCGCTGCCGTGCGGTGGCTTCCTCGCCCGTATAGGAGCGGGGCTGCCCCTGCCGGCCGCCGCCCGGGGTCATCTGACTGCGCAGATAGGCGCCCAGGCCGGCCCACTGGCGGCCAGGATCAACGCTGCGATCGGCCGCCGGGTCGTAGTAGCCCTCGGCCTGACCACGCTGGCCCATCCGCCGGCGGCGCTCCGCCTGACCCTCGGGGGTATTGGCGCCGCTCTCGGCCCGCATCTCGCCGAGGCGCTGGACGCCCAGGAATCCTGCGACGGCGGCCGCGCCCACGCCGGCACCGGTCACGCCCAGCAGCCGCAGCATCCAGGCTGCCGGCCGGAAGAGTGCGATGGTGGTCAAGGCGCCGACAATGCCGGTCAGCGGCGCCAGCAGTTGCAGGGCCAGCACGCCGCCCAGCGCGATCGCCGCATTCTCCCAGCCGCCCATCCAGCGGATCACGGCTTGGATGCCGCTCACCATGGCTTCGATCCGGCTGCCGATTTCCTGCAGGCCGCCATTCTGGATGAAGCGTTCCACGGCGCCGGCCAGGCGCGTGACGATCTCTTCCACCCGCTGGCCGATCAGCTCGCGGTTGGCGGCGATCCAGTTGGTCAGCCGGTTCAGCAGCGGCGTCATCACCGGGGCCAGGCGCTGGGCGATGGTGTTGACCAGCCCTTCGCCGGCCATCTGCAGCCGGGTCTGTGCCAGGTTGAATTTCTGCGCCGCCTCGGCGCCTTCCTCGGTGATCAGGCCAAAGCGGCGGGCATCGGCCTCCCACTCGCGCAGGCCGGCGGAGCCTTTCTTCAGGAAGGGCAGCATCGAGGCCGGCAGCCGCAGCGCCGACATGACCCGCGCCTGCAGGCGGGGATCGGCGATGCGGGCGATGCCATCGGCCACCTGCGGCAGCGCCTCGGCCGCCGTGCGGGCATTGCCCCTTGCATCGCGCATGGCGACGCCAAGCATGGTGAAGTACTGCAGGGCGGTGCTGTCGCGGCCGCCCACGGCGTCGGACAGGGCATCGCCCAGCCCCTCCATGCCGGCGGAGAGATCCTCGGCCGACACGCCGGCCAGCCGCGCCGCGCCCTGCAGGGTGAGCAGGCTGGCGACGCTGGTCTGCACCCGGTAGGCGGTGTGCCCCAGCTGCACGCCGAAACTGGCCCAGCGCGCGGCCAGATGCACGACGCCGGCGACCGAGCCGGCCGCCGTCAGCGCGCCCAGCGGCGGAATGATCTGCGCCATCGAGCGCGCCACATTGCGCGCGCCGGCGGCCAACGCATTCATGCCACTGACCCGGCCGACATTCTGCCCCAGCCGACCAAAACTGTTCTGCACGCGCAGGACGTTCTGATTGATCCGCTCCAAGGGCTTGGTGATGCCATCGACGGCGCTCAGCGTCAGGCTGAGCGCGCCGCCCTTCACCGATGCTGACATCAGGCGTCTCCTCGCGGCCGGGACAGTCGCCGCATTTCATCCGCCCACCACAGCAGCTTGCTGATCGGCAGGCTTTCCGCGTCGCGCGGCCCCCACCCAAAGAAGCGCGTGACCTCGGCGATCAGGCCGCGCCAGCGCTCTCCGGGGAGGGCGGCGTAAAAGGCGAGAAGTATTCCGCCGCGCGTTCCAGCACCCGCTGCGGCAGCTTGCGCACCACGATCACCGGCAGGCCGGTAACGTGCTGGATCAGCGTCACCGCCTGCTCCAGCGGCTGCTTCTTCTCGCCCGCCTTGATCAGATCCTCGGCGGTCGGTTCACGCAGCACCAGGGTGTCGTAGTCGGTGCCGTTGTAGGGGATCGCCTTAAAGCGCAGCCGCAGCGGCGCGATGTCGGAGATCACCTCCTCGGCGATCGAGGAGTCGTCGTTCAGATCGCTCATCGGTCGGTCACGTCCTCACCCTCGAAGCGCACCGAGAAGGTGCCTTCGGTGGAATCCACCTCGACCGTGTCGACGCAGACCATGTTGCTGCCGGACACCCGCTTGCCGTTGGCCAGCTGCAGGCTGACGGAAACGTCGGTCATGGCGTCGAACTCGGAGATCGAGATCCCGGCACTGTCGCGCAGGGTGGCGGCGACGAAGCCCGGGATGGGCTCCTCGCTGTATCCGTGGATGCCATCCATGCCCTTCAGCGTGGTCTTTTTCGTCGTCGCCACGCCCCAGGTCGGCTGCGAGACAAGATCGAACTGGATGCCGTCGATCCAGATCCAGGCGCGGCCGCCAACGCGGCCCATGCTGCCCGACATGGCTTACTCCTCACCCGCGTTGCGGGGCTGGACCACCGCGGCGAGCTGCCGCAGCTGGTCGATGGGGATGATGGGCAGATGCGCGTCGACGCGGCAGCGGTTGGTGCCATTGCGCTCGACCACCAGGCTGGCGGCGAACTGCTCGTATTCCTGGACGTAGCCATTGCGTTCCAGGAACCGGTAGCGGCCCAGGATGGCGTCGCGGATCACGCCCGGCGTCACCGTGCGGCTGCCGGCGCGCGGTGTGGTGCCGTCGCTGGCCAGCTTCACCCGGCCAAAGCGGCTGGTGATGAACTGCTTCAGATCGCGGATCACATAGGCGATCGTGTAGAGCCGCTCGACATACAGGTAGCTGTCGTCGGGCTGCCCCAGCGCGTTCTTCTGGTAGGTGGTGACGATGGTCTCGGTGGTGACCGTGCCATCATCGGCGACCGCGAAGGTGCTGAGCCCGTCCCAGAGCAGCACGTTGCGCTCGGCCGCCGCGAACCGGCTCTCGATCGGCGGCGCCAGCACATCGAGCGGCAGGCCGTGCAGCGGCAGGCCGGGATCGGCGCGCAGGCTCTGGGCGTAGGCGCCGGCGGTGTTCGCGGCCCAGAGCACGGCCGGCGTCGGGCTGCCGTTGAACGGCATGACGCTGACATGCGCATCGTTGCGGGCCAGGCCGAAAGTCGTGGCCGCGCCCAGCGTGCCGCGCAGCGCCGCGAAGGCGCCGCCATACAGCATGCGCTCCCAGCTCCAGCGCGCGGCCAGGAACGCCTTCATCGCGTCCAGGCTGGCCGTGTCGGTGTAGGGCAGCACGATGAAGTCGAACTCCTTGTCGCCCAGCGCCGCCAGGGCGGTGTCGAGCGTGGGGTTCGCCGTGCCGCCGGTCATCGCCGAGATCGCCAGCACCAGCCCGGAAGGGGTTGCCTCGCCGCCGGCGGCGCCGAGGAAATTCAGCTGCAGGTCGATATCGTTGCCGCAGGCGCCCTTGTTCTTGGCGGTCAGGGTGACCGTGCTGGTGGTGACGGTGGCCGTCACCGGCAGGCTGGCCATGGCGTTGATCGCCGCGGCGATCGCCGTTGCCGTCTGCGCCGTGGTCTGCGCGGCGGAGACCAGGACCTGCACCCGCTGCCCGCCGATATAGAGGTTCAGCGTGCCGGGCGCCGTGGCGGCCGTGGTGACGGCGATGGTGGCCGTGGCGGCGACGGCGGCGGCGGCATCGGCCAGCGGCAGCAGGTACACCTCGCCGAAGGAATCGCGCTTGCGGTACCACTCCGCCATCAGCGCCAGCTGCGAGCCGAGGCCGGCCTGGGCCTGCACCCAGGCGATGCCCTGCAGCAGCACGGCCTTGCCGGCCACCAGCGCGCCGCCGGCGGCCTGCTGGCCGATGATCAGCGTGCGCTGGTTCTGCTGGCCGCTATTGGCGCGGCTGTTGTCCAGCTCGGCGTAGAACAGCGGCAGGCGCAGGTTCTGGGGGATCTGGGCGAAATCGACCATCAGGCTTCGGCCTCCGGCTGCGGCGCGTCGGCCGGCGTGGCATCAGGCTCGGCCACGGCGCCGTCCTGCGGCGCTACGGCTGGCGGAGCGGACATCTCGACCACGTCGCCATCGGCGAGGCGGCGGAGCCAGTATTCGGAGCGCTCGACCGGCCGGCCCTCGGCCGGCAACAGGTCGCGCAGCACCGGGTCGCGCACGGACAGGCCCGGCGCGGGCTTTACGGACATCATGTGTGGGGGGCTCCTACGGGGCCCGGGCCGTCAGGCCGGCGGGATGACCCGGAAATGGAAGGTCGTTTCGGCGCAGGGGATCTCGTCTGGCAGCTGGTAGGTCTCGGACCAGCACAGATCGAAGGCCACCACGGCCTGGCCCAGGGCCTTCTCGCCGCTCTTGGCATCGATGTTCAGCGTGGTTTTCACGCTGTCGATGCGCTCGATGGCGCCAGCCTTGCCGAGCAGCTCGGGCGCGGTGATGACGGCCAGACAGATGGCCTGGCACAGTTGCTCCAGCTCGCGCTCGACGGCTTCGGTGTGGCGCGCCGCTCGCTGGGTCACGGCCTGCACGGACATGATGCAGGAGACGGCGTAGACCACGTCGCCGCCATGCACCTCGGGGCCGGTCTTGGTCTCCTGGTAGCCGTAGACCAGCAGCGCGGGCACCTGATGCTCATGCAGCGGCCACTCGCGCGCCCGGTAGACCCGACCTTGCAATTCCGGCAGGCGCTGCTCCAGCACGCGGGCGACGATGTCGCGCACGCCGAGGCGGAACTCGGTCATGGTCCGGCGCTCCCCACCAGGCCCAGCGGCAGCGACACCCAGCCCAGCCCGTCCGGCTGCACATCGGTGATGTCGAAGGTCTTGTTGAGGATCTGCACCCGGTCGCCGGACTTCAGGACGAAGCCCGGCGGCAGGTCGGCCTCGCGCACGCCGAGCACCGTTCGCTTGATCGAGAACGGTGCCCCGTCCTCTCCCATCGCCTCGATCTGGAAGCGGTCGAACACGCCGTCGATCTCGGCGATCGGCTCGCCATTGCGCTTGAACCGCACCCGGCCTGGAACGGCGAACGCCGCCAGAACGGCGGCGCTCGTCATCGCGTCGAAATCGACGGCCATGCTCGTCGGCTCAGCTGCCGGCGCGGCCGCTCTGGAGCATCTCCGGCCGCGTGCAGATGTGCAGCGGGTAGGAGTACAGCTCCTGCTTCCAGAAGGCGTTGCGGTCGCGATCGATGATCGGCACCACGTAGGCATCCTTGCCGGGGGTGTTCACCCACTCGAAGGACTCGCCCGGCGCCTGCGCCCGCTCGAACACACCCGGCGCGCCCACCGGGAAGAACTTCACCTTGGAGGTCGGCACCGCGATCTCGGTGTTGTCGTTGCTGCCCTGGTAGTTGCTCCAGTCGATGCCGCCGAAGGTCATCGAGGAGAACGCGCCATCCTGGCGCAGCTCCTTGGCCGCCTCCCAGTTGAAGTAGGTCTTCAGCACGTCCGGGTGGCTGATCAGCGCATCCCAGAACTCGTCGCCGCAGATCGCCTGGATGCGCGTATTGGGGGTCCAGGCGCCCTGGGCGGCGCGCTTCATCTTGCGCACGACCTCCATGCACTTCTTACGCAGGTCGCCATCCTTCGGCGAGACCGCGTTCAGGTTGAAGGCGATCTCGGTCGGCTGGGCGATACCAAAGGCGTCGAACCAGTTGTACAGCACCGAGCCATCGGCATCGAGCAGGACGCCCTGCACGGCGCCGAGCCGGTGCAGCTCCAGCGTGTATTCGAGGTTGCTCATCAGCCCCGTGGGGCCGGCCAGGCGGCGGGCCACCTCGGTCTGCAGCTGCATCAGCACGGTCTCCTGACCGAACTCGCGCACGCCCTGCAGCTCGGACGCCATGATGGTGTCCTCATGCGCCAGGCGCGGCACCTCGAAGTAGCGCATCGTGCGCTTCTCGGTGGTGCGCTGCTTCAGCGGCGCGCCGCGATCGCTGGTCGGGATGATGACCAGCTTGCCGGCCCGCTCCTCGACGGCCAGCGCCGTGGTGCGGATCGGCTTGGGGTTGAAGATGTTCAGCTCGCCCAGGCCGGTCGGCAGGAAGGGCGTGCGTTCCACGAAGGACGTCAGCTCGATCGCCGAGAAGGCGTCCTGACGGAAGATGTTCATGATGGACAAGGAGGCGGATCTCCATCGACCGGTCGGGCGCCAGCTGGCGCGACACAGGCGGGTGGGAAGGGGAGCGCCCGCGCCGGCGGGCGCGGGATCAGCGGGCGACGATGCCCTTGGTCAGCAGGTCGGCCAGTCCGGCGGCCTTGCCGGCGGCGTCGACGCCTGCGGCCCAGATCAGCTCGGAGGCATTCACCTCGGCGTCGCGGCTGACGATGGTGACGCGCTTCTGCCCGCCGGCCGGCACGATCACCTGCCCGTAGAGGATGCAGGAGGCGACCTCGCTGCCATCGGTGCCCGCGTTGTCGTAGGGCACCACGCTGCCATCGGCGGTCAGCGTGGCGAGCACCAGGCCGCCATCCAGCACCAGGTCGGTGCCGCCGGCGTTCTTCATCACCACGGTGTCGCGGGAGCGAGTGCCGTTGGCCTCGGAGACCAGGAAGGCGCCGTTGTAGAAGCGTTCGTTGAGAACGGGAGTGGCCATCAGGGCGGTCCTTTAGCGCTTACGGATGCCGGCGCGCGCGGCGGCCGCATCCCAGGAATTGGTGACCGCCTGGCGGCCACTCGGCTGCGGCGGAGCGGAGGCGGCGGGGCGGTGCCCGCCATAGCCCTGCATCCGGGCGCCCAGATCCCCGCCCTCGGCGCTCTCGCCGCCCGGCAGGGTCTTCAGCAGGCCGATGGCGGCGCCGGCCGACATGCTGGTGCCGAAGGCGAGGTGCGCAGCGGCGGCCGCGCGGCCCTTGGCGTGCTTGGAGCCGACGATGGCCTGGCAGCGCTCACGCTCGCGGCGACGCGCGGCCCGGGTTTTCGGGTTGGCGTCGTCCTCGTCGTCCTTCCGCTCGTCGTCCTCGCTGCGCTCCTCGTCGTCGTCGTCATCCTCCTCGGCGGCGGTGCGGCCGCCCTTCGGATCACGCTCGTCGTCGTCGTCATCCTCCTCCTGGCGCGCGCGCCGGCTGGAAGGCTTGTCGTCGCGCTCGTCATCATCGGCGGCGCGGGACTTGGCGCGGCGGGACTTGGTGCGGCCCTGCGGCTTCTCCTCGTCCTTGTCCTTGTCGTCGTCGGCGCGGCGGGCGCGGCGGCTGCCGGGCTTGTCGTCGCGGTCGTCGTTGTTGTCGTCTTCGTTCTCGGCGCGGCCCTTGGCCTTGTCGTCCTGCTCATCCTCTTCCGAGGCGCGGATGGCGGGGCCGACCAGGTGGGCGAGCTTCAGCGCCCGCGTGCTGTTTCGACGCATGGTGGGTTAACCTCGTGGATCTGGGGGGTGGCGCCGGCAGGGCGCCTCAGAGCGAGCGGTACAGCTCGCCCATGGCGGCATCGGGTGCGCGCACGGCGTCCGCGAAGCCGATGGTGACGCCGGCGGCGCCGAGGAAGGTCTCGGCCTTCGTGCCGCGCACGACCGACGCTTTCAGGTTGCGGTTGCGCGCCACGGTCTCGATGAACAGCTCGCCCATCGTGTCGATGTCGGCCTGCATGCGTGCATGCGCGCCTTCGGTCAGGGGCTCGAACTCGTTGCCCTCGGCCTTGTGCTCGCCGTAGCGGATCATCGTCACCGTGATGCCGCCTTTGCCGAGGGCCGCCGACATGTCGACATGCATGCCGATGACGCCGACGCTGCCGGTACCGCCGGTGCGCGGCACCGTGATGCGGTCGCAGGCGCTGGCGATCGCGTAGGCGGCCGAATAGGCGCTCTCGTCCAGGATGGCGTGCAGCGGCTTCTCGCCGCGCATACGGTAGATCATGTCGACCAGGTCGAAGCAGCCGGCGACCTCGCCGCCCGGGCTGTCGATATCCAGGGCGATGGCCTTCACGCCGGGATCTTCCAGCGCCGCCAGCAGCGCCGTGCGGATGCCGTCATAGCCGGTCATGCCGCTATACGGGCGCAGGGTGCCCAGCTTCTGCACCAGCGTGCCGGTGACCGGGATGACGGCCATCCCTTCCACCAGGTCGAAGCCGGGATCTCGCTCCGAGCGGCCGGGCCGGCTGAAGACACCGCCGATCTCGTCATCCTCCATCGCCATCGGCGACAGGGCCAGCAGCTCGCCACCCCGGAACATGTGGCTGATGCCGAGGCGATCGGCCAGCGCGGCCATCACCACCTCGGCCTTGTGCGGGTGGATGGCGACCGGGGTGTTGAACAGCCGCTGGGCGAGGTGGGGGAAGTTGGTCATCGCTTCAGCCCCTCCACCACCAGGACCGTGCCGCCGATGGTGATGCTGAGGGCGATCAGGAAGCCGATCAGCGCGGCGACGCCGGCGCCCACCAGCAGGCCCAGCACCAGGAAGAAGGCGATGGCCACCACCAGGAGGGGAATCACCACCAGGGCGCGCAGCAGCTTGCAGAGGCCCGTCAGCAGGGCGACCAGAGCAGTCTTCATGTGTCGGTCTTTCAGATGCCGTCGCGATCGGGCTTCGGCTGGTTCTGCGGGGCCTGCTGGTTCTGGTAGAGTGGCGAGCCCATGGCCCAGGTCGGCAGGGGAAGGCCGCGATCCAGCATCATCCTCACCTCCAGCTGACGCTGGTCGAGGACCTCCTCGTAGTCGCGGCCCTGCTCGGCGCACTCGTCTTCCAGCGTGCCAAAGCCAGCCTCCATGCCCAGCACCGCGCCCTGCCGCTCGGCCACCGGGTCGACCCAGCCGCGCGCCGGCCCGATCCACCGGCAGGTCATGTAGGCTGTTCGCATGGATGCGAACGGGGGCGCCTTGCGGGGCAGCGGGACGCGCTTCAGCGCGATCGCCTCTTCCAGCCAGGCGCCATAGATGGGGTTGGCGAAGCCCACCGCGAAGTTGTCGCGCCGCCGCTTCAGCGTCTTCCAGGCTTCCAGCATCGCCGCGCGGGCGCTGCTGTAGTTGGTCTTGCTGTAGTCCCAGGAGAGCTGCTCGGCCGACTGGCCGGTCGCCGCGGCAAAACGCCGTAGCACCGCGCCCTGGAAGGCCTCAAAGCCGCTGTTCGGCCGGGTGGCCGTCACCGACTTGACCTCATCGCCAGGCGCTAGCACCGGAATCCGCGCCCCGTTCAGGCTCAGCGGATTGCCCTCGTGGAACTCGCTGCGCAGCTTCTGGTACTCGCTCAATCCGCCGTCTTCGTTCAGCACGCTCTGCACGTCAGAGGGATCGAAGGGCGACTGGATGAAGGTCGCAAAGATCGTCTGCAGCAGCGCCTGCTGCAGCTCCGCCTGGTCGTAGCGCGACAGCATGCGCATGGCGCCCAGCACCGGCGTCACCACGCTGGTGCCGCGATGCTGGCCGCGCCGATCCGGCTCGTAGTCATGCACCACCACCGGGCGGCCCCAGGGGGTCTCCCGCTCGAAATAGTCCCAGCGCATGCTTTCCTGGGCGAGATAGAGATCGCCCTGGTGCGCCTCGCGGATATGGTAGCCCACCGTGACGCCGAGACTGTCCAGCTGGCAGCCACCGCGCAGATCCTTGGTGTCCTGCTGCTGATACGGGTTTGACAGCCGGTCGGGGTCGATCAGCTGCACCGTGGTGGCATAGCGGGCGCTGCCTTCGCCGATCCGCTCCGGCAGCCACAGCAGCGGTGCCAGCGCGTCGCCGTCCACCACCTTGTGGCGCAGGGCCAGCCAGAACATCTGCGTCATGTTCAACTGCCGGGCGGCGTCGCAGTGCTTGCCGGCGTCATTCGCCCACATGCGCCACTCGGCCTCGGCGGCCCGGCCGAACTCGTCGGCCCAGCTGCTGTCAAAGGCGCCGCCGCTGGCCAGGGCCAGGGCCCGGTAGTCGGGCTTGGCCACCAGCCGGAACTGGCTGCCGACCGCGCTGTCGACGATGCGGGTGATGCCGCCAGCGGCCCAGCCATCGTTGCGCACCACATCGCGCGAGCGCGCGACCATGCGGTCACGGTCGTTGTTGATCTCGCCATCGGCTGAGCGGAGCCAGGGGTTCCACTCCCCCATCTCCGACCCGAACATATTGGCGGCATCGTAGGCGAAGGCGCCGGCCATGCCGCCCGGCCCGGCCCGTGTCGCCGGGATCATCGCCTTGCCGCCCGCCGGCGCCGCACTGACGCTGGCCGCGGCCTTCCGCTCTGCGCGGCGCTCCTTCTTGCTCACCGAAAGGAGACGCCGATGGCGGTCTGGCGCTGGCCGAGCAGGTTGTTCAGCTGGCGGATCAGGCCACGCAGGCGGTTTTCATCCGCCGGCGTGTAGGTGACCGACCGCGAGCCGGTGCCCTGGGCATAGGCCACATTCACCACCTTCTCACCGGCCGCCAGCCCCAGCAGTGCTTCCTGCAGGCGACCGCGCCAAGCCGTCAGCTGGTCGCGCGACATGCCGGCGAAGGTGCCGCTCTGTATGGTTCCCGACATGGCATCCTCATGAGGCCCAGCGCGACGTGCGCGGCGGGCGAGCGGCCGGCGGAGGCGGTGCCGCCGGCGGCGGCCCGCTCTCGGCGACCTGGTCTTCAGGGAGGCGGCGCGCATCCGGCGCCGCCTGATAGGGTTGCGCGGCATCGTCGGCCCTGCGGTTCAGGCCGAGGCCGAAATGCAGCAGGCCGCACAGCGCGGCATAGGCGTAGACCCGGCAGTCGAGCGCCTCGTTGCGCCGGCCCGGCAACTGCACCCAGACCCGGTACTTGCGGCCGCTGGCCTCGCGCAGGTCGAGGCGCTCCGCCAGCAGCTGGGCGTACCAGTTGATGTCGCGATCATGCGGCACATGCATGTAGCCGGCGCCGGGGCCCTCGATCGCCAGCCGCGCCCGCACCACGTCCTTCGCCGCATTCACGCCGATCACCACCGGCCGGTAGCTGGCCTTGGTGCGCGACATCGGCCGCTTGGTCGGCCATACCGGGTTACGCACGCCGTTCTGCGCGCTCTCGCCCTTGATGCCCCAGATCTTGCGCGACAGCCGCGCCTTGCAGAACTCGTAGACCTTCTGCGTGTTCTGGCCGCCGGTATCGATGCAGGTGGCCGAGATCACGAAAGGCCGGCCATCGTCGCGGTAGAAGGTCCGCTTCAGATAGGCGTCGACCTTGTCCCACACCGCGCCGGTGTTGGCGTCGCCCTCGATCACCTCGTAGTCGATCGACCAGCTTTCCTCGTTGCGGCCCCAGCCGACCGCCTCCAGCTCGACGCGGTCGGGCTGGACGTCGATGCCCACCGTGATGATGGCGACGCCGTGCGGCACCTGCCCGGCCCAGATCTCGCCGCGCTCCGCCAGCTTCTCCAACACCAGCGCCTTGCCGCCATTGGCGCGGTAAGGCAGGCCCGCCTGGGTATTCCACCAGGACATGAGCAGATCTTCGTTGCCCTGCGCCGCCAGCCACTTGGCCGCGATGTCGGCGGGCTTGTCCTTCTGCCAGGGTGAGAACAGCTTGCCGGCCTGGAAGCCGGCATGCTTGTTCGATACCGCCCAGGCACCGCAGTGTCGGCATCGGGCGCGATAGACCGCGTGGCGAGGCCCGAACCACCAGTCCCACACCGCGGCGACCGGGTCAGGCTGCTCGGCGCCAGGCTCGACGGCCTCGCAGCTGCGCCAGGTGCGGTCATACGCCTCCAGCGGCATCTGTAGCTCGCCGCAGCATTTGAACGGCCGCGTCTGATGATGCCGGGTGGTGGCCAGCGCCCGCAGGCGCTCGCCCTCCGACCAGCCACAGCCGCAGGCCTCGCAGTAAATCTTCGCCGTCTCCGGCTTATGGGCGCCGTCCGCTTTGTCCCACTCGACGTGCTTGAAGAAATCCAGGAACTGCCGGTGCTGGCAGTGCGGGCATTCCACCGAGGCGCGCCGCTGGTCGCTGTCGGCATAGCTGGCCGCGATGCGGCTTTCGTCCTCGACGGTCGGCGAGCACACCCGCAGCGATAGCCAGTTGACGCCGAAGGTCGCCGTGCGCTCCTCGGCCAGCGTGATCGGGTCGCCCTCGCGGGTGACCGGGTACTTGTCGACCTCGTCGCAGAGCAGCACCCGGATCGGCCGGCGCGCCAGGTTGTCCGGGCTGCCGGCGCCGGCCAGTGCCAGGAAGCCGCCCGGGAAGCTCTTGAACAGCAGCGTCTCGTCGGCTTTGCGGGTCTTCGCCGTGCCGATCAGGCCCTTCAGTTTGGGCGTGGCCCGCACCATCGGCGTGATGCGCTCCTTCGAGAACTGCTCGGCCGCGGCCTCCTTCGGCTGCAGCAGCAGCATCGGGCAGGGATCGAGATGGGCGAAGTAGCCGAACACGTTCTCCAGCAGCGCCGTCTTCAGCAGCTGCGTGGAGACCATCGCGGTGATGATGTGCACGCCGGGCTCGGTCACGGCCATCATCGGCCCGCGCGCCACCTCGACGGTGCCGGTGCGCCATTTGCCAGAGGTGCTGCCGGCTTCCTTGGCCAGATAGCGGTTGTCGTCGGCCCATTGCGGGACGCTGATGCGCGGCGGCGGCGTCCAGCCTTTACGCGCTGACGTCCTGAGCCGGTTTATCTTCCTCGAAAGCGCCGGGCTGGGGCTCTCCGAGATCTTCGAGCTGCTGCTGGACATACTTTGTCAGGGCCTCGACGACTGTGGCCGCCTCCAGGCCCAGGTCGGCCGCCAAGAGCGGGCCGATCTTCGCCGGCCAGTTGATCCAGGCATCGCGCGCCTGGCGCGCCACCTCGAACAGCACGCCTTCCGCCAGGGCCAGCTCGATCAGGGCGCCGGCTTTCTTCTGCGCATCGAGCGCCTGCTTCAGCGCCAGGGCGGCCGCCTTCACGCGCTCGGAGGTGGCGAGCGCCGGGAAGTCACCGCCCAGCACCCGGCGGGCAAACTCATCGAAGTCGATGCTCTCGCCGTCCTCGCCCTCGTCGCTGGCGGCGGCCCGCCGGCGCTTCAGGGCGCCGCCCCGCGGCTGCGGCTCCAGGTCCTCGGCGACCGCCGCGGCGGGTGCGGACACCGGCGCCGCCGCGCTGCGGACAGTGCGGACACCAGGTGCGGACATGTCCGCACTGTCCGCAGGGGTGTCCGCACCCGTGTCCGCATGCCGGTTGGCCTTGCGCCAGCCGCTGCCGACCCAGGCCGGCGACAACTTCCCGTCGGGCAAAGGTGTGAGATATCCGGCGCTTATGGCGCGGCGGATGATCTTATCACTGATCCCTTCGCGCCGCGCGAACTCGCGGATCGAGATCCCTTCCGCAGCCGGTGCGGACACTGCGGACACTGCGGACACGATTTCATATCCCTTAGCTGGGGCTGACCCGCGGGGCGAATTGTCCCGTGCCCCTACCCCCCCTGGGGAAGGACCCAAGAAGGGGGGTGGGGGTGGGTGGGCTCCCCTCCCCCTCGGGCCTAGGCCTCGGGCTCGGGCTCGGGGACGGGCTCAGGGCCCCGGTAGGCGGGCGCTGGGGCGGCCTTCTCGCGTGGCAGGTCCCATGTGAGGGTCACGCCGTAGGAGCCGCCCAGCAGCCCCACCTTCGCGGGCTCTGGCATGGTGCGGAGCGCGGAGGCGTAGTGCGTCCGCAGCGCCTCCACCACCTCAGCCGGCGTGAAGGCCGCCCGCACCGACTTGTCGATTTCCATGGTCACTTCCTGGCTGTGGAGAGCGCCTTCGCCAGTCTCTGGCGGAAGGCAGAGGGCCAGACGGCCTTCGCCGTCTTCAGGGTCCGCTGCTTGAAGCCGAAGCGCGGCTTGTATGTCGCCTTGTCCGCATAGAAGGCCAGCAGCTTCGCGGCGCCGCGCTTCATGCGCTGGTACAGGCCCGGCACACCGTCGATCTTGCCGCTGAAGGTGCTGGGCTTCGCCCGCGCCGCGGCGACGGCACCCTTCGGCATGTTGCCGTACTGGTTCCGCCGGATGCCGCGCGGCAGCAGGAAAGCCCGCTTCTTCGGCGTCTTCGTGCCGCCGGTCTCCTGCACCTCGAGGTATTCCGCCTGCCGGTCCTTCACGAACACCCGGGCTTCGAGCTTGCCCTTGCTGGCGCGCTCGACGCCGATGGCATTCAGGGTGAAGGGCGTCGGCCGGTCGAAGATGCTGGGCAGCTCGCGCTTCACGCGGATCTGCGCCGCCTGCGCCGTATCGTTCAGGGCGCCGGCGGCTGCGAACGGGATCTGCTTCTTGGCCAGGTCATCCAGCGCCCGCGTCATCGGCCTGAAGTCGGCCCGGAAGTCTGGGCGCATGCTGGATCAGCGCACCTCGAGCGTGGTGTAGCCCGGCCGGCCCTTCTTGCCCGGCATGTGCTGCCCGACCATCGAGCGGGTGATCTTCTCCCCCACCGTATCGGGCGTGCCGATCACCTCGGCCCGGGTCAGCACATGCTTGCCGGCGTAGGCCATCGGAGCGTCGCCCATCGCTTGCAGCAGCACCGGCTTCAGCTCCTTCAGCCGCTTCTCCAGCCGGTTCTTCTCCGGCGCGCCCTTGGCGTACTCACCGGCCATCGCGATCAGCGCCGGGTCGGTGATGACGGGATGGTTGGTGCTGGGCGGGGCGGCAGTTGCCTCGGCCTTCTGGGTACGGGTCTTCGGGGCTGTAGCCATCAGGCTGGTGTCCTTTTGAGGATGCGGGCGACCTGTTCGCGGTGCCAAACGTCACCGCCGGCAGGCGTGCGGATGCCGCGCGCGGTCAGCGCTTCGGCGATCTGCGTGTTGTTGGTGCAGCCGGCTCTCTGTGCCGCCAGGATGGCGGGCATCACATCGCGGGCGTGCTGCGCCGCCTTGGCGATGCGGATCTCGGTGGCCTGTCCGACCGCGCCTATGTCGCCCGCCTTGATGCGCGGGTTGCCGAGCCGGACGCCGCGCGCTTTCGCCGCCTGCAGGGCGGCCTTGGTGCGCGCGGAGATCATCTCGCGCTCATGCTCGGCCACGGCGGCCAGGATGTGGATGGTCAGGCGACTAGCATGCGGGTTGTCGCAGGCGACAAACTCGATGCCGGCTTCCATCAGGTTGGAGACGAAGGCGACGTTGCGCGCCAGGCGGTCCAGCTTGGCGATGACCAGCGTGGCGCGGCGTGATCGGCAGGCGGCGATGGCCGCAAGGATCTGCGGGCGATCGTTCTTCTTCCCACTTTCGACCTCCCGGAACACATCCAGGATGCGGCCGCCGGCGGCGCGCACATGGCGCTCAACCGCCTCTTGCTGGGCCTCTAATCCGAGGCCGCTGGCGCCCTGCTTGTCGGTCGACACGCGGTAGTAAGCGACGAACCCTGGAACGCCGTCCCCGCCCCCCAGCCTCTTCAGCGGGGTTTTGCGGGCCATTCTGGTTCCCGGTTATGGGTCGAAGAGGGCGCACATTTCGAAACGGACGTTTGACGAAATGTGCGGTCTGCTGCTTGCCTTCCTTCGGATCAGAAAGGCGTCGAACATGGCTCTCTCGGATGAGGAAAAGCGCGACATCAACGACCAGATCCGGGCGATTATCCGCCGGTCCAGCGTGCGCGGACCGAATGATAGCCCCGAGACTGTGGCCACCCTCATGGTTCTGGCGGTGTGCCGGGAACTCGGATTGGCGCATGAGGATGTGCCGGCCGCTCTGCTCCGCGGGCTTACCCAGTGGGGCGACACCGAGCCGCAGTAAGCGTGCCTTTCAGCCGATGCTACGGCGCCGGCGCCCAGCTGTATGTGACCGGACCGATCACATGGCCGGCGAATTTCCCGTCGATGAACAGGCCGAATGTCGGCGTGGCGACGATGCCGATCTGCTGCAATGGCCAGGCCAGGCGCTCCATGGCTTCGCGCCACAAGCGGCGGTCACCATGCTCGCGCTCCGGCGGCACCATCTGTCGCTCCCCCCAGGTCCGCAGCACGCGGGCATGGGCGAGATCGATGCGCCGCTGGCGGTACAGGCGATCGAGACAGCGAACCACATCGTCCGGCTCGCAGGGGCGCGCGACCGCATCGAGGCTGGTGACGGGACCGGCGCCATCGCGGCGTGCCATCAGCACGCCCATGGTCCAGATCCACGCATCATCAGCGGAGGCGAAGGGTCGCGCGCCCTCGGACGCACCAGCCGGTGCGTCTGTGGAAAGGGTCATGCGGATTGTCCGATGGGGGGCCGCCCGAGGGCCCAGAAACGGAAAACGCCCGGGGCCTGGAAGGGCCTCGGGCGCTGATCGGGTCAGAATAGTGGTTTCTATGCCCAAAACTGGGGCGAATGGGCAAGCGGTATTTTACAGCTCGCCCGGAAGGTCCCGATCGAACCGCCAGTTGACCGCCCAGTCGGCGCCGGCGAGCTGCTGGCCGTAAAGCGCCTGGCAGATCCAATCGATGCCCTGGTCATGCCAGCGCTGCACCGCCTTGTGGTCGCACCCCAGGGCCTTGCCGATCTTGCGCAGGCTCCAGATGTGCCGCTCGTTGCGCGGATTCACCAGCGCCCGCATCAGCACAATGCGGCGGATGACGCGCTTGTCCGGGCTGATCAAAGCGACCCAGCGCATAGCCTCATCCATGCGGCCGATGGCGCGCGAGGAGGGAGCCGGCGGCCGGATCATCTCATCGGAGCCATAGCCCCAGACCTCCGCGGCGACTTCGGCACCCTGCGGCCAAAAGGCGCGGTAGCCGGACGGCAGACAGCCCGCGTTCGGCAAGGAGAGCAGCGTGCGGCCGGCCTCCTCCATCCGATAGACCACGGTCTCGTGGTCATAGATCGGCTTCGCCCACTGCTGCCCAGCGGGCGGGAGCGGCTTCGACATCATGTTCATAGAGTAGCCCCTCGCCCGAGCGACATAGTGAGAGCGGCAGCGTCCGGCTGGGCGCAACGGTGCTGGCTCGATGCCCCGCAGGACGGGGCGGCAAATTGGGAATGGCGCCGCTGAACGGCAAAGCGCCCGGCGGCCTGATGCCGTCCGAGCGCACTACGCCTTAGCGTAGAAAATTCAGTGCCATATTCTGGGGCATTTGGGCCAGCAGAATGGTGACGATGCGACAAAAACAGCCATGCCGACACGAAATCCTCGAACGCCGGAGCCCCCTTCGGCGTCGGAAAACATTACAGATTGCTCACGGGCGTGTGAAGATAATTCCGCGCTGCGGTTGAGACGGGCGGAAGAATTCTGCGCCTTTCGCCGGGGTTTGAGACAGGGCGGCCTTCAAGCGAACCAACTCAGCCTTCCCCTCCTGGCTCAGCATCCGCCCCAGCATGTCCTCCAGCTGGCCGGGATGCTCCTCGGCGTCGATCTTCGCCTGCCACTTCGCCAGCCACCCCCGGTCGGAACTCGTCAGTCCCCGTTCATCCCGCTCGATGCTGGGCCCAGCCGAAGTCGGCGCAGCAGTTGGCGCGGCGGAACCCTTCTCGGCCGCGTCCTCGTCGCACCACAGCTCCCAGCGCTGGGACCAGTCGGCCAGGCGCTTGCCGCTGGCGAGGAACGTCTTGCGGAAGCGCACCGTCAGCGGCGCAGGGTCCAGGCCGAGGCGGCGGGCGTAAGCCTCCCCTGCCTCCCCTGGTTGCCAATCCGGCGGGAGGGGGGTCGGGCGCGCGCTCGCGCCCCTCCCCCTGGTGGTTCCTTGGTGGTTCTTTGGTGGTTGGGGTGCAGCTGCTGCACCCAAGAATGACGAAATTTGCACCGCATGGGCGACAGAATCTGCACCGCACGACGCCAGATCCTGGGCGTCGGCCTTGGGTGCGCCATTTGCACCCAAGCCAGAATTCGGGGCAGAGGAATCCGAAAGATCGTTATCCTGACTAGACTCTTTTGAAGGCTTCTGGGCCTTTGGCTTCTTGGGTGCAGATGGCGCACCCAAAGCCGGTTGCGTCAGGTCCAGGTGTCGGTTCAGCCGGTAGCGAGACGAGGTGCGATGGCGCCGTTGCACCGTGATCAGGCCCATCTCCTCCAGCACCGCCAGAGCGTCCAGGACGGCCCGCTTCGACAAGCTTGTGCAGTCACAGATGAGCTGGACCGAAGGCCAGCACCCATCACGCTCGTCGGCAAAATCCGCCAGCTCGCGCAGGACCGTGCGCGGAGAGGGCTTGATCCGGGTGCGGTGCATGCCCTTCACCCAGTTCATGCAGGGAATGCTCATGTGCGGTATCCCAGCCTAGGAAGGCGTTCGCGTTGATGCGAACGGGTAGAATTGGTCAGGCATCCGGCACCGGCCGGCGCTGATCCCCGGATTGGCATGGCGGTGAGCTGCGCGCTGGTCACCGCGCAGGCCACAGGGGGGGCGTTCGCATTGATGCGAACGCCCCTGGAGGTTTAGGCGCCCGCCGCCGCCCAGCTCCTGAGCGGGCATTGTCGTGGCGGCGGGTCGCCCCTCGCCCGCACGGAGGGGGTCCGGGGGCGAGAACTGAAAGAGAGCGCGGCGGCCGCGCGTCATCGGCGCCTTGGATTCCGACATGCCCGTCATGGCTGCGGTGCCGTGTGCCGGGTCCAGACCGAGCGCATGGCGGCCAAGATGCCGGCCATGCCACGGCGGGTGCCGCCCTCGACGATGACGGTCATGTTCGGCTTTGCACGGCGGACCTGGATCGTCGCCAGCAGGTTGCCGATGGCCCGGTGCAATTCGATGGCCTCGCGCTCGATCCGCGCCAGGTCCTCCTCACACAGGTAGCCATCGGCCAGGCTTTCAGCCGCGGCGCGTTGCAGATCCGCATTCTCGGCGGCCAAGTTGGCCAGCTTCCGCAGCACGCACTCGCCGGCCACGCCATCTACGCGGACCAGCATGTATCCTAAGCTGCGTGCAAGCTCTGCCGTGATCAGCGGTTCTTCTGCAATCTTGTCCAACCGTGCGACCAGATCCGCCGGTATCCAGCGGTCTGAATTCAGCGATTGGTAAGCTGAGACGATCGACCGGCGAACCCGGCGGCCGTCTGTGCTCAATGCAGCCACGGTAGCGTCCAGCCCGCCAAGGCGCTCAACCTGCAGACGGGTCATCGTCTTCAGGGCGTTATCCGCCAGGGATCGTGAATTGCCGGCCATACGGACTAGCTCCAGTTTACCGCGCCGCAGCGCGCCGGCAGTGAATCCCCATGACGATGGGTGGAAGATCTTGGTCCGGCGGCAGGCATAAGCTGTCCCCTGGCCGCCTGGCTCGAACCGGCGGCGCTGCTGCGATTTGGGCAAGCCCCACGGTTCGCTATTCACGCCGCAGCGGAACAACGAGTCCATCAGGCACAACAAAAGGGTTCGGCAATCCGCGCGCGAAGCGGCTGGCCGGCCTGGTCAGGCTCGGGGTGAGCGGAGCGCGCGGCCGTTTACCTGCGGCGAAACAGGTAATTGCGCTCCGCGTGAATCAGCGGCCGTGCATCGTCCAGAGGGGAAAGATGGGCGGGCGGCATGGTTTCAGCCCGCCGCCCGAGCGAAGCGGTGGCCGGCTCGTTGCCGAACCGGACCACCACCGTCACCATGGGAGCTGCAACACACCCCATGGAGAACCTGGTGCTCGATTTCCTGCTCGGATGTCTGATCTTGACCGCCGTAGTTGGCGGCCTCCGTCTCATGATCCGGGCGGAAAGAAAGAAAGCGGATGTCGGACCTGCCGAAGCCCCAGCCGGCGCGCTGGGCGCCTCGACGGAGGAAGCGGCCGATCTGCCCGTTCTGGGAACCTCGGCCCTGCTCATCCGCTACCGGGACAGCTCCAACCAAGAGTCCGAACGCCGGATCACGCCCAAAAAGGTGCGGGGTATGGTGAGCAGCGGCCAGCTGCAGATCAGCCACATCGAAGCCTACTGCCATTCCAGGAAGCGGGCGCGGACCTTCAAGCCGGAGCGGATTCTGCAGGCGGCCGATGCCGAAACGGGCGAGGTACTGGTGCTGCCGAACGGTCTTGCCGACTGGCTTCAGCCGCGTATCAGCGCCTGAGCGCGCCGCTGCTGGGCCCACGGGCTCCAGCGCATCTTCGGTGTCAGTACGAGATCCGCGCATTAGGCCAACTCCGGCTTCTTCCGTGGAACAAACTCGCTGGCTGTGACAGCGCCCCCCGTGACTTCTTCGATCCTCGCGACGGAACTCCAGTCGGGACGGCGGGCGCCAGTTACCCACGAGTGCACCGTGCTGACGGGCTTCCCCAGCAGCGCAGCTAGCTCTGTCACGGTTAGGCCGCGTTCGGCCCGGAATTCGGCGAGGGTCATGCGGCCAAATTACACACAGAGTGGATTTACACACAAGGTGGAATTCTACCCCTCGGGTCTTCGGCGCGAAGCCCGTTCCCCGGATGATAAGGGTATGAAATCCCAGCCAAATGGTCTCTCAGACCAGGCCAAATCCATGCAGAACAACCTCAAGCTTTGGCGGAAAGCGAAGGGACATACGTTACGCGCTCTTGCAGAACATACAGGGAACAAGATATCTACACTGTCAAGTTGGGAGAACGGAGTCCGTGCCATGGATTTGGACGACCTCAGAAAGTTGGCTGACTTCTACGAAGTCCACCCAGCCGCCCTGCTGATGACGCCGAGCGAGGCGGCATCTAAGATTCCGGTCATGCAGCAGGCTGCGTCTATCGCGCAGAGCATGCCCGAAGATGTGGCGGCCTCCTGGTTGACGATGGGCCGATTCGCGACACCCGGGACGAAGGAAGAATAATTTCCACACAGAGTGTAATTTCTCCTTGCGAGATTTTCCACTCTGCGCGTAAATCCTCCCCACACCCAGTGTGAGGAGGCCCCCAAGTGGCAATCTCTACCGCCTTCGTTTCCACCGATCCCGCGCCGCCATCTGCGCTGTCGATCGATGTCCCTGCGCCGCTCGCCGGCCTGATCCTGATCGCCGCCGGCATGAGTCAGCGCTGGCGCCAGCAGACCCGGCAGACCGTCCAACTGGTGCGCTCGAAGCGCGCCCAGAAGCTGGCCGAGGCCAAGCGCGCAAAGCGCAATCAGCTGCCGCCCGCGAGCCGCAGCCGTAGCCAAGCCCATTACGAAATGCTGTCGCTGGAGAACCGCGCTCTTGCGCTGGCGGCCGAGGCCGAAGGCGATGCCGTCATGGCCGAAGCACACGCCGCCGAGGCCGACTGGTTTGCCGCGAAGGCGAAGGCGCAGGTCCTGTGGGAGCAGCTGTGATGCACATGCCGCCGCCCCTCTCCGCCATGGAAGCTTGCCGCACCGTTCTCGCCCTGCAGGCGCCTCCGCTCGACGTCATGCCGGACGAGAACCTGCGGCTGCGCCAAGCGCTTCGCTGGTGCCTGCTCAACGAGCCGAACAGCGCTGCTGTGCAGATCCTGATCCGCGCTGCCGTCGACGAGCTGCCGCCCGGCAGCCGCATCGACCCGCCAGACCTCGACGAGCATCTGCAGCTGGTGCGGCTGCTCGGCGCCCTGCCGTGGGTTCGCCGCGGCTTCATCCGCCTCGGCCGTGACAGCGACGCATGGCAGGTCGCCGCCGAGCTGCTGTGCGGCCAGGCCTGCCTGCCGATGCCGGAGCCGGGGGAGGTACTGTAATGGACCTCTTCGGCTTCGAGGCCCCTTCCCGCCCCGCCCGCCAGGCGCCTCCGCCGGTCCAGGAAGCACCGCCGCCCGTGCGCGCTGTGCCGGCGCCGCCCCCTCCGCCGCCGCCCGTGGTGGCCCTGCCCGTTTCGGTCGGCCCGTTGGGTGAGGATCTGCCGCCGTGGAAGCAGCCGCGCCGGCCGATGGCTGAGCGCTCCCTGCAGGGCTGCGCCGACATCGAGAACGTCACGGACGGCGCCACGCTGTCGCTGGCCTACGCCTTCCAGGGCTGGCAGCTGACGCCGCCGGGCAAGGCGTACAGCGGCATGACCTTCGCGCGCGCCCTGCTGTGGGCCATCGCTTCGCTGGAAGCGGATGGCTGGCTGCGCCCGGCGGCCGAACCCGGGCCGGCCTCCCGCTTCGTGCTGGACGTCCACCCGCCGGTGAATTGTGGGTTGGAGGTCTACCAGCTGCTGACGCAGATGCTGGCGGCGGTGCAGGCCGGCCAGGTGGTGGTCAGCGATCCGCAGGACGCCGCCGCCCTGAAGCGCTGGGCCGGGCATGCGGAGCGCACGCTGTTCAACCATCGGCAGGCGGCGATCGCGCGGAAAGAGCCTCATGTCTAGGCCGGTCACCCGCGTCGGAGATCTGCTGGAGCGCCTGCTCGCCGGCGAAGCGCTGGTGAAATGCCACGGCATCGGCTGGACCATCGGCGCCGAAGCCGTCGCGGTGCCTGATGTGCTGGTGCGCAGCCTGCAGGGCAGCACCTTCCGGCTGGAAGTCGGCGGCGACGGCCTGCCGGGCATCGGCAGCTCGCAGACGATGCGGCTGGTGCGCGTGCCCACCTCGGACGATCTGCTGCACAACCTTCGTCAACGGATACGCACCATCGGTGGCCTGCGCAGCTGGGCCCGGGAGAACGACCTGTCCTGCGGTCAGGTCGGCGACGTCGAGAGCTGCACCCGCCCCATGTCGCCAGCGGTCGCCGCTGCCATGGGCTTCGAGCGGATCACGTACCTCTGGCGGTCCGCCCGCGAGCGGGGGGCAGCATGACGAAGGTGCATCCCTTCGACGTCTGGCTAAGCCAGGCGCTACGGCTGGCGCGCCGATCGCGCAGCGAAGCCGTTCGCACGATTGCGGACATGCAAACCGACTTCTGGCGGAACCGCTGGCACGAAGGGCTGTCGCCCAGGGCCGCAGTTAACCGCCTGCGCATTCTTTGGAGTTGACGATGTCGAGCAGTCGAGTCGAGTTTCATCTGCTGCACATCTACCGGGAGGGCATCCTGTCGGCAGCCTACTCGGCGGGGATGATGGTGCGTCAAGGCCGCTCCGCGCCCGAGATCGCGCGCGCCCTGCACCGCCAGGCCTTCCATGATGATTTCGGGCCGGAGCAGCCGCCCGAGAATGACAACCGGGTGCGGCAGCCTTGAGCGCGGGGAATGGCAATCTTCGGGGTTTCGCCTCCGAAAATCTGGACGCTCCACAAGCGACCGTCACGCGGGGCGAGAGCACGACCAGTGACCAGGCGGACTGCAGCTGCAGCATGGTTCAGCGCGATGGTTAAAGCTGTCAGAGCGCTGCTGCGCGGTTCAACCTTTCTTCGAAGCGTCGAAAAACATCGGAAAAAAGCTCCGTTGCCTTTTGAGCTTGATCACGTCGCTGATGCCGATGGTATTAGCCTTTCGTCGCTCTCCTCCTGAAGGAGTAATGACTTCAAGGTCTGGGTTTTCAATGATGGCGGTGTGAATATCGTCGGTGTGCGCAGGGGTTACGTTGTAAATATCCCCGTAGAAGTCGCTTACCAAAACGGCGTCTCCAGACTCGCTTATAAGCCGAGGAATATCATCTGAAAGCTGGCTTCTAGCGGAGTTACGGCCACTTTGGTCGAAGAGGTAAAGCGCTCCCTCATCGTGGCGGGGGTCATAGGAAAGCATGTTGAGGCCTGACCGGCCAAAGTGTGCCTGCAGATGCGCATTATCATGCAACACGTTGTTGTAGACTTGACGCGCCCGGTAAGCATTAGCGAAGTGAATGAACCAATACCGCCAGCCGTTCGGATTATTAATGGAGAATGGGCTTACGTAGGGTGCGCAAACATGAAAGGCATCGAAGACAATTCTTTCTGCTGCGCCAAGCCACTGTTGGTGTCCCATCAATGAGTCGAGACGCTGAACATCCTGAATGGAAAGCCCAAGGTATCCAAGTTGTGCACTCAAACGCTCGGGTTGGTTCTTACGCAAAAAGGCTATGAGCGAACCAATCATGAAGGTGTAGAAAATTTCTGCGGACGGATACGAACGCATAATATCTAGTATGGTGCTTCTTTTGACGTGGCTATGGCCGCACTGATCGAGGTTGAAAAGAACATTTCGATACCGTCCTGCCTCAAGGAGAAGCTTGATCTTTGGATAGGCCTTTTCAAAAAACTCCGTCATGTACTCAAACCGCAGGTGAAGCCTTGGGCAGGTCTCCATCACCTCAGCTCTTAGCGGCGCTACATGAGATTTCAGAAGCTCAATAACACCGGGGCCGGCGTCGTTGAAGATCAGCAAGCATTCCACCTCGACTGTACCGAGGCCCTGCGCCACGCGATGCGAGTTCACCGCTTCGACGGCGCTCTTTAGCTCCTCAATGAAGATCAGCGGTGATCCAGGCGCTCCATGTTTATAACGGCCTCCGCCTGCAAACCCATCGACAATAGCAAGGCGAAATTTCTCCTGCTGAGGTAGCTTGCATCGAACAGTGAGGTAGTCGCTCACATACTTTCGCAGGATACTGTGCTTGCTTTTCGAGTGATCTTCAAGCGGTGCACCGACAGCCCATGGGTACGGCTTCTCGACCATCTGCCCTCTTCGCTCTCTTTCTTTGACCGTTAAGCCGTCATGCCAGGAGCAACAGGCATCTCGTCCCAGGTTTGTCCACGATACTCACGCCCATTAGCCTTTTTCGACCGCTTTTTGTTATCCTTCCCCCAGGTTCCCCATTGCTTGAAGAAGAAAGCCGTATTGGCCGAGATGCATTGAGCATAGATCTCGTCTATCCACTCTTCGCGGATAGGACGAGCGGATTTGCCGCTTTCACCACCTACGATCGCCCAATGGATGCCGCGCAAATCGACAGCACCAACCGAGCTGATAAGAGGCTCGAATGAGATGAAGCGGATCGCCGCAGGCGCTTTGCGCAGATGAGAAAGCCGGTCGACCACATCTGCACCTTCTATGCTTGTGCCAAGCCAGACATTCGGCAGGATGTCGCCAATTTTTTGCGTAACGAGATGCGCCATACGTTCCGGACGCTTGGTCAGAATCTGATAGTTATGGTGTGGCGTCCTGAGCATCACCTTCCAAACATCGAGGATGAAGGCGTCACTGACCCGCTCGTGGAACAGGTCGCTCATCGAGTTCACGAATATCTTGCGGGGCTTCCGCCAGCGTAGGGGTATGGACAGCGCATCACGGTCCTCGCGCACTACGCCGTTCCAAACCGTTCTCCGGCCGGTCTTCCGCGTGAGGCCGGCATACTTCGGAACGCCCATGGCTTCTAGCCGCTTGGCCATCTCCATCGCGTAGCAGTGCGTGCAGCCGGCAGAAACGATCGAGCACCCTGCGACGGGATTCCACGTGGAATCAGTCCACTCAATCTGGGTCTCGGCCATCTTCCACTCCTAGCGTTTGCAGTGTTCACGGCGGTCGCCTGCCAGCGCCCTTCTACCACAACGTTGCGTTACGGAAGAGGTAATCGTCTATGTTTCTCCGTTCTATAATTCAATCAATTCAATCATTTACATATAAGCCTTCATGTTCCGTTGCCCCAGATTTTTGCCGTAGGGTTCTGCCGCCAGATCTCCGCTGGCCGCAGGTAGCCCATGGCCACCTCAGCCGAGCGGTGCCGGGTCTGCCGCATCACCTGCGCCAGATCCGCCCCCGCCTCCCCAGCGGCCGTCGCCAGCCCTGCCCGCAGGGAATGCCCGGAGAAGCGCTCCCAGCCGTCCAGGCCGGCGTCCTGGGCCGCCACGCGCACCAGACGCCAGACCGCCTTGTCGGAGAGCTGGGCGGCGCTGGGGCGGCCTGCCTTGCTTAGCCCGACGAACAACGGCAGCTCCGCATCCGAGGCGCCGCCGCAGAGATCTGCGGCGTCCCGCCGGAAGCCCATCCAGGCCTGCCACGCCGCCAGCGGGCAGCAGGCGGGCTCAGCCGGGTTGGCCCAGATGGCGACCAGGGCGCCGGCGCCGTGCGGGTCGGTCTTGGAGCGGCGAATGCTCACCTGCAGCCCCTTCCCCGCCACGGCCACCACGTCGCCCAGCGCGAGGCCGACCAGCTCGGCACGGCGCAGCGCCGCCCCGAAGCCGATCAGCAGCAGGGCGCGGTCGCGGGCGCCGAGTGGCGTGTCGGCCGCCGGCCGCGTCGTCAGCATCTGGCGCAGCAGATCCGGGGTGGCGGCGGCGGCCTGGCGACGCGGTCTTGTGCCGGTGCTGCGGATGATGCCTTCCAGCACCATGCGCAGGCGGGCATCGCCGAGATCCAGCGCCAGGCCGGCTAAGCGGTGGGCGGCCTGGATGGCGGCCAGGTGCACGCGCAGGGTGGCGACCGAGCGGCCGTCATCGGCCAGGCGCACAGCGTACATGGCAACCGTGTCGGGATTGGCGCCAAGCGGTTCGCGGCCCAGGCCAGCGCACCAGGCGGCATAGGCACCCCAGGCGCTCCGGTAGGCGCGGCGGGTGCCCTCCCCCCTCGCCCGGGTGGCATAGACAGCCGCCCGGCCGGACAGGGCGTGCAGCGCCGCCGCTGGGCCCGTATCCGCCGGCAGGTTCAGATCGCCCAGTAGGGAAGTGGAGAGGATGCGGCTGGTCATGCCATCAGCCTAGACCAGCACGACGCCGCTCCCGCAAGCGAAGGCTTTAACGCGTAGACATCACGTCTGGCGCAGCCAAAGGCGATCATTGGTCGGGAGCGGTTGCCTGAGCCAGCGCTCCAGTTCTCCCACCAGCCACACCCGAATCTCCGGGCCAATATCCGTCTGCAGAGCAGTGATAGAGGCGGGCAAGGCCATGCCCTGCTGATGCCTGTTCCAAAGCCTGTCGAGTTGGAGATCCGTAGCATGCTGGGGCATGAGGGAGCGCATCGCGGTTAGAGGTGACGGGAGCAGGAAGCTCAACCAAAGGTTGAGTGCCTGAAGCGATTAAGGCGCAGTTCCACAACCTGGCAAGCATTAAAATGCTGCTACGCACAATATTACCTAATGAAAATAATTGCCGTTTTGTGCAAGTTGCGCGGATGGACGTTGTACCGCCGCTCGAATCCAGCCTCGACAGTGTAGGCCCCGAAGGGTCCATCACGCGTGGGTTGGCTGACCTCAGCTCTCCCGGACTCTCCACGGGTCACTGGCCCCTCGCCGGCCGGGGTCTGTCCAGCCAGCCGCCTGCGCCTGCCAACTGGAACAGTTCGGCTCGGACAGAGCAAACGCGTACTCCTCCGATCAAGACAGGTGCCCTTCACTCCGTCCGAAAATAGGAATGGACGAACGGGCGCAGGCGTTGCCTACAGCAGGCGAATGCGGCCTTTAGCGTCAGGCATGCCGAATTCCCCTGGAGCTACCGCGACGATGCGGCCATCGGGACCTTCCTGCGCCAGATGACCTAGCGGGACTGCCACCATGCGGCCGTCCCGCCCCTGCCACGCAAGGTGCCCTGGCGGAATGGCTACCAGTCGGCCATCGGTGCCTTCAACCGATTGATGGTCATCCGGGATGTCTACGGGGTGTCCATCACTTCCAATAAACAGCATGCCAGTCTGTCGTGCTGTGGGCCATCAGAAGAGAACCGGCCGGTCAAGATGCGGTTGCGAATAGGGCCACCGCACCGGCGGCTGGGTCAACCCAATACGATGATCTTGCCCCAGGCGCGTCTGCCAAGCGGCGGCGTGCGCCGGGTCCAAATGGCGCGAGCCGGCGGGTCGCTGATCACCAGTTGATTGCCATCGCTGGAGGTCTGGGCCGTCATGCGCGGCGGCAGCGGCCGACCCTCGAGATGGGCCGCCCAGAACGCATCCAGTTCGGCGTCGGACCACTCGGTGTTCATCGGCGCCATTTTAGCCTGCGAGCCTGAGCCGAGCAACGTGCAGACCTTCCTGCCGGCCGCCACATCGCTTAGCCTCGCGCACGACGCCAATGCTCGACGACAACCCTTATGGCGCCCTCGCCCCTGGCCAGGCCGCATGAAAGCCGAACATCGTGCCCTGCTTGCTGCTGGTTGAGGACGAGTTCCTGGTGCGGCTCGTGGCCAAGGAGGCGCTGGAGGGAGACGGCTTCGAGGTTCTCGAGGCCAAGAGCGCGAGTGAAGCTATCCAGGTCTTGGACAGCCAGGCTCACATCGATATCGTCGTCACCGATGTGCGGATGCCTGGGCAGGGCGATGGCGTAGATGTGGCTGTTCGTGCCCGAGCCAAGTTTCCCGAGATCCCGGTGATCATGACTTCCGGGTACGCGGAGGGCGTCGAGGATCGGCTAGACCAGCTTTGCCTGATCGTCTTCATGCTGGGTAAACCCTACAAGCTCGACCAGCTGTCTGCTCTCGCGAAGTCCCTGATCAAGCGCAGCTGAGAAGCGGGACTTCGGAGAGAACCTGCTGCCACGCGCCAGAGCCAAGCTCTCATTCCCTCCGAAAATGGTCGGCATCGGACGGAATGACAGGATGGACGGTTGGCCGCTTTGCGCTCATTTCGGACGCCGACGTTAAGCGCGCCGCCGCCCGAAACCGGCCGTCCTGGCCGCGGATGGCGATGCCCAGGTTGAGTGGTGAGCGGCTGGGTAGCTTTGAGGATCATAGGGTCGAAAGCCCCCGTTCGCTGCATGTCAAAGCCGCTCAGTTCTGACATCAGCTAGCCCGCGTCCCGGGAGGGTCGGAATTCTCGGTAACCGATAGCTAAGTGTCCAGCATGTCCCACTCGTCGCCGAACATCCAGCGAATAGCGGACAGCTTGCCGCTGAGCATTCCCCACTCGAAATCGGTCCACGGGCCTAGTTCGTCGGGGTACTGCTCTTCGGTGGACTTCATGGCGGCGATCATGCCCTCCCATATCTTATCCACAATCATTCCCCGCCGATCTTCGAGCGTGGCAGCCTCCCAGACCTCCCTTGGAACCCGCTTTTGTTTTCCGCTCTCGACTGCGTCAATGATGCCCCACTTGCGGCCGTACCAAATTTGCGTCGTCAGCTTGTCCTCGGCTTCGAGCAATTCAGATAGCGCCCGAGGCTCTTGGCTGTATTCCCGGTCGAAGGTGATCTCCTCGATTAGGTCGCTGGCGTACTCGTTCAGGAGCGCGCCAAGGTTGGTTGAGTAGCGCGAGTGCACCCCATCGAAGATGGCCGCGAGGTCAGGGTGCGGTAAGCGCGTGTCGGCGCCCTTCTGACTGAAATCGTGGATGTTGTGCGTGACGAACGCGAGCATGTCTTCGCCCTCCCGCTCCGCGAGTGCGTCTATGTATGTTTCAATAATTATCGCGTCTCCGATACCGTTTATCTGCCGGTGGAACGGGGCAACCTTGGCGATAGCGCGGTCCGCTGCACGGGCCTTTACGCTTTCGCTGACGGGGATCGGTTCGGTTGTGGTGAACAGCTTCTCAATAAGGCCAACCGCCTCATTCACAGCCTCGCCGCCAGTGGCGATGCGATGGTCAATCTCGTTCAGCTGCTTAAGGAGCTCGAGCCGGCCGACCTCCGGTGCGAACTGCACGATTGCGTCCTTCACCCGCTTGAAGTGGCTCGACAGGCTGGCGCGGCTAGACGCCATTACTCGGTCCCGGTTGCGGGCGAATTCATCGAGGATGATCTGCGGCAGGATCAGTTCAACTTCGCCCGCCTCCGTCATGGCGAATAGGGCATCTAGCAGCGGCAGATGGCGCGGGTCTTTCGTGAGATCTAGCCACACCGACGTGTCGATCACTAGTTTGAGCTTCATCCTGGCCCCGCTGAAGAGTGAGCGCGGAGGCTAGCGGCGTCCAAGCGCATGGTCACCACCCGCAGGCTGTCGATCCCTCGGTGCGTGCGGCAGCCACCCCCTGCAGGATATCAGAAGGCCGTTTGGCGCTGGCCGCCAATACTAACAGAATCGACAAGTATGTCGCGGCACGACCCGCTCCAGCTGTATTCGGGCTGTCCGCTCTCGGCCAGTTCCCGGCGTTTCTCCATGTTCCGTCCGAAAAGTCTGATTATCGGACGGAATGAGAGGGTTGAAATTGCCCGGACGGAATGCTCCGGCCGGGCATGATTTAGATATTGAACTAGATCAGAAAGACAGGCGCGGCGTAGCTTTCAGATTATCCCTCAACTGCTTGCGCTTGCTGCCGCAAGGACCACGCAACGCCTTGCGCATGTCAAGATGCCTACCCCCGCGTAGGCGCCTTAGGCGGCAGTGCCACTCAGCTAAAGCCAACACTAAGATATCCGACTTGTCGGCATATCGGATACTCGGAAATCCGGATATCCGACTTGTCGGGGGACCGACAAGTCGGCTGCCCGGTTGGTCGGCATACCGGTAAACCGACTATCCGGATTTCCGGGGTGCTTTCCTCATGTCGACAAAATCCATGGGCACGACAGGGAAGCCGGCATCTCGTAAGACCTCAAGCATGAGGCTCGTCGCGGAAATGCCGCGGCGAGCTGCCCTCATCTTGATCTCCAAGATGACCGCCTCTGGCAACATGAACTCGATGCCTTTGCGTCGCGACTTCTGCGGCGCGGCCTGGGGTGGCGCCGGGGTCTTATGAGGCAGGACCTTGTCAGCGAGAGGTTGAAGGCGCTCTCGCAGATCCTCGTCGCTCAGGCTTGGAATCTCGGCGGGGCGTTTAGCCATTGTCAGGCCATCCGAGCAGAGCAGCGACCTCATCGCCAAGGGCGGTAACATTAGCAGCTGCTCCACCTTCTGGATCGTCCTCCCAGGGCGGTGTTCCAGTGTAGGTCATAAGACGGAAGGCCGTCCGTTCCATCAGCTCGGCCGAGAGCATGGGTAGTCCCCGCTCAGCAAACTGTTTCCGGCTGTGCTCCACCACCCGCTGCTTCAGTACGGGCGTGCGGGATAGCACTACCCTGGCGGTGATCTCCCGCTGCGTTAGATCCGCCGCTTGCTCGACCACATTGTGCGTCTTTAGCGCCTCTACCACGTCGAACAGCGAGGGCTGCGCCGGGATAAGCACGAGGTTGGCTTTGCCACAGGCGTACAGCATCGCTTGGTTGGCACTACCCTCCAGGTCGATCACCACCAACTTGGCGCGACGGCTAGCTTCGCTGACGGCCGTCAGCAATGTCTCTCCGTTCGCCACCTCAGCTCGAACACCAGGCGGCCTGCCCCGCCGAATCGCTTGGTAGAGCGTCTGGTTGGGGTCAGCGTCAATACATTCGACAACCCGGTTATCCGGACTGTCGGTATCCCGACTATCCGACATATCGGACAGTCGGCGCGCTAGTTCAGTTGCGAGGCAAAAGGCCAAGGTGGTCTTGCCGACCCCGCCTTTTGTGCTGGCCAAGGCCAAGATGGGTGGTTGCATATCCCGACTATTCGACTAATCGGTATTCCGGTCAACCGGTATGTCGGATATTCGGAACTCCGATATTCCGGTCCGGGCGTTTATCGTGATTTTGTAAAGACTTAGTTGCGCCCTAGCAGGGGTAACACTACGGTCGAACCGTCGATGAGGACAGAATCCGTGACCTAGAACTGAAAAGCCCCCGCCGCAGAAGCGACAGGGGCCCAAACAGCCCGAAGGCTGGATGATCAGGTGTGAGAACCACATCATCTGGCGCCGCGCTTCCGAACGCAAGCCTGTTTTGCGAACGGTGGGCTATGTCTTGATGACAACTGCGAGGGGGCTTTCCGCTGAAGGAGAGCCCTATGCCTACCTCAACACGCCCGGCCCGTGCCGGGTCTGTGCGCGTTGCCCCATGGCAGCGCCAACGCCTCGGTGACGCTGACCGCAGGCGCATCATGGAAGCCGCCCGCCGCCTGGAGCGGCAGACCCATCAGCCGGGAATGCATGGCGGCGCCCTGCGCCGTAGCGGCATCCTGGTGCTGTGGACGCTGCTCTATCGCGGCCCGTCGAAGCATGGCGTCTGCGACCCGTCGCTGGGCCAGCTGGCGGCGTGGTCCGGCTGCGCCCGCTCGACGGTGCAGCTCGCCATCTGCCGCCTGGAAGCCGCCGGCATCATGGGCCACGTCCGGCGCGGCCTGGTCGTCGCAGTACGTGGCGTGGCCCGCTGGTGCCAGTGGACCTCGGCCTACCTGTTCGCCACGCCGAGCCTTTGGACAAGCGATACCGATAGTCGGTCAGCCGAAGTCTCTGATGAAAAGAACAAGCTTGTGGATAAGGGAAGGGGAGGGGGAAGCCGCCCTATCGAGGAAGCCAAGATGGCTGCATTGGCGCAGAAATGGGGGTTGGTGGCCCCGGCGCCGGAGGGAGCGGCATAGAAAGCCGCAACTTTCCACGGAACCCCCGTCATTTTGACCTGTTCGGATAGGTCAGAATGACCTATAAAAATCCTGCCGGCGGGCGATGGTGCAAGCCGGTATCTGGAGTGAACCACGATGAAGATCGTGATCCACATCCGGATTTGGAAGTGGAAATTCCGGTTCGAATTGATCCGGTCCTAAGCTTCCAAACTCGGGCCGGGGGGGTCGCAATGCCCCCCCGTGCCAGGGTCGGAAGCAGCAGAGGAGGTCCTGATGAGTGGAGTTGGGAACGAACTGCGGAACGACAGCAGCGCGGAGTGGATGCGCGCGCAGCTTGCCGAGTTGGGCGAGACCCAGGCCGGGCTGGCGCGGTTCCTGAAGCGCAACGGGGATGATCGCGAGATCACTAACATCGAGCGCAGCATCCGCCGCATGACGGCGGGCGACGCGCGGGTGTCGGGTGAGATGCGCGCCATCCTCGGCATTCTGCGGAAGCGCCGGCAGCGAGCGGTCCAGGCAGCCGAGAAGCTGGGTTGGCAGGAGAGGGAGGATGGTTCCTTCGCCGCGACCACGCATGACGGCTTCAGCGTGCTAGTGAAGCCGCACAGCGGTGGCCGTTGGAGTTCGCGCGTGATGCATTCCTCGGGTGGCGAGGTGGTCCACAGGCCGTCGACGGATACGCTGGACAAGGCCAAGGCCGTCGCGGTCTCGATGCTGGATGAAGCGCGGCGCGAGCCGTCAGAAGAGCACTGAGATAGCCGCCGGCGTCACGGCGCCGGCGGCCCTTTCTGACGGGCCAGCAGCTGCGCCTTCCGCCTGGGATTGAGCGAAAGGGTCGTGTCGATGTCCACTTCCATGAATCCAAGGTCCAGCTTGCGGCCGCGCGTCACCTGGCCGCTATCCGACAGCAGCCACGGGTTGCGTCGGACCAGTCTGCGCAGCAGCCAAAGCGGCAACGGAAAGCGCATTTCCATTTCGGACGGATACCATATTCTCTTCTGAAAACACCACCTCGCCTATTCGTTCGGCCCTGAGCACATGGGAGAAATCACGTGCACCCAGGCAAAGATAAGCTCCAGGCGGAGACGCAATGGCTGGCGGCAATCTCCGCTGTCGGAGGCTCAGCGCAAGCAACGCGCCTCAGATGGCACGGAACCTGCGAGATCCTTGACGCCCTTCAGCCTTTCATGGGGCGCGATCTGAATTGCGCTCACCACCTGGACGGTCGCGGCCATGAATTATGGAGCGTGGCCCTCGCAGACGAAGATGACTGTCTCCAATTCGCGATGGATCAAGGGTCAGCTCTTCGGTTGAGGGCCGCATCGCTGACGCTAGAGTTTCTGCCGCGCTCTCCAAAGGATTCCTTCTTCATTCTGGATACTGCGCCTCTCAAGCCTATGGGACATGGGGCTGCCGCTCCACACGTCCGCGAAGAGGTCGTGCTGCTACCATCTGGCGAATACAGAAACGCTAGTTCTATCAGCCGTGGATACCATTGGGAGGGTGATGGGCCACAGAAGAATGGAGCCAGTAAGATTCAGCGCATCACCAGGATTCTCGGCGGCAAAGTCCTCATCGTCTCGCAGTCGAGTTGGTGGAATGGCAACAGGAGTACGTTCGAGGACATCGGTCGCTCAATGTCTGCCGCTCAAATTAGGACGCTGATCGAGGGCGCATCATAGCTGGCCTAAGCCCGGTCGAGTCAGCCATGCCTACCCATTGCTGATCAGCACCTCGCCCGCCTTCTGCGCGCTGGCGCCGGCCCCGACCGTGTAGGTGGTCTCGACGGCTTCGATGGTGAAGCGGCCGAACACTTCGCGCACGCCCGGCGTATCGTTCAGGCTGAGCAGGAAGCGGCCCTTGATGCCGGCCAGCTGCTCGGCCAGGCGCTCGAAATCGCCGCGGTCAAACACGCCCGGGCCGTAATCCTTCTCGCAGCCCCAATAGGGCGGATCGAGATAGAACAGCGTCTCCGGCCGGTCGTAGCGGGCGATCAGCTGCGCATAGGGCAGGCGCTCGATGACGACGCCCGCCAGTCGCTCATGGATCTCCTCCAGCGTGGCGCCGAGCTTGGTCACGTCGAAGCGGGCAGGGCCTCCGACCGACACGCCGAAATTGCGGCCGGAGACCTTGCCGCCAAAGGCGGTGCGCTGGAGGTAGAGGAAGCGCGCCGCGCGCTCCAGATCGGTCAGCGTCTCCGCATTGGTCGCCAGCAGGCGCTCGAAATCAGCGCGGCTGGTCAGCTGCCAGCGCAGCATGTCCATCAAGGGCACATAGTGGCGCTGCAAGATTCGGAACAGCGTCGTCACGTCGCCAGAAATGTCGTTGATGACTTCCGCGCGCGCCTTGAACGACCGGCGCAGGAAAATGCCACCCATGCCAACGAAGGGCTCGACGTAAGTGATGTGCGGAATGGCGCCCAGGCGGGCGACGACGCGACGCGCGAGATTGCGCTTGCCGCCCAGGTAAGGGGCCGGCGTCGCGGCCGGCGACGCCGGCAGGAGGGTAGTGGACATCATGTGTGGGGGACTTCACAGTGACCCCGCTTCTGGCCGGAAGCGAGCGGGGCGGTTTATCCGTGTGCAGCTCGACACTGCACGGCTGGGGTGTTGGTAGCACCCTGGCCCCCGCGCTCCCCTGGTGAGGGAACTGCGGCGGATCGTGCCCGAAGGCGCGAATGGTTCCAAGGCCCGATATGCGGCATATCGGGCCTTGTTCTTGTTCCGTTCACGGTGGTAGGGAGGAAAACCCCTCACGGAGTGCCCCCCCATGGCCCGCAAACCCAAGGCGACCTCAGAACCCAAGCCCAAGCCAGCCACGACCAAGCCGGGGCATGACCCGCTGCTGATGCGGCTGGCCGAGCAGATCGGCCGCGGCTTTGGCGCTGAGCGGATGCGACGGGAAGCCGCATCGCTCATTCAGGAGCTGAAGACGTCGATGGACCCGGACGCGGTGCGCGACCGGCTGGAAGAGATCAGCGAGCACCTGGCCGCCGGCGTCGAAGCCACCGAAGAGCAAGCCTGCGAAATTGATTCCAGCAGCAAGAGCGCCAAGTCGGTCTATGACGGCACGCTGGCGGCGCTGAAGGCCACGCATGAGGCCTTTGCGCGTGCGGCCCAGAGTGTTGCGGCATGACCGGCGGGCAATTCCGCGAGGTGCTGGAGCGCATCCGCTGGAGCCAGGCGCTGATTGCCGCCGAGCTGGGCGAAGATCCTGCGCGGATCAGGAGGATGGTCGCAGGCCGCCTGCCGATCCCCGAGAAGCTGGCGAAGTGGAGCCGCGCCCTGGCGGATGATCTGGAAGCCGCGCGGCTGCGCAATCCGCCGCCGGCGCTGCCCAGCGCGTCTGTCGAGCGGCGCAACCAGACGGCCTTGTCTGAGGCGGCCTAACCATGACCCCGCCCCGCCATCCCGATCTTACGGGGGACGGAGCCTATCGCGGTGCCGAGACCACCGGATTTGTCTCGCCCGCCAGCGACCACATCGAGGGTCCGATCGATCTGACCGATGTGTTGGATCTGCGCCGGCCCGGCCGCTACCCGGTGAAGGTGCTGGGGGAGGGGCTGACGCATCGCGGCATCCTGCCGGGGGATGTGCTGGTGGTGGATGCCGCCGCTGAGCCGCATGCCGGCGTGGTGGCCATCGTCATGATCGGCGGCGACGTGCTGCTGGGCCAGCTGATCTGGCGGGGCGGGCGGTGGTTCCTCCGCTCCGGCCGGCCGGACCGCCTGCCGTTGGCGCTGACCGAGGATGCCGAGGTCTGGGCCGTGGTGATGAGCCTGGTGCGCGAGCGGGTATGAGATGCCCGCCGTCTATGGCCTGATCGACGGCAATTCCTTCTACTGCTCGGCCGAGCGGGCCTTCGCCCCGGCGCTGCGCAGCCAGCCGGTGGTGGTGCTGAGCAACAACGATGGTTGCGCCATTGCCCGCACGCCCGAGGCCAAGGCCCTTGGCGTGAAGATGGGCGACCCCTTCCACCTGGTGCGCGGCCGGCGCGAGCTGCGCGGCGTGCAGTGGCTGAGCAGCAATTACAGCCTGTATGGTGACATGAGCCGGCGCGTGTATCAGGTGCTGGCCGACCGCGTGCCCCGGGTCGAGCCCTACAGCATCGACGAGATGTTCCTGGATCTCGATATCCCCGTGGATCTGGCCGTGTTCTGCGCCGAGCTGCGGCGCGAGGTGCGGCAGGTGGCCAAGATCCCGACCTGCGTCGGCTGGGGTCCGACCAAGACGCTCGCAAAACTGGCCAATGGCATTGCGAAAGACCACGCCGAGCTGGGCGGGCTGTGTGACCTGCGCGACCCAGAGGTGCGAGCGGATTGGTTCCGCCGGCTGCCGGTCGACGAAGTCTGGGGCATCGGCCGCCGCACCACCGAAAAGCTGAAGGCCGGCGGCGTCGAGACCATCGCCGATTTCGTCGCGCTGGATCTGCGCGCCGTGCGCGACAGCCTGACCGTGGTCGGCGCCCGGGTGCAGATGGAGCTGAAGGGCGTGTCCTGCCTGCCGTTGCAGCTGATGGCGGCGACCCGCCAGGGGCTGGCCTGCACCCGCGCCTTCTCCCGGCCGGTGACCACCTGGGAGGAGATGCGCGAGGCCGTGGCAGCCTATGCCGCCAGGGCAGGGGAGAAGCTGCGGGAAGAAGGCCTGGAAGCCTGCCAGCTCGCGGTGTTCGCCCATACCAATCCGCACAACGGTGACCCCTGGCACTCCGCCAACCGCAGCGCCCGCATCGAGCCGACCAGTGACACGCGGACGCTGATCGTCGAGGCGGTGCGGTTGCTGGAGCCGGCGTGGCGCCCAGGCTACCGCTACGCCAAGGCCGGCATTATGCTGAACGACCTGGTGCCGGCCGGCGAGCAGGCCCGGCTGTTCGCCACAAGGAACCCGCAGGCCTCGGCCAAGACCATGGCGGTGATGGATACCATCAACGCGCAGCACGGGCGCGGCGCGTTGCGGATTGCCAGCACCGGCATTGCCCGAAGCTGGGCGACGAAGGCGCAGCGCCTCTCACCGCGCTACACCACCCGGTGGGAGGATATCCTGCAGGTGGATACCTACTGATGTTCCGCAGCCGATAGGGAGGCTGCGGCGTTACGTCCCCGGGAGCATAAGGGGGGACGGCCATGGCAGAGGTTGACGGCTTCGAAGAAGCCGCGCGCATCGTCGAAGCCTACGTGGCCGGTCAATCGGACGAGGTGGCGGCGCTTCTGACCGAGATTGCGCAGGCGATCCGGGACAGGGCCGTAGACGACTAGCGAACAGGGCGGCGTCATCCATGCCGATCATAGATTCAACGTGGCGCGAGATCAGTGAGCAGATGCAGTTGATCGAAGAGCAGCTGCGCACTCGCCTGAGGCAATCCCGAGAGCTTCGCTTCATGGCCTCCGAAGCGGTTGCACGCTCACGCCACATCCGCTCAGAGGCACAGGCGGAGCGGATACGGGCGCAGGAGCTGCGGGCCAGCCTGCAAGCCAGTCGTCGCTAAAGGCCAAGCTGCCCAGCTACCTACCAGCCGCAGAGGCGGGCGCCGGTCCCATTATGCGCTAGGATCTGCCGCGCCGTGCCGTCCGTCAGGGTGTCGGCGCGGCTGATCAGGATCGGCCGCCAGGCGCCGCAGGCATCAATCCCGGCTCCACCGCTCGCGCAGCTGGCCAGCAGCGTCAGGCACGCGAGCCACATCACGCTCCACCGCATCGCGGGTCTCCCTGGTTCGAATCTCGGCTTCCAGCGCGCGGGTGCGGGCGCTGGTGGTGCCGGCGCGCCGCCCGGCCCACCAGGCGGCGGCCAGGGCCGCCAGCACAGCGCCTACGGCCGCCAGCCAGCCCGAGGCGCGCGCCCAGAGGGCGGCGATCACGCCGGCAGGTCCTGCCGGCGGGTCAGCACCACCGCCAGGACCACGGCGGCGACCGAGACCACCAGCGCCACACCGACCCACTGCGGCAGGCCGGAGACGGCCTCCACGGCCGGCACGGCGGCACCGGCGGCGGTGACCAGGCCGGCCCAGCTCAGCGCTGCCTTGCCTTCCGTGGTGCCGGCAGCGGCGGCCAGGGTGGCGGCGGGCTTTTTCACGCCGGCCAGGCGCAGGCCCTCATCAATGACGGCGGCGCTGTAGGGCTGGCCGCCCAGCTCGTGGGTGATGATGGCCTCGACCAGCGGGCGGAGATCCGCGTAGCGGTGCAGATCCAGATTCACATCCTGGTCACGCCCGGTCAGCGCGGCGACGTGGCTGACATAGGCGGAGGTGACGTTCTCGACCGGCGGCGCCCAGCGGTTGATCAGCTGCTTGATGCTGCGCAGGCCATATCGGTCCTGATAGGTGGTCAGCAGCAGCGCCAGGGCGCGGATGCCGTATTCGTGGCTGCTGAACACGGCGAAGCGGGCGCCTGGGCCGGATTCCTT
Source organism: Teichococcus aerophilus (assembly GCF_014490485.1). GTDB lineage: Bacteria > Pseudomonadota > Alphaproteobacteria > Acetobacterales > Acetobacteraceae > Pseudoroseomonas > Pseudoroseomonas aerophila. Next base: position 12,099 of record NZ_JACTVA010000041.1, on the reverse strand, counting down.
GCCGAGCTGGCCCTGCCACTTGTTTGTGGCGCTCCAGTCGATGTTGCCGGGATTGCGGTTGCGGAACCCGCGCGAGCGCGTGGGATCGGTGCTGGCCTTGGCCATCCGGTGGATCTCCAGAATGTGGGGGGGGGGGGGAATCGTCATACGCGCCGCCGCCAGGCGAAGATCACGTGCTACTGGCGGGCTATCAGCCGCATGGCAGAACTATCTACAAAACGTTACGAATTCGAGATTAAGGCGACAGTATTCGAAACGTTGTGGTGATATGATAGGCAGATTCACTGATAAGACTTTCACAGTCATCTGCGTGGATCTAGACGGCTGGTTGGTACAGAGTTACCGGGGTGCCCTCATCAAATCTAAAAAGGGTCGTCACGCATTGTTCTTAAAAGGGCATCCGTTGGACGGCACTCTCGCCACCTCCGTCGGCTACTGGCTCGCCACGATTGACACCTGGAGAGATCTTGGAATTGGCTAGATGGGTGGCCGCCGCTAAGAGCGCCGCGTCGCGCCCTTGAAGAGTCCCAGGCGAGGGTGCGGCAGGGCCATCCAGGGCGGTGGGTTCACGCTTCCACGCCGTGGATGGCCCGCCTGCTGTTCGCATGAATGCGAACGGGTCAACTTGCGGAATTGCGCAAGCCGGGGCTCAGGGCTTGCGCACCAGCTGAGCCAGGAAGCTGTCAAAGAACGGCTCCAGCCGGTCGGGACCAAAGCGCCCCAGCATCGCCGCCAGCACGAAGGCAGCGCCGCCCTGCAGGCTGAGCCAGTCGGTCAGCGCCCAGGAGATCATTCCGAGCGAGACAGTGATGGGCAGCTCCCAGAGCAGGGTGCGCAGTGCGCTGCGCCAGGTGGTCGCCTCGCGCGCGGCGCGCAGCATCAGCGTCACCCGGCCGGCAGCCGTGGCCGCGAGGGACCACGCCAGATCGGAGAGGTTCGGCGGCGGATCAAAGATCGGCATGGCGTGTCCCTCGCGGCCGGAGCCACGTCAGAGGTTATGGCCGTGAGGTGGCGGGGTGATGGGAGCCGGTCAGGCCGCGGCGGCAGCTTCCGCCACGCTCCAGTAGGCCATCTCGGCGCGGATGGCGGCGACGATGGCCGCGTCTTCGGCGCTGGTCGGCACGCCGTTGACCACCACCACCGTGTAGAGGACGCAGCTGCCCGAATACGCAGAGACGCTGTTCGAGCCGTAGAACAGCGGCTGCACCGAGGAGAGCAGCCGCGTCTTGGTGGAGATGCTGACCGGGGCGCCGATCAGGTTGTGGCTGATGTCGCTGAAGGACACGTCCGTGCCGGAGCGGCACTGCGTGCGCAGGATGGTCGGCTGGCTCAGATCCACCGACACCCCGCCAGGGGGGCCAGCGGCAACGGAGGTGCCGTCGGTAAAGCCGGCATACAGCCGCAGCGGCACCGAGGATGGGCCGGGGGAGGTGCCTGCGGTGTAGATCGTCAGGCCGATCTCCGCATTGGACACGCGGGAGCCGATCACCACCGGGCGATCGCCACTGCCGGTGATGGGCGCGAGGAACCTGGTGACCACGTAGAAGGTCTGCGTCGCCTGCTCCGGCACGCCCTTGTAGTAGGCCGACCAGCTGGTGACCTTGGTGCCGCCGGCCTCCATCACCGGGCTGCCCACCATCTCGCCGGCGACACCCGTGACCCAATTCTTCCGGCCGGCCTCGGGGGTCTCCATCATGTTGCGCCAGTCGGCGAGGTTGGCGACGGCCGGCACGGCGAACTCGGCCGTGGTGGTGGTCGCGGCCAGCGCAGACCAGGCGCCCGGGCCGGCGTCGTTCGCCAGCTGCACCTGCCACTCGTAGGCCGTGCCGGCGGTCAGGGCGGTCAGCGTGGCGCCCTTGGCAAAGCCCGGCATCGTGGTCCACGCGGTCGCGCCCTGCGGCCGGTAGCGCAGGGCGGCCGAGGTCGGCGCGCTGCCGCCCACGGGGTCGCTCCAGCTGGCGACGAAGGCGGTGCGGCGGATGGCGCTGGCCACCAGCGTGGTGGCTGCGCCCGGCGGCTGCGGCGCCTGCGCCGTGGTGGCGCTGACCGGCGCCGACCAGGGGCCCTGGCCGGTGACGTTGATCGCCGCGATTTCGATCAGATAAGTCGTCTCCGGCGCCGTCAGCGGCACCACGGCCGGGGAGGCGGTGATGATGATGGCGTCCGACCACGGGCCGGACAGGCTGGTGGCCACCCGGGCGCGCCAGCCGGTGGGCGCACCGCCGGTCGCCGGCGCATCGAACAGCACCGTGGCACCGTTATGCGTGATGCTGGTGACCGCCAGGTTGCGCACCGCGCCCGGCGCCGAGGGCGGCGCCAGCGGGATGGTGCCGTATTGCGGCTTGGCGACGATGCCCGGCAGACGGGTGACGCGCGTGAGAGTGGCCATCAACGCGGCTCCTAAATGGGGGTGACGGGGCGCAGGGCCGGGAGGCCGCGCTTGACGATGCCGCTGGCGCCGCCGGGGGTGGTGAGGGCCATGCCGACGCGGAGCATGACGCGGATGCTGGGCGCGCCGGTCGCCGCCCGTGGCAGCACCAGCAGCTCCGAGGTGGCGTCCAGGCCCTCGATGGGTTCAGCCAGCGTGGGCAGCAGATAGTCCGCGTCGCGGTTGCTCAGCGCGTAGACGTTGTTGCTCAGCTCGCCCGTGGTCTGGATCACGCGCGCGCCGAAATGCTGCAGGCCCCTGGCGCCGGGCCCGACCCAGATATGCTCGGTCAGCCACAGCGTCTCGCCTGGAGCGTAGACCCCGGTGGGATAGGGCAGCTGGGCCGGGTCGATGATGGCCAGGTCCTGGTACAGGTAGTAGATCGCGGCGTTCGAGATCCCGGACACGTTCTCGGCCGTGAACACCACCCGGTTGCCCGGCCGGCCATCGGTATAGGGCTCGATGCTCCAGCGGACGGTGCCGCTGGTCGGGGTTCCGTTGGTGTGGGCGGCGGTCCACCCGGGCGGGATCTGCGATCCGGCGAAGATGCCGCTGGTGATAGTGGTTGGCACGCCCTCGAAGGTCGCGTTCGCCAGCTTGTTGCCCAGCGGGTTCAGCACCGTGGTCTTGCCAGCGGTGGGCGGGTCGTAGACGTCGAAGCGGTCGCGCCATTCCTGCTGCGACGGCCGGATGATGTGCTTCAGGCCGGCGTACATAACCTTGGCGCGGGCATAGGCTGCGGCCGGGTATTCGTGCGTGCCGTCCAGCGAATAGCCGGCGCGGTAGAAGCCGGTGCTGGGGTCGGTCGCCTCGGCGCAGGCGTCGAGCACGATCAGGCGGTCATCGTGCCGCGCCGCCTCGATCATCGCCTTGTTGATGGCCTGGATGCGGAGGCGGCGGGAGATCTGCGCGGGCCCGCCCGACCAGGCGCTTTCGCCCTGCGGGCCGATGAGCAGATAGGCGACGCGCTTGCCCGACTGCAGGCAGGCCTCGGTCATGGCGGCGATGTTGGCGGCCGACTGTTCCGGCGGCACGCCGCCGGCGTCGTTCATGCCCGGGCGGAGGATAGCCAGGTCGCCCTTGCTGGCCCGGACCTGCGGAATGCGCGCCAGCATCTGCTCGGTGGTGTCGCCCGGCACGCCGAAATTGTCGCGCGGATGAAAGCGAAGCTGCTGGAAGCTGAGGAAGGCCAGCCACGCAATCGGCCCATCCGTGCGGTAGAAGGCGGTGCTGCTGCCCTCGGCGCCGAACGAATTGAAGGCGGTCATGCTGTCGCCGTAGCCGACAACGCGGCTGACCAGATCCGGCGCCGTGACGACGGTGGAGCCGCCGCCGCCGCCGACCTCGGTGCCGTCCGTCCGCAGGCCGGCGATGATGTTGCCGGTGACCTGATCGGTCTCGACCCAGACCCAGCCGTCGCCGATATCGATCCACTCGTCGTAGCTGCCATCGGGATAGGTCAGGCGACCATCCAGCAGGCGCAGACGCGGGCCGGTCTCGTTGCCGGAGAAGTAGGGGCCCTGTTCATCCACGCCGACGACCAGGCCGTCATTGATGCGCGCCAGGCCTTCGGACAGATCGAGATAGGCGGTCTGCTGCGGGTCGCGCAGGCGGCCGCCATTGAGCAGCTGCTCGAACAGGAACTGCAGCGTCAGGTGCTGGCGGTAGCCATCGCGATCGCCGCGCACCAGGGTGCGCTGGCCATCCGGCGCCTCGGCGAACTCGGCGTTATCCAGGTCGCCCAGATCCTCGAAGGTCGCGCCGGCCGTCGCCTCGGTGACGGCGTTGGCCGCGTTGAGGGCGAGATCGGCGGCGTTTCGGGCGGCCACCTCCGCACTGGCGGCGGCGCCGGCATTGCCTTCGACCTGCTGGCGGGCGGTCTCGACGGCCTGCACGTCGCCGGCGATGGCCTCGATGGCCAGCTCCGGCACGGCCTCCAGATTGGCCGCCTTCAGGGCGCCCCAGGTGGTGTTGTAGGCGACGCCGCCCACCACCACGGTCAGCTTGGCGTCGTCGGTCGGGTCGGTCTGCGCCAGCTTGTCGATGTACTGCGCGCGCGCGACGGCGCCCTGCGGCAGATAGAGGATCGCTCCATCTTCCGCCGCCAGCGGCAAGGTCTCGGACATGGGGGGTCTCCGTCAGCCGATGACGTCGATGGCGAGGCGATCGGCGGAAAAGCGGGGGGCGACGGACTCAGCGGCGAGGCGCCAGGCGCCGGGCTGGTCGAGATAGAGATCCCAGGCGAAGACGCCGGGGCGGATCTCGGCCGCCGCCAGGGGGATGAAGCTGTCGTCCGCGTCGGTGGGCCGGTCGACCAGCAGGGTCACGCCGGCGGCGCCGGTGACCGGCGCGCCCGTGGCGGCGTCGGTCAGGGTCAGCACCACGCGGATGCCATGGCGCAGCCAGAAGCGCGGATAGACGATGTCCTCGCGCCCCTGGATGGCCAGCGACGCCCGCACGGCGGGCGGCAGGGTCACGCTCATGCGGGATCTCCAGCAGGGATCGCCGGGCGCCTGGCGGCGTCCGGTGGTCCTGGGCTCAGCGGTGAGGGAAGGCTGTTAGGCCGCCAGGATCTCGTCGGCGCGGGCGCGGCTGATCAGATTGGCGGCCACGATGGCGTCCATGCCGGCGAGGATCTCGGGATGGGCGAGATCCACGGTCTGGGCGGCGCTGAGATCGTCGAGGAAGACCTGCAGGCTGGGATCGCCCTGCAGGAGCGTCTGCGAGGCCGCCAGGGTCAGCGCGGCGCGCTCGGCCAGGGTGAAGCGCAGGCGGAACTCGCGCGGCGTGATCATCTGCGGCACCGGCGTGGCCGGCTCCTCCACCTCGATGACCAGCAGCTGGCCGTCGACCCAGCGGCGCGTGGCGGTGTGGTCGATCCACTCGGCCCAGATCTCGTCGGAGATCGGCACAGCCTCGGCCGGGATCTCGTCATGCAGGTCATCGGAGAGGAAGCCGCGCGCGCTGCCGTCCGCGTGCAGCAGGGCGAATTTCTGCGTCATGCTCAGTATCCCACCGCGATCCAGCTGAAGCCCAATCCCGCCGCGTAGCCGGGAATGCCGTTGGTCTGGATGCGGGCCGCATAGGCGTTGAAACCAAGAACCGTGGAATCGCTGACGCCATAGATCGTCGGTGCCGGCGGGAAGCCCCAGCCCTGCGCATTCTGCTCGGTGATGATCACGGAGAGCGGCGCCGTGGGGAAGGCGATCGGAAACACCACCGGCGTGGTACCGGAGGTGCTGATTGAAGCGCCCCACTGAAAGATGGCGCCGGGGGTGCGCATGTAGCCGTTGTTGCCCAGCACGTTGGTGAATTCGTGGCGGCGGATGAACAGGGTGTTCAGCGCGTTCAGCACCAGATGCTGGTTGTTGATGTCCGGCGTGACGCCGACCTCGTCCAGAAGCCGCCGCAGCCACTCGTTGGGGCCGCCATAGAGGGCGCGCAGGGCCTGACGCAGCTGCGTCGGGCTGGCGTCCGGCGCCAGGCCGGCGGCCTGCACCACGTTGAGGATCTCTTCCTGGATCATGTTGAGCCACCAGGCGCGCACGCGGGTGGCCGGGATGCCGCCGGTGGGATTGCCGCCGGAGAAGTAGCCGGCCGGGCCCGAGAGGGTCGGCACGGCGGGAAGGGCGGTGACCGCGGTGGGGTCCTGGATGCGCTGCATGGTTCAGCTCCCGTAGGCGAACTGGATGACGGTATGGGCGGGGCGGATGCGGGACAGCGCGCATTGCAGCGCGGCATTGCCCCAGGTCGCGAGCGGTTCGTCGGCACAGGAGATGTCAGCGCCGAACTCGAACAGCGTGGTTTCGGGCGCATGCACGCGCCAGGTGTGGGCCCAGGCCTCGTCGTAGACCGGGTCGTCGGCGCAGAGCGCGTCGGCTCGCGCCGGGGCGAACTCCTCCACCGTGATCGCGTAGCCAAGGTCGGCCGCGAAGGCGATGAAGTAGGGCACCGACTGGCCGCCGGTGGCCGCCAGCCGGGCGGTGACGCGGGCTTGGCGCTGCTGCAGGGTGGGCTCGTCGCCGATGCAGCCATCCGGCAGGCCGAGCGTGTCCTCCCATTCCGGCAGCAACTCGCCGGCCGTGGCGGGAAAGGCGTCGGTCAGCAGGTAGTCGGCGCGGCCGCGCAGCCGGGCCACGGTGGTGGCCACGCCCTTGAGGACCCGCACCTGCGTGCTGCCGGTATCGCGGCGCCAGACGATGCCGGAGGGCATCAGCGCCTTCAGCGCCGCCAGGTAGTCGGCGGCGGTGCGGGACAGCGGAGACGGCATGGATCAGTCCCAGTCGTTGATGCTGCCGAGCACCGGCAGGGCGCCCATCGGCAGGACCACTGGCGCGGCGGGTGCGGTCAGCGTGAAGCGGGTGACGCCGGCGACGGTGCCGATCGCCGTGGTGATGTCGCTCGGGTAGATCGTGCCGCCGGGCTGGCCCAGCCGCACCAGCATGCCGCGCAGGGCGGCCTTGATGGCGGCGCGGTTGGCGACGCTGTCCTCGTCGAGATCCGAGAGCAGCAGGTTGATCGGCGCGGGGTTCGGGCCGGCCACGTAGACCAGCGCCGTGGCCGGCCGCAGCGGATAGAGCGCGTCGGCCACCCGCAGCTGGTCGCCCGTGGCGGGGAAGTCGCGCGTCTCGGCCGTGGCGACGCCGTTGCTGCCCTGCGGAAAGCCGTCATGCTCCGCCTGCGCCGCGTCGAGCATGACGTAGACCACCACCGTGCCGGCGCCGCCGGCATTGGGCGCCGACCAGGCGCGGGTGACGCCGGCGACGGCACGGGCCCAGGTGATGTAGTCCGCCGCGGCGCCGCCCTGCGGCTGGTTGCGGTAGCGATCGAGCATGCGGTCGCGCAGCGCGTCCTCGCCCTCGGCATCGGCGCCGCCGGCGATCGCAGTGGCGACGCTGCCGGCGGCGTTGATGCCGGCGGCGGCCGAGGCGATGACCACGGCGGCGCCCAGCACGGTGTTGCCAGCAGCGCCGGCCTCGACCGCCCGCACCGGCACCACCAGGTTGCCATCGGCCGCCACGGTGGCCAGGGCGGTGGTGACCAGGCGCAGGCCATCGGCGGCGCGCACCAGCTGCGTGCCTTCAGGCAGGATGGCGCCGGGCGTGCCGGAGAAGGCGACCCAGCCGCTGGCTGCCGTCGCATCCTTCTCGAACAGGCCGACCAGCGCCGCCCAGGCGCGCAGGAACTCGCCGCGGGCGGTGACCGGCACCGCCATGCGGGCGATCCAGTCGAGATAGCCGTAGACGCCGTCGACCAGCCCGGCGAGGACCTTGGCGACGATGCGCAGCGGCGAGGTGCGCAGCAGGACGAAATTTCCGGTGGCTTCCGCCATGTCGGCCGAGGCCTGCGCGAACAGGGTCCGCAGTGTCGGGCGCTGATAGGCCATGCGCTATGCTCCCTGCCACGCCCAGCTGGCGGTGACGGTGTCCCGCCCGCCCTGGACGCGGTGGATGACGATGGTGGCGGCGATGCGCGAGGCGGTCTGCCAGACGGCGGCGATGTCGAGGCGGGCGGCGATGCCGTCCGTCTCCAGCCAGTGCAGCGCCTCGCGGATGTAGTCCTGCGCCAGCCGCAGCGTCTCGCGCTGGTGCTTAGAGCGGCGCAGCAGCCAGAGGCGGGAGCCGATCGGCTGGTCATCCAGCAGGTCGCCCCACCAGCCGCGGCGGTCACTCTGGTCGGCCGGCAGCTTGTCGTCGTCGCGGGCCCGGGCGTCGGTGAACAGGGAGACGTAGACGGCGGTCACCAGCGGCGGTGCGGTCTGCAGGTCGCCGCCGGGCAGCAGGGTCCAGTCAGCGCCGGAGAGGTCGCTGTTCCAGACAAGCCCAATATCGCCGGTCACGGCTGCGGCTGGCCCGAGATCTCGCTGCCCGAGCGCACCTGGCCGTGCTTGTGGCCCTGCAGGCTGATGCTGCCGGCCTTGACGTCGCCGGCGGCCTCGATGCGGCCGGTGGTGGTCACCAGCGGCGTGTCGATCGCCAGCCGGGTGGCCGCCTTCACGGCGATGATGCCGCCGCGCCGGAAGTGGATCATGTCGCCCTCATCCGTGTGCACGGCCAGCTCGCCGGGCGCGAGGTCGATCTGGTACCGGGCGTCATTCGTCGCGATGACGATGCCCTTGGCGCGGTTGCCGCTGACGAAGACGGTGATGGCGTCGGCGCCCGGCAGCGGCCGGGACGAAAAGCCGTACTGGCCCACCATCGGGGTCTCGTCGCGTGTCTCGGCGTCGTCGAAGCGGATCTGCGCCCGGCGCAGCCCCTTGCCGGTCAGCGCCGTGGTCGCGGTGATGCGGCCAAAGCCGATCAGCGACAGCAGGCGGCCTGCCAGCCGGTCGATCGTGCCGCTCATGGCGGGGCTCCTGTCGGGTTGGCCGGCGCCGCCGGCGTCAGGCTGTTCAGCACCTGCGCGTCGAACGGCTGCAGGACGATGGGCTCGGGGTCGAAGGCCTCGGCCGGCATCAGCAGCAGCTCTGCCCGGGTGCCGTTCTCGCCGCGCAGATAGGTCACATCGGCGATGACCCACTCGACGTCGCTGACCTTGAGCGCCGGGAGATCCACCGGCGCCCGGGCGTTCGGCTCCCAGAGGCGGCCGGCGGCGTCACGCCAGCTGTCCACCACCACAAAGACCTGGCGACCGCGGCCGTTGCGGCGGTTGCGCTCCCAGAGCGCGCGGCGCTCGGCGATATCCTGGCCGAACTGATCCTGGTCGGACACCAGCACCTTGGGCCGGAAGCGCCGGCCGGTGCCGGGCTTGTCGGCGCCGACCGTGATATCGGCCACCTGGGCGCGGATATTGGCGGCGTCGCCAGCGCCGGCGGCGCGGCTGACATCGCCCAGCACCTCCAGCGGCTGCCAGACCACCTCGTACAGGCTGAAGCGCTGGTCGACGCTGAAGGTGGCCTGGGCGCGCTCGACATTGCCACCCTGCTGGAAGCCGGAGGCCATGCGATCGGTACCGGCGCGCGACAGGATCAGGTTCCCGTCCGCGCCCTCATAGGCCAGCATGGCCGAGTGGCGGGCAGCGCGCTCGATGATGTCCCAGCTGGTCTCGGTCAGGATGACGTTGAACTGTGGCACCACGGCGCCATCCCCATCGCGGGCAGTGACGCTGATGCCGAACAGCGCCGCCAGCTTTTCGGCCAGCTCGCGCGTGGTGGCCTGCATGACCTGGTTGTTGACGCCGCGCAGATAGGCGGAACAGTCGACCAGGTCCTGGCACTTGCCGCGGCCGACGACGCGGATGCTGTGCGCGGTGGGGCTGATCTCGGGCGCGTAGCGGTCGATATAGCCGGTGACCACCAGGTCGCCGCCGATCATCACCTGACACGGCGTGCCGGCGCGGATGATCGCGGCCTCCATCTCACCCGGGAAGCGCTCGGTCAGGCTGATGTCGAAATCCGAGGGGATGCGTTCGATGCCGCGGCTGACACGGATCTCCTGCCAGCCGGACAGGCGCTGTCCATCGACCAGCAGCACCAGCTCGCCGTCATCGTGCATGGAATACATGTCCTAAGCGCGGCTGAAACAAAGGTGTTTCATAGCTATTTGCTTCGCATTCAGCGTATTTCTGCGGAAGCAGCGTTTTGGGTGCAGCAATATGGATTTACTGCAATTTATCGGCCAATACAGACACGGGGGCGGGAAAGATAATTCTCATCTGATCTGGATTCAGCATCAGAAGGTCCTGGACAAATACAGCGAAGCTTTAGCGACTTATCCTGCAAATCCGACTGCGATCTATGATTGCAGCCTGCTTCCATACTCCAAGCAGGCAATCCTGGATGCAATTCTGTTCATGATCGAGCGGAAACCACCTTCCGACATCGTCATAGCTCTGAATTTTGCTGCAAAATCATTGGCATATTTCCAGATCGATGTGGGAGAGCAACCCATGCAGATGTCTGGATACGATGTTGCGCTGATAGAGACATTGTTTGCCGATAAGCGAGATACGTCCAACGATCTTGCGAAATCTTATAGTGTTTCTCAGCATCTCTACCGGGAGAAATTTGAGGCTCTGCAGAGCCTCGCCTTAGAAGAATGGGCGTCGATCGAGAAAAAGATGGCTGCCGCAATCCGCTAGGAACGGATCTCCTGCCAGCCGGACAGGCGCTGCCCATCGACCAGCGGCACCAACTCGCCGTCATCGTGCATAAGGTCGCTCCAAGGCGATGCCGAAAGGATCAGCGCCCCAGGGCGCGGAAGGTGGGCGGCAGGAAGATCGGATCATCCGTCCCGGCGTAGGCGGCCAGCTCGTCGCCACGTCCGAGATCCCGGTACAGCCGATAGACGTGCACCAGGGCCGGCAGCGGCGCGCCGGTGACCACGTCCCGCAGCGCCGCCAGATCCGCCGCCCGGGCGGTCAGGTCGGCCGCCACGGCCGTCTTCAGCGCCCGCAACGCCATCACCGCCGCATCGTCGCGGCCGCCGGCGTCGAGGATCTCCGCATCGAGCAGCCCGCAGACCAGATCCCGCAGTGCCACGGCCTCGTCATAGGAGGGCGGCGTGCTGGCGGCGACGGCGCGGGCCATTTCTACGAGTGCCGCGCGCCGGCACAGCGCCGCCACGGCGTGCTGCATCGTCGCCATGGCATCGCCGATCGTGCCCTCGCCGGTGGTCTCGTCCGGGCGGTACCGGGCCAGCGCGGCCAGCAGGCGGATGCGATCCGCCGGATCATCGGCCGTGGCCGCCACGGCGGCCGCCAGGGCCTGCACGGCGGCGACGAAGTCGCTTCCGGCACTCACAGCCGTTCCGCCAGATCTTGCACGTCCTGTGCTCCCTGTGTGACCGACGCCCGGGCCCGGCTGAGCCGGGACAGCTGGCTGGCGACCGTGGCGTTGGCCGAGCCCAGCCGCGCCAGCGGCGAGCGCGCGCCGGTCAGGTACCGGCTCCAGCGATTGCCGACCCCAGGCACCAGCGCGCCCACCGCGTTGAGGGTATTGGTGGCGTCGCCGACCAGGCGGCTGGCGGTCGAGGTCCAGCCGCGCAGCGTGCTCTGTGCCTGCCGCACCGCGTTCAGCCCGCCCGAGGCGGTGTCGGCCAGCGAGGTCAGGAAGCTGTCGCCCGAGGCGCCGCCGGCGGCGTCGGCCGCCTGCCGCAGCAGGTCGCCCGTCGCCAGCCCAGCCGCCGGGAACAGCCGCTCGCCGGCCTCGATGAACAGCATGTGCAGCTCGACCACGCGGCCGAGATCGTGCCGCGCCGAGGTGCCGAACTCTATCAGGGTCACCCGGAGCAGACCGAGCTGCGGATGCACCAGCTCGCCGGCGCCGTCCTGCTCGGCCGCCTCGATCATGGCTTCCTGCTGCGCGGCGACGTCATCGCCGACCAGAAAGCCGAGCAGCTGCAGGCGGCGCGGGCCGCGCCCGAGATCCTCGACCCAGACGGCGTCGCGATAGGCGTATTCGTGCACCACGGTGCGGCGGCCAAAGCGGCCATCGGCCGTCAGCACGCCGAAGTCGATGCCGCGCCAGGAGGCGGGCCGCAGATCGTCACGCCACGCCATCAGAACGCTCCTGCCATCGGCCGCTCGACCCGCACGCCCTCGGCCGTCCGGGTGGTGACCACGGTGCCGGGCGGTGCGCCCGGCAGCTGCACCCGCACGTCGACCCGCTGCGCCGGCGGCGCGGCCGGCGTACCGGAGGCGACGGCCGTGCCGGCCGGCGCGGCCAGGCGCGG
>NZ_JACTVA010000040.1 GCF_014490485.1 Teichococcus aerophilus | reverse complement strand
CCCGGCACCGGTCACGCCTGCCCCGGACGCGCCTGCCCCTGGCGCCCCCGCCCCGGGCGCGCAGCCGCCGGCGCGCTGAACAGGGTAGGGATGCCCCGCCGCGCGGCCGGCACGGCGGGGCATTTCACTCCGCGGCGCTCGCCGGTTACGGCGAGAGGCCGGCAGGCTAGCAGGACGCAGGGGTGCGCCTATTTGTAGGGGGTGTGCTGCTTGGGCTGTCTGGCCTCGCCGGTGCCGGAGGGTCTCTGCCAGGGCCTGTCCGTGACGATCGATGCCCCGGGGAAGCCGTCTCCGGGGCATGCTGCGTCCGGTGGCTGCGGCCAAGCAGAAACGCAGCGATCAGCCGCATCTTTGCGGTGCCGCTGGGGTTAGTCTGGCGATGTGGAGAAAGTCCCCGATGGTGGGCGCGACAGGGATTGAACCTGTGACCCTTCGCGTGTGAAGCGAATGCTCTACCGCTGAGCTACGCGCCCATCGGGGACGGCGCGGGAAATACGGTCCAGGCGCTGTCGTGTCAAGCGGGTGTCACGCGTTCTGCTTCCATTCGTCGCATGCGGAGATCAGTTTATGCCGATGCCCATCCAAGCCACTGTTTCCCATGCGTCTCTTGCCGCGGCCTCCCTGCTGGCGGCGTGTGGGCTGCTGGCTGCGGCGCCAGCTGCGGCGGAACCATTGCGCGCTCTGTACAGCGTGCGCGGCGGTGGCCTGCAAATGATGCAGGTGGAAGCGATTTTCGATGTGGATACGCCGGGCAGATATTCGGTCACCGCCGCCTGGCGCACCACCGGCATGGCGCGGCTGTTCGGCGGGGCGGAATTCAGCGGCGGCGCCGAGGGGCGTTGGGTGGGCAACCAGGCGCGGCCGCAGCGCTACAACGTCGCCGGCACCATGCGGGGCGAGGCCCGCCGCACCCTGATGGAGTACCCCGCCGGCCAGCCCGTCGTGCGCATCCGTCAGGCCGACCCCGACGAGCAGCGGGACCCGGTGCCGGAAGCGCAGACGCGCAACACCACGGACCAGTTCTCCGCCGTCGCGCAGCTGGCGCGCATCATCGCCGAGACCGGCCGCTGCGATGCGCAGACCGTGATCTATGACGGGGCGCGGCGGGTGGAGATGCAGACCCGCACCGCCGGCCGCGACCGCCTGTTTCCCTGGAGCTCCGCCTGGCATGGGGAGGCGCTGCGCTGCGCCTTCACCGGCCTGCAGACCGCCGGCTTCAAGCAGGATGATTCGGAGCGGGCGCGGGAGCCGCAGGAAGGCGTGGCCTGGATGGCCCCGCCGCGCCCGGGTGACATGCCTATCCCGGTGCGGCTGGAAATTCCCAGCCGCCTGTTCGGGGCGATGACGATCTACTTGATGGAAGTCGGGCCGGCGGCGCCGGCGGCCAGGGCGGCGTCCAGCAGCGCCGGCAGTGCGGCCGGGGCTTCCGCCGCCGGCGCGCCATCCGCCGCTTCCCGTGGGCCATAGCCCCAGGCGGCGAACACCGCCGGGACCCCGGCGCCACGGGCGGCGGCCACGTCGTTATGATGGTCGCCGATCATGACGGCGTGGGCCGGGTCACCACCCGCGGCCTGCAGCGTCGCCAGCAGGTGGGCGGGGTCCGGCTTGCGGGTTGGGAAGCTGTCCCCGCCGCCCAGCGCGGCGAAGCGCCCGCTGAGGCCCAGCGCATCCAGCAGGATGCGCGCGGCGGCTTCCGGCTTGTTGGTGCAGACGGCCATGCGCCAGCCCGCGGCTTCCAACTGGTCCAGCACGGCGGGGATGCCGGCGAATGGCTTGGTGTGCACGGCGGCATTGGCTTCGTAATCGGCCAGGAAGTCGGGCAGGGCGGCGGCGTCCTGCGTCGCTTCCCGCGCGGCGAAGGCGCGGGCCAGCAGCGTTGGTACCCCGTCGCCAATGAAGCCCATGACGTCCTGCCGGGTGAAGCCGCGCAGCAGGCGGGAGCCCATCAGGCGGTTCAGGGCGGCGTGAATGTCGGGAACGCTGTCCACCAGCGTGCCGTCCAGGTCGAAGATCGCGGTCGGTTGCATGGGGGTGGCATGCCATGTTTCGGTCGGCAATGCGATGTGACAGGCGCGACCGCTGCGTGACCCTTGCCGGAATGGGGGTGCTACAGGCAGATGGGCGGCATGCAAGCAGCCGCCATCCTCCTCGCCGCCGGTCTCGGCACCCGCATGCGCTCGCAGTTGCCGAAGGCGCTGCACCCGCTGGCCGGGCGCCCGATGCTGAACCACCTGATCGCGGCCTGCGAAGGGGTGTTCGACCGCATCGTCGTCGTGGTCGGGCCGGATATGCCGGCCCTGGAGGCCGCGGCCTCGCCCCACCCGACAGTGGTTCAGGCCGAGCGCCTGGGCACCGGCCATGCTGCCCTGCAGGCGGCCCCGTTGCTGGATGCGTTCGAGGGCGACGTGGCGGTGCTGTACGCCGATAACCCGCTGATCTCGGCCGAGACGCTGCGGCGCCTGCGTGCCGCACGGCAGGAATCCGGCCTGGCCCTGCTGGCGATGCGGCCGGCCGACCCGGCGAAGTATGGCCGCGTGGTGCAGGACGCCGCCGGCAACGTGGAACGCATCGTCGAATTCGCTGATGCGAGCGCCGAGGAGCGCGCCATCGGCCTGTGCAATGCCGGCGTGCTGTGCGCACCCGCCGCAGACCTGTTCCGCTGGCTGCGCGGCGTCCGCAACGACAACCGGGCCGGCGAGTATTATCTGCCCGACATCATCCCCCTGGCCGTCTCCGATGGTCAGCGAGTGCGCGCGGTGGAAGCGCCGGAGGCCGAGCTGCGCGGCATCAACAGCCGGCTGGAGCTGGCCGATGCCGAGGCCGAGGTGCAGGCCCGCCTGCGCCATGCCGCCATGGCCAACGGCGCCACGCTGATCCAACCCGGGAGCGTGGTGTTCTGCCACGACACCGTGCTGGGCCAGGATGTCACGATCGAGCCACATGTGGTGTTCGGCCCGGGGGTCCAGGTGGAAAGCGGAGCGACGATTCGCGCCTTCAGCCACCTGGAAGGTTGCACCGTACGGGGGGGTGCTGTCGTCGGACCTTACGCCCGGCTGCGGCCGGGGACCGATGTCGGGCCCTTTGCCCATGTCGGAAATTTCGTGGAGCTCAAGAATACTACGCTTGGTGTCGGCGCGAAGGCTAATCACCTGAGTTATTTGGGTGATTCGGACATTGGAGCCAAAACAAATATTGGAGCCGGAACGATTACCTGCAATTACGATGGCTTCGCGAAGTATCGCACGACCATCGGCGAAGGGGTTTTCGTGGGTTCGGACAGCGTTTTGGTGGCCCCGGTGAAGCTGGGTGATGGCGCCTTCGTCGCGGCCGGTTCGGTCATCACGCAGGATGTCGCCGCCGATGCCATGGCCTTCGGCCGGGCGCGGCAGGCGGAGAAACCCGGCGCAGCGGCGGAATTCCGCGCGGCACGGCAGAAGAACAAGGGTCAAAGCTGATGTGCGGCATCGTCGGAGTGGTGGGGCGCGTGGACGCCGCCCCCCGTCTTCTGGAAGCTCTGCGGCGGCTGGAATACCGCGGCTATGACAGCGCCGGCATCGCCACGCTGGTCAACGGCCATATCGAGCGCCGCCGCGCCGAGGGCAAGTTGATCAACCTGGAGCATGTGCTGGACCGGCACGCGCTGCCGGGCACCACCGGCATCGGCCACACCCGCTGGGCGACGCATGGCGCGCCGACCGAGCGCAACGCCCACCCGCACGGCACCACGCGGGTCTCCGTCGTGCATAACGGCATTATCGAGAACCACGCCGAGCTGCGCGCGGAGCTGGAAGCCGAGGGCGTGGTGTTCGAGACGGAGACGGATACCGAGACCGTCGCCCGCCTGCTGGACCACCACCTGGCCGCCGGTGCAACGCCGGAAGGCGCGACCAGCGCCACGCTGAAGCGGCTGAACGGCGCCTTCGGCCTGGCGATGATCTTCGCCGGCCATGGCCGCAAGATGATCGCGGCACGGCGCGGCAGCCCGCTGGCCGTCGGCTATGGCGAGGAGGAGATGTTCGTCGGCTCCGACGCGCTGGCGCTGGCGCCGCTGACCCGCCGCATTGCCTACATGGAAGAGGGCGACTGGGCTGTCGTCACCGATAGCGGCGCCCAGTTCTTCGATGCCGAGGACCGGAAGGTAGAGCGCGCGGTGAAGCTGACCGCCTTCTCCGGCGCCGCCGTCGGCAAGGGCAACTACCGCCACTTCATGGAGAAGGAACTCCATGAGCACCCGGTCGTGCTGGGCGATACGCTGCGCCAGTATATCGACCCGTCCAGCCGTGCCGCCGTGCTGCCCGAGCTGCCGTTCGACCCCGCGGTGGTGCCGCGCCTGACGCTGTCCGCCTGCGGCTCGGCCTATCTGGCTGCGCAGGTCGGCCGCTACTGGTTCGAGCAGATCGCTCGCATCCCGGTGGATTCCGACATCGCCAGCGAGTTGCGCTACCGCGAGCCGGTGGTGCCGAAGGGCGGCGCCGCGGTGATGGTCAGCCAGTCCGGCGAGACCGCCGACACCCTGGCGGCGCTGCGCCTGCTGAAACAGCTGGGCCAGAAAGTGCTCTCCGTCGTCAATGTCGACGAGAGCAGCATGGCGCGGGAGAGCGACGGCAAGGTGCTGACGGTGGCGGGGCCGGAGATCGGCGTCGCCTCCACCAAGGCGTTCACGGCGCAGCTGGCGGTGCTGGCCTGCCTGGCGCTGGGCTTCGGCCGTGCGCGTGGCGTGCTCTCGGCCGAGGACGAGGCGCGGCTGACGGCGGCATTGCTGGAAGTGCCGGCCCACGCGGCGGCGCTGCTGGAGAATGGCGAGGATATCCAGGACCTGGCGCGGGAGGTGGTGCAGGCGCGGGACGTGCTGTTCCTCGGCCGTGGCAGCCTCTACCCCATCGCCCTGGAAGGCGCGCTGAAGCTGAAGGAGCTGAGCTACATCCACGCCGAGGGCTACGCTGCCGGCGAGATGAAGCATGGCCCGATCGCACTGATCGACCCGGCTGTGCCGGTGATCGCGCTGTGCCCGAGCGGGCCGTTGTTCGAGAAGACCGCTTCCAACCTGCAGGAAGCGGCGGCGCGCGGCGGCCGTATCATGGTGTTCACCGATGCGATCGGCGCCCCTTCGTTGCGCCGCTTCGCCGAGCGGGTGGTAGTGCTGCCGACGGTGGACCCTTTCGTCGCCCCCATCCTGCACGCCATTCCGGTGCAGTTGCTGGCCTATCATGTCGCGGTGCTGAAGGGCACGGATGTGGACCAGCCGCGCAATCTGGCGAAGGCCGTGACGGTCGAATAACCCGGGTTGCATGATCAGACTGGCCTGGTGCGCATGGCTGGCGGCACCGGGAATTCTTGGCATCTCCGGCGGGGAAGCAGTATGTTGCAACGCAGCATAAGCTTGTCACCGTCGGAGCCATGCCGTGACCTGGACCCGCCCTGCCCAGACCGAATTGATGGCCCGCCGTTACCTCGCCAGCCGAGGTGGGGCGCCGATGGCACCGGACCCGTTGAAGGCCGCCCTGCCACGCTTGCGGATTGAGGCGGCGACCGCCCTGCGGCTGGCGCGGCTCGACGTTATTCTGGCGGTTGGATTGACCTTGGCGGCCATGTTCGTCGCGGTGGTTGTTATCATGGCGCCGCTGCACGGCGGTATGCTGCTCGTCCTGGCGCAAATCTACGTTGCCCTGGCGGCGGGGGTAGCGGCGGCCATCTGGGCCGCAATTGTGCTGGAGAGGTCGGCGCCCCGCATGAAGGCCGCGCGGCGGATCATCCAATCCCTGCAGAGTGGCGCCATGCTGGAAGCGCTGGAGCTGGCTTTGCGGGCCCTGCCCATCAGCCATGCTGATGCCTGAAAACCACAACGCTCTCGAAACCGTGAACAAACGCTAGCTTTGGCTTGTCTGTTCGTTGCAGGTCAGCAATAGCGCCAGGGTTCATAACCACCCTGGAATATTTCTGATGCGGTTGATCTTTCTGGCTCCACTGGCCCTGCTGTCCGCCTGCGCCACCATGATTGAGGGCACGAGCGACAACATCACCGTCACGACGACGCCTGCGGGCGCCACGTGCACGATTGATCGGGAAGGGCAGCGTGTGGGGGCGGTCGCGGCGACCCCTGCCAGCATCCGCATCAATAAGAGCCGGCAGGATTTGTCGGTGAAGTGTGGGAAGGAGGGCTACATGTCCTCCACCATCGTCGTGGAAGCCGGCTTCACCGGCACGACCTTCGCCAACATCTTGCTGGGTGGCGTCGTGGGTGTGGTGGTGGATGCGGCTTAGGGGGCCAACAGCCGCTATCCGGCTGATATCCGCGTCGATCTTGCGGAGACGCCTCGGCCCGCTGCGGCGCCGATGCAGGGCCAGGTGCCGGCCGGAATGCCGCAGCTCACGGAAGCCGCGCCCCTGGCGGGCGTGTGATCTCAAGATCCGCGCCGCCCCTCTGCAGGGGCGGCGCGGGTTAGCGTCAGATCCGGCCCATCAGGAGCAGGATCAGCAGGATGATCAGGATCAGGCCGAGGCCGCCCGACGGGCCGTAGCCCCAACCCGAGCTGTAGCCCCAGCGCGGCAAGGCGCCGACCAACAGCAGGATCACGATAATCAGTAGGACGAGACCCATGATGCCCTCCCAGGCGTAAGATAGTCTGCGGGGTGGCAGAAACGGCCGCCCGGTTTTGCCACCGGAGGTTTCCGGTGTGGGCTCTGAACGCGCGGCTCGCGCGAAATGTTGCAGCCCAAGGTTGATAATCCGCCCGGCCCAGGCTGACAGGGGCCTGCCGCAGGCCTACCTTTCCCCGGACATGCAGCGGCCCCCGAAGCGAGAGCCGCGCCGGAGAAAGGGAAACGCGATGCTCGACGCCATCTCCAAGCTACCTCTGAAGGACCCGGACCTGCTGCGGCAGGCCAATTTCATCGACGGGCAGTGGGTCCAGGCCGATAGCGGCAAGACCCTGGAAGTCCGCAACCCGGCGACGGGCGATCTGGTCGGCACCGTGCCTGCCATGGGCCAGGCCGAGACGCGCCGGGCCATCGAGGCCGCCCACGCCGCCTGGCCCGCCTGGCGCGCCATGCTGGCCAATGAGCGCGCGGCCATCCTGAAGAAGCTGGCCGCCGCGATGCTGGCCAATACGGACGACCTGGCCGCCATCATGACGGCGGAGCAGGGCAAGCCCCTGGCGGAATCGAAGGGCGAGGTGGCCTATGCCGCCAGCTTCATCGATTGGTTCGCCGAGGAAGCGCGCCGGGTGAATGGCGAGACCATCCCGCAGAACGCCAAGGGCCGCCGCATCCTGGTGACGAAGGAGCCGGTGGGCGTCTTCGCCGCCATCACGCCGTGGAACTTCCCGGCGGCGATGATCACCCGCAAGGCCGGCCCCGGCTGGGCGGCAGGCTGCACCGGCGTGATCCGCCCAGCATCGCAGACGCCGTTCTCCGCCCTGGCCATCGCCGTGCTGGCGGAGCGCTGCGGCATGCCGAAGGGCGTGTGCAACGTCATCACCGGCCCGTCCTCCGGCACCGGCAAGGAGCTGACGGGCAACCCGCTGGTGCGGAAGCTGTCCTTCACCGGCTCCACCGAAGTCGGCCGCATCCTGCTGGCCCAGTGCGCCGAGACGATCAAGAAGACGTCGATGGAGCTGGGCGGCAACGCGCCCTTCATCGTCTTCGACGACGCGGACCTGGACGAGGCGGTGAAGGGGGCCATTGCCTCGAAGTACCGCAACACCGGCCAGACCTGCGTCTGCGCCAACCGCCTGCTGGTGCAGGAGGGAGTCTATGACGCTTTCGCCGCCAAGCTGAAGGTGGCGGTCGAGGCGCTGAAGGTCGGCAACGGTATGGAGCCGGGCGTTACCCAGGGCCCGCTGATCAATGCCGATGCGGTGAAGAAGGTGCAGGAGCATATCGACGATGCCCTGGCCAAGGGCGCCAGCGTCGTCACCGGCGGCAAGCCGGATGCCAAGGGCGGCAACTTCTTCCAGCCGACCGTACTGGCCAACGTGTCGCATGACGCGCTGATCTTCCGCGAGGAGACCTTCGGCCCCGTCGCGCCGCTGTTCCGCTTCAAGACGGAGGAGGAGGCGATCAAGCTGGCCAACGATACCGAGTTCGGCCTGGCCTCCTACTTCTACGCGCGCGATGTCGGCCGCATCTTCCGCGTCGCCGAGGCGCTGGAATACGGCATCATCGGCATCAACGAGGGCATCATCTCTACCGCCGAGGCGCCGTTCGGCGGCTTCAAGCAGTCTGGCCTGGGCCGCGAGGGCAGCACCCACGGCATCGAGGAATATCTGGAGACGAAGTACATGGCGCTGGGCGGCCTTGGCGGCTGAGCACGCCTGCCGCCGGCCAGCCTGAGCTGGACGGCCAGGCTTTGAACGGCCAGGCTTGAACGATACGGCGGCGGGGAGCATCTCTGCCGCCGTTCCTCCTTTTTGTGCCCACCTCCGGGAGTTGCTGCATGTCCGCCTATGATTTCGACCTCTTCGTCATCGGTGGCGGATCGGGGGGCGTCCGTTGCGCCCGCATTTCCGCCGGCCACGGTGCCCGGGTGGGCGTGGCGGAGGAGCGTTTCTGGGGCGGCACCTGCGTCAATGTCGGCTGCGTGCCGAAGAAGATCATGGTCAATGCCGGCGAGTACGGGCTGTGGGCCGAGGAAGGCCCTGCCTTCGGCTGGACCGGCATGCAGGCCGGCACGCATGACTGGTCCGTGCTGGCAAAGGCGCGGGATGGGGAGGTCGAACGGCTCTCCGCCATCTATAACCGCCTGCTGACCAACGCCGGCGTCACCAGCTTCGATGCCCGCGCCACCTTCATCGACGCGCACACGCTGGATGTCGGCGGCAAGCGGGTGACGGCGGAGCGCATCCTGATCGCCACCGGCGGCCATGCGGTGAAGCCGGAGATCCCCGGCGCCGACCTGGGCCTGATCTCGGACGACCTGTTCACGCTGAAGGCGTTGCCGAAGCACGTGGCGGTGGTGGGCGGCGGCTATATCGCGCTGGAATTCGCCTCCCTGCTGCGGGCGCTGGGGGCGGAGGTCGAGCTGGTCTACCGCCAGCCGCTGCCGCTGCGCGGCTTCGACCACGACATCCGTGAAGCGATGCGCGACGCGCTGGACCATCTCGGCATCCGCCAGCATGCGGGGCACGAGGTGGCGCGGCTGGACCAGGTGGCGGGCGGCATCCAGCTGACCACCGTGCTGGGCCATACCGTGACGACCGACGCCGTGATGTTCGCCACGGGGCGGGAGCCGAACAGCAAGGGCCTGAACCTGGATGCGGTGGATATCCTCACCGGCCGCTTCGGCGCCATCCCGGTGGATGCACACCAGACGACGCGGCAGCCGCATATCTTCGCCATCGGCGACGTGACGGACCAGTTGAACCTGACCCCGGTGGCGACGGCCCAGGGGCATGCGCTGGCCGACACGCTGTTCGGCCACAAGCCGCGCATGGCCAGCCTGAAGAACGTGCCCACCGCCGTCTTCACCATCCCGCCCGCCGCCACGGTCGGCCTGACGGAGGAGGAGGCGGTGTTGCAGGAGCCGGTGGATATCTACCTGACCCGCTTCACCCCCATGCGCCATACCATCAGCAAGCGGACGCGCCGGACGGTGATGAAGCTCGTCGTCTCCCGCGCCACGCGAAAGGTGCTGGGCGCGCATATGCTGGGGGATGATGCGGCGGAGATGATGCAAGGCATCGCCATTGCCATCGTCGCAGGCGCCACCAAGGAGGATTTCGATGCCACGATCGGCATCCATCCCACCGCGGCGGAGGAGTTCGTCACGCTGCGCACCATGACGCGCCAGGCGGGCTGAGACGATGCACCGGATCGACCCCGAGATGGCCGCCTTCAACGCGATGATGGAGGAGCGCGCCAAGGCCTTCCCGCCCATCCGCCTGATGCGGCCCTTCGATGAGCCGCGTGCCATCAATGACGCGCTGAATCTGACGCTGACCGGCGGTCCGGACATGGCGGAAAGTCAGGATCTGTGGCTGCCGGTGCGGGGCCGCCGCATCGCCTGCCGGCTGCACAAGCCGAAGAATGCGGCGACCGGGCCGTTGCCGGTGCTGATCTATCTGCATGGCGGCGGCTGGGTCTGGAACAGCATCGATACGCATGACCGCACCATGCGCGAATACGCCGCCGCATCCGGCTGCGCCGTGCTGGGGCCGGACTATGCGCTGAGCCCGGAGGCGGTGTACCCGCAGGCGCTGGAGGAATGTGCTGGCGTCACCCGCGCCATCGCCGCGCGCGGCGCGGAATGGGGGCTGGACCCGGCGCGCATCGTCCTTGGTGGCGATTCCGCCGGGGCCAACCTGGCGCTGGGCGCCGCGCTGATGTTGCGGGAAGTGGCGCCGGAGGTCACGTTGCGTGGCCTGCTGCTGGGTTACGGCGTCTATGACAGCCGCTTCGATACCGCGTCCTACGAGGAATTCGCCGAGGGCTACGGCCTGACGCGGGAGCGGATGCGCTTCTACTGGGATTGCTATGCACCCCAGGCGGCCGACCGGGTGAACCCCTTTGTCGCACCGTTGCGCGCCGACCTGCGCGGCCTGCCGCCGGTGCACATGACGCTGACGGAGTTGGATGTCCTGGCCAGCGAGAACCTCGCCATGGCGGCCAAACTGCGCGAGGCTGCTGTTACGGTCAGCGAAGAATATTTTCCCGGCACCGTGCACGGGTTCCTGCGCTCCGCCGGGCATGTCGGTGCGGCGGACCGCGCCATTGCCGCCAGCGGGCGGTGGCTGGCGCAGGTCATGGCGGGCTGAGGCTTCTGGGCCTGAAACGGCCCCGCCGAAGGCTCCTGCCTGCCAGCCTGTGCTGTGCAGGCCGGGTGCCGGCGGGGGCGGCAGCCGGGCTCGCGGGCTTTGCAGCCCGCGCCGTTTCTCCTGATCCGGAGCCAGTTTCGCCGCCGTTCAGCGCGACGCGCCCAGGGTGAGGGCGCTGCGCATTGGTTCTCCCTCGCCGCCGCTGCCATGGATCGGCGCATGAAGGTTGAGCTCCGCATCGGCCAGGGTCGTCGCTCAGTTGCCAGCTCCTATCAGGGCTTGTCCGATGAGCTGATAACGGCCTCGCCAGTGTAAACTTTGGCTTGGCCAATTTCGCTGCGGTGTCAACATCACCGTCAACCATAGTTAGAATTTCGGTTTCGAAATAAATTGACTTCGCGCGTGCACCAGGTTCACGGTTCGCCTCCCACGCCGGCTGTGCGGAGACCCGCAAGGTACGGGGGTGAAGCGTGAGGAGGCCGCGTTGTCTCGCATCAGCTGCATCATGCCGACGCGGGACCGTGGTGAGTTCGTGGCCCAGGCCGTGCGCTATTTTCTGCGGCAGGACCACCCGGACAAGGAACTGATCGTCGTCGATGACGGCGCGGAACCGGTACGCAACCTGCTGCCGGACGATGCCCCTATCACCTATATCAGGCTGGAAGGCCGTACCCCGCTGGGCGCCAAGCGCAACATGGCGTGCGAGGCGGCGCGGGGTACGCATATCGCCCACTGGGACGATGACGACTGGTGCGCGCCGGACCGGCTGAGCCGCCAACTGGCGACGCTGCGGCAGACAGGTGCCGCCGTCTCCGGCGCACGGGACATGCTGCACTACGTGCCGCTGACCGGCGAGGCCTGGATGTACCGCCGCCCGGCTGGCGACCCGCCGTCCTTCTGCGGCGGTTCCCTGCTGTATGAGCGGGCGGCCTGGCAGGCGAATCCGTTTCTCGCAGTGGATGTCGGGGAAGATGAAGCTTTCATGCGCGGCGTGCCGGCCACGCGGCAGGCGCCGATCGACGCATCGTCGCTGTATGTCGCGGTGCTGCACCAGGGCAATACGGCACCGCGCCGGCTGAAGGGGCCGCGCTGGGAACGGCGACCGCTGGAGGAAGTGACGCGGCTGCTGGCCAGTGACCGTGCCTTCTACGCCGGCCTGCGCAAAGGCGGCGCAGCCCCGGCAGCGCCGCGCCCGCCGGGCGACGACATCACCCTGGTTGCTCCCTTCGTTGTCTATGACGGCTACGGATCGCTGGCGGAGCATCTGGCGCTGGGATTGGTGGAAGCCGGGGCCAAGGTATCCCTGCAGCCATTGGCGGTAGATCCGGCCGGGCTGGCTCCCGCAACCCGCGCGCTGCTAGCCCGCCAACCGGCCACCGCGCCGCGCGGGCCCGTCCTGTACTTCGCCTGCCCCGGCGCGGAGCTGGAGCGGTATGCCGGGGCGCAGGACCTGTTCATCTCCACCATGTGGGAAGCCAGCTTGTTGCCGCCGGGCTGGGCGGCGGCGCTCAACCGCGCGCGGGCGGTGCTGGTGCCGTCCCGCTTCCTGGTCGATGTCTGCCGCCGCAGTGGCGTGACGGTGCCAGTGGACGTGGTGATGCCGGGCGTGGACCCGGCCATCTACGCGCCCGTGCAGCGGCCGGAGCGGCAGATGTTCACCACCTTGCTGGTCGCCACCATGATCGGCCGCAAGCATGCGCGCGAAGCGGTGGGAGCCTGGCGCCGTGCTTTCGCCGATGACCCGGAGGCACGGCTGCTGATCAAGTCGCGTTTCCGCCACGGCCACTTCGCATCCGACGACCCGCGTATCCGCTTCGTCGATGAGAACCGGCCCAGCCGCGGCATCGCTGATTTGTATGCGGAGGCCGACGTGCTGCTGGCGCTGGGCAGCGAGGGCTTCGGCCTGCCGCTGGTGGAGGGCATGGCGACCGGCCTGCCGGTGGTGGCCTTCGACTCCGAAGGCCAGGCGGATATCTGCGAAGATGCGCGCGGCCTGGTGCTGCCCGTGGCGCGCGCCGGCATGGAGCCGTGCGAGGACACGCCCTTCGGCCCCGGCGGCGTGCGTGGCGTGCCGGACGTGGAGCAGGCGGCAGCGCAGCTGCGCTGGGCCGCCACGCACCGCCAGGAAGCACGCCAGATGGGGGCGGAGGCGGCGCGCTGGGTGGCACGGCACCGGGACGTGCGGAACATGGGCCCGGCGACGCTGGAAGTGATGGAAGCGCGGCTGACCCGCCCGCGCCCGCTGGCCCGCCGCGTGGTGCTTTGGACCTCCAGCCTCGGGCGGCCCTGCGGCGTGGCGGAATATGCGGCGGCGGTGGCCGCCTGTGCCGGGCCGCGCGCCACGGCCGTGGGGCGGGAGCCTGACCTCGCCGGCGCGGCGGTGCTCCAGATCGAGCACGAATTTGGCCTGTTCACCGATGCAGAGATGAGCCGCGCACTCGCCTTGGCCCGCCACCAGCGCGTGCCGACGGTGGTGACGGAGCACACGGTGATGCCTCACGCCTCGCCCTGGGAGGCGGAGGCGGGCGCCCTGGTCTCGCTGACGGCGCGCGGGGCGGAGATGCTGCGGCGGCGCCTGCCCGGCGCCAGGGTGGCGCATATCCCGCATGGAAGGCCGACCTGGTTTCCGCCACGCAAGACGCAGCGCGGGCGCGTCATCGGCGCCTTCGGCTTCCTCGGACGGCACAAGGGCTTCTGGCGGTTGCTGGACGTGCTGCGCGCCCTGCCGGGCACCGAGCTGCTGATGTTCAGCCACACGCAGGACCCGCGCCTGGAAGCGGAGTGGGAGCAGGCCTCGCGCGGCCTGAAGGTCCGCCGCGTGCGCGACTACTCGCCCGCCGAATATTGCGCTGCACGGCTGGCCGCCGAGGCGGATGTCGTCGCCTATCACTACGACGGCACGGCCCATGTCTCGGCCAGCGGCGCCATTGGCGTCGGGCTGGCCAGCGGCGTGCCCGTGCTGGCCAGCACCGCCAAGTGGTTCGAGGAATTCGGCGAGGCGGTGCACCGCGAGGCTGACCCGGTGGCCGGCATCGCCCGGCTGCTGGAGGACACGGCCCTGCGGGACCGAACCGCCGCAGCGGCACAGGATTTCTGCCATGCCAATGACTGGGCCAGCTCGGCCCGCCGCCACCGCGCGCTGTGGGACGAACTGGCCCGATGAGCGCGCACCACCCCCTGCCAACACAGTGAGAGGACCACGCTGATGCCGGCCAGCTACACCTATCCTGGCGTGTATGTGGAGGAGGTGCCGAGTGGCGTGCGCCCCATCGCCGGGGTCAGCACCTCCGCCACCGCCTTCGTCGATGCATTCGAACGCGGGCCGTTGAACGAGGCGGTGCGCATCACCTCCTTCGCCGATTTCAATCGCCGCTTCGGCGGACTGAGCGCCGGGAGCGAGGCGAGCTACGCCGTGCAGCAATTCTACCTGAATGGCGGCAGCATCGCCTGGGTGGTGCGTGTGGCAGGCGGTGCGCCGGTGCCGTCCTTCGCGCCGCTGCTGGGTGGCTCCCCGGCGCAGGAGACGCTGAACGTCAGTGCCATCGACCCCGGCTTCTGGGGCGATAATCTGCAGGTGGCGGCGACCACGGCCGGTACGCCGGGCCGCTTCAACCTGTTCGTGCGGGAAGTCAGCCGCACCGCCGGCACGCTGAGCGTGGTGCGGGACGAAGCCTTCCTCAACCTGGCGATGGATACCACCAGCCCGCGCTACGCGGTCTCCGTGGTCAATGCCGCGTCCTCCTTGGTGAAGCTGGAGGATGAGGGGCTGGGGTCGCTGCCCATCGCCGTGGCGCCGGACCCGCGCGGCGGCCCGCCCGCGGGCGCGTGGCAGGATCTCGGCGGTGGTGATGATGGCGACCCGCCTGACGCCAACGCCATCATCGGCGACCCGGACCAGAAAGAAGGGATGTATGCGCTGGACCGCATCGCGCCCGAGGTGTTCAACCTGCTCTGCCTACCGCGCGCGGCGGCGCTGGATGATGGCCCCTACAGCCAGGTGATGGCCGCCGCCGGCACGTTTTGCGAGGAACGCCGCGCCTTCGTGCTGTTCGACATCCCGGCCTCCGTCCGCACCGAGGCCGCGATGCGCGGCTGGATGGGCGCGCACGATACGCTGCGGCACAAGAATGCCGCGCTCTACTTCCCCCGCCTGATCGTGCCGGACCCGTTGAACGAAGGCCGCCCGCGCGAGGTCGGCGCCAGCGGCACCATGGCCGGTATCTATGCTCGCACCGATGCCGGGCGCGGCGTCTGGAAGGCCCCTGCCGGCGTCGATGCCAATCTCCGCAACGCCGAGGTGACAGTAAAGCTGACGGACGGAGAGAATGGCGCGCTGAATCCCGTCGGCGTCAACGTGCTGCGCAACTTCCCGGTTTATGGCTCGATCGCCTGGGGCGCACGCACGCTGGATGGCGCGGACCAGAAGGCCAGCGAATGGAAATACGTGCCGGTGCGCCGCACCGCGCTCTACATCGAGGAAAGCCTGTTCCAGGGCCTGAAATGGGCGGTGTTCGAGCCGAATGACGAACCGCTTTGGGCACAGATCCGGCTGAATGCCAGCGCCTTCATGCAGACGCTGTTCCGCCAGGGTGCCTTCGCCGGCACCACCCCCGCCCAGGCCTATCTGGTGAAGTGCGACAAGGAGACGACGACGCAGAACGATGTCGATCGGGGGATCGTCAACATCCTGATCGGCTTCGCGCCGCTGAAGCCGGCCGAGTTCGTCGTGCTGCGCATCCAGCAACTCGCCGGCCAGACCGAAGCAGCGTGAGGAGGGACGGACCATGGCCCAGTTCACAGTCAACGCCCAGCGCTTCGACCCCTACAAGAACTTCAAGTTCCGGCTGAAATGGGATGGGCGCTACGTCGCCGGCGTCAGCAAGGTCGGCGCGCTGAAGCGGACGACGGAGGTGGTGAAGCACCGCGATGGCGGTGACCCGTCCACCAGCCGCAAATCCCCTGGCCGCAGCGAGTACGAGGCGCTGACGGTCGAGCGCGGCGTGACGCACGATACCGAATTCGAGAAATGGGCGAACAAGGTGTGGAACCAGGGTTCCGGCCTGGGCGCCGAGATCTCGCTGCGCGACTTCCGCAAGGACATGATTCTGGAAGTCTACAACGAGGCCGGGCAACTCGCGATCGCCTACCGCCTGTACCGCTGCTGGGTGTCGGAGTTCCAGGCGCTGCCGGAATTGGACGCCAACGCCAATGCCGTCGCCATCCAGAGCCTGAAGCTGGAGAACGAGGGCTGGGAGCGGGATTACGAAGTGGTCGAGCCCACGGAGCCCACCTTCAGCGAGCCGGTGTAGCCCGTGCGTGCCCCGGCGGAGGCCCAGCTGCTGGATGCGTGGGACGGTGCCGTCTCGGCCGGACCCACCGGGCGGGCGCTGGCCTTGCTGGCGGCCGCCGGCGTCGCGCCGGAGGAGGCGCGCGGCTGGAGCATCGGCCGGCGGGATGCCGCCATCCTGGAGCTGCGCCGCGCCGTGTTCGGCGATGCGATGGAAGGCGTGGCCGATTGCCCGCATTGCGGGGCCCGGCTGGAGGCCCGTCTTTCCGCCAAGTCCCTAGGCCCCGAGGCCACGACGGCGGCGCGGCACGTGACGGTGGAGCAGGATGGCTATCGCCTGACCGCGCGCTGCCCGGACAGCGACGATGTGCTGCTGCTGGAAGCCGCGCCGCGCGGCGCCGACCTGCCTGGCCTGCTGTTGCAACGCTGCCTGCTGTCGGCGGAGAAGGATGGCGAGGCCATCTCTGCTCCGGCGCTGCCAGCGAAGCTGCGCGAGGCGCTGGAACAGGCGATGGAGCAGGCCGACCCGCTCGGCGATGCGTCGCTGGCTCTGGACTGCCCGGAATGCAGCCAGGCCTGGGCAGCGGCGCTGGACCTGGCGGACTGGACCTGGCGCGAAGTGGAGCTCTGGGCCGGCCGCTTGCTGGGCGAGGTGCATGGGCTGGCCAGCGCCTATGGCTGGACGGAGGCGGAGGTGCTGGCGCTGCCGCCGCGCCGCCGCGCCCGGTACCTGGAGTTGCTGGGGCAATGAAGGGCTATCTGGCGGCCATCGCGGCGCGGGTCAGCGGCGGAAGGCCGTTGCTGTCGCCCCGCCCGCTGGCGCGCTTCGAAGCCGAGGCGCCGGTTGGCGGCCCACCGCCGGAAGTAGTGGCGGAGACCGCGCCGGAAGCGCCCCCGCCGCGGCGCCGTGGGGCGGACACGCCCGCCCTGCCGCTGCCGCAGCAACCGGTGAAGCCGCCGGTTCCAGCGCCGGTAGCTGCGGCGCCTTCTCCCGCAGTCGCGACTGCGCCGCCAGTGCTGCGCGTGGCGCCCGCCTTACCGCTACCGGCACGCACGCAGGACGTCGTACGTTCGCAATCGTCGCAGGAGCAAGCCGGTTCCCGCCAAGCCGCCGTCCAGGCACCTTTGGAAAGGCCGCAGCAGGCTGCGGCGCCTTTGCCTGGGAACCCGCCGCAGTTGGTTGCCACGGCCTCGCATCCAGCTACGGCATTGCCGGCCCAGGCCGCGTTAAGGGGCGGGCCGGGGAATCAGGCGCCGCAGCAGCACGCACCACCTTCGCCCAGGCAGGCGCGCCTGGAGATGCCCGGTACGCTGCAGGCATCACGCGCGGCCCGGGCGGCAGCCGATGTGGCGCCGGCACCTGCGGCGGCGCCGGTCAGCGTCACCATCGGGCGGGTGGATATCCGCGCCACGGTCCGGGCGCCGCAGCCCGCCATGCCCGTGCGTCCGGCAGCGCCCAACCCCGCCGGCCTCTCACTCGACGCCTATCTGCGCCGCCGGGACGGAGGCAGCGGATGAGCAACTTCAATGCCATCGCCAGCGTCACCGCCGCACTGCGCGCCCGGATATTGGAGGTGGTGCAAGCGGACGTGCCGGGCGCCGGCGTCACCACGCTGCGCCCAGGCGATGCCGGGGTCGGTGGCCTGCCGGTGACGGGGGTGAACATCTTCCTGTACCGCGCCGTGCCGAACCCAGCCTATCGCGGCCAGGAACTGCCGGTGCGGCGGGCGGATGGCGCGGTGGCACAGCGGCCGCGCGTGGCGCTCGATCTGGACTATCTGCTCTGTTTCTATGGCGAGGCGAACCTGGCCTCGCAGCGGCTGCTGGCCAGCACGCTGCGCTCCCTGCACGCGCGCCCGGTGCTGACGCCGGCGATGATCCAGGCGGCGGAAGCGGGCGGCACGCCTTCCGGGCTCGACCAGCAGCAGGACCCGGTGCGGCTGGCGCTGCTGGACCTGACGCTGGAGGATTTGTCCAAGCTCTGGTCAGTGTTCTTCCAGACGCGCTACGTGCTCTCCGCCGCCTGCCGTGCCGGCGCGGTGCTGGTGGAAGCGGCGCTGACGCCGTTGCAGGCCCCGCTGGTGCGGGAAGTGGCGTTGCGTGGCGTGCCACTACGCCGGCCGCTGCTGCGCCGCGTCGTGCCGCTGGCCGATGCCGATGCCGCCATCACCGCCGGCACACGCGTGGCGATCGAAGGGGAGCGGCTGCGCGGCGAGGCGGTACAGGTGCTGGTCGGCGGCGCGCAACTCCCGCCGGAAGAGATCCGCGACGACCGGCTGGTGGTGACGCTGCCGGCGAATCTCCGTGCCGGGGCACAGGGTTTGCGGATACGGCATGACGTGCTGATGGGCGTGCCGCCCACCCCCCGGCCGGGGGAGGGCTCCAACCTCGCCGCCTTCACGCTGCATCCGGCGGTGCGGCGGACGGGGGGTGCCTTCGACGTGGTGGTCATCGGTGCCACGGCGGCCGGCGGCGTGGTCTCGGCCGGCATCACCGTGGGCGTGTCTCCAGCGGTGATGCCAGGGCAGACGGCGACGCTGGAATTGACCGACACGGCCAGCGCCGCCGTGTGGAGTACCGATGCGCCGCCACGCACGGCCGCGCTGACCACCCTGGCCTTCGATGTCGCCGGGCTGACACCGGGGGCCTACAACCTGCGTATCCGCGTCGATGGCGCGGAGAGTGCGCTGGAACGCGACACCACCCCTGGCAGCCCGACAGAGGGTGAGTGGCTGCCCCGCGTGGTGCTGCCATGAACATCGCGCTCGTTCCCAGCTGGGAAGTTCGCAGCCGGGCGGCGCTGGAGCGCGCCTTGGCACGGCTGCTGGCACGGCTGCGCGGCCAGACGGTGGCGGCCGAGGCCGAGAATGGCGACGGCGCCGGGCCTGACGCGCTGGCGCATCTCCGCACCGTGTTCGGCCTGACTTCCTTCGAACAGGATGTGTTGCTGCTGGCGGCGGGGCCGGAGCTAGACATAGGGTTCGCCGCCGCCTGCGCCAGCCTGGGCGGGCAGGGCGCACCATGGCCCAGCTTCGGCCTGGCACTGGCCCATTTGCCGGACGCGCATTGGGGCGCGCTGGCGCCGTCTGGCCCGCTGCGCTGGTGGCGGCTGGTGGAACCTGGGCCGGGGCCGCTGACCACCGCGGCGCTGCGGGTGGATGAATGCGTGCTGCACGGCCTGGCCGGCATCCCGCAGCTGGATGCGCGGCTGATGGGGCTGGTTACGCCGGCCGGCGCCGTCGCGACGCCCAGCCCGTCGCAGGCACCGGTGGTGGACGCGTTGGCGGCAGCGTGGCGGACCGGGCGGCCGGTGGCGATGCGCGCCCCGGCCGATTGCGGCGCGGTGCCGGTGGCCGAGGCCGCCGCGCGCAGCCTGGGGCTGGAACTTTACCAAATGCGCGCCGCTGAAATCCCGGCGCCGCCGCCGGAACGCGCCGCGCTGGCAAGGCTGTGGAGCCGGCAGGCGGCGCTAGATGGCTCCGCCCTGCTGGTGCTGGTGGAGGAGACCGATACGCCGGAGGCCGAGCGTGCGGCGGCGGACCTGCTGGGCCGCATCCAGGGCGCGGTTGCGGCGGTGGCGGCCGACGCGCTGCCGGTGGCCTCCGGCACCCAGCGCCTGGAGTTGCAGCGGCCGGCGCGGGCGGAGCAGGCGGCCTTGTGGTCGATGGCGGCGCCGGCTGCCCCCGCCGCCCTGCACCAGCACCTGGCCGCGCAGTTCGACCTGGGGCCGGAGGGCATCGCCGCCGCCGCCACGGCCTCGGCCGATGCCGCCGGCTTGTGGGCGTCCTGCCGCCAGCAGAGCGGCATGCGGCTGGAAGGCCTGGCGGAACGCCTTTCGCCTGAAGCGGGCTGGGACGACCTGATCCTGCCCCCGGCGCAGGAAGCGCTTTTGCGGGAGATCGCCGGCCAGGTACGTGGCCGGGCGGCGGTGCTGGAGGATTGGGGCTTCCGCGCGCGGCTGCGGCGCGGCCTGGGTGTCGCCGCGCTGTTCAGCGGCCCCAGCGGCACCGGCAAGACCCTGGCGGCCGAAGTGCTGGCGAACGCGCTGGAACTGGATTTGGTGCGCATCGACCTCAGCGCCGTGGTCAGCAAGTATATCGGCGAGACCGAGAAGAATCTCCGCCGCATCTTCGATGCCGCCGAGACCGGCGGCGCGGTGCTGCTGTTCGACGAAGCCGATGCGCTGTTTGGCAAGCGCACCGAGGTGAAGGACAGCCACGACCGCTACGCCAACATCGAGGTCAGCTACCTGCTGCAACGGATGGAAACCTATCGCGGCCTGGCGATCCTGACCTCCAACATGAAGGAGGCGCTGGACCTCGCCTTCCTCCGCCGCCTGGCCTTTGTCGTCGATTTCCCGTTCCCGGATGTGGCGGAGCGGGAGCGGTTGTGGCGCCGTGCCATTCCGGAGGCCGCGCCGACGGAGGGGCTGGACTACCGCCGGCTGGCGCAGTTGAGCCTGCCGGGCGGGCATATCCGCAACGTCGCGCTGGGTGCAGCCTATCTGGCGGCGGATGCCGGGGCGCCCATCGGCATGGCGCATCTGTTGCACGCCGCGCGGCGCGAATGCGCCAAGCTGGAACGCCCGCTGACCGCCGCCGAGATGGAGGGCTGGGCATGACCACGCCCCGGCGGCCCCGTGCCGTGCACCTGCATATCGAGACGCTGGTGGTCCATGGGCTGGAGGTCGCCCGGCCGGAACGCCTGGCACTGGCCTTGGAGCAGGCGCTGGAAAAGGGCATTGCCGCGCAGGGTCTGCCAGACCGCTGGGGCGATGGCCCGGCAATGCTCGCCCTTGGCCCGATCGATCTGCGTTCCACCGAGCCGGAGGCGCTGGCGGCGGCGGTCTCCGCCGCGTTGTTAGGTCCTGGCACGGGAGGCAGGCCGTGAGCGCCCCCGCCACCCGCGCCGCGCCAACCGTGGCGCCGCCCGTCCTGACGCAGCGGGACGACGCGGCGGAACGGGACGCCGACCGCATGGCCAGCCGCGCGCTGGATTTCCGCCAGCCATCGCCGTCCGCGCCGCTGCGCTCCCAGCTACCGGCCGCCGCGGCTGCGCCCCTGCAGCCCGTGCCAGCCCGGGGCGGCGGCAGGCCGCTGGAACGGGTGGAGCGGGACGTCATGGGCGCGCGCTTCGGCCAGGATCTCGGCGGCGTGCGGGTGCATGCGGATGCCGGGGCCGCCAGCGCCGCCCGGGCGCTGAACGCACGCGCCTTTACTCATGGCCAGGACATCTCCTTCGCCGCCGGGGCCTACCGCCCAGGCACGGCGGCCGGGCGCCGCCTGCTGGCGCATGAACTGGCCCACGCGGTGCAGAACCGCCCCGGCGTGATCGCGCGGCGGGAAGCGGACGCACCGCCCGACCACACCGGCGAGGCGGAGGGCGCGGCGGACCGTATCGCCCAGGCCATGGCCGAGGACCCGCAGGACCGCGCCGGCACTGTGCGGCGCATGCTGCGCGCCCTTCCTGCCGCGGAGCGCGCGGCAGTGGTGCAGGAAGCCGGCGCCAGGCTGGGCCCGGGCGGGCGCGGCGCCCTTGCCGCGCTGGCGTTGGAGGTGGCGCGGCAGGACACGCCGCAGCCCTCACAGCCAGGACCGGCATCAGCCGGTGCGGGCGCCCCGACATCCGCGCCAGCAGCCTCCGCATCGTCTTCCGCGCCTCCGGCAGCCGTGGCCGAAGCTGCCCCGGCGCCGCAGGAGCAGGCCGCACCAGACATCGACACCACCGCCTCCCTCCCACCCGCCGCCGAGATCGCAGCGCCCGAATCCGCCGAGGGGGAGATGGACGAGGAAGGGGGCGAAACGCTGCCCCCGCTGGCGCAGTTGCTGGAACCCTTGCCCGCCGCCGCCGCCGATATGGCCGGCCCCGAGCAAGCGCCTGCCGACGCCGCCTCACCAACGCCGGTCGTCGCGATGCAGGAGGACATGGGTGGGGCAGGCGGCGCCGATCCCACCGCCCGCATCCTGGCGGCGCAGCAGGATGCCTCCGCGCGCGTCCTGGCGGGCGCCGCCGCTGCCAAGGCCACCCTGCAGGCCCAGGCCGGGGCAGTCCGCGGTGCGGTGACGCGGGAGGTCGGTCAGGCCACCGAGGCATTGCACCAGCGCTTCGCCGGCGCGCGGGTGATGCTGGAGGCCTCCATCCTCTCCGCCCACGCTCAGATCGACACCCAACTGGCCGCGCGGCGGGCCGAGGCGGCGACGCGGGGCGAGCAGGCGGGCCGCGACTATGCCGGTGTCTTCGCCGCGCACCGGGGCGCCATGGAAGGCACCGTGACCCGCGCCATCGCCGAGGCGGAGGCGCTGCGCACGCGCTACGCCGCGCGCGTCACGACCCGCTCGGGCGAGCAAGCGGCAGAGGCGCGCAACCGGGGCAGGCTGAAGGCATCCGGCTATCCGGGGACGGAGCGCGGCGGCATCCAGGCTTCTGCCGCCACGGGCGTGGCGGCGGGCGTCGCCACGGAGATCGAGGCGCGGGTGCCGGATGCGGTCGCCGCCGTCGACGAAGTGCTGCTGCCCTTGCCCGAGCAGTTTCAGGCCAAGGGCGCGGAAGCGCTGCAGGCCTTCGACGCGGCCCTGCCGGAACTGCAGGCGGGCGCCGCCGGCGCGGCTCTCGACGCTCAGGGATCGCTGTCCCAACTGAGTGCCGAGGCGCACCGGATGCTGGACGCCACCGCCGGGACGATGCGGGCGGAACTGGTGGAAGCTGAATCCGCAGCCGCCGAGCGCCTGGCGGCGCTGGAACCCGCCGCCCACGGGCAGGTCGACGCCGCGTTGCGTTCGGCGCTGCGGGGGGTGGACGCGGCGCTGCCGGGCGCCGTCTCGCCCATCGACGGCTATGCCGGCGAGGCCACCGCCATCCTGGATGGCATCGAGGCACCGGACCCGGCCGCTACCGCGGCCTTCGGCGACACCGTGGCCGGCCTGCTGCTCGGCATGGCGGCGGAGACCGAGACCGCCTTCGGCGAGGCCGCCGCCACGATCCCGGACCAGTTCCGCGCCTCGATGCCGCCGTTGCGCCAGGGCCTGCGTGCCATCGGCAAGGAGGCGGACAAAGGCATCCAGGCGGCGCTGGAGGCCGACAACGCCGCTCTCTCCGGCTTCGTCGGGCAGGTGGATGACGCCTATGGCGGGCAGGTGGCGCAGCTCAGCCAGGGCTACACCGCGGGGCAGGAGGAAGCGGCACGCCGCCTGGCCCCTGCCGCCGCCGCGCTGGATGCCGATTTCCGCCAGACCCTGACGGAGGCCGAGACCCGCATCCGCGCGAATGTCGAGGAAGCCCTGGCCAAGAACGACGAGGCGTTGCGCGACATGGGCGCCTCGATGGAGGAAGCGGCCTCCGACGCCGCCTGGGATTACGACCACCCGGTGCTGTCCACCCTGCGCGACATCGGGCTGGTGATCGCCGGGGTCATCGTCGGCATCCTGGCTGTGATCGCGCTGGTGGTGGTGGTGATCATCGCCGCCAAGATCGCCGTGGCGCTGCTGGTAGCAGCCGGGGTCGCGGCGGCGACGGCCAAGCTGATCGTGGCGATCGGGCTGATCGGCTTTGCGGTCTACCAGGGCTACCAGGCCTACAGCGCCCACCGGGACGCCGGTAGCAGCTGGTACGGCGCGCTGGGCCGCACGGCGGCGGACATGACGGGGCTGACCGCCATCCACGCCGCTTTCGCCCAGCCCGGCCTGACGCCCTACCAGCGTGGCAAATCCTTCGGTGAGGGCGCGGCGACGCTGATCTCTACCTTCCTTGGCGCCCGCAAGATGACGCAGCGCTTCCGGGCGCGCACGCCGCCGCAGATTCCCAACCCGGCGCGGGGTGCTGGTGGCGGCGGTGCCGCGCGTGCCCCCACCGCCCGGCCCGCGGCATTGCCCCCGGCGGAGCCGGTGGCCGCGCCCGCCGCGCCTGCCCCTGCAGCGCAGCCCCTTGCGCCAACAGCGCCGGCCGCAGCCGGGCAACCGAAGCTGTCGGTGTTGCAGGGCGGTGGCCAGACGAGCTCGCCACCCAGAGGGCAACTGGCCTCTGTTTCGGAATCCGGCGCGCTGCGGCCGGCCACACCCCGCCCTAACGTGGCGCAGCGGGCCGTGCCGCAAGCCCAGGTTGTGGCGGAAGCCGCTGGGGCCGAGGGCATGGCGCCCAGGCCACCGACGCAGCCGGCGCTGCGCCTGGTGGAGCCCGGCGGGCGGCAGCCTATCCAGGCCATGGCATCAGGCGGGAAACGCGGCGGGCCGCTACGGCCAGCCAGCCCGGCGGCCCCCGCCCGCGTGCCAGGCACTTCCGGCGGGCGTCCACCCGTGCGTGCGCCGGCACCTTTGCGCCCGGCTGGTGGCCGTGGTGGAGCGGTCAGGCCGCCGCCCACCACGCGCCCGGTGGTACGCCCGCCAGCCGGGCAGCAACCCTCGCTTCGGGCGCCCGCCGCCAGCCGTCCCCCTGCACCGCCGAAGCTGCGCGTGGTCCGCCCGGCGGCGAAGCCCACCGCACCCGCCCGCCCAGCCGCCGAACCCGGCCTGGAAAGCCGTGGCTACCGCCCGAAGCCAGGAGAGCGCCTGACAACCCGCGAGGCCTACAAGGCGCAAAGCGGGCGCGAGCGCTGGCAGCGTGGCGTGGAGCGCGACCTGGACCGGGTGTTCGGGGAGAAGCGGCTTTCCGGGCCCAAGCAGGCACCGCCGGGCGAGCCGCAGCCAGCCCCGGCGCCGGGGCGCCGCGGGCCCGCGATCGGCAGCCAGGTGGAGGCGGCGGTGGACCAGGGCATTGGCGACGTGCGCAGCATCCTGGGGAAGCGCTGGGCCGGGCGGCCGGAATTCGGCACCCGCCTGCACGCGGCGGTGAAGGCACGGCTGCAGGGCCTGAAGCTGCCCCGCGGCTGGCGCTCCCACGCTGACGAGCCACTGCGCAACTTCCAGGGCGCGGACCCGCGGGTAATGCGGCTGACCGTGCGGCAGTGGTTCGCCGAGAATCCGCACCTGCAGACATTGCGGGACTCCCTTCCACCCAAGGTGCTGAACCAGGTGGTGGGCGACATGCGCGCGGACCTGCTGGTGCGTGGCCCGAAGGGGCAGACGGCGATCTGGGACCTGACGTCGCTCTCCCAGCAGGAGCATCTGGCGAAGACCATGCTCTACGGTCACCTGATGGCGCCGGAGGGGGCGATGATCCGCTTCGCGGAAACCTATTGGGTGAAGCCATGAGCGCCCCCCGGTCCCCCCGCATGCTGCGCGGCGCGCTGGTGGGCTTCGACCTGCTCAACCCGGTGCCGCGCGTCATCGCCTTCCAGTACAATCCGGAGACGCTGACCCGCACCATCAAGCCGCGCGCACCGGGGGGCGAGGGCGCGAAGGCCGAGGCGATGCGCCTGGGCGGCGCGCCGGAAGAGACCATCAAGCTGGATGTCGAGTTGGATGCGACGGACTCGCTGGAACGGGGCGAGGGCGCGCTGGGCCTCTACCCGCAGCTCTCGGCGCTGGAGATGCTGGTCTATCCCGCCACGGCGCAGGTGATCGTCAACACCGCATTGCTGATGGCGGGGACGATCGAGGTGGTGCCGCCGGCCAGCCAACTCACCCTGTTCGTCTGGGGGACGAAGCGGATTCTTCCCGTCCGGGTCTCGGAACTTTCCATCACCGAGGATGCGCACGACACCGCGCTGAACCCGCTGCGCGCCAAGGTGTCGCTCGGCCTGCGGGTGCTCAGCTACAGCGACCTGCCAGTGACCAACCCGGCCTACCACGTCTTCCTGGCGCACCAGGTGACGAAGGAGGCGCTGGCTGTGGCCGGCAGCGTCGGCGACATCGCCGCCATCGCCGGCGGCGACGTGAAGCTGCTGTGAGAGGAGGAATGCCGGCATGAGCACGGACCCCACCAGCCGTTACGCGATGGACGAGGTGGCGCAGCTGCGCCTGCCTTCGGGCGAGGTGGTGGCCTATACGCGCCGCCGCATCGCGCCGCAGGGCGCCGCGATGGCGGTGATGGCCGAGGTGGCGGTGCTGCCGGGCGAGCGGGTGGACAACTTGGCGCAGCGCGCACTGGGGGACCCGCTGGCCTTCTGGCGCCTGTGCGACGCGAACGACGCCATGGACTCGGCCGAGCTGGTGGCCGAGCCCGGGCGGCGGCTGCGCGTGCCGCTGCCGGGGCGCTAGCGCCATGCTGCTGGGCATTCACCTCACCCTGCTGATCGGCCCCGCCGTGCCGGTGCCGGCGCCGCCCGGCATCGCCGAGGCGCTGAAGAGCGTGCAGGTGACGCATGCCGATGAAGGCCGCAGCGGCTTCCAGCTGGTGTTCGAGATGGGGCGCGGCGGCCCCACCGATATCGTCGATTATCCGCCTTTGCTCAGCCCGTTGCTGCGGCCGTTCAGTCGCGTGGTGCTGATCGCCCACTTCAACCTGGTGCCGCATGTGCTGATGGACGGCATCGTCACCACCCGCCAGGTGGCCCCTGGCAGCGAGCCGGGCGCCGCGACGCTGACCCTGACGGGCGAGGATGTCAGCGTGATGATGGACCTGGAGCAGAAGCGCGCCGAGCACCCGGCGCAGGACGAGACGCTGATCGCACTGAAGATCATCGCCTCCTACGCACTGTACGGGCTGGTGCCGGATGTGCGGCCGCCGCCAGTGGTGGACGTGCCCGTGCCGATCGACCGTGTGCCGGCGCAGCAGGATACCGACCTGGAATATCTGAAGGCCATGGCCGCGAAGCACGGCTACGCCTTCTTCATCGAGCCCGGGCCGCTGCCGCTGATGAACACCGCCTATTGGGGCCCGCCAAAGCGGCTGGGCATCCCGCAACCGGCGCTGTCGGTGAACATGGGGCCGCAAACCAATGTCGAGACCATCAGCTTCCAGTACAACGCGCTGGCGCCGACCATGGTGATGGATAGCGTGCAGGATGCCGACCTGAACGTGAAGCTGCCGGTCGTCACCTTCATGGGCACGCGGCCGCCGCTGGCGCCGATGCCAGCGCTGCCCTTCAACCTGCCAAACGTAAAGCGCAGCCTGCTGCCGGATAGCAGCGGGTTGAAGATCACCCAGGCCTATGCCCGCGCCCAGGCCATCACCGACAAGTCGCTGGATGCTGTGGTGACGGCGACCGGGTCGCTGGATGCGCTGCGCTATGGCGGGTTGCTGAAGCCGCGCGGGCTGGTCGGACTACGCGGCGCCGGCTTCACGCATGACGGGCTGTACTATGTGAAGAACGTCTCCCACGCCATCAGCCGCGGCGGCTACAAGCAGAACTTCACGCTGACGCGGGAAGGCGATGGCGCCCTGACCCCGGTAGTGCGGCCATGAGCCCGTATTTCGGCAAGTATCGCGGCACCGTCGCCAACAATATGGACCCGAAGCTGATGGGGCGCATCCAGGTCATCGTGCCTTCCGTGTTCGGCGATGGGCAGATGGCCTGGGCCATGCCCTGCGTGCCCTATGCCGGGCCGGGCGTCGGCCTGTTCCTGCTGCCACCGGTCGGCGCCAATGTCTGGGTGGAGTTCGAGGCCGGCAGTACCGAGCGGCCGATCTGGGCCGGTTGCTTCTGGGGGGTGGGGGAGGCCGCCGCCTTCCCGCCGACGCCGGAATTCAAGGTGCTGAAGACCGAAGCCTTCACCCTGACGATCATGGAGCCACCCAAGGCGCCCAACGCCGCCATCGTGACGCTGCAGACGGCGTCCGGGATGAAGGTGGTGATGAACCCCGTGCAGATGGAAGTGACCAACGGCGCCGGGGCCACCATCACGCTGATGGGGCCGAAGGTGACCATCAACAACGGCGCGCTGGAGGTGACGTGATGCCAGGCTTCCTGTTGCATGTCGGCGCCGGAATCGCCTGCCCGCATGGCGGCCAGGCCTCGATCACGGTGGCGGCGCCACGAGTGAAGGCGATGGGCCAGCCGGTGGCGGTGCTGAGCGACCCGACCACGGTGGCCGGCTGTGCCTTCCAGGTGCCGGTGGGCGCCGGCACCAAGCCACAGCCCTGCATGACAGTGCGCTGGCTGGTCGGCGCCGCGCGGGTGCGGGTCAACGGCACGCCGGTGTTGTTGCAGACCAGCAGCGGGCTTTGCCAAAGTGCGGAGGGCATTCCCCAGGGCCCGCCCACCGTCTCGATGACGCAGACGCGCGTGCGGGGGATGTAGCGCCATGGAGATCCGCTTTCCCTTCGGCTTCAACGGGCGTGGCAGGACCGCGGAGGCGGATGGCGAGGCGCATCTGCGCCAGCTGATCGAGCAGGTGCTGTTCACCTATCCGGGCGAGCGGGTGAACCGCCCCGATTTCGGCTCCGGCCTGATGCAGCTGGTCTTCGCCCCATCTGGCGACGAACTGGCCACCGCCGCGCAATTCCTGGTGCAGGGCGCGCTGCAACGCTGGCTGGGCGACCGTATCCAGGTGGAGGACGTGGCGGTGGAAGCGGGCGAGGGGCGGCTGACCGTGCTGGTCCGCTACGCCGTGCCCCGTACCGGCGAACGCCGCATCGAACGCTTCGAGCGGGAGGCAGTCACATGACCCGCTACATCTGCTGCGACGAACGCCGCCGCAACGCCATCGCCGGGCTGCCCGGCATCAATGGGCTGGACTTCCTGGAAGTGCGGGACGACCCCGCCGACCCGTTGCCGGACCGCCAGCGCACGCTGTTCGTGCATTTCATCAACGACCCATCCGGCCTGGTGCTCGGCCCGGCGAATGTGCGGATCGAGGGTGGCGAGCGTATCCGTGATATCCGTGTCAGCAACGCCATCATTGCCATCGACCCCCGAAGCTTCTCCACCCGCCCGGTGCTGGTGGTGCAGGTGGAGGCGGCGGGGGATTTCTCCATCTACACGCTGCGGCTGGTGGAGGACACGGCCCAGGCCGGGCGGCTGGCAACGATCGACCCAATCCTGCGGGCGGTGGATTTCTCCTTCAAGGTGGCGTGCGACAGCGGCTTCGATGCCAGCACCGCTGCCTGCGCGCCGCCGCGCCCAGCCTCTCCGGCACTGGACTACACGGCGCGGGATTTCCGCGCGCTGCGGCAGATGCTGCTGGACCGCGCCGCCACCCTGTCCCCCGAATGGACCGAGCGCAACGCCGCCGACCTCGGCATCACGCTGCTGGAATTGTTCGCTTCTGTCGGGGACCATCTCGCCTACCGGCAGGATGCGGTGGCGGCGGAAGCGTATCTGGATACGGCGCGGCGCCGCGTCTCCGTCCGCCGGCATGCGCGGCTGGTGGATTACCGCATGCATGATGGCTGCGCCGCCCGGCTATTCGCCCATGTCGCCATCGAGGGCGGTACGCTGGCCTTGCCGGTCGGCACCAAGCTGCTGACCGCGGCCCCCGGCCTGCCAGAGCGCTTCCGCGCCGAGGCCGATGCGTATCGCCGCGCACTCTCCCTCGGGGCCGAGGTGTTCGAGACGCTAGGCCCCGCGCGGCTGGACCCGATGCTGAACACCATTCCGCTGCACGCCTGGGGCGACCGCCGCTGCTGCCTGCCACGCGGCGCGGTGAAGGCGACGTTGCGGGGCGACGTCACCGCCGCGCTGGCTGCCGGCGACTGGCTGCTGTTCGAGGAAGTGCGAGGCCCGCGCACCGGCGATGCCGACGATGCCGACCCGGCGCACCGCCAGGTGGTGCGGCTGACGCGGGTGGAAGCGGCGCTGGACCCCATCGGCCGCCGCTTCGAGGACCCGCCCGCCGATGGTGCCGTGGCGGTGACCGAGATCGAATGGGCGGCGGAGGACGCGCTGCGCTTCCCGCTCTGCCTCTCGGCCGAGACCGATGCGGCCTTCGGCGGCGCCTTCGTCGATGGCGTCAGCATCGCCCGCGGCAACCTGGTGCTGGCGGACCACGGGCGCACCCTGCCGGGGGAGGAAGATCTTGGCACCGTGCCGCGCCCGGCGCTGTCCCGCCGCGCGGCCGTGGTGCCGGCGGCATCCTCCGTCTCCAGCTGGGATACGCTGGACGGCTGCGGTGGGGTGGAGCGGGAGCCATTCCCCCTGCGCTTCCGCCCGCGACTGCGGGAAGCGCCCCTGTTGCATGCGGTGCCGTGGGATGCCGCAGCGCCCCCCGCTTCCGCCGCCGCCGCCCTGGCGCCGAAGCCGGAGGACGCGGTGCCGGCGGTGCTGCGGCTGGAAAGCCGTGACAAGGCCGGTGGCATCCTGCGCTGGGTATCGCAGCGGGACCTGCTCTCCAGCGGCGACCGCCCGGATTTCGTGGTGGAAACGGAGGATGACGGCGCCGCCCGCCTGCGCTTCGGCGATGGCGAGCATGGCGACGCACCGCCCGTCGGCGCACGCTTCGCCGCGCGCTACCGCGTCGGCGGCGGGCGTCGTGGCAATATCGGTGCCGATTGCCTGGCGCATCTCGCCAGCGCCGATGGCACCGTGCTGGCGGAAACACTGCTGCTGCGCGTCAGCAACCCGTTGCCCGCCAGCGGCGGCGCGAACCCGGAGACGAAGGAGGAAGTGCGCCGCCGCGCCCCCTTCGCCTTCCGGGTGCAGGACCGTGCGGTGACGCCGGCCGACTATGCCGCCAGGGCCGGGCTGCACCCCGCCGTGCAGCGCGCCGCTTCCTCCCTGCGCTGGACCGGCAGTTGGCGCACGCATTTCATCAGCGTGGACCGTGCCGGCGGCGCCCCGGTGGATGATGGGTTCGAGGCGGCGTTGGTCGGCTTCCTGGAACCCTTCAGGCTGGCCGGGCATGATGTGGAGATCGACCGGCCACGCCTGGTGGCGCTGGAACTTGGGCTTAGCATCCGTGTGCAACCCACGCATTTCCGCGCCGATATCCGCCGCGCGGTGCTGGAGGTGCTGGGCACGCGGGCAGGGCCGGACGGCCGCCTCGGCGTGTTCCACCCGGACCGGCTGAGCTTCGGGCAGACGGTCTATCTCAGCCCCATCGTCGCTGCCGTACAGGCGGTGGAGGGGGTGGAGAGCGTCCGCGTTACCCTGTTCCAGCGGCGGGACCAGCCGGGGCCGAAGGGCGCGGAGGACGGCAAGCTCACCTTCTCCCGCCTCGAGATCGCGCGGCTGGATAACGACCCGAACTTCCCCGAGCACGGCTCCCTGGCCCTGACGCTGGAGGGCGGGCGATGAGCGGCGCACGCGAGCCCACCTTGCGGGACCTGGATGGCTGCGGCTGTTGCGAGGGCACTGGCCTGGATGCGCCGGCGGCGGTGTGGAACCGCCCCGGCCTGTCGGCGATCAGCTACCGCATCGGCGACCAGGCGGGCTTCAAGGCGGCGCTGCTCGCCGGCCTTTCCCGCGCCGACCTGCCCGCCCTGCGCCCGCTGACGACGCGGGACGACCGCGATGCCGCCATCCTGCTGCTGGACGCCTGGGCCGCCGTCGCCGACGTGCTGACCTTCCACCAGGAGCGGATCGCCAACGAAGCTTATCTGCGCACCGCGACGGAGCGCCGTTCGCTGACCTGGCTCGGCCGGCTGACGGGGTATGAGCCGGCGCCGGGCCTTGCCGCCTCCACCCACCTGGCCTTTACGCTGGAGGATGCGGTGGGCACGCCGGACCAGTTGCGGCTGGAGGCGGGGCTGAAGGTGCAGAGCATGCCTGGCCCGGGCGAACTGCCGCAGACCTTCGAGACGGTGGAGGCCATCGACGCCCGGCCGGAATGGAACGCCATGCGCCCGGTGCTGTGGCAGCCGCACCCGGACCCTTCCGCCGCGC
This sequence comes from Teichococcus aerophilus, assembly GCF_014490485.1. Lineage (GTDB taxonomy): Bacteria > Pseudomonadota > Alphaproteobacteria > Acetobacterales > Acetobacteraceae > Pseudoroseomonas > Pseudoroseomonas aerophila. The sequence goes on along the minus strand of NZ_JACTVA010000040.1, from coordinate 18,898 downwards.
TGAAGACCTACACGGTGAAGGGCGCCGATCCTTCCCTCCGTCCGGGCGATACCCTGCTGGTGGTGGCGGGTACGGCGGCGGCGGACCGCGCCGTCCGCCGCATCCGCGCCGTGCAGGTGGATGCCAGGGCCGGCACCACCCGGCTGGATGTGGCAGAGGACCCGCCGGACCCGCCGCCGCTGCTGCGGCTGGTGCTGGCACGGGCGCCCTTCGTGCTTCAGGCGTCGCGGCTGACCACCGCCAGCGTCACCGCCAACGTGCTCTCCGGCTCCTGGCGCCAGGCGGATCTTTCCGCTTTCGCCAGGGTGCAACGCTGGTCGGTGCGGCCGCTGATCCGCACCCTCACTGTGCTGGCGGCGCGGCGGGACGTGCCGGCGGGGAAGGGGCTGTTCCGCTTCCGCAAGCGCGCCGCCGTGTTCGGCCACAACGCGCCGTTGTGGGACAAGCTGCCCGCCACCCAGCGGAAGGGCGAGGCCTACACCACCAGCACTGGCGTCACCGCCTATTCCGCCCCGCCCTATCCCAGCTCCTGGGATGCGGCCACCGCCAACCGGCTGTCCGACGACACGGGCGGCAACGAAGTGCATCTGGACGGCACGCACCCCGAAATCGTCGCCGGCGGCTGGGTGGTGCTGGAAAGCCCCACCGCGCAACGCGCCTATGGCGTGGAGGACAATGCGGAGGTGACGCGCACCGGCTTCACCCTCTCCGCCAAGGTCAGCCGCCTGCGGCTGAATACGCGCGACGGGCTGGACGGCTTCACCCGGCGGGAAACGACGGTGCATGCCGAAAGCCAGGCGCTGGAGCTGGCGCCGTTGCCGGTGACGGAGGTGGTGGCGGGCGAAACCCTGGTGCTGGACGCCCCGTATCTCGGCCTCGCCGCCGGGCGGCCCGTCGCCATCTCCGGCCGGCGGGAGGACCTGGAAGGGGTGGACGATGCGGAGGTCGTCATCCTCAGCGAGGTGCTGTTCCAGGAAGGCCGCACGGAATTGCGGTTCGAGACGGCGCTGCGCAACCGCTACATCCGGGACAGCGTGCGGGTGAACGGCAATATCGCCCGCGCCACCCATGGCGAGACGAAGCTGGAGGTGCTGGGCGGCGGCGATGCCACCCAGCCCTTCCAGCGCTTCACCCTGCGCCAGGGGCCGCTGACCTATGTTCCGGCCCGCATCGCCGCAGGGGCGGAGGCGGCGCTGGAGGTGCGCATCGGCGGCGTGCTGTGGCGGCAGGCGGAAAGCCTGTTCGGGCTCGGTGCGCAGGACCGAGTCTACACCCTGCGGCGAGAGGAGGATGGCCGCACCACCATCGGCTTCGGCGACGGCATCTCCGGCGCGCGGCTGCCGACCGGGGCGGATAACGTCACCGCCCGGCTGCGTCAGGGCATCGGCGCCGCCGGGCTGGTGGGGGAGGATCGGCTGACCCTGCTGGCCACCCGCCCGCTCGGCGTCCGCGGCGTGACCAACCCGGTGGCGGCCATGGACGCGGCGGAGCCCGAGGGCGCCGATTCCATCCGTGCCTCTGCGCCGCTGCGGGTGCTGACGCTGGGCCGGGTCGTCTCCGTGCAGGATTACGAGGATTTCGCCCGCGCCTTCACCGGCATCAGCAAGGCGCTGGCGAGTTGGAGTTGGACGGGGCGGGAGCGCGCCATCGTGCTGACCGTGGCGGGGGAGGAGGGACGGCCGGTGGAATCCACCGGGCCCGTCGCCACCAACCTGCTGGCGGCTTTGCGGGAGGCGGGGGACCCGCTGGTGCCGGTGATGCTGCATTCCTTCACGCCGGTCTTCTTCCGTCTGGCCGCCAAGCTGAAACTGGATGCGGACCTGGCGCCGGAACCGCTGCTGGCGGCGGTGGAAGCGTCGCTGCGCCAGGCATTCGGCTTCAGCCGGCGGGCCTTCGGCCAGGGCGTCACGGCCTCTGAGCTCATGGCGGTGGTGCATGGCGTGCCGGGCGTGCTGGCGATGGACCTGGACGCCCTGTTCCGGTCCGATCAGCCGGAGACCCTGGAACAAGCCCTGCCGGCCGCCCTGCCGCGCGCCGGGCAGACCACACCCGCCCCGGCTGAGTTGCTGACGATCGACCCCCGCCCCATCGCCTTCGGAGTGCTGCCATGAGCTTCGACATAGAAAGCCTCTATGCGCTGCTGCCGGCCGTCCACCGCCTGCGCGATGCGGAGGCCGCCCGCAATGCGCCGCTGCTCTCCCCCGCCGAGGCGGCGGAGCTGGCCGCGCTGCAGGAACGGGCCGAGACCACTGGGCTGGCCGGCGAGGAGGCGCTGCGCCACACGCGGCTGGATGCCAAGGCCCGCACCGGCCCGCTGAAGGCGCTGCTGACCCTGGTGGCCGAGCAGGCCCAGGCGATCGAGGCGGATCTCGACCAGCTCTACGAGGACAGCTTCATCGAGACCTGCGCCCCGTGGGTGGTGCCCTATATCGGCGACCTCGTCGGCTACCGCGCCGTGCGGACCGGCGGCGCGCTGGCGGCCCCGCGTGCCGAAGTGGCCAACACCATCGCCGCGCGCCGCCGCAAGGGCACTGCCGCGATGCTGGAGCAGACGGCGCGGGACCTGACCGGGCTGGATGCCTCGGCGGTCGAATATTTCCGCCGGCTGGCGGTGACGCAGCAGCTGAACCACCTGCGGCCCGGCATCGGCACCGCCCGGCTTACCACCGGCGCCCATGACTTTCGCGGTGGGGCCTTCGACCACTCGGCCCGCAGCGCGGAAGTCCGCCGCATCGGCAGCCGGCGCGGCCGCTACAATATCGGCCATCTCGGCATCTTCCTGTGGCGCAGCGTGGCCTTGCCGATGCGCCATGCCCCCGCGGTGCGCGTGGATGCACGGCGCTTCCTGTTCAGCCCGCTGGGCATTGACACCCCGCTCTGGGCCGCGCCGGCGACGGAGCGGGACCTCCGCAGCCTGGCGGGGCCAGAGAACGTGCCCGCGCCGCTCGGCCGGCGGCTACTGGCGGCGGAACTGGCGCGCCACTACGGCGACAGCCTTTTGGTGCTGCGGGGCGAGGTGCCGGTGCCGCTGGCGGAGGTGCAGGCGTGCTGCCTGGCGGATACCGGGCCGGACCCGGCCACCAGCCCCTGGGCCAACATGCCCGCCACCGGCATCGCCCTCGACCCGGAGCTGGGCCGGCTGGCCTTCGCCGCTGACCAGGGCAGCGACATCGTCATCCGCGTCTCCTGCCTCACCGGCGGCAACGGCCGCATCGGCGGTGGCCCCTATGCCCGCGCGGCGACATTGGAGGCGGAGGCGGCACCGTTGCGTATCCCCGCCGACGCACCCAGCCTCGGCGCCGCCCTGGCCGACCCCGACTTCGCCGGGGAAGGCGTGCTGGAATGGGTGGGCGACGACCGCGCCACCGGCGCCGCCGTACCGCCCGCCATTCATGTGGCGGCACAGCGGCGGCTGGAAATCCGCGCGGCGGATAGCGCTTTCCCGACCCTGGTGGCCACCGCGCCCATCCTGCTGACCGGCGGCGACGGCGCGGAGCTGACGCTGAACGGGCTGCGGCTGGATGGCGCGCCGCTGGTGGTGCCTGCCCTGGTGGGCGGCGTGCTCAACGGCCTGCAGGTGCTGCGGCTGCGCCACTGCACGCTGGTACCCGGTGGTGGCCTGGACCGGCGCGGCGACCCCCGCACCCCCGGTGCGGCCAGCCTGATCATCGAGGCGGAGAATGTGCGGGTCGAGATCGAATCCTGCATTCTCGGCGGCATCCGCGCCACGGAGGAAGCGCGGCTGCGCATCCGCGACTGCGTGGTGGATGCCAATGCCGCCGGCAATGCCGCCATCGCCGCGCCGGATGGCGCATCGGCTGGCGCGCCGCTGTGGATGTTCAACACCACCATCATCGGCACGGTGCATACGCGGCTGATGGGCCTGTGTTCCAACTGCATCCTGCTGGGCACTGCGAAGTCCAGCCAGATGCAGCAGGGCATCGTCCGTCATTCGCTGGTGGCGCCCGGCTCCGTCCTGCCGCGCCGCTATGCCTGCGTGGCGGCGGAGGAGGTCCCGCCACGTTTCTCGTCCCTGCGCTACCCGGCGCCGGACTATGCCCGCCTCTCCCCCGAATGCGACCAGCGCATCCGCCGCGGTGCGGATGACGAGGGCGAGATGGGTGCCTTCCACGATGCCCAGGAGGCTGCGCGCGAAGCCGCGCTGCTTTTCCGCCTGGAAGAAAGCCTGCCCCTCGGCCTGGAGGCCGGGATCTTCCACACCGCGCCGCGCTGACCGGAGGACCACCCATGAAGGGCGATTTCACCCGCTTCACCTTCGGCCCCAAGCGGCACGACGTGGCGGTGCTGATGCAGCAGGGCCGCGTGCAGCTGGACGCCGATTGGAATGAGCAAGGCGCCATCGACCGCCATTTGCGGGAGGCCACCGCCCGCGATGTCATCGGCCCCGCCGGGGCGCCGAAGCAAGGCGGCGGCTTTGCCATCGGCCTGACCGCCGATGCGCGGGACCTGACGATCGGCGCCGGCCGCTTCCACATCGATGGCGGCCTGCTGGCCAATGAGGCGGAGGCGGCACTGACCCGGCAGCCGTATCTGTGGCCTGCCGCCAGCGGCCTCTCCGGCTTCGCCATGCCGGCGGCGACCGGGCGCTACCTGGCCTACCTGCTGGGCTTCGACTGGCACGTGACGGCGGCGGAAGACCCCGCCATCCGCGAGACCGCGCTGGGCGGCCCGGATACCGCCACGCGGCTGCGCCGCATCTGGCAGGTGCGGCTGGAAGCGGTGGCGGCCGCCGCGCTGCCCGCCGCCTTCGACGCTGCCTGGCGCCCCGCCGGCAGCGCCACCACCGGGCGGCTTGCCATCTCCACCGGCGCGGTGGGGCAGGCGGGGCCGTGCCTGCTGCCACCCACCGCTTCCTACCGCGCGTTGGAGAACCAGCTCTACCGTGTCGAGATACATCGCTCCGGCGACCGCGACGGCGCGGTGCCGGCGACCTTCAAATGGTCCCGCGACAACGGCGTGGTGGTGACGACGGTCAGCCGCTCCGGCCAGGTGCTGATGGCGGCCGATCTGGGGCGGGACGAGGTGTTGGGCTTCCACCCCGGCCAGTGGGTGGAGTTGATCGATCGCCGCATGGAGATGTGGGAGCGGCGCGGCCGCCTGCTGCTGATCGAGGCGGTGGACCCGGCGACCCGCGCCATCACCATCGCCGCCGCCACGCCGGTGCCGGCGGTGGATGGCACCTGGCCCGTCATCCTACGCCGCTGGGACCAGATGGGCACATCGGCAGGGGACCAGGGCATCCCGATGAGCGGCGCGACGGTGCCGTTGGAGCAGGGGGTGGAGGCCAACTTCGCCGCCGGCAGCTACCAGGCCGGGGAATGGTGGGTGGTGCCGGCGCGCACCGCCATCAGCGTCGAGACCGGGGTGGTGGAATGGCCGCGCGACGGCACCGGCAACCCGGCCTTCCTGCGCCCCCAGAACGCGCCGGACCGCACCTGCCCGCTGGCGCTGATGGATTTCGATGCCAGCACCGGCCGCTTCGCCCTGGTGGGCGATTGCCGCCCGCGCTTCCCAGCGCTGACGGCGCTGGAAGCCGCCGATATCGGCTTCGACGACACGGTCTGTGCCCTGGGCGGCGCCGCCACGGTGCAGCAGGCACTGGACATGCTGTGCGCCCGCAACGGCACCGACTGCACCTTGCTGTTCGGCCCGGGCGACGACCTGCAGGCTTTGGTGGCCACGCTGCCGGCGGGCGCGCATGCCCGGCTGTGCTTCCGCGTCGGCGATTATGCGCTGACGGAGCCGTTGCGGCTGGAAGGGCTGGGGCATGTGCTGCTGCAAGGCGGTGGCCCCGGTACGCGGCTGATGGCGGCGGGGGCGGAGATCGCTGTGCTGGCGACGGGCTGCGCCAGCCTGGCGCTGAAGGACTGCGCGCTGGTAGCCGGCGTGGCGGGCCACGACACGCCGGGCCTGCCGGCGCTGAATGGCGCGCTGACGGCCATCGACTGCGCGGACGTGTCGCTGGAGGGCGTGCATCTGCGCAACGCGGCGGGGCCGCTGCGCGCCTCCAGCTGCATCACCATTCGCCATACGGGCAAGGTGGCACCCGGCAGCACCGCGCGCATCCGTGGCTGCCGGCTGGAGGTGGCGCGGGGCCAGGTGGGGCTGCTGGCCATCGGCGTCGGCCGGCTGACGGTGGAGGACAACCTGCTGCTGGCCCAGGCCGCCGCCACGCCGCCGGATGCAAAGCGGGACCCGCATTACGCCGGCCGGTTGCGCCGCGTGCTGCTGCGCAATCTTGGCACCGCGGCCACGGTGCCCGACACCAACGCCCTGGTCAGCCACAACGGCCAGACCGTGCGCTTCCGCACCGACGCTTCGCTGATCTTCGTGCCCCCCGGCAACAATGCGTGGCAGCAACTGGTGACACGGGAAAACCCCCCCGTCCGCACGGCGCTGGAACTGGCCGCCTTCCTGAAGCGCGCGGCGGCGCGGATCGTGCAGAAGGGCGACGCGGTGGAGGGGCGCTTCGCCGTGCTGCTCGGCCGCATCGCCACCGAGGAAGGTACGGCCATGGCGCAAGGCATCGTCGTTGGCGGGGACCGCGCGGCGGAGGTGCGGATCACCGGCAACAGCATCCTCGGCGCGGTGCAAGGCGTGCATGTCGGCCTCAGCCGGCGGGACCTGCCGGGGCGGATGGTGTTCTCCACCGACTGGCTGCGGATCGAGGACAATGTGGTCGAGCTGCGGCTGGGCGCCACCACGCTGGGCGAGCGGCACGGCATCTTCATCGGCAATTGCCGCAGCATGCAGGTGGAGAACAACCGCATCACCGTCCTGCGCGATGCGCGGAGCGGCGACCGGCGCATCGAGGCCATCGTGCTGCACGGGGTGGTGGAGCGGCGGCTTGTGGTGCGGCAGAACCATATCAGCGGCGCGACGGTGGGTGTGGCGCTGCGTCCGCTTGGCGCCGCCTTCGCCCGGCCGCAATGGATCGTCACGGATAACCTGGCGGTTTCGGCCTCGACCGTCGTGACGGTCGAGCCGGATAATCTGCGCGCGCTGGTGCGTGGCCTGGCGGATAATTATGCCTGAAGCGCGCGATGGTTCTTGCAAGCCGGGGTGGCGCGGGAGCAGTCTTGGCCTGCGCGATGTGTTCCCATGGTCGGGTCGGCTTAGAGCGTTGTTTCGGTAACGAGTCCGCATTCAGCTGGCACGTTTAAGGTCTTCTGCAAAGTTGTCGAAGGGTTCGAATCCCGCGTCGTGCACCTTGTGCCCCAATGCCGAAGACGCCCGCCGCCGGAAGGCCGCGGGCGTCTTTCGATTCCAGGCTCACTCCGCCTTGATGTTGCGGCGGCGGATCAGGTCGCCCCAGCGGCGGCCTTCCTCGGCCAGGTAGGGCGGGAAGGCCTCGGCGCTGCCGCCGATGACGTCGATCGAGGCGGCGTCCAGCTTGGCCTTTACCTCCGGATTGTTCAGCACTTCGCGCGCGGCGGTGGAGAGCCGTGTGAGAATGGCCTCCGGCGTGCCGGCCGGGGCGAAGAAGCCGAAATCGTTGGTGGCGTGGTAGCCGGCTAGGCCGCTTTCGGCGAGGGTCGGCACATTCGGTGCCTTCGGGTCTCGCGCCCGGCCGGTTACCGCCAGCGCCCGCAGCTCGCCTGACTGGATGTAGGGGATCGCCGTCACGGTATCGACGAAGCCCATCGTCGCCTCCTTGGTCAGCAGCGCCTGCAGCGCCGGGCCGCCACCGCGGTAGGAGACGTGCAAGATGTCGATGCCGGCCATGTCCAGCATCAGCTCCGGCGCCAGTTGCCCGACGGTGCCGGAGCCGGGGGAGGCGTAGGACAGCTTGCCTGGCTGGGCCTTCGCCGCCGCCACCAGTTCCGCATAGGTGTTGATGCCGCTGGAAGGATGCACGCAGATGAACATGGCATTGCTTGCCAGCAGGCTGATCGGCGCGAAGGCGCGCGCGTTGTCGTAGGGCAGGGGGCTGAACAGGAACGGCGCCACGGCGAAGGTGCCGGTGGGGGCGACGTCCAGCGTGTAGCCATCCGGCCGCGCCCGCGCCAGCGTGCCATGGCCGACGGTACCGCCGCCACCCGCGCGGTTCTCCACCACGAAGGAGCCGCCGAGCGAGGCGCCCAGGTACTGCGCCAGCAGCCGCGCGACGAAATCGGTGGAACCACCGGGCGCGAAGGGCACGATGATCGTCACCGGCCGGTTGGGGTAGGGCGCCTGCTGCGCCAGAGCGGGCGTGGCGGCCAGCGCCACGGTGCTGCCCAGCAGCGCGCGGCGGGTGAGGCGTGTGCCTTCGATCATGGAGAGGTTTCCTGTTGTTATCGTTGTCGTCGCGTGCTGCCGCTGCTGCGGTTCAGCCCATCAGGTCCTGCAAGGCGCGGATGGCGGTGCCGTAGCCCCGCGCGCCCAGCCCGGCGATCACGGCGGTGGCGGCGGTGGAGACCAGCGAGCGGTGATAGATCGCGTCCCGCCGATGGATGTTGCTGATATGCAGCTCGATGAACGGGCGCGGGAACATCTTCAGCGCGTCCAGCACCGGGATGGAGGTGAAGGTCAGCCCGGCGGGGTTGATGACCAGCCCATCAGCCGGCGCGTCGATCGCCTCGTGGATCCACTCCACCATCTGGCCTTCGTAGTTGGTCTGGCGGAACACCAGCTCGTCGGCTCCGGCGGCCTCGCGGCACATCGCCTCCACCTCCGCCAGCGTGGTGTGGCCGTAGATCTCCGGCTCCCGCCGCCCCAGCCGGTTCAGGTTGGGACCGTTCAGTACGTGGATGACCCGGCTCAAGGCCCGTTCTCCCGCCGGCTGCCCTGTAGGGCGCTGTCTGCCTGTCGCACCGTCATCCTCCTTGCCAGGCCTCTTCGGCCCGTTGGCGGCAGGTTGCCGCGCGGCGAGTGTCTTTTCAACCTATGATTCGTAATTCATAGGATGAAATAGGTTTTGAAGGATATTCTAGGCGAGCTTTGAGCTTGCGCCGTCCTGGTGCATCCTGGGTGCGCAGCAGCGGAGGCTTTGGGCTTGGACGAACTCTCCATCGGCGAGACCGCCTATCGCCGTATCCGGGCCGACATCGTCTTCGGCCGCCTGGCGCCCGGGCAGCGCCTGGCGCTGGACTGGATGCGGGAGACCTACGGCGCCAGCATCAGCACCCTGCGGGAACTGCTGAGCCGGCTGTCATCCGAGGATCTGGTCCGGGCAGAGGGCCAGCGTGGCTTCGAGGTCTCGCCCGTTTCCGCCGCTGACCTGCGGGAAGTCGCGGCGTTGCGCCTGCTGCTGGAGACCCATGCGCTGGAGCAATCCTTCGCCGCTGGCGGGCTAGAATGGGAAAGCGGGGTCGTCGCCGCCCATCACAAGCTGGCGGCGCTGGAGCGCATCCTGCTGGCGGGCGAGACGGCCGAGGCCGAGCGCTGGAAGCGCTACGACTATGAGTTCCACCACGCCCTGGTCGCTGCCTGCGGATCGCGCGCCCTGCTGCAGGCCCATGCGGCCATCTATGACCGCTACCTGCGCTACCAGATGGTGGCGGTCATATTCCGCGGCGAGGTCGCGGCCGCCGAGCATCGCAAGCTGCTGGACGCCGCTCTGGCGCGAGATATCGCCACGGCACGTTCGGTACTGGCCGAGCATGTGGATGGCTGTGTGGTCCAGGTGCTGCAGACGGGTGGGCTGGACCGCTTCGCCGGCGGCACCGCCGAACCACAATCCAAGCCGGGCCGCCGAGGCCGCCCGCGCGCTGATACGGCGCCTGCGAAGAGCCAGCCGTCAAAACGTAAGGTCGGTTAGCCGGCGCCTCCAACGCAGTGCGGCCGGCGGCGGCCACGCGCGGTTCGGGCAGGCACGGCTACGGCTGGATGTCAGGGGCACCCGTTAACAGCGGGTCGACTGCCGGGAAACACTTCAACCGCCCGCGACGCCCTTGATGACGATCCCGGTCCCACCGCAATTCTCGCAGGCCTTGCCTTCGATGCGGCCGGAGCCCTGGCATGTCGGGCAGACATCCTCGCCCGTGCCCGGTGTCCCCGGGGCGGCATCGTCGCCCGGACTCTCGGGCGCACTGGCGACCGGCTCAACACCTTCGGCCGACCCTTCCTGCTCTGCCTGCAGCCAATGATCCGTATGCCGACCCTCCGGTCGTCCTTCCCGTTCCCAGATGGCGTGGGCACGGTCCCGGATGCGGTCCTGCTGTTCGTCTTGCATCGACGCCTCCCTGTTTGGGCACCGGCAGTACAACGCGGCACGAAACGATCCGTTTTCCGAGGATCGCAGGCAGCGCGTTATGCCAAGGCGGCTCGCTGGCAAGCGCTGGCGACAAGGCCAAGTTGTGTTCAGTCAATGGAAAGTCGACGGTCGAAGCCATTCGCAGCCTGGAAGCAGAGGCTGGAAGAGAATGCTCTCAGATTGTAGTGGGCTTCTACGCGAGGTGGCTGGGGAACCTGGATTCGAACCAAGACTGCCCGAGTCAGAGTCGGGAGTTCTACCGTTAAACTATTCCCCAACGGCGTGGGCGGGCAGATAGCATCGCCTTGGGGGTGGTGCAAGCCCGTCCGTGACACCATTTTGTCTTCAGGCACGAAATAGCTTGCCCCGGCCACCCTCAGGCCGGATCATCCTCCGTGTCGGCGCAGTCCGGGCACCTCTTCACCTGTGCCCCATGCGCCGCCGAACCAGAATGCCATGTCAGACCCCATTGTCCCGCCCCGCGCCCGTCCCGCATTTCCCTCCGCTTCTGGCCCCACCGCTTCGGGGCAGTGGGCCGGGCATCAGGGCGCCTATGCGGCGATCGACCTCGGGACGAATAATTGCCGCCTCCTGGTCGGCACCCCCACAGCCTCCGGCGCGATGAAGGTGGTCGACAGCTACAGCCGCGTCGTCCGGCTGGGCGAGGGGCTGGCCGCGACCGGCTGCCTGTCCGAGGACGCGATGGGCCGCGCCATCACCGCGCTGCAGGCCTGCGCGCAGAAGATGCTGCGCCGGCCGCTGCGTCGCATCCTGGCCGTGGCCACCGAGGCCTGCCGCCAGGCCGGTAACGGCGCCGCCTTCATCCAGCATGCGCGGGATATCACCGGCCTGCCGCTTCGCATCATCCCGGCGCGGGAGGAGGCGGAGCTGGCGATGGAATCCTGCACGCCGCTGTTGCGGGCGGGTGACCGGCGGGCCCTGCTGTTCGACATCGGCGGCGGCAGTACCGAGATCGCCTGGATCCGGCGGGAAGGCGGCACGGCCTCGCTGATCGGCTATGTCTCGCTGCCGCTGGGCGTGGTCACTCTGGCCGAGCGCGCCAATCTCTGCTGCTACACCCCCAAGGGCTTCGACACGGTGGTGGACGAGGTGGCGGAGGCTCTGGCGCGGTTCGACCGCGTGCATTGCATCGGCCAGGAAATGCGCGCCGGCGGCGTGCGGCTGATGGGCACCAGCGGCACCGTGACCACCCTGGCCGGCGTCGCCCTGGCCTTGCCTCGCTACTCCCGCCCGCTGATCGACGGCAAGGTGCTGGATTGCGAGGCGGCGGACCAGGCGCTGCGCGACCTGTTCGCCCTGGGGCGGGACGGCCTGCGCTCCCACCCCTGCGTCGGGCCGGAACGGGCGGATTTCGTCCTGCCCGGCTGCGCCATCTATGCCGCCATCCGGCGGGTCTGGCCCTCCTCCTGCGTCACGGTCGCGGACCGGGGGCTGCGGGAAGGCATGCTGCAGCGTATGATGCGGGAAGAAGGCGCCGCACCCCGGCGCCCGCCGTTTACCGCCCGGCACGCCGCGGCGCCGTTATCCTGAAGGATTGCTGTTAAGTGAAGCCGCCGACTGAGGGCGGGCGTGGCCTGTCCACCCGCCTGCGCACCGCCAAGGGCCGTACCACCGCCAGCCAGAAGTGGCTGGAGCGGCAGTTGAACGACCCCTATGTCCGCGCCGCCAAGGCCGCAGGCTGGCGGTCCCGCGCCGCGTTCAAGATTCTGGAGCTGGACGAGAAGTACAAGCTGTTCCACCCCGGCCAGCGGGTTGTGGACCTCGGCGCCGCCCCCGGGGGCTGGACCCAGGTGGCGGTGCAGCGCGTGGGCGATGCCGGCAGGGTGGTTGCGCTGGATTTGCTGCCGATGGACGTCATCCCCGGCGCCATCCTGCTGGAAGGCGACTTCCAGGAGGATGCGGTGGAACAGGCGGTGCTGGCGGCGATGGACGGCCCGGCCGACCTGGTGTTGTCCGACATGGCGCCCAACACCACCGGCCACAACGCCACGGACCATTTGCGGATTCTGGGGTTGATCGAGCTGGCGCTGCATTTCGCGGCCAAGGTGCTGACGCCGGGCGGTGCCTTCGTCGCCAAGGCCTTCCAGGGCGGCACGGAGAAGGACCTGCTGAACATGATGAAGCGGGACTTCGCCAGCGTGAAGCACGCCAAGCCGCCCGCCAGCCGCAAGGGCAGCGCGGAGATGTACGTGGTCGCCCAGGGCTTCCGGGGCGAGGGCTTCCGCGGCTGACGCAGACGAGCCACGCGCAAGCGTCACGTTCGTGACGCTTGCAGCGCGGGGGGAATCGGGGGTAGGACGCACCGCCAAGGCAGCGGAACGCACCCGCCGTTTCTGCGAAAGGTCCCGGCCATGGCACTCGACTCTCTCCCGATTGAAACCGCGCCCCAGCGCAAGTTGATCGCCGAGGCTTATGCCTTCGACGACGTGTTGCTGGTGCCCGCTTACTCCACCGTGCTTCCGGCCCAGGCCGATGTGCGCACGCGCCTGACGCGCGAGATCTCCCTGAACATCCCGCTGGTGGCCGCCGCGATGGACACGGTGTCCGAAGGCAACATGGCCATCGCCATGGCGCAGGCCGGCGGCATCGCCGTCATCCACAAGAACCTCACGCCCGAGCAGCAGGCCGCGCAGGTCCGCCAGGTGAAGAAGTTCGAGAGCGGCATGGTGGTGAACCCCGTCACCATCCACCCCGACCAGACCCTGGCCGAGGCGCAGGCCCTGATGGCCTCCTTCCACATCAGCGGCATTCCGGTGGTGGAGCGGGAGAGCAACCGCCTCGTCGGCATTCTCACCTATCGCGACGTGCGCTTCGCGACCGACCCCGGCATCCGCGTCTATGAGCTGATGACGCGGGAGAACCTGATCACCGTCACCGGCGACGTCACGCCCACCAAGGCGCGCGAGCTGCTGCACAAGCACCGCATCGAGAAGCTGCTGGTGGTGGACGACCAGTATCGCTGCATCGGCCTGATCACCGTCAAGGACATGGACAAGGCCCAGGCCAACCCGAACGCCGCCAAGGACGTGATGGGCCGCCTGCGCGCCGCCGCCGCCACCGGCACTGGCGAGGACGGCATCCGCCGTGCCGAGCTGCTGATCGAGGCCGAGGTCGATGTCGTGGTGGTCGATACCGCCCACGGCCACTCCGCCGGCGTGCTGAAGGTGATCGAGCGCGTGAAGCGCATGTCCAACACCGTGCAGGTCATCGCCGGCAACGTGGCGACGCCGGACGCCGTGCGCGCCCTGGCCGATGCCGGTGCGGATGCGGTGAAGATCGGCATCGGCCCGGGCTCCATCTGCACCACCCGCATCGTCGCGGGCGTCGGCGTGCCGCAGCTGACCGCGGTGATGGAATGCTCCGCCGCGGCGCATGAGAAGGGCGTGCCCGCCATCGCCGATGGCGGCATCCGCTCTTCCGGCGACCTGGCCAAGGCCATCGCGGCCGGCGCCGACTGCGCCATGATGGGCAGCATGTTCGCCGGTACCGATGAAGCGCCGGGCGAGGTGTTCCTCTACCAGGGCCGTTCGTACAAGGCGTATCGCGGCATGGGCTCCATCGGCGCCATGGCGCGCGGCTCGGCCGACCGCTACTTCCAGGCCGAGGTGCAGGACCAGCTGAAGCTGGTGCCCGAGGGCATCGAAGGCCGCGTCGGCTACAAGGGCCCGGTCGGCAACGTCATTCACCAGATGGTGGGCGGGCTGAAGTCGGCCATGGGCTACACCGGCAACGCCACCATCCCCGACATGCAGCAGAACTGCACCTTCCGCCGCATTACCGGCGCCGGCCTGCGCGAATCCCACGTGCATGACGTCGCCATCACGCGGGAAGCGCCGAACTACCGCCAGGAAGGCTGAAGCACCTTGACCCCATCCGCCCGCGTCGCTGCCGCCATCGCTCTGGTGGCGGATATCGATGCCACGCCACGCCGCCCGGCCGATGCCACGGCCAATGATTTCTTCCGTGGCCGCCGCTATATCGGCAGCGGCGACCGGCGCGCGGTGGCGGAGCGGGCCTGGGGCGTGCTGCGCCAGCGCCTGCGCCTGACCTGGCACCTGGAGCAGGTGGGCCTGCCCGGCCGCGCCCGGCAGCTGGTGATGGCGCATCTGGTGCTGGTGGACCGCTGGACGCCGCAGGGCGTCGACCAGCTTTTCGCCGGCGGGCGCTTCAACCCGCCGCCGATGGACCCAGGCGAGCACCAGGCGGTGGCCACCATGGCCAGCCGCAAGCTGGCCATGCCGGAGATGCCGGAAGCCATCCGGCTGAACCTGCCGGACTGGGCGCTGCCCTCCTTCCGCGCCCGCTTCGGCGACGACCTGCCGGCCGAGGCCGAGGCGATGGACGTCTCCGCTCCGCTGGACCTGCGCGTCAATCTGCTGCGCACGACGCGTGAGGCCGCCGCCGCCGCCCTGGCGGAGGAGGGTGTGCTGACCGAGCCTACCCCGTGGTCCCCCTGGGGGCTGCGCATCGCCGACCGCCGCCCCATCCTGGCCACCAAGGCCTTCGCGGACGGGCTGGTGGAGATCCAGGACGAGGGCAGCCAGCTCATCGCGCTGGTGACGGGCGCAAAGCCCGGCATGCGCGTGGCCGATTACTGTGCCGGGGCGGCTGGCAAGACGCTCGCCGTCGCCGCGACCATGGCCAACAAGGGCCGCATCGTCGCCTGCGACGTTTCCGCCACGCGGCTGGAAGGCGCGGTGAAGCGCCTGCGCCGCGCCGGCGTCGACAATGCCGAGCGCCATCTGCTGGAACCTGGCGACCGCTGGGTAAAGCGCCGCGCCGGGCAGTTCGACCGCGTGCTGGTCGACGCACCCTGTACCGGCACCGGCACCTGGCGCCGCAACCCCGATGCACGGCTGCGCACCACGCCCCGCGATGTCGAGGAACTGGCCGCCAAGCAGCACGAGATCCTGGACACGACGGCCGGGCTGGTCGCCAAGGGCGGGCGGCTGATCTACGCCACCTGCTCCATCCTGCCGGAGGAGAACGTGGCCCAGGTGGAGGGCTTCCTGGCCCGCCACCCCGCGTTCAGCGCCGTGCCCTTCGCCCAGGCCTGGGGGGAGGCGACCGAGACGCCGGTGCCGCCGGTCGATGGTCCCTGGATGCAACTCTCGCCGCACCGCCACGGTACGGACGGCTTCTTCGCCGCGGTGCTTCAGCGCCAAAGCTGAGACTCTTCTCGCCCGACGCTCCGGAAAGCGTGATAGGGGCGCCACAGCTGTGGCGCATTTGTCACGTTAACCGACTCTTCGCACCTGCGGGCCCGACTGGGCGGTTCGGACGCCGTCGCGCGGTTGACGCCAGAGGGCGATGCCGGTTTTCTTTGCAGTAGAGTGGGTTGCGAGGGATTTCTGGCATGGGCCGCGTCCGGTCATGAACACCATTACGCGCGCGCAACTGGCCGAGGCGATCTACGCCCAGGTCGGCCTTTCCCGCAACGAAAGCGCCGAGCTGCTGGAAGATGTGCTGGAGCGGGTTTCAGCCGCGCTGGAAAGCGGGCGAGCCGTGAAGATTTCCGCCTTCGGCACCTTCACGGTGCGGCAGAAGGGTCTGCGCGTTGGGCGCAACCCGAAGACCGGGGTGGAGGTGCCGATCATGCCCCGCCGCGTTCTGTCCTTCCGCCCCAGCCAGGTCCTCAAGGCCCGGCTGAACGGCGAAGCGGTGCCGGCCACCGATGAGTGACGATGACCTGCCCCCGATGGGCGATGATTTCGAGCCGCATGAGACCGGTGGGCCTGAGGGCCCTGGCTCGGAAGGCCCGGGGCAGGATGCATCCGGCCGCCCGCGCAAGGCGCCCACGGCGTTCCGAACCATCAGCGAGGTCGCGGAAGACCTGAACATCCCGCAGCACGTGCTGCGCTTCTGGGAGACCAAGTTCCCCCAGCTGAAGCCGCTGAAGCGCGGCGGCGGCCGCCGCTACTACCGGCCCGAGGATATCGCGCTGCTGCGCCGGATTGGCGATCTGCTCTACACCCAGGGCTACACCATCAAGGGCGTGCAGCGCCTGCTGCGCGACGGCCCCGACGCCGCCGAGCATCCCGAAGCCGTGGCGGAGGCCGAGACCGCCGCCGTCCCGGAACTGCCACCGGCCGAGCCGGCGCAACTGGCGCTGCGCCAGGCCCTCGGCGAGCTGGAAGCCCTGGCCAGCGAGCTACGCGCCCTCGCGGCCCAGCACGGCGGCCGCTGACCGGGCCTCGGCTGGCGGTCCTCGCCACCGGCTTCGGCGGGACAGAATTTGCCCCAACGCGACGTCATTGCTTGCGAGGGGCTTGAGGCATCACCGAGCCGGTGCTATGCCCCCGCTCATCGGAATGTGGCGCAGCCTGGTAGCGCACTTGTCTGGGGGACAAGGGGTCGTGGGTTCGAATCCCGCCATTCCGACCATCGACTGAAGCCGGCATACAGCCCCTGGCGGACCCCCGTCCCAGGGGTTTTTTGTTGCCCGCCGCTCGCCCCGTTTCAGCATCCTCGTCTCAGCCGCCCAGGCTCCATCCCTGGATGAATTCATGGATGCCGGAGGCGATGAACTGCACGGCGATGCAGGTCAGCAGGAAGCCCATGATCTTGGTCAGCGCCCCCACGCCGCTGCGCCCCAACATGCGGGCGATGCGGAAGGAGGAGGAGAGCACCAGCCAGGCGATACCCAGCGTGATCAGGATGCCGCAGATAATGACGAAGTGGCCGATGATCGGCCGGTCCGCCGGGATCTGTGAACTGTAGCTGAGCACCGCGGCGATCGAGCCGGGGCCGCTGAGGCTGGGCATCGCCAGTGGCGTGAAGGCGATGTCGGGCTGGCCGGGATGCTCGGCCGCCGCCACGTTGTCGGCCGTCGGGCCGCTTTCGTCCTGGCCGGTGAACAACATCCGCATGCCCAGCGCCAGGATGATCAGCCCGCCCGCCACCCGGATACCGGCCAGCGAAATGCCGAAGGCGGCGATGATCAACTGCCCCGCCAGCAGGAAGCTGATCAGCACGCAGGCTGCATACAGCACCGCCAGACGGATCTGCCGCGTCCGCTCCGCCGCCGTCATTCCGCCGGTCAGGGCGATGACCAGCGGCACGGTGCTCAGCGGGTTCATGATGGGCAGGATGCCGAGCACCACGACGAAGATGTAGTGGAGGATCGACATCAGTTCGGACATGCCTCCGTCTGTCTAGCAATTCCCCTGCTACGGCAAGCACCGTGTCAGCCCATGCGCAGAGCGTGTCCGCCGCGGATCTTGGCGGACACGCTCCTGCCGATCGCGTGATTCACGTCTCTGTCCGGGCCACCTGGCGGCGGTCGCCTTCCAATCCGTCCAGCACCTGCGCCGTGGCGGCGGCGAAGCGGTCCCGCACCTCGCCGGCGAAGGGGTTGTCGCGCGCGATGGTGCGGAACAGCTCCTCGGAATCGTGCCGCACCGTATCCACCATCCGTGTCAGGTGCTCGAAGGTGGTGGTGCGCAGGTCCAGCGCCGGCACGTCCATACCGACGACGATGCGGGAGACGATATGCGTCAGCCCCTGCACGTAAGCCATCTGGCGGTCATGCGCCTCTGCCGTCGTCACGAACACCTCCAGCCCGAAGGCACGGCGCAGGAAGCGGGCGGCCAGCCGGGCGTTGCGGCCGCGCACCGGGCACAGCGCCATCCGCAGCCCGGCGATGCCCAGCCGGCCGCTCTGCGGCCCAAACAGCGGGTGGGTGCCGAGGATCTCCACATGCGCCGGCAGGGTCGCGGCCAGGATCTCCAGCGGCCGCATCTTCAACGAGCAGACATCGACCACCAGTGTGCCCGGCTGCAGCAGCGGCGCCAGTTCGCTGGCCACGGCTTGCATTCGCGCCAGCGGCACCGCCAGCACGACGATGGTCTGCGCCGCGGCCGTCGCCAGGTCGGCGGCGCGGCCGGGCAGGCTGCCGGGGTCGCGCCCCGGGTCATGCACCTGCACGTCGAAGAAGCGGGAGAGATGGGGCAGGATGAACGCCCCGAAGGCGCCGTAGCCGACCAGCCCCAACGAGAGGCGGGGGCGGGCGTGGCGGGCGGGCCTGAAGGCGGCGTCAGGAGTGGCAAGGTCGAGCATCGGGTTCCTCGGGGCGGGCATGGCGGTCGCCGGGAGAGGGGCACCCTGAAACACAACATGCCGCCTCTCGGCGGCATGGTTTCGAAAAGGTCGATCCTGCCGCGCGCTATGAGAGCGGGCGGTAATACTCGCGCGGTGCGGGCAGGGTCGTGTCCATGCGCCTAGAGGAGCCTCCGTTTCCCGCCCGCGTCAAGCGCTGTTTTCACAACCCGTGGAAGAGATCCGTCGAGAGGTATCGTTCGGCGAAGGATGCGGCGATGCCGATGATGAGCTTGCCGTTGTGCTCGGGCTGGGTGGCGAGGTCGAGCATGGTGTGCAGGACGGCGCCGGAGGAGATGCCGATGGGCAGGCCCTCGGTGCGGGCGCAGAGGCGGGCCGCGGCGTAGGCCTCGCGCTCGGTGACGCGGCGCAGCAGGTCGATCCGCTCCATCTCCAGCACCTTCGGCTTGAAGCCGGCGCCGATGCCTTGGATTTCGTGCGGGC
The DNA here is from genome assembly GCF_014490485.1 of Teichococcus aerophilus. Taxonomy (GTDB): domain Bacteria; phylum Pseudomonadota; class Alphaproteobacteria; order Acetobacterales; family Acetobacteraceae; genus Pseudoroseomonas; species Pseudoroseomonas aerophila. The sequence continues at coordinate 138 of NZ_JACTVA010000040.1, read as the reverse complement.
CGGGATCGTCGCCGGAGAGCACGGCGGATTCGGCCGGCTCGACGCCGACGATGGTCAGGCTGTCGCGGCGCGGCTTCAGGGCGCGGGCGATGCCGGTGAGCGTGCCGCCGGTGCCGAGGCCGGCGACGACGATATCGA
>NZ_JACTVA010000004.1 GCF_014490485.1 Teichococcus aerophilus | reverse complement strand
CGCCGCGCGCCGCCGCGCCGCAGCAGCAGCCCCAGGCCGCCCGCCCCGCCCCGGCCCAGCCGCCGGCCGAGGAAATGGGCCTGGATATCCCGACCTTCCTGCGCCGCCAGAGCAACTAAACAGCGCCGGCCCCGATCCAGGCCAGGATGGCTGCCCAGCAGGGTAGCCATCCTGGCCTTTTTCGATTCTGGGCCCCGCATCGGTCAGCGAAGCGCCAGCGGCGCTGCAGCATGTGTCACACACCGGCATTTCGCTTTGCAGCAATTCAATAAAAACAATGGATTGCAGCGTAATATGCAGAAACAAGCGTTGACTCGCCTGGACACAGGGAGGGTGCCATTTAGGCGGTGGCCGAGGCGTTATGTGTGCGACGGTGTTTCGGCTTGATGAAAGGTCAGAGGCGAGTAATGGACGGTTTTCTTGCAGTTGAGACGGGTCGGCGGACCACGCTGAAGGCACCGATCGGCTGCGTGGGCATCGGCCTGCACTCCGGCCTGCGCGCCAGCCTGACCCTTCGCCCCGCGCCTGCCGGCACCGGCATCGTCTTCCGCCGCACTGATCTCGGCCTGGACCTGCCGGCGCGGTTTGACTGGGTGGGCGATACCCGCCTGTGCACCGCCCTGGTGATGCCGGGCCGTCCCGATGTCCGCATCGGCACGATCGAGCATGTCATGGCTGCCTTCGCCGCCTGCGGCATTGATGACGTCATTGCCGAGGTCGATGGCCCGGAAGTGCCGATCATGGACGGCTCCGCCGCGCCCTTCCTGTTCCTGATCGACTGCGCCGGCAAAACGGACACCATGGTGCCGCGCAGCATCGTCGAAGTGCTCAAGACCGTCCGCGTCACCGAGGGCGAAGGCCCCGACGCCGCCTGGGCCGAGCTGGCGCCGACCGCGACTCCGGGCTTCGAGGCTTCGTTGGCCATCGATTTCGCCAACACCGCCATCGGGCGTCAGGCGCTGACGCTGCGCGTGACGGAGAATTCCTTCCGCGCCCTACTGGCCGATGCCCGCACCTTCACCCGGGCGGAGGACGTGGCGAAGCTGCGCTCCATCGGCCTGGCGCAGGGCGGCAGCCTGGCCAATGCCGTGGTGGTGGATGGCCCGCTGGTGCTGAACCCAGGCGGCCTGCGCCACAGCGACGAGTTCGTGCGCCACAAGCTGCTGGACGTGGTGGGCGACCTGGCGCTGGCTGGCGCCCCGCTTCGCGCCCGCTTCAGTGGCGAGCGGTCCGGCCACGCGCTGAACAACCGCCTGCTGCGCGCCCTGTTCGCCGACGCCACCGCCTGGCGCTGGCAGGACGACGCCCACCTGGACACCGCCATCCCGGCCTTCAGCCGCCAGATGGAACGCGAGACGGTGGCCGCCTGAGACCTTTCGGCGTTGGGCGGGCCCCGCACACATTTGCGTGCCAGGCCCGCCCTTCGCCACGACCGGCGGCCCGTATGGGCGCCGGGCCCAGCATCGGCATAGGGATTTCGGCCCCGCGCGGGTCTTTCAACCGCGCAGTTGTCGCTTCCTCGCCCTTGTCCTGTCTCCCTCTGGTCGCTGCACCTCGCGGCGTGATATAGAGCCGGCGCGATGCGCATCCTTTCCAACCGCTCCCTCCGTCTTTCCCTGTTGCTGGCCGCGCCGCTCTGGCTCGGGGCCTGCAGCCAATGGGATGGCAAAACCGCTTCGCTGACGCCGCGCGCCGAATTGGCCGCGCAGACGCCCGAAGCTCTCTACGCGGCGGGCATGGATGCCCTGAAGCAGGAGCGCTTCCAGGAAGCGAAGGAATTCTTCGATGCGGTGGAGCGGGAACACCCCTACTCCACCTGGGCCACCCAGGCCTCCCTGATGTCGGCCTATGCCGACTACATGCGGAACCGCTATGCCGAAGCGATCGGCGGCCTCAACCGCTTCATCCAGTTGCATCCCGGCCACCGGGACATCGCCTACGCCTATTACCTGCGCGCCCTGAGCTACTACGAGCAGATCGTCGACTCGGAGCGTGACCAGAAGGGCACGGAGCTGGCCCTGGCGCAGTTGCAGGAAGTGGTGAACCGCTTCCCCGACAGCGCCTATGCCCGCGACGCCGCGCTGAAGATCGACCTGGCGCGTGACCACCTGGCCGGCCGGGAAATGACCATCGGCCGCTTCTACCAGAACCGCGGCCTGCCGCAGGCCGCCATCGGCCGCTTCCGCCGCGTGGTGGAAGAGTACCAGACCACCAACCACGTGCCCGAGGCTCTGCACCGCCTGACCGAGATCTACCTCTCGCTCGGCCTGACGGATGAGGCGCGCAAGACCGCCAGCGTGCTGGGCCACAACTACCCCGGTAGCCCCTGGTACCAGGATTCCTACGCGCTGCTGATCGATGGCAGTGAGCCCGCGCCGGGCGACCGCCCCGGCTTCATGCGCCGCAGCCTCAACTGGATCTTCTAACCCATGACCCGGCGAGACACGGCTTCGGCAGCACCGAAGACGATCGCGGGCTGAGGCCAGCGCATGCTCGTCTCGCTGGCGATCCGTGACGTCGTCCTGATCGAGCGGCTGGATCTCAGCCTGGGCTCCGGCCTGACCGTGCTGACGGGCGAGACCGGCGCTGGCAAGTCCATCCTGCTGGACAGCCTGGGCCTAGCCCTGGGGCAGCGGGCGGAAGCCGGTATGGTGCGTGCCGGCCAGCCCCAGGCCTCCGTCGTCGCCAGTTTCCACCTGCCCAACACCCACCCCGCCCTGGCCCTGCTGGCCGAGCAGGGCATCGTGGCCGAGGACGACCTGGTGCTGCGCCGGGTGGTGCAGGCCGATGGCCGTTCCCGCGCCTTCGTCAATGACGACCCGGTGGGCGTCGGCCTGTTGCGCCGGCTGGGCGCGCTGCTGGTCGAGGTCCAGGGGCAGCACGACCAGGTCGGGCTGGCCGACCCCGCCACCCATGCCGGGCTCTTGGACGCGTTCGGCGGGCTGGAAGCCGCGCGCATCGGCGTGGGCGAGGCCTTTCGCGCCTGGCGCAATGCCGAGCGGGAACTGGAAGCCGCACGCGAGGCCATCGCCAGCGCCCAGCGCGATGAGGAATGGCTGCGCCACGCCACCGACGAGCTGGAAACCCTGGCACCGGAGGAAGGCGAGGAAGACTCGCTGGCCGAGGAACGTCAGTCCATGCAGCAGGGGGAGCGCCGGGCGGAAGCCGTGGCCTCGGCCCTGTCCGAACTGCAGCCGCGGGACCGCCGTGGCGGCGGTGGCCCGGCCGCCGCCCTGCGCAATGCCGTGCGGGCGCTGGAGCGCCTGCCCGCCCCGAACGAAGAAGCCGCCCCCGCCATCACTGCCCTCGGCCAGGCGCAGGATGCGCTGGCCGAGGCGGAAGGACTGCTGGAGCGCCTCTCTGCCGGCATCGCCCCCGATCCCCGCCGGTTGGAGCATGTGGAGGAGCGGCTGTTCGCCCTGCGCGCCGCCGGCCGCAAGCACGCCGTCCCCGTGGTCGAGCTGCCGTCGCTGCTGCGCGAGTTGAAGAGCCGCCTCGCCGCCCTGGATGCTGGTGCCGAGCGTGCCACGGCGCTGGAAGCCGCTGCCACCGCCGCCAAGGCGCGCTACCTGGAGGTCGCGCAGTCCCTCTCCGCCACCCGCCGCGCTACCGCCGGCAAGCTGGAGGATGCGGTGGCGCGGGAGTTGAAGCCGCTGAAGCTGGAGCGGGCCCGCCTGCACATCAGCATCGAGCGGAAGGACGAGCGCGGCTGGTCCAGCGAAGGGCTCGACCGGATCATTTTCCTCGTCTCCACCAACCCCGGCCAGAAGCCCGGGCAATTGGACAAGATCGCCTCGGGTGGCGAGCTGTCCCGCCTGATGCTGGCGCTGAAGGTGGTGCTGGCGCGCGGCAGCCCGGTGCCGACCCTGGTATTCGACGAAGTGGATAGCGGCGTCGGCGGCGCCACCGCCGCGGCGGTGGGCGACCGGCTGGCCCGGGTGGCCGAGCGCCTGCAAGTGTTGGTGGTGACCCATAGCCCGCAGGTGGCCGCCCGTGGCGCGCAGCACCTGCGCGTGGCCAAGGGCATCCGCGCGGAGCGGGCCGAAACCCGGGTGGAACCGCTGGACGACGCCGCCCGCCGGGAGGAACTGGCCCGCATGCTGGCCGGCGAGACCGTGACCGAGGCAGCCCGCGCCGCGGCTGATTCGCTGTTGGGCGGATTGGCCTAGAGCGTGATGGCTTGAGGTGGAATCACCGAAAAGCCTGCATCACGCGATCAAGCATGCTCTAGAGAGGCGCGAAGGCCGGGGAAGGAATTCCCCGGACCCCTTCTTTTTCCCTTCGAGTTTTTGCATGGTGGTTGTTGAGAGGTCTGTCTGGTTTGGGGCAGGGCAGATCGCGCAGTAGGTCCAGGACCTCCGGCGACAGCGGGCTCAGCCCTCATCGCCCAGTTTAAATATCATCAGCAGTGCCTGCTCCCGGTCGTGAAGCGTCACACCAACTCGCAGAAGAAAGAAGGGGACCGGGGAATTCCTTCCCCGGCCTTCCTCCCTCAGCGGCGCGCCGAAAGCTGGGCGGCGTAGTTGTCGAAGGTCAGTTCCGAAATGCGGTGCCACAGGCGCATATCGTCGCGGCCTTTGCTCCAGCTGGCGTGGATGGTGGCGAAGTCCGGGTTGCGGGCCACCAGTTCCTTCTCCAGCCCTTCCCAGGTACGGGCGCAGGCGTCCAGCATCTCGCGCGAGAACGGGCGCAGCTTGGTGCCTTGGGAGACGAGGCGGCGCAGCGCGTCCGGATGGCGGGTGTCGTAGCGGGCAACCATCCACTTGGTGGCCTCGCTGCAGGCGGAGCGGATGGCGGCCTGGTAGTGCTTCGGCAGCGCGTTGTACTGCTCGAGGTTGCAGAAGAACTGGGTGTTGGCGGCGCCTTCCCACCAGGCGGGGTAGTAGTAGAAGGGCGCCACGCGGTGGAAGCCCAGCTTCTCGTCATCGACGGGGCCGAGCCATTCCACGGCATCGATCGTGCCGCGTTCCAGCGCCGGGTAGATGTCGCCGCCCGCCAGCTGCTGCGGCACGCCGCCCAGGCGTTCCAGCACCGTGCCGGCCAGGCCGCCGATGCGCATCTTGAGGCCCTTGAGGTCGGCGGAGCCCGGCACTTCCTTGCGGAACCAGCCGCCCATCTGCGCCCCGGTGGAGCCGAGCGGCAGGCCGTACACGTTGAACTTGGCGAAGAAGGTGTTCAGCAGCTCCACCCCGCCGCCCTGATACAGCCAGGCTTCCTGCTGCCGCGTGTTCATGCCGAAGGGCAGGCCGGTGGCAATGGCGAAGGCTTCGTTCTTGCCGGTGTAGAAGAAGCTGGTGGTGTGGGCGCATTCCACGCTGCCGGCCTGCACGGCATCCAGCGCCTGCAGCGGCGGCGTGATCTCGCCGGCCCCGAAGACGCGGATCTGGAACTGGTTGTCGGTCAGCTCCGCCACGATGCGGCTGAATACCTCGCCTGTGCCGTAGATGGTCTCCAGCGACTTGGGGTAGGAGGAGGTCATGCGCCAGCGCAGGGCGGGCTGGCTCTGGGCCAGGGCCGGCACGGCAAGGCCGGTGGTGGCAGCGGTGCCCGCGGCAGCGAGGCCGGCATGGCGGAACAGGGCGCGACGGCGCATGGCATTTCCCGTTATTCTGATCTTGCGCAAGGCATGGCAGGAAGCACAGCATCGCCGCGTTGAACAGGCCGGCTGGCTCAGAATCTTGCGTGCCCAGCCATGCATGAGGGCGGTAGCTTTCCTGGCCGGGCGCGGGCTTCGCAGCGGCGGAGGGCTAGGTCCGTTCAGGTAGCTGCTTCCCACCCGCCGGCACAGGCGTTAGCACCATGCCATGACCGCGCCGCTCCGCTCCCTCCCCGTCGATGACCTGACTGAGGCCCAGGCGGCCGAGGAACTCGCCACCCTGGCCGATGCCATCGCCCAGGCGGATATCGCCTACCACCAGAACGACTCGCCCGAGATCACGGACGCCGAGTACGACGCCCTGCGGCGGCGCAACACGGCCATAGAGGCGCGCTTCCCCGCCCTGAAGCGGGAGGACAGCCCGAGCGAAGCGACCCCCGGCGCCGCCCCGGCCGCCGGCTTCGCCAAGTCCCGCCACGGCACGCCGATGTTGAGCCTGGATAACGCCTTCGGCCCGGACGAATTCCTCGAATTCACCAAGACCATCCGCCGCTTCCTGAAGCTGGGCGAGGAGGAGGTGCTGCGCTTCGTCGGCGAGCCGAAGATCGACGGGCTCTCGGTCAACCTGACCTATGAGGGCGGCCGCTTCGTCCGTGGCGCCACGCGCGGCGACGGCACGGTGGGCGAAGACATCACCCGTAACCTGGAGACGCTGCCGGACGCGTACCTGCCGCGCCGCCTGGCCGCCCCCTTCCCCGACCAGATCGAGATCCGGGGCGAGGTGTTCATGACCAAGGCGGATTTCATCGCCTTCCGGGACGAGCAGGCCCGCCAGCACGAGGAACGCGAGCAGCGGCGCGAGCGCGGCGAAAAGGTGGGGCCGGAGATCCGCATCCCTGCCAACCCGCGCAACGCCGCCGCCGGCTCCCTCCGCCAGCTGGATCCAGAGATCACCGCCCGCCGCCCGCTGAAGCTGTTCGCCTATGCCCAAGGTGCCTCCAGTGCCCCGGTGGCCGAGACACACAGCGAATACCTCAAGACATTGGAGCGCTGGGGGTTCGAGGTGAACCCGCTATCGGAGGTGCTGCGGGACGAGCATGTCGCCGAGGAGTTCCAGAACACCCTCGGCCAGAAGCGCGCCGGGCTGGATTACGACATCGATGGCGTCGTCTACAAACTCGACCGGCTGGACTGGCAGACGCGGCTGGGCTTCGTCGGCCGCACGCCGCGTTGGGCCATCGCGTGGAAGTTCCCCGCCGAACAGGCGACGACGGTGCTGCTGGAAATCCAGATCCAGGTGGGCCGCACGGGGGCGCTGACGCCGCGCGCGGTGATGCAGCCGGTGAATGTCGGCGGCGTCATGGTGCAGCACGCGACGCTGCACAACGAGGACGAGATCGCCCGCAAGGATGTGCGCATCGGCGACACGGTGGTGCTGCAGCGCGCGGGCGACGTGATTCCGCAGATCGTCAGCGTGGTGCTGGAGAAACGCCCGGTGGATGCCAAAGCCTGGGAACCGCTGACGCATTGCCCGGCCTGCGGCAGCCACGCCGTGCGGCCGGAGGGCGAGGTCGTGCGCCGTTGCACCGGCGGGCTGATCTGCCCCGCCCAGACGGTGGAGCGGCTGAAGCACTTCGTCAGCCGCAACGCCATGGATATCGAAGGGCTGGGCGAGGAGAACATCATCGCCCTGCACGATGCCGGTATCGTCAAAAGCCCCGCCGACATCTTCCGGCTGGGCCAGCACGTGGAGGCCATCCGGCAATGGGAAGGCTGGGGCAAGGCGTCGAAGAAGGATTCCAAAAAGCTTACCAACCTGCTGGCGGCGATCGAGGAGCGGCGCGCGCCGGCGTTGGAGCGCTTCATCTTCGGCCTCGGCATCCGCCGCATCGGCGCGCAGAACGCCAAGCTGCTGGCGCGGCACTACCAGACGGTCGAGCAGTGGCGGGAGAAGATGCGCGCCGCCGCCATCGTCGGTTCCGAGGCACGGGAAGAGTTGGGCTCCATCCAGGGCATTGGCCCCTCCATCGCGACGGAGCTGGTGGAGTTCTTCAAGGAACCGCGCAACCTGGCCGCGCTGGACGACCTGCTGGGCGAGGTGAAGCCGCAGCAGGCGGAGAGCTTCGGCGACAGCGACAGCCCCTTCGCCGGCAAGGCCGTGGTCTTCACCGGCACGCTGGAGCACAGCTCCCGCGACGAGGCCGAGGCCATCGCTGACCGGCTGGGCGCCAAGGTGACGAAAAGCGTGTCGAAGAAGACCGATTTCGTCGTGGTCGGCGCCGATGCCGGCTCCAAGGCCAAGAAGGCGGCGGAACTGGAGGTGCGGGTGCTGACGGAAGCCGAATGGCGGCAGATGGCGGGGCTGGGCTAGCGGTACAAACGTAGAGGGCAGGTCAGGGGAAGGAATTCTCCTGAAACCCCATCTTTTTCTGTCAGTTGGCGTTGAGCTCCGGGGCCAGCGGCGGGAGACATGCGGACGATCCTTGGTCGCCAGCGTGCAATATCGGCCTTCAGCCGCCATGGCGTCCGTATGACTGGCTTGGCTGACGCCCCAGCAGCCGCGCCCGAAAAGACCCACAGAAAGAAAAGAAGGGGTCCGGGGAATTCCTTCCCCGGCCTTCCTGCCTCAAGCTGCCTATCCATCCGCCCCAGAACGCCATGACACCGGCTACGAGGGTCAGCCCGCCTCCGCCGCTGCGGCATGGCCGTTGAGCAGAGCTTCCAGCGCCTGACGCAGGATGCCCACCGGATCCCGCCCCTCGCCGGCCGAGACCAGGGCGCGGTGGCTGGCGTTCAGCACCCAATGCCGCGCGCCCGGAAGCAGGGCGGAGGCAACGGGCACCAACCCGTCATTCGGCCCGGCGCCGCGCTTTTCCAGCCACTCGGCCAGCGGCAGGTAGCGGCGGTCCGGCCCCACGGCGCTGTCCCGCTTCACTTGGCTGGCGATGCACAGTACCGGCAGGCTGGCGGTGAGGGCCGCGACCTGCGCCGCGCGCTCCTGCATCCAGGCGGTGCGGACGGCGCTGGTCAGGTCCACCAGCCCGGCACCGCTGCCGACACGCAGCAGCTGCGCCAATTGCCGCGCGATGCCATGGAAGCCCGGGTTGCCCAGCAGCGCATCCGCCACCGGCGAGCCCAGGAACGGCGATTGCAGCGCCAGGAACGCGTCGCACCGCGCTGCTACCCCTGGCCGTAGCAGCGCCGCCAGCGATTCCAGCCCGCCCTTGCTATGGGAGAGCAGCAAGCAGCGCGCCGGGGCGGCCAGGATGGCGCCGGCCAACAGGGTGGCGTTGTCCTCCACCGCGGCGGCGGTGGGCAGCGGCACCACCTGCGCCTCCGCCCCCGAGGCCCGCAGCCAGGCCAGCTGCGTGCCCATGTAGTCGAACCCCACCGGGGCCAACCGAGCGATGGCCTCGCCCGCCAGCCCGTAGGCCAGCAGCACGCGGCGCCCGGCCAGTTCCGGCATCGGTGCCGGCGGCGGTATCACAGCCTGGCGCAAGCCGTCGCCAGCCAGGCGGCGGCCTCGCCCTCCAGCGCCGGGCCGACCTCCGCCAGCACGCGGGCGTGGTAGGCATCGATCCAGGCCCGCTCCACCGGAGAGAGCTGGGGCAGATCGATGAGCCGGCGGTCATAGGGCGCCAGGGTCAGTGTCTCGAACTCCAGGAAGGGCTTGGCCTGGCCGGGCAATTGCGGCGTGGCGCGGGTCAGCAGCAGGTTCTCGATACGGATGCCGTAATGGCCGGGCAGGTAGAAGCCAGGCTCGTTGGAGAGGATCATGCCCTCCCGCAGCGGCACCGGCTTGGCGGCGCGACTGAAGGCCACTGGCCCCTCATGGACCGAGAGGAAGCTGCCGACGCCATGGCCGGTGCCGTGGTCGTAATCCAGCCCGGCATCCCATAGCGGCCGCCGCGCGACCGCATCCAAATGCGGCCCGGCGGCACCCTGGGGAAAGCGCAGGGTAGACAGGGCGATATGGCCGCGCAGCACCCGCGTGTAGCGCTCCATCAGCTCAGCCGGCGGGTCGCCCGGGCCGGTCCAGAGCGTGCGGGTGATGTCGGTGGTGCCGTCGGTGAACTGTGCGCCGCTATCGATCAGGTAGCACTCGTTCGGGCGGATCGGCCGGTCGCTCTCCGCCGAGGCACGGTAGTGGATGACGGCACCGTTTTCTCCCGCGCCGGAAATGGCCGGGAAGCTCTCGGCGCGGAACAGCGGCAGCGCGGTGCGGAAGGCCAGCAGGCGCTCGGCGGCCGAAACCTCGGTCAGCCCGCCCTTGGGGGCTTCGGTGGCGAACCAGTGCAGGAAGCGCGCCATGGCGCCGGCATCGCGCAGATGCGCCGCGCGGGCGCCCTGCTGCTCTACCGGGTTCTTGCAGGCGCGTGGCAGCCGCACCGGGTCCTCCCCATGCGTCAACTTAGCGCCGGCTTCCTGCAGCGTGGCGGCGTACCAGGCGGGGGTGAGGTCCGGGTCCACCCGCACGGTGCGGCCGCCGAGCGCGGCCAGCGACTCCGCCAGCGCGGCAGGCGGGTGGACGGAGACGTGGTTGCCCATGTGCTCCCGCGTCGCTGGGCCCAGCTTGGCCGGCTCCATGAACAGGTCCACCTGGCCGTTGGCGTGCAGCACGGCGCTGCCCAGCGCCAGCGGGGTATGGGCCAGGTCACCGCCCCGGATGTTCAGCAGCCAGGCGACGGAGTGGGCATCGGCCAGGATGGCGGCGTCCTCCCCGGCATCGTTTAGCGCCTGGGCGGCGGCGGCGCGCTTCTCCTCGCTGGAGAGGCCGGCATATTCCGCCGGCTGCGGCACGGCGGCGGCCTGGGGCGGCGCCGGGCGGTGCCGCCAGATGTCGTCGATCGGGTTGGCCGCCAGCGGCACCAGCACGGCACCGGTATCGGCCAGCCGGTCGATGGCGGCCTGCGGATGCAAGCGGGGGTCGTAGCCGATCCGCAGCCCGGCGGCGTGCTCCGCCAGCCACTCATGCGGCGGCTGCTCGATCAAGTGGCGGCGTTCCCACAGCGCCGGGTCGGTCTGCGCCGCCACCTGGGTGGTGTAGCGCCCGTCGGTGAACACGGCCGCGCGATTGGCCAGGACGATCGCCATGCCCGCAGAGCCGGTAAAACCCGTCAGCCATGCGAGACGCTCAGAGCTAGGCGGAACATACTCGCCCAGGAATTCGTCACTGCGCGGAATCAGCACCCCATCCACGCCCAGGCCCGGGAGGCTCTGCCTCAGCGCGACCAAATGCTGCGTGGAAGCTCCCGGATGTGTCATGTTTGTGAGGTTCCCGTTAAAGACATGTTTCCACAGGTATCAATGCGCACGGCGCATGTCTGCGTCTTGGGCGCGGCGCTACTCCAGCGCCAGCAAAGGAGTATCTATGCCGCACCGCAAGAGGGCGGGTGGCCACGGCAACAGCCGGAGCCGCTGACCACCCTGAAGCGATATTGGAACACAGACAAATGGACGCCCGGTTCACCACCTCCTCCGCCAACGCTGCCGCCATCGAGCTCGTCCGCCAGGACGCCATTCGTGAGCGTGACGCGAAGATCGGCCAGTGGTTCCGCAATGCTTTCCGCGCAATCGCCGAGTACCCGCGCCGCCGCCGCGTGATGGACGAACTGTCGATGCTGACCGACCGCGAGCTGGCCGATATCGGCCTGAGCCGCGGTGACATCCGCCGCGTGTTCGACATGCAGCAGGAAGAGCAGCGCCCCACCGCCACCATCCACACGCTGCCGAAGGCCCCCAAGGGCCAGACGGAAGTGACCTTCCAGTCGAGCCGCATCGCGGCCTGAGTTTTTTCTGGCTCTGCACGCAACCTCGGACTTGCGCCGAGGTTGTTCATGCAGAGACCAGTTACCGAGGCGGCGCTCCTCACTACTCCCCCTCCCCCCAACGCCGTTTCGGTTTGATCGCCCCGCTGCCCCTTACCCCGGGCAGCGGGGCGATCCCCCTTTTGGGGGTCCGCTTCGGGGAGGCTTCCTCTTCAGCGCTTCCGCAGCACCAGGGCCGACCAATGCCCCTGGTCGATCCGCCGTTCCAACACCAGCCCGGCGCGGCGATGCGCGGCCAGCACCATGCGCACCTGCGTCCCCAGCAGCCCGGCCAGGATGGCGGTGCCGCGCGGCGCCAGATGGTCCGCCAGGTCCTTCGCCATCGAGCAGAGCGGGCGCGCCAGGATATTGGCGAAGACCAGGTCGTAGCGCCCGCCATGCACCGCCGGGTGCCGCCAGCCATCGGCCAGCTTGGCGCGGATCTGGTTGCGCAGGCCGTTCGCCACCGCGTTGTCGGCGGTGATACGCACGGACCACGGCTCGATATCCGTGGCCAGCACCGGGCGCTTCAGCTGCTTCGCCGCCGCCATGGCCAGGATGCCGGAGCCGGTGCCGATATCCAGGATGCGGCGCGGGCGCCGGTGCGCCATGCCCTCGAACCCGATCAGGCAACCGCGCGTCGAGCCATGCTCGCCCGAGCCGAAGGCGAGACCCGCATCCAGCTTCAGCACGACCTTCCCGTAGGTCACCGGGTCCGCCACATGGCTAGGGCGGATGACGAAGCGGCCGCCGATCTCCTGCTCCGGGAAGGCTTCCACGGTGCGGGCCAGCCAGCCATCGGCCTCCACCGGCGCCCGCAATAGCTCCGGCTGCTCGATGCCGGTAACGGCGCTGGCCAGGAACAGGGCGGGGATCAGCTCCTCGTCACCGACGCCGACCTCGCGCACCGCTTCCAGGCGCCACGTGTCGGTCGGGTCGTCCTTGAAGTAGCCAACGGTCAGGCAAACGGTCTGCAACGCCGATTCGAAGGCGGGCACGGCGTGCTCGGGCAGCCCGTCCAGAGTCAGCGTCTCCAGCAGCTGCGGGTGACGGCGGTTGGTGACGCCCTGGTTCATTAGGCTTTTTCCACAAAGGTATCGATGACGCGCTTGCGGCCGGCATGCTCGAACTCGACGTCCAGCTTGCTATCGTCCACGGCCATTACGCGCCCATAGCCGAATTTCTGGTGAAACACCCGCTGCCCAACTGGCATGGAAGCCGTGCGCGCCGGGCGCTGCGCCACTTCCCACGCCCCGGCCTCGATCACGCGCGGCTTGCGTGACACCAGCGGGAACTGGCCGGCGAAGGCAGAAGGCTGGTTGGCCATGCGGGTGCGGTGCGCGCCCGCGCCGCCCTCCCGCAACACATGCTCTTCCGGCAACTCATCCAGGAAGCGGCTGGGCACGGCGCTGGACCAGTTGGCGTAGATGCGCCGGTTGGCGGCGTGGCTGATGATCGCCTTCTGCCGCGCCCGGGTGATGCCGACGTAAGCCAGCCGCCGCTCTTCCTCCAGCCCCTTGTCGCCGCTCTCATCCAGCGCGCGCTGGTGGGGGAACAGGCCTTCCTCCCAGCCGGGCAGGAATACCATGTCGAATTCCAGGCCCTTGGCGGCGTGCAGCGTCATCAGGCTGACGCGGTCGGCCTCGGCGTTCTCGTCCGTCTCCATGACCAGGGCGACGTGTTCAAGGAAGCCGGCCAGGGTCTCGAATTCACCCAGCGCCCGCAGCAATTCCTTCAGGTTTTCCAGGCGCCCGGCGGCCTCGGGCGACTTGTCCTGCTTCCACATGTCGGTGTAGCCGGATTCCTCCAGCATGGTGGCGGCGACCACCACATGCCCTTCCGCCGGCAACTGGGCGCGCCAGCGTGCGAAGCCTTCCAGCAACTCGTGCAGCGACTGCTTCGCCTTGGCGCGCAGCGCGCCGGTCTCGATCATCCGCCATGCGGCGCTGACCAGCGGCTTGCCTTCGCGCCGCCCCAGCTCATGCATGGCGCGGATGGCGGTGTCGCCCAACCCGCGCTTCGGCTGGTTGACGATGCGCTCGAAGGCCAAATCGTCGGCCGGCTGGTTCACCACGCGCAGATAGGCCATCGCGTCGCGGATTTCCGAACGCTCGTAGAATTTCTGCCCGCCGACCACGCGGTAGGGAATGCCCAGCGTGATCAAGCGCTCCTCGAACGCCCGGGTCTGGGAGCCGGTGCGGACCAGGATGGCGATCTCGGAGAGCTTGTGGCGCCGCCGTTGCGCCTGCTCGATCCGCTCGCCCACCATCCGGGCCTCTTCCTCCGAGTCCCAAAGGGAGATGACACTGACGGGGTCGCCCTCGGCATCGTTGCGGCCGGGGCGCAGCGTCTTGCCGAGACGGCCGTTATTCTGCGCGATCAGCCCGGCGGCGGCGCCCAGGATCGGCCTCGTAGAACGGTAATTGGCCTCCAGCCGCACGATGGTCGCGCCGGGGAAGTCCTTTTCGAAACGCAGGATGTTCTCGATCTCGGCCCCGCGCCAGGAATAGATCGACTGGTCGTCGTCGCCGACGCAGCAGATGTTGCGCTCGGCCGGATTCTCCCGCTGGGCCAACAGGCGCAGCCACAGATACTGGACGGTGTTGGTGTCCTGGTACTCGTCCACCAGGATGTAGCGGAACATGCGGTGGTAGTTGGCCAGCACGTCCGGCCGGGTGCGCAGGATCTCGGTCACATGCAGCAGCAGGTCGCCGAAATCGGCGGCGTTCACCGCCTTCAGCCGTTCCTGGTACTGCGCGTAGAGGCCACGGGCGCGGCCATTGGCGAAGTCCACATCCTCGGCATCCGTCACGCGGTCCGGCGTCAGGCCGCGGTCCTTCCAGCGCTGGATGGCGCCCATCAGGTTCTGCGGCGTCCAGCGCTTCGTATCGATGTTCTCGGCGGCCATGATCTGCTTCAGCAGCCGCATCTGGTCGTCGGTATCGAGGATGGTGAAGTTGCTGGTCAGCCCGACCAGCTCCGCGTGCCGCCGCAACATGCGCGCGCACAGCGCGTGGAAGGTGCCCAGCCACAGCCCTTCCGCCGGCTGGCCCAGGATGGAGGCGACGCGCTCCCGCATCTCCTTCGCCGCCTTGTTGGTGAAGGTGACGGCCAGCACCTGATTGGGGAAGGCACGCCGGCTCATCAGGATATGGGCGAATCGGGTGGTCAGCACGCGGGTCTTGCCGGTGCCGGCGCCGGCCAGCACCAGCAGCGGGCCGTCCACCGTCTCGACGGCGGCGCGCTGCTCGGGATTCAGGCGGGTGAGATAGTCGCTCATGTTACCGGCAGGCCCCCACGGATTCGGCGGCGCAGCGCCTCTGACCATCAACCCAAAGCGCGCCATCCAGCTGCACGCCCAGCATGTCCGCGCCGCCCAGCTCGGCCCCCGTCAGGTTGGCACCGCGCAGGTCGGCACGGAAGAAGCGCGCCTGCCGCAGATCGGCCCCGGAGAGGTCGGCGTCCCGCAGCACGGCGCGGGTGAAATCGGCCCCGCGCATGACGGCGCGGGAGAGGTCCGCGCCTGTCAGGTCGGCGGAGGTGAAGCGCACCTCCGGTGCCTCGGCCTGCACCAGCTTGGCGCCCGGCAGGCGGGCGCGGACGAAGCTGGTATCCCGCAGCACCGCCCCGGTCAGGTCGGCGCCCGTTAGGTCCCGCCCGTCCTGCAGGCAGCGGCGCCAGTCCACCCCGGGCGCGGCGGAATCCACGCATGCGGCTGCCGCCGGGCCCATGGCCAGCAGCATCACCACGGGAAAGGCCAGGAGGGTCGCCAGGAAGGGAATCACGCCAGGGATATAGAACGGGAAGCGAACGCGGCCAACCTCCGTCCGGCTACACCTCCGCCCCCGCATGTCCGTAATTTCACCTGATGCGGGCTGAACGGCCAGGGCACCGGTGCGTTTTCAGTACGGACGGCCAACAAGACCGCCCCGTATCAAGAGGATCGAACGATGACAGTTCGCAGCTTGCCGGCCCTGGCCCTGCTGGCCACCCTGTCCATCGCCGGCGGCGCGACGGGCGCCCTGGCCGCCGAGCCGGCTGGCGCGATGCCGCCGCCACACGCACAGTCCCAGATGCATCGCGGCCAGGCGCCGCATGCCCGCGCGCCGATGCACCACCAGCGCCAGGGCCAGGGCCAGGGCCAGCGCATGGCCAGTCAGGGCGGCGCCGCCACCTCGGCTGACCAGCTGAACGCGCAGAGCCTGGAGCGCGCCCGGATGGGAGAGAACTCCCCCAACGGTGCGGCCGATACCACGGGCAACCTGAACCGGATGAGCGGACAGGATGCACGGGACAACATGAATACCGGCCGCGATCCCCTCGTCCCGTTCCGCTGAGGCGCCGTGAGAGCATGGCGCGTTCACATCCGTTCACGCACCATGCTCGACACCTTTGTCTGACCGCGTGATTCAGGCTCTTCGGCGATCCCGCTATAAGCCGTCACGCGCAAGGCGGGAGAGCTGGGGAAGGCACGCCCCGGAACCCGCCTGACCGATCCGCCCGTCCACCATGCGGCCAGAACGACGAAAGCCGGGGATTGCTCCCCGGCCTTCGCCTGATGCCCTAAATAGAAGCAATGGCAGGCGGAGGGTGTGCCCCGCCCTGCCCTTCGCCTCACTCCGCCTTGCGCGGCCTTACGCCCAGGATATGGGCGATGGCGTAGCTCAGGTCGGCCCGGTTCAGCGTGTAGATGTGGAATTCGTCCACGCCATTGGCCTGCAGCAGGCGCACCTGCTCCGCCGCCATGGAGGCAGCGACCATCCGGCGGGTGTCCGGGTCGTCGTCCAGCCCGTCGAACAGATGGCCCATCCAGTCCGGCACGGCGGTGCCGCACATGCCGGAGAACTTTTTCACCTGGGTGAAGTTGGACACCGGCAGGATGCCCGGCACGATCGGCACGGTGATGCCGGCGGCCAGGGCCCGGTCCAAGAATCGCAGATAGACATCGGTATCGAAGAAGTACTGTGTGATGGCGCGGGTGGCCCCGGCGTCGATCTTGCGCTTGAGGTTGTCCAGGTCCGCCTCGGGCGAAGACGCGGCCGGATGCGTCTCTGGATAGGCAGCGACCGAGATCTCGAAGTCGCCGATGCGCTTCAGGCCGGCCACCAGGTCGGACGCATAGGCGTAGCCTTCCGGGTGCGGCACGTAGTTGGCCTCACCACCCGGTGCGTCGCCGCGCAAGGCGACGATGTGGCGCACCCCGGCATCCCAGTAACGGCGGGCGACGTCATCCACCTCGCCCGCGCTGGCGCCGACGCAGGTCAGGTGGGCGGCGGGGGTCAGCGCCGTCTCCCGCGCCAGCTTCGCCACCGTGGCGTGGGTACGTTCCTGCGTGGTGCCGCCCGCGCCATAGGTGACGGAGACGAAGCGCGGTGCCAGGGGCTCCAGCCGCCGGACGCAGGACCAGAGCTGCTGCTCCAGCGCCTCGGTCCGCGGTGGGAAGAATTCGAAGGACAGCGCCGGCACGGGCATGGCGTTGCCTTGCGGCAGGCTGGCGACGCGCGGGCCGGTCAGCCAGCGCCCCAGGGTACCGCCGCTGGCGGCGCCGGCGGGCGTCCCGTTGGTGGGAGCGGTGTCGTGCCCGGAAGGGGCGTCGGCGAAATGGTTCATGATGACCATACTCTAGGCGAAGCGCGGCGGAAGTTGAACGGGGCGCTTTGATGGCCGGCGCATTGCCGGAGAGTTTCCGGGCTGTCAGGCACGGATGGGCTTGAGCGCGGCCAGGGGCACCCATTATATTTACGTGCGGGTACGTATATAAACAGTTTCCGAACGGCCCGGCGGCACATTATAGGTTGTAGTGACAAACTTTGGTGGCTGGCGGATTGTTATGGCCACGCCTTCACGCTGCCCCTGCAGGATTCAGCCAAGCCCATGCTCTCCCTCCGTCGCTCCTCCCTGCTGCTGGCCGGCCTCCTGGTCGTGTCCGCCTGCGCCACCCGCCCCCCGGCCGATGAGCCGGAGGCCGTGGCGGAGTTCGAGCAGACCAACGATCCGCTGGAGCCGTTCAACCGCACCATGTTCGCGGTCCATAACGGCATCGATACCGTCGTGCTGCGTCCCGCCGCCAAGGTGTATGAAACGGTGCTGCCGCAGCCGGTCCGCACCGGCGTGGGCAACGTGCTGTCCAACCTGCGCAGCCCCGTCGTCGCCGTGAACGACCTGCTGCAGGGCAATCCGGACCGCCTGCTGGTGACGGTGGGCCGCTTCATGATCAACACGACCTTCGGCCTGGGTGGCATCTTCGACGTTGCCGGCGCCACCGGCATGCCGGGCCATAGCGAGGATTTCGGCCAGACCCTGGCGACCTGGGGCGTGGGCGAAGGCCCCTACCTGTTCATCCCGGTGCTGGGCCCCAACAACCCGCGTGACCTGGTGGGCCGCGGCGCCGACGTGGCGGCCGATCCCCTCACCTGGATCCTCGCCAACAACGGCAACACCGCGGAAAACCTGGGCTACGCCCGGCTGGGCCTGACCATCCTGGATGCCCGCGCCAACCTGCTCGACACCGTCGATGCGGTGAACGAGACCAGCCTGGACCCTTACGCGACCTTCCGCAGCGCGTACCGCCAGAACCGTAACCAGCAGATCCGCAATGCGGGTGAGCTGCCCTCCACCGCCGGCCCGCTGGCCCGCCGCGCGCAGCCCGGCAATGCCGCGGCCGCAGAGCCGGATGCCGGAACCGGCGCCCTCCAGCCGCGTTGAAGCGTCACACCGGCTGAACAGAATGAGATATCAACGGATGAACCGCCGTACCCTGCTGGCCAGCGCGCTGGCCGCCCCCTTCGCGCTGACCGCGCTTGGCCACTTCGCCGTGCCCGCGGCGCATGCCGAGATCGACATCAACACCGCCGCCCAGTTCGTCCAGACCACCGGGCAGGATCTGGTGGGCGTGCTCAACTCCAACCAGCCGGTGGCCGTGCGCCGCCAGCAGGTGGCCGCCGTGCTGCGCAAGGCCGTGGATGTGGACGGCGTCGGCCGCTTCATCCTGGGCCGCTGGTGGCGCGTGGCCACCCCGGCCGAGCAGCAGGAATACATGAAGCTGTTCGAGGAGACGTTGATCCGCAACCTGTCCGCCCGCTTCGGCGAGTATCAGGGCGTGCGCTTCAGCCTGGGCCGCAGCCAGCAGCGCACCGAGGACGATGCGCTGGTCAACACCACCATCGAGCGTCCGAACAGCGCCCCCTTCAGCCTCGACTGGCGCGTCGGCGAGGTCGGCGGCCAGCCGCGCGTCGTGGACGTGATTGCTGAGGGCACCTCCCTGCGCCTGACCCAGCGTAGCGAGTATTCGGCCGTGATCAGCCGCAATGGCGGCCAGGTCGCCGCTCTGCTGGACGCGATGCGCCGGCAGATCGCCGCCCTGGCGGCGCGCGAGACGCGTTGACGCCGTGATCGTCGCGGGCCGTCCCGGCCCGCTTCGTGCCTGTGCCATGACGTTCGCTGCAAGGCCCGACGGCGGATACGCCGGAAGGCCCGCAGCACATGGCCTGCCTGCCCTGACCCTTCCTCACCCAGGGTGGGCAGCGCCGGGGCCCCTATCCCCGGCGCTTCAGGATAGCGTGGATCATCCGCCCATCCAGGCTGTGGAAGACCCGGCGGTCGGCGCATTCCGCCGCCGGGACCCGCCCTAGCAGCACCTCCACCTCGCGCACGGAGCGCCAGGTCGGGGTCACATCCATGAACACTTCCATCCAGGCCGCTTCGGTCGGCGCTTCCGCCGGCGCGCACAGCGCCAGCCGCCCGCCCGGCTTCAGCACGCTGAAGGCGGCGGCGATCAATTCCGACGTGGCGGGAATGTCCCAGCCTTCCGGCAGCGCCGGCAGGCAGATCAGGTCGAAGCACCCGCGCCCATAGGGCCGGCGGGCGAAGCCGCGCAGCGAGCAGCGCAACGGCTGTAACGGCAGGCCGGCGGGCAGGCCGTTGCGCATGGTGCCGCGACGGCTGGCATCCAGCTCGACCACCGCCCAGCGGCGCAGGCTGGCGGGGGCGCCGAGGCCCCAGGCTTCCCGCAGATGTCCAGCCCCCAGCGTCAGCAGCTCCGCCTGCGGGTGCTCCAGCGCCACCGCATCCGCCACGCGGCCCAGATAAGCGTCGCGGTGGCCGAGAGCCGCCATCCAGCCAAAGCTGCGGCTGGCCGCGAACAGGTCCCGCCCGGCGCGGGAAGTGCCGTTCACCAGCGCCTCCGCCTCCGGGTAGCCCATCAGCAGGTCCCGTACCACGGCGTCCGGCTTGCCGGCGTGGAAGACCAGCGGGTCTTCCCGCATGAGGCGGTTGATCGGGTGGGCGCGCAGCATGGCGCGGATGTCCAGCCAGTCCTGACGGTCATGGCCTTCGCGCAACTGACGGCATAGCCCGACCAGTTCGCCGAGCGCCATTGGCGCCCAGCCCGGTTCCCAGGCCAGATCCACGAGCCGGTCCAGTTCCTGCAGCAACGCTTCCGCGTACCAGGGGACTGCCCGCAAGGACTGCGTCGTGACGTCGTACATCTGCGCCGCTCCACTCCCACACAATCGTTATCTCGTTCGTCATCAAAGGCGCATCCCCCAAATGGGGGACGTGTCATCCAGCAAAACTGATAAAAGTTAAGGCAGAGGCTGCTCAAGCTGAGGGCAAACACCGTAGCGTTGCCTTTGTGTCCAGGCGAGGGCGAATTGGTGCGGCGTTTGCATGGCGCCCCGGGACACGGGGGGTGTTGCCATTGCAGGCGAATGTCGAGCTCATCAACGTCACCAAACGCTATGGCGGCGGTGCCCTGGCGGTGGACAGCGTATCCCTGGCCATTCCCTCGGGCAGCTATTGCTGCCTGCTCGGTCCCTCCGGCTGCGGCAAGACCAGCACGCTGCGGATGATCGCCGGGCATGAGGAGATCAGCGAGGGAGACGTGCTGATCGGCGGCCGCAACGTCACCGGCCTGCCTCCGGTGCAGCGTGGCACCGCCATGATGTTCCAGAGCTACGCGCTGTTCCCCCACCTGACGGCGCTGGAGAACGTGGCCTTCGGCCTGCGGATGCGCGGCGTCGCCAAGGCGGAGCGGCTGCGCCAGGCCGACCGGTTCCTGGACCTGGTGCAGCTGGGTGGTATGGCCAGCCGCCTGCCGAGCCAGCTTTCCGGCGGCCAGCAGCAGCGCGTGGCCCTGGCCCGCGCGCTGATCACCCACCCCAAGGTACTGCTGCTGGATGAGCCGCTCTCGGCCCTCGACCCCTTCCTGCGCACCCAGATGCGGGAAGAGCTGAAGCGCCTGCAGCGGGAACTGGGCATCACATTCGTCCACGTCACCCATGGGCAGGACGAGGCGATGGCGCTCT
The DNA here is from genome assembly GCF_014490485.1 of Teichococcus aerophilus. Classification (GTDB taxonomy): domain Bacteria; phylum Pseudomonadota; class Alphaproteobacteria; order Acetobacterales; family Acetobacteraceae; genus Pseudoroseomonas; species Pseudoroseomonas aerophila. Next base: position 178,624 of record NZ_JACTVA010000004.1, on the reverse strand, counting down.
CCGACATCGCGGTGGTGATGCAGGGCGGCCGTATCGCCCAGGCCGCCCCGCCGCGCGAGATTTTCGAGAAGCCGGCCACCGCCTTCGTCGCCCGCTTCATCGGCGGCCACAACGTGCTGGCGCTGCCCGGCGGCCGCTTCGCCGTGCGGACGGATCGCTGCCGGCTGTTGCCTGCCGGGCAGTTGCCGGGGCTGGTCAGCGCCATCGAGTACCAGGGCGCCGCCGTGCGCGTGGTGGTGGCCGCCAATGACGGCCAGACCGCCGAGGCGCTGCTGCCCGATGCCGTGTTCCACGCCGCCCCGGTCGAACCCGGCGCGGCCGTCACCCTGGGCTGGGATGCGGCCGACGCCCACCCCCTGCCCGACGCTGCCTGAACCAGAAGAAGAGGATCGCGGACATGACCAAGACCACCATCACCCGTCGTGGCGCCCTGGCGCTGGGCGGCGCGGCGTTGGGCAGCGGTGCCATCACCGGCTTCCCCACCCTGTGGGCGCAGAACATCCGTGACATCACGCTGCGCCAGGTCGGCACCGGCGTCTCCGGCCTCAATGCCATCGCGGAGCAGGTGAAGAAGGATCTCGGCTTCACGCTGCAACTGACCATCGGCGATACCGATGCCGTGGCGCAGCGCGCAGCCACCCAGGCGCGCGCCTTCGACGTCGCCGACATCGAGTATTTCAGCATCAAGAAGGTGTTCCCGACCGGCGTGATGCAGCCGATCGAGGTCTCCAAGATCAAGCTGGCCGACAAGCTCGTGCCCATCTTCACCAGCGGCAAGCTGACGCCGACGACGACGCCCGGCCAGGGCACCGCGCCGCACACGGTGGGCTATGTGGAAGGCGCCACCTCCACCAAATTCGCCGCGGCACCGACGGGGTGGATGACGCTGCTGCCCACCATCTACAACGCCGATACGCTGGGCATCCGCCCGGACCTGGTGGGCCGGCCGATCCGCAACTGGCGGGACCTGGTGGACCCGGCCTTCAAGGGCAAGGCCTCCATCCTCAACATCCCCGGCATCGGCATCATGGATGCGGCGATGGTGATGGAGAGCCTTGGCCAGATCACTTACGGCGACAAGGGCAACATGACCCGCGCCGAGATCGACAAGACCATCGCCTTCCTGATCGAGCAGAAGCGCGCCGGGCAGTTCCGCGCCTTCTGGAAGTCCTTCGATGAGAGCGTCAACCTGATGGCCTCGGGCGAGGTGGTGATCCAGTCCATGTGGTCCCCGGCCGTGGCCGCCGTGCGGTCCCGCAACATCGCCTGCACCTACCAGCCGCTGGAGGAAGGCTACCGCGCCTGGGGCTCCGGCCTCGGCCTCGCCAAGCACCTGACCGGGCTGCAGCGCGATGCCGCCTACGAGTACCTGAACTGGTACCTCTCCGGCTGGGTCGGCGCCTATCTGAACCGCCAGGGCTACTACTCGGCGGTGCTGGAGACGGCGAAGGCCAATATGAGCGAGAATGAGTGGGGCTACTGGATGGAAGGCAAGGCTGCCACCGCCCCCATCATGTCCCCCGACGGCAAGGAGATGGAGAAGGCCGGCGCGGTGCGCGACGGCGGCGCCTTCGCCGACCGCATGGGCAAGGTGGTGTGCTGGAACTCGGTGATGAACGAGGACCGCTACATGGTCCAGAAATGGAACGAGTTCATCGCTGCCTGAGGCATCGATGCCGCGACCATCATCTTCCGTCCGGGCGCGCCGCCCGGACGGGGCCTGCCCTTGAGGACCGCCTGATGCGCCGCTCCGCCCTGTTCTCCTGGCTGCAGGCGGCGCCGCTGGCGCTGGTGCTGGCCGTGTTCCTGGTCGTGCCGATGGCGATGATCGTCGTCGTCAGCTTCTTCGACTACAGCGCCTTCGCGCTGATCCCGGATTTCGTCTTCACCAACTACCAGGAAGCCTTCGGCTCCGCCGTGACGTGGCGCACCTTCGGCAAGACGTTGTGGTTCGCCGGGCTCACCTGGATCATCACCCTCTCTGTCGGCTTCTGGCTGGCTTACTATCTGGCCTTCGTGGTGAAGGGGGAGATGACGCGCACGGTGCTGTTCGTGCTCTGCACGGTACCGTTCTGGACCAGCAACCTGATCCGCATGATCGCCTGGGTACCCTTCCTCGGCCGCAACGGGCTGATGAACCAGGCGCTGATCGGCATGGGGGCGATCGACCGGCCGCTGGAGTTCCTGCTGTTCTCGGACTTCGCGGTCGTGCTGGCCTTCGCGCATCTCTACACGCTGTTCATGGTGGTGCCGATCTTCAACACCATGATGCGCATCGACCGCCGGTTGCTGGAGGCGGCGCGCGATGCCGGCGCCGGCTTCTGGCACACGCTGTGGTGCGTCATCCTGCCGCTGTGCAAGCCGGGCATCGGCATCGGCAGCATTTTTGTGATTGTGCTGGTGATGGGCGACTTTGCCACGGTGCGCCTGATGAGTGGGGGGCAAAGTGCCTCCGTTGGGCTGATGATCAGCAACCAGATCGGGCTGATGCAGTACCCCGCCGCCGCCGCCAACGCGGTCGGGCTGTTGGCCATGGTACTGCTGCTGATGGCCGCCATCCTGCGCGCCATCGACATCCGGCGGGAGCTCTGACGCCATGCCCGGCCGCCTTGCCCGCTTTTTGCTGACGGCGCTGTTCGTGCTGTTCCTCGCCTTCCTCTACGGGCCCACCTTCACCATCACCATCCTGTCCTTCCAGGGGCCGGATGGCGGGCTGACCTTCCCGATGAACGGCATCTCCCTGCACTGGTTCGGCCGGTTGTTCGCCACCCAGGCGGTGGGCGACATCGGCGCCGCGCTGCAACGCTCCCTGGCGCTGGCGGCGATGGTCACGGTCTCCACCGTCGTGGTCTCCCTCGCCGCCGGCATGGCGTTCCGACGGCGCTTTCCCGGCGGCACGGCGCTGTTCTACCTGACGCTGGCCAGCCTGATCGTTCCCTCCATCCTCGTCTCGCTCGGCGTCGGGCTGCTGTTCAACCTGATGGAGTGGGACACCGCCTGGTATTCCTCCGGCTTCGGGGCACAGCTGACCTGGACGCTGCCCTTCGGCCTGCTGATCATGTTCGCCGTGTTTAACCGCTTCGACCGCGCGTGGGAGGAAGCGGCGCGGGACATGGGGGCCACGCCCTGGCAATCCTTTCTTCACGTCGTTCTGCCCATCATCGCCCCCAGCGTGGTGGGCATCGCCCTGTTCGGCTTCACGCTGTCCTTCGATGAATTCGCCCGCACCTTGCTGACGGCGGGCAGCGGCAACACCCTGCCGCTGGAAATCCTCGGCATGACCACCACGGTGACCAACCCGGTGCTCTATGCGCTGGGCACGGCGTCCACGGCTTTGTCCTTTCTTGTCATCGGTGGGGCAATCCTGGGCGTTAGGGTCTTGCGGAAGCGCGGCGGCGGATGAAAATTCCGCTATCATGCTCACCTGATAAGACGGATACCCGCGCCGACCGTTCCTGGCAGGAGGAGCGGTGAACGGGTGCCGATAAGGGGCGGAATATATGCTGGGGCGATTGCGCGCACAGATCAGCACGCTGCTGGGCCATCCGCCCCACCCCGCCTCCACGCCCTGCCCGCCCGATACCGAAAGCCTTTACCGGCTGCTGGCCGAGAATGCGTCCGACATGATCGTCCGGCTCTCACTGGACGGCACGCGCACCTACGTCTCCCCCGCCTGCCGCACCATCCTCGGCTATGAGCCGGAGCAGCTGATCGGCGTCTCCACCTTCAGCTTCGTGCATCCGGACGACCAGGACATCGTGCGGGAGCGGATGCAGCACCTGATGGAGACCAAGGCCGACCAACGCGGCCGCAACCGCGTGATCCGCGCCGATGGGCGGATTGCGTGGATCGAGGCCAGCCTGCGGCTGCTGCCCGGACCGGCCACCGGCGCGGGCGGCGAAGTCGTCGCCATGGTGCGGGACGTGACCGAGCAGGTGGAGAACGAGGCGCGGATCGAACAGATCGCCGGCACCGACTACCTGACCCAGCTGCCCAACCGCCGCGCCTTCCTCGCCGCGCTGGAAATGGCCCTCAGCCGCGGCGCCCCCTGCGCGCTGCTCTACGTGGACCTCGACAACTTCAAGCCAATCAACGATACGCATGGCCATCTGGCCGGCGACGACGTGCTGATCGAAGTCGCGCACCGGCTGCGGCGGGAAGCGCCGGAGGACGCGCTGGTCACCCGCCTCGGTGGCGACGAATTCGCCATCCTGCTGGCGGAATCCCGCGCCGCCACCGCCCCCGCGCTGGCCGAGCGCATCCTGGTGGCGCTGGCCGCGCCGATCCAGACCAGCTGCGTGGTGGCCGAGATCAGCGCCAGCATCGGCATCACCCTCAGCCCCGAGCACGGCACGGAGACCGAGGCGCTGCTGCGCGCCGTCGACCTGGCCATGTACAACGCCAAGCGTCTGGGCACTGCCCACTACCTCGTCTTCTCGGAGGACATGGAGGAGGAGCGGCGCGAGGCCGCCATCCACCACCTGCGACTGCGGCAGGCCATCCTGGCCGGGGAGATCATCCCCTACTACCAACCGCTGGTGGATCTGCGCAGCCGCCGCCTGATCGGGCTGGAAGTGCTGGCCCGCTGGCGCCACCCGGAGCGCGGCATCCTGCCCCCGTCCGAGTTCATCGACGCGGCGGAGCGCGCCGGGCTGATCGGCCTGATGTTCGAAAGCATCCTGCGCCAGGCCAGCCAGGATGCGGCGCGCTGGCCGGATGGGCTGAAGATCGCGGTCAACATGTCCCCGCTGCAACTGCAGGACGCCACGCTCTCCGGCACCGTGCTGGACATCCTCTCCCAGACCGGGCTCAGCCCGCTGCGGCTGGAGCTGGAAGTGACCGAGACGGGCATCGTGCATGACCTGGGCACCGCCAAGCGTGTGCTGGCCATGCTGCGCACCGCCGGCATCCGCGTGGCGCTGGACGATTTCGGTACCGGCTACGCCAGCCTGCGCATGGTGAAGGAACTGGCGGTGGACCGGCTGAAGATCGACCGCAGCTTCGTCGTCGCCCTCGCCTCCGCGCCGGAAAGCGGCCGCTACGTCTCCGCCATCATCGGCCTTGCCCGCGCGCTCGGCCTCGGCACCACGGCGGAAGGGATCGAGGACGCCGCCACCATGCGCCGCATCGCCGCCATGGGGTGCGACCTGGGCCAGGGCTACTATTTCGGCCGGCCCCGCCCGATGGAGGGGCTGGATTCCTGGCTGACCTGCGCGGCGGAAGGCATCCCCATCATCCCCGAGATCGAAGCACAGGCGGCGAGCGACTGAGGAGCAGTCGGAAGAAGGCCGGGGAACGAATTCCATGGGCCCCTTCTTTTCTGTTTTCGAGTTTTTACGGGTGTGGCTGTTGAAGCCGCGCGCTTGAGAGGCGGCTGGGTGCGCTGGAGATCCCAGACCTCCGATGACCGACGGTTCAGCCCGCGTAGCCCATTCTTAAAGTCATCAAGAAGCGTCCGTCCTCAGTCCTGAAGCGCTGCGCCAAACTTGCAGAAAAAATGGGGTCCGGGGAATTCCCTCCCCCGGCCTTGTCCCCATCCTGTCCGGCAAGAAGCAATCAGGCCCCTTCAGCGCAGGCTCTCATACACCTTCATGGCGTGCCCGTTATGCGGGAAGCCGCCGCATTCCTGCATGCCGAGATCGCCCAGCACGGCGCGGGAGGCGGTGTTGGTTTCCCGCGCCACGGCGATGATGCGTCGCAGGCCGGCGGCGTGGCCGAATTCCAGCGCGGCGCGCGCGGCTTCGCGGGCGTAGCCGCGGCCACGGACCTGTGGCCACAGGGCGAAGCGCAGCGCCACGCCCAGCCCGTCCGGCCGTTCCATCAGCCCGACGATGCCGAGGAAGGTGTCGTCCTCGCTGAGATGCACCGCCCAGGTGCCGTAGCTGCGCGTGGCCCAGAAGGCCATGTCGTCGCGCAGCTCCTGGTCCGTTCGCTCCGGCGTCCGGGTGCCGTTCAGCATCAACCCGAAGGCGGCCTCATCACCCTTCAGGGCAATGAGGTCGTCCAGGTGCTCCGGTCCTACGGGGCGCAGCGTCAGGCGAGACGAACGCACCGTATGCGGGGATTCCACCCGCGCCAGGAGGCCCACCGGGTTACCGGGTAAGGGGGCGGTATTTGATCCGGTGCGGCTGGTCCGCCGCCGCGCCCAAGCGTCGACGTCGATCTGCCTCGTACGCCTGATAGTTGCCCTCGAACCATTCGACGTGGCTGTCGCCCTCGAAGGACATGATGTGCGTCGCCAGCCGGTCGAGGAACCAGCGATCATGCGAGATGATCACGGCGCAGCCGGCGAAGTCCTGCAACGCCTCTTCCAGCGCGCGGAGCGTATCGACGTCCAGGTCGTTCGTCGGCTCATCGAGCAGGATGACGTTGTGCGGGTTCCGCAGCATCTTGGCCAGGTGCAGGCGGTTGCGCTCACCACCGGAGAGCACGCCGACCGGCTTCTGCTGGTCCCCGCCCTTGAAGTTGAAGGCGGCGGCGTAGGCGCGGGACGGCACGGCCCGCTTGCCCATCATGATCATGTCCTGGCCGTCGGAGATTTCCTGCCAGACGGTGCGCTTGTCATCCAGCGTATCGCGCGACTGGTCGACATAGCCGAGCGTGACGGTCTCGCCGATCTTCAGCGTGCCGCCATCCGGCGTCTCCTTGCCGGTGATCATCTTGAACAGCGTCGACTTGCCGGCGCCGTTCGGGCCGATGACGCCGACGATGCCACCGGGCGGCAGCTTGAAGGACAGGCCGTCGATCAACAGGTTGTTGCCAAAGCCCTTGCGCAGGTCGGTCGCCTCGATGACCGTGTTGCCCAGGCGCGGCGCCGGCGGGATCTGGATCTCGGTCGGGTCCGGCGCGCGGTCCTGCGACTTGGCCAGCAATTCCTCATAGGCCGCGATACGCGCCTTGCTCTTGGACATGCGCGCGGCGGGGGAGCGGCCGATCCACTCCTGCTCCTCGGCCAGCTGGCGCTGGCGGGTGCTCTCTTCCTTCTCTTCCTGCTGCAGGCGCTTGCGCTTGGCGGTCAGGTAGGAGGAGTAGTTGCCCTCATACGGGATGCCGCGGCCGCGATCGACCTCCAGGATCCAGTTGGTGACGTTGTCCAGGAAGTAGCGGTCGTGGGTGACGATCAGCACCGCGCCTTCATACTCGCGCAGCGTCTTTTCCAGCCAGGAGACGCTCTCGGCGTCCAGGTGGTTCGTCGGCTCGTCGAGCAGCAGCAGGTCGGGCTTTTCCAGCAGCAGCTTGCACAGCGCCACGCGGCGGCGCTCACCGCCGGAGAGCGTGGTCACCGGGCTGTCGGCCAGCGGCGCGCGGAGGGCGTCCAGCGCGATGTCGATGGTCCGGTCCAGATCCCAGCCATCGGCGGCGTCGATCCGCTCCTGCAGCTCGGCCTGCTCGGCGAGCAGGGTGTTCATCTCCTCCTCGCTCATCTCCTCGGCGAACTTCATCGAGATCTCGTTGAAGCGCTCCAGGTCGTCCTTCAGCGTGCCGAAGGCTTCCATGACGTTCTCGCCCACGGTCTTGTCGGGGTCGAGATGCGGCTCCTGCGACAGGTAGCCGACGCGCACACCTTCCGCCGCCCAGGCCTCGCCGCCGAACTCCTTGTCCTGGCCCGCCATGATGCGCATCAGCGTGGACTTGCCGGCGCCGTTGGGGCCCAGAACGCCGATCTTGGCGGTGTTCAGGAAGGAAAGGGTGATGCCTTTGAACACCTCACGCCCGCCCGGATAGGACTTGGTGAGGTCTTTCATCACGTAGACGTACTGAGGAGCCATGGCAGAGCAGTTCCGGCGCGCTGTTCGGCCCCGGTTCTAGCCACCGCAGGCCGCTACGCCAAGCGGAAGCACTCGCGCGGCAGCCTGGAACCTACATGGCAGACCCGCCCGGGCCGCCCATGCGGGGCGGCGCCGGCCGGGTGGGCCCGGCTCAGGCGGCTTCCTGCACCTGGTCCCGCCCGGCGCGCTTGGCGCTGTAGAGGGCGTCATCGGCGCGGGAGAGCAGCTGGCTCAGCGTCTCCCCCGGGCGGCCGGCGGCAATGCCGAAGCTGGCGGTGACGGCGCCGGAGGGCAGCGGGAAGCCCGGCCGCACGCTGCGCAGCGCCTGGCGCAACCGCTCCGCCACCGCGCGGGTGGCGCTGCGGTCCATGTTGGCCAGGGCGATGGCGAATTCCTCGCCGCCCAGCCGGCCGAACAGGTCACCCCGCCGCAGCACCGGCAGGCAATTGCGCGCCACCAGCCGCAGCACCTCGTCGCCCCCGGCATGGCCGGCGTGGTCGTTGATGGTCTTGAAATGGTCCAGGTCGAAGGTCACCAGGCCGAAGGTCAGGCCTTCCACCTGGCAGGCATGCAGCGCGGCCTCCGCCTGCAGCATGAAGCCGCGCCGGTTGCTGATCTCGGTCAGCCCATCCGTCTCGGCCTGCCGCCGCAGTTGCTCGGTGCGTTCGCTGACGCGGTATTCCAGCGTCCGGTTGACCTCGGCCAGCGCCCACTCGGCTTCCCGCCGCTCACTGACCAAGGCCAGCAGCGTCAGGATGTTCATGGCGCAGAGCACCACCAGCATGCTGGCGGATTGCATCGGGTTGGTGACGCCGGCGCCCTGGAACGGCCCCAACCCCGCCACCGTGCCGGCGGAGGCGATGATGCAAATCAGCGTCAGCAACGTGTAGGCGGCGCGCAGCGAAATCCGCAGCGCGATCCAGGACAGCGGCACCGCCAGCAGGAACACCAGCTGGGCAGAGGGCAGCCCGGGCGGCAGGTGGAAGGAGAAGACCAGCGCCGCCAGCCCGGCGGTACCGATCCAGACCCCGCCATCCAGCAGCGCGGCATGGGGGCGGCGGGCGCCGCCACCGGGGCTCTCCGGCGTCCGCTCCACCCCCAGCCATAGCGCCAGGGAGGGGGCGAAGTAGAAGGTGCCGCCCGCGTCGCACAGCAGCCAGCTGGCCCAGACCGAGCCCGCGCTCTCGGCCGGCAGCCCGCCCAGGGCCAGCAGGCTCAGCGTGCCGATCGTGGCGGTGATGGCGGCATGCAACAGCACCGCGCCCAGGATGAAGGCGACGACGCCGCGGAAGCGGGTGAACAGCCCGCTGGCCGGCCGCAGCCAGCGGGTCAGCATGGCCCCGGCCAGCGGCCCGAGTGCATTGCCGATGGAGATGGCGGCCGCCACCTGCGGCGCGGCGGCGAAGACCCACGCATTGACGATGAAGGAGCCGAGGAAGATGCCCGGCACCAGCCGCCAGCCCCCCAGCATCGCCATGGTCGCGGCCAGGCCGGCCGGCAGCCAGATGGGCGCAGGGAACAAGCCGAACGCGGCGAAGAAGCGCCCGACCGCCCAGCCCAGGGCCAGGTAAACCAGCGCGACGGTCAGATTGCCGCCGAGCCAGAACAAGGCGCTGCGGCCCTGGCACCAGCCTGGCAGCCAATTATCCTGGCTGGCGGCGATGCGCTGCAGAGCGCGCCAGACGGGCAGTCCGGCCGAGTCGGTCTCGGGCGGCAGGGGCAAGGCCCCGGGGATGGTGATCGACATGCTCCGCCGCGGTCCGCCGGTACTTCTGGGGGAGAGAGAAGCAGCATCTCGCGCACATTATATTCATGTTGCAAGCGCGATCACGAAAAGCGGCGCACTCCACGTGCGGTCCGCTGCGCGGAGCGACGTTTTTGCCGCAGCCTTCCCCTGCGCCCGGCAGGACTTGAACCCGCAACCAAGCCGTTATGAGCGGCCCGCTCTAACCAATTGAGCTACAGGCGCCTGGGAAGCAGCGCATTAGCTAGACCGGCCCGCCGCAAATCGCCAGAGGGGGCCGGTGACCAACCTGCCTCAGCGGGACAGGAAGGTGCGGATCGCCGCCGCCGCCTGGGCAATGTTCGCCACGCCTTCCAGGTGCCCCAGCGGCCCCTTCAGGTCGACGGTCTGGACGTTCTGGCCCATTCCCTTCAGCGCCGCCGCCAGCTCATGCCCATACTCCACCGGGAAGACCCGGTCAGTGACGGAAGGCATGACCAGCCAGCGGGCCCGGCTGCGGGCCAGGGCGGCGTCGCGGCTGTCATATTCGTTGAGGAACAGCTGGTTGGCGCGGGTCAGGTACAGGAAGGAATTGGCGTCGCTCATCCGCGCGCGGGCCATGGCGTTGTCGTCCAGCCATTGCTCCACGGCGAACCGGTCCTGGATGCGGCGGGACGGGTCCTGCCCCTCCCCGGGCTTGCGGCCGAAATCGCGCGCCCAGCCACGGTCCCGCGATTGCAGCGTGACGATGCGCAGCGCCTCCGCCAGCCCCTGCAGCGGCGGCTGGCGGCCCTGGGCGTAGTAGTCGCCGTTGCGCCAGTTGGGGTCCAGGCGGATCGGCGCCTCCCAGAGATCCATCCAGCCCAGCAGCCAGGCATCCATCTCACCCGTGCCGATCACCGGCATGGCGCGCTCCACCCAGCCCGGGTAGGCGCAGGCCCATTCGATGACCTGCAAGGCCCCCATGCTGCCGCCGGCGGCCAGGGCCAGCTTCTTCACCCCCAGGCTCTCCAGCAGCAATTTCTGCACCTCCACGAAGTCCCGGATCGAGACGACGGGGAAATCCATCGCATAGGGCCGCCCCGTGGAGGGATTGACCGAGGCCGGGCCCGTGGTGGTGGTGCGCGCATCCCGCGCGTTCAGATTGACCAGCGTGTCGGAGGCAATGACGAAGAAGCGGCCGGTATCGATCGGCTTGCCGGGGCCGATGATGGAATCCCAGTAGCCCGGCGCCTCGCCCGCCGCGTAGCGCCCGAAGGCGTGGCTGTTGCCGCTGAAGAAGTGCGTGATCAGCACCGCGTTGTCGCCAGCCGCGTTCAGCGTGCCGGCGGTCTGGTAGCCGACGCGCCCCGTCGCCAGGTTGGCGCCGCCGCGTGTGCGGTAGTTCTGGAACTCGAAGACCTTTTTCTCGACCAGCAGGCTTTCCCCTGCCGGGGCGGGCGCGGCGGGGGGCGTGGCCGGGCGGGGGGATGGCGGCGGCGGCACGCGGCTCTGGGCGCTGGCCACCTGGGGCAGGAAACACGCCAGGGCCGACGCGGCCAGCAGGCTACGGCGGGTGGTCATTCAGCGGTTCCTCCACTCGTCACGGCGCTTTGGGCCGTCGGTCGCGGCCCTGCAATATGGTGCGCCGGGTGCGCGGCCCGCCGCAAGGGGGCGGCAGCACGAATGGACGCCTGCCGCGCCCCCTGCTAAGCCGCGCGGACAAACGCCACAGCGCCGCGGCGACCCCCGCCACCGGGCGCAATTCGAACGGATGGGCATTCCCAGATGGACGTGACGAAGCTTCCCACCGGCAAGAACCCGCCGTACGACATCAACGTCGTCATCGAGATCCCCCAGGGGAGCCAGGTGAAGTACGAGCTGGACAAGGACAGCGGCGCCATCATGGTCGACCGCTTCCTGTTCACGCCGATGGCCTACCCGGCCGCCTACGGCTTCGTGCCCGGCACCCTGGCTGATGATGGCGACCCGTCCGACGCCCTGGTGCTGGCCCCCGCGCCCGTGGTGCCCGGCGCCGTGATCCGCGCCCGGCCGATCGGCGTGCTGTTCATGGAAGACGAGAGCGGCCAGGACGAGAAGCTGGTCTGCGTGCCGCATGACAAGCTGCACACCGCCTACACGGATGTCAAAGACATCGCCGACCTGCCCAAGATCACCCGCGACGCGATCGAGCACTTCTTCACCCGCTACAAGGACCTGGAGCCCGGCAAGTGGGTGAAGGTGCGCAACTGGGGTGGTGCGGCGGAAGCCGCCGCCATCCTGGAGCGGCAGATCGCGGCCGCCGCGAAGTAAGACGATAAAGGCGGGGGCCCCAGGCTCCCGCCTTTTTCTTTGAAGCATCCGCAGCAGCCCAGGAAGATCAAGATGCGCCTGTCGAAGCCCGGCCAGGATATCGTGTTGGTTCAATCGGCCGATTCGGTGAACTACTTTTCCCCGCTCCGGACCACGTCACGCATCAACCGCGAATTCTGCCTGAAGCACGACATCGACTACACCTGCCACCATGGCATCATCCGTGGCTTCCACCCCTGGCAGGCCTGCTACAACCGCATCTACACCCTGCAGAACCTGATCGGGCTGGGGTTCACCGGCTGGTACATCCACCTGGATGCCGATGCGTGGGTGCACAACACCAATTTCGATATCCGCGCCTACCTGGCCGGCTGTGCCGATAACTCGATGATCTTCGCGAAGATGGCGAGCGGGCAGAAGTGGGACGTCAATGACGGTATCTTCCTGGCCAATTGCGCGCATCCGGACACGCGGGAGGTCGCGGCCGCCTGGCAACGGGGCGCCGAGGGCATCAGCGAGGACAGCCTGCGCGCCGCGCCCAACTGGTACGATAATCACGTGCCCTGCGACCAGAATCTGCTGCAGAACGTGTTCCGGCGCGATGACGAGCGGCTGACCGCCCATGTCCGCTATGAGCCCATCAGCTTCATGAACGCGCCGACCTCCGACGTGTTCTGCCAGTTGCTGCGGGCGCAGCAGACGGACCCGGCCAAGCGGCTCGGGCAGATCCAGCACCGGGTCGGCATGGCGATCGCCCGGCAGAAGCTGCCGCCCGAGGACCCGGTCCTGCACTACTGCAACCTGGCCCGCACCCTCGGCCTGCCGTTGCCGCGCGAGGCCGAAGGGCTAGGCGAGATCGTGGCGCACCGCAAGGCGCTGGTGGAGTTCCTGCGGAAGACCCTGACGGAGCTGGAAGCGCCGCCCGCCAAGAGCTAGCCCCACCCGCCTTCGGGCACGGGCGAGACACGCGTTCAGTCAGCACCGGGCCCTGCCCCAGCCTGCACCGCGCCGGAGGAACCAGCCTTGATCCTGAACAGGCCCGACCAGGACATCGTCCTGGCCCAGTCGGCGGACCCGGTGAACTACTTCGCGATGCTGCGCGCCACGTCGCGCATCAACCGGGCCTACTGCCTCCGCCACCGCATCCACTACATCTGCCACCACGGCATCATGCGCGGCTTCCACCCATGGCAGGCCTCCCACAACCGCATCTACATTTTGGACGAGCTGCTCAGCCTGGGGTTTGAGGGCTGGTACCTGCATCTGGACTCGGATGCCTGGGTCAACGACCTCGGCTTCAACCTGCGGGGCTACCTGAACGGGCTGGGGCTCGGCACCTCCTTCGTCTTCGCCCAGGGCGGCACGGCGGAGGCCTGGGACGTCAATGACGGCGCCTTCCTGGCCAACCTGGCCCACAAGGACACGCGGGAAGTGATCCGCGCCTGGCGGGCGGCGGCGGAAAGCGCGTCCCTGCGGCATCTGCGCGCCGCGAGCGACTGGTCCCAGGGCCCGAAGGATCAGCAGATGCTGCAGGATATCCTGCGTGCGGACGGCGCCCGGCTGACGGCGCATATCCACCCGGAGGCCTTCACGCTGTTCAACGGGGTGAAGGGCAGCTTCGTCCGCCAGATGCTGCGGCACCACCAGCCGGACCCCGCCCTGCGCCTGCGGGCCATCGAGCTGGAGGTGGAGAAGGCGCTCGCCCGGCAGAACGTGGCGATGGAGGACGAGGTCGCGGTGTTCTGCGGCATGGCGCGGGTACTGGGCCTGCCAATCCCGCGCGACGCGGCGGAGATCGGTGCCCTGATGGCCGACAAGGCGGCGCTGGCCGCCTTCCTGCAAGAGGCAGCCAAAGCGTGATCGGCTGGGGCCGGATCACATAAGGCCCGGAACGCGCTCTACGAATGCAGCTCAGCGGAACCCGCCTCAGCCAGCCCGCAAGTGGTCCGGTATCTTGAGGCCCAGGCGCACCGGCACCGGCCAGATCTCCCGCACCCGGCGCGTCTCGGTAAAGCCGGCGGCGCGGTAGTTGGGCAGCGCGCGGGGGTGGTCGGCCGTGCAGGTATTGACCGTCAGCAGCTTGGTGCCGCGCGTCCAGCCCTCGTCGATCGCGTGGCGCAGGAAGGCGTTACCCATGCCCTGCCCCACCGCGTGCGGCAGCAGGCCAAAATAGGCGATGTTGGTCTGCCCGCCGGAGCGCCGCTCCAGCTCATAGAAGCCGGCCGGGGCGCCGTCTCGGTACAGCACGTGGATGCTGGTGGCGGGGTCGGCCAGGATCGTGGCGATCTCGGCATCCGCCGCCGTTCGGCGCAGCCACCAGACGTAGTCCTGCCCCACCGTGTTGTAGAGGTAGCGGTAGAACGGCACGGTGCAGTGCGTCGCTACCGTCACCACCGCATCCGCCGGCAGGGCCGGCCCGGGTGGCGCCGGCGGCAGTTCCATCCGCAGGAAGGTCACGTCCACCGCGACGCGGATGGCGGGCTCTACCAGGGACAGCTTCACCGACATGGCGGCCTCAATTATCCAGGAAGCTGCGCAGCTTGCGGCTGCGGCTGGGGTGCTTCAGCTTGCGCAGCGCCTTGGCCTCGATCTGCCGGATACGCTCGCGCGTCACGTTGAACTGCTGGCCGACCTCTTCCAGCGTGTGGTCGGTGTTCATGCCGATGCCGAAGCGCATCCGCAGCACCCGCTCCTCGCGCGGCGTCAGGCTGGACAGCACGCGGGTGGTGGCCTCGCGCAGGTTGGTCTGGATAGCGGCATCCAGCGGGATGATGGCGGCCTTGTCCTCGATGAAGTCACCGAGATGGCTGTCCTCTTCGTCGCCGATCGGCGTCTCGAGCGAAATCGGCTCCTTGGCGATCTTGAGGACCTTGCGGACCTTCTCCAGCGGCATGCCGAGCTTCTCGGCCAGTTCCTCCGGCTGCGGCTCGCGGCCGATCTCGTGCAGCATCTGCCGGCTGGTGCGGACCAGCTTGTTGATCGTCTCGATCATGTGCACGGGAATACGGATCGTGCGCGCCTGGTCGGCGATGCTGCGGGTGATGGCCTGACGGATCCACCACGTCGCATAGGTGGAGAACTTGTAGCCGCGGCGGTACTCGAACTTATCGACCGCCTTCATCAGGCCGATATTGCCTTCCTGGATCAGGTCCAGGAACTGCAGCCCGCGATTGGTGTATTTCTTGGCGATGGAGATCACGAGGCGCAGGTTCGCCTCGATCATCTCTTTCTTCGCCTGGGTCATGTCGCGCTCGCCGCGCGAGACGGCGGAGTAGACCCGCTTGAACTCGTTGACCGGCAGGCCCGTCACCTCGGCCGTGGCGCCGATCTGCTTGCGAACCGCCTCCACCTCGTCGCGGGAGCGTTCGACGAAGTTCTTCCAGGCCTTGCCCGGCAGGGCGCCGACGCGGTCGATCCAGGCGGGGTCGATCTCGGCGCCGCGCCAATGGGTCAGGAAGTCGTCGCGCTTGACCTTGCTGGCTTCGGCCAGGCGCAGCACCTGCCCCTCGAAGCCGGTGATGCGCCGGTTCAGGCCCTTGAGCTGGTCGACCAGCTCCTCGATCCGGTTGTTGTGCAGGTGGACCTTCTCCACCAGCGCCACCAGCTCCAGCCGCACGGCCTCGTAGGCCTGCTCGGTCTTGGTGCCGAGGCCGCCGCCGGCGGTGTAGGCCTCCATGCGCTTCAGCTGCATCTTGTGCAGCTTGCCGTAGAGGCCCTCGATTTCCTCGAATGCCGCCAGCGCCTCCGGCTTCAGCTTCTCTTCCAGCGCGGAGAGGGAGAGGCCCATCCCCTCGCCTTCCTCGCCGTCCTCGAACTCCTCGGCCTCGGCGGGCGGCGGGACGTCCGGGCTGTCGGCGGCGGCGGTGGCTTCCAGGTCGATGACGTCGCGCAGCAGCATGCGGCCGTCCTTGACCGCCTCATGCCAGGTCAGGATCGCCTGGAAGGTCATCGGGCTCTCGCACAGCCCGCCGATCATGGCGTCCCGGCCGGCCTCGATGCGCTTGGCGATGGCGATCTCGCCCTCGCGGGAGAGCAGCTCGACGCTGCCCATCTCCCGCAGGTACATGCGGACCGGGTCATCCGTGCGGCCGAGGGTCTCCTCGTTGACGTTGCCGGTGGAGCCCTCTTCCTCTTCTTCCTCTTCCTCGGCGCCTTCGGCCTTGGCGGCGGGCTTCGCGGTGCCCTCGCCTTCCTCGGCTTCCTCGGATTCCACCACGTTGATGCCGAGCTCGCTCAGCATCGCCATGGTGTCCTCGATCAGCTCGGAGGAAACCTGCTCGGACGGAAGGGCGGCGTTCAGTTCGTCATAGGTGACGTAGCCGCGTTCCTTGCCGCGGGCGACGAGCTTCTTGACGGCGGCGGAGAGGGTATCGAGCAGGGCACCTTCCACTGCTTCGTCGCGGGTCTCGACTGTCTCGGTACCACCTGCCGTCTTGCTCGCCATGCCGTCCGCTCCGTCAGATGCCGCCGCACATGCCACCCGAAGCCATCGCCGGAAAACCGGCGCGGGTGGCGCATCGTTCTGATTCCAGCGGGCCCCGGAAACCCTGGGGCGCCGCGCACCACACTTCGGGCCATAGCCGCGCGTGGCCCCGCAACACAAGAGCCGGTGGAGCGAAAGCCACGCCGTTACAGCGCGGTGTCGGCCTCGTTGGTGTCATCCTCCATATCCCCGCGCTGCTGGGCGGAGAGGGCCTCGGTCAGGCGGACCAGCCGTGTCAGCGCGGCTTCGTCGTTCGAGGCGATCCAGTCCAGCTCCGCCTGCCGCCGGTCTTCCATCAGGGCCTCCTGGCCGCGCAGCAGGCCGAAGAAGTGCCACCAGCCCGCCGCCACTTCCTTCGGCAGGGCCTCGGCCATCGCGGCGCGGGGCAGGCCGGGCAGGCGCGTGGCCCAGGCCAGTTCCTCCGCCCGCGTCGCCTGCAGGTGGGCGCGCAGGGCGTCCGGGTCAAGCTGCTCGGCGCCAGCATGCCAGTGCAGGATGCCGTCGCGCAACAATGCCTCGGGGCTGTCGGGCGGCAGGTCCAGCTGGCCCAGCGCCTCCTCCACCTCCGGCAGCAGCCAGGGGTGGGAGATGGTCATGGCCATCAGGCACCCGGCGCGTTCCCGCTGCGTGCGATCGCGGTCGATGCCCGGGCTGGGCAGGTTCAGCGCCGGCGGGCCGGGGCGGCCACCCTTCTTCCACTCGCCACGCGGGGCGAAGCGCGGCTGCGGCGCCCGCCGGCCGGATTCGAAGAACCGGTCCAGCAGCAGCCGCCGATATTCAGCGCCGAGCGTCTTGTCCGGGATGACCTCGGCGGCGCCGACCAGCTTGTGGCGCAGGGTGGCGCGGGCTTCCGGCGTGGCGCCCGGGCTCTGCGCCGCCAGCATGTCGTACAGCACGTCGCTCAGCGGCTTGGCGGCATCCAGCAGGGACTGGAAGGCGCCGGCGCCGTTCTTGCGCGTCAGGGAATCCGGGTCCTCGCCCGCTGGCAGGGCGATGAAGGCCAGGGTCCGCTCCGGCGAGAGCAGCGGCAGCGCCGTCTCGGCCGCCTTGGCGGCGGCGCGGGTGCCGGCATTGTCGCCGTCGAAGCACAGCACCGGGTCCGGCACCATGCGCCAGAGTTCCGCGAGCTGCTCCTCCGTCAGCGCGGTGCCGAGCGGCGCCACCGCCGCGCCGAACCCGGCCTGGTGCAGGGCGATGACGTCCATGTAGCCTTCGGCCACAACCACCTTCTGGCCCCGGAAGGCGGCTTCCCGCGCCAGGTCGATGCCATAGAGGTTGCGGCGCTTGGAGAAGAGGTCGGTCTCCGGCCCATTGACGTATTTCGGCTGCCCGTCGCCCAGGATGCGCCCGCCGAAGGAGACCAGCTTCCCCCGCCGGTCCCGGATGGGGAACATGACGCGGTTGAAGAACAGGTCCACCGGTGGCTCGCTGCCCTCCCCGGCCCGCATCAGCCCGGCATCCACCAGTTGGCGCAGCTCGATGCCCAGCGGCTTCAGGTCCGCCGCCAGCGCGCCACGCCCGCCGCCGGACCAGCCGAGGCCGAATTTCTGGATGGTCGCCTCGCTCAGGCCGCGGCGCAGCAGGTAGTCCAGCCCGGCGCGGCCTTCCGGCAGGCGCAACCGGCGCTGGAAGGCCTCGGCGGCGGCTTCCAGTACGGCATGCAGGTCGCGGCTTTTGGCTTCCCGCTTCGCCTGTTGCGGGGTGGCCTTGGGCACTTCCAGCCCGGCCTCGCCCGCCAGCCGCTCCACCGCCTCGGGGAAGGAGGCGCCGTCGCTCTGCATGACGAAGGCAATGGCATCACCATGCGCCCCGCAACCGAAGCAATGGTAGTGGTCGTCATAAATGTAGAAGGACGGCGTCTTCTCGCCGTGAAACGGGCAGCAGGCCCGCCATTGCCGCCCGGACCGCGTGACCTTGGTCTTGCGGCCGATCAACGCCG
Organism: Teichococcus aerophilus; assembly: GCF_014490485.1. Classification (GTDB taxonomy): domain Bacteria; phylum Pseudomonadota; class Alphaproteobacteria; order Acetobacterales; family Acetobacteraceae; genus Pseudoroseomonas; species Pseudoroseomonas aerophila. Next base: position 160,418 of record NZ_JACTVA010000004.1, on the reverse strand, counting down.
GCAGCGGCGTCCGCAGCCTGAGCTCGTCCAGAAAATTGGGAGGCAACGCCATGAGGTGGCTCTTAGAGCATGAGCGGTGCGGGCGTCAGCGGGGAAGTGGCTGCGGGAAAGCGTAAGGTCGGCGAAAGAATTCCCCGAACCCCCTTCTTTCTTTTGCAAGCTGGGCTTCGGCCGGAAGGACAAACCGGCGCGCCGGGTGAAGAGCCGTTATGAATCATAAAGGCGGCGCGGGCTGACTGTCAGTCGCCGGAGGGTCACCTGTCTGGGAGCGCCACGCCAACTCGAAGAGAAAAGATGGGGGCTCGGGGGAATTCCTCCCCCCGACCTGACTCTTTCCCCATCAGGCGCCCAGCTTCGCCTTCACCAGCGGCCCGGCCTTGCCCATGTCCAGCGTCGCCGCGTACTTGGCGCGCAGCACGGCCATGACCTTGCCCATGTCCTTGATGCTGGTGGCGCCGGCCTCGGCCACGGCGGCATCGACGGCGGCCTGGGTGGCAGCGTCATCCATCTGCTGCGGCAGGAAGCCCTCGATCACGGCGATCTCGGCCTCTTCCTTGGCGGCGAGCTCCGGTCGGTTGCCCTGGGTGTACATCTCGACGCTCTCGCGGCGGGACTTCACCATGCCGCGCAGCATGGAGACGATCTGCTCATCCGGCACCTCGGTCACGCCGGTGGGGCGGGAGGCGATGTCCGTGTCCTTCAGCTTGGCCATGACCATGCGGATGGTAGAGGTGCGCGCGGAGTCGCCGGCCTTCATCGAGGCCTTCATTTCCTCCAGGAAGCGTGCGCGCAGGGTCATGGTGAATCTCCTTGGTCGGGGGCCGGGCGCGGCGGCGCCAGGCATGGGTCGCGGGTATAAGGCCCGGGGCGGCGCGAGGGCCAGAGGAACCACCACAGGCCAGCCGCCCGGCAAGCGTGGGAATTTTTTTCCCACCGACTCCCGCCTGGAATTCTTGTGTTGGGAAAAGAATTCCCACATAAGGCCGGCATGCGGTCCGTCGAAGACATCCTGAGCCTGATCGGTGGCGCCGAAGTTGCCGCCCAGCGTTGTGGCATCGGTACGGAGGCCGTGCGGAAGTGGCGCCAGTCACGCGCCATCCCGCCCAAGCACTGGCCGGCCATCATCGCCGCCACCGGCCTGAGCCTGGCCGACATGCCGCTGGGCGCGCCCGCGCCTGCGACGGCGCCCCAGAGTTTCGCGCCCAAGACTTTCGCAGCCCCGGGCGCGGCCAAAACATCCGTGCCCCAGGGCGCGCCCATCACACCGGAAGCGGAGAGCCCGATGCAGACCCAGCAGCAGAGCAGCAGCATGGCCGCCGAGCAGCCGCCCTCCGGCGCCACCGCCGCGCTGGTCCTGGGCGACGGCTCCGTCTTCTGGGGCATGGGCTTCGGCGCCCACACCACCAGCGTCGGCGAGATCTGCTTCAACACCGCCATGACGGGCTATCAGGAGACCCTGACCGACCCGTCCTATGCCGGCCAGATCATCACCTTCACCTTCCCGCATATCGGCAATGTCGGCGCCAATGCGGAGGATGTGGAGAGCATCAACCCGGCCGCGCGCGGCCTGGTGGTGAAGCTGGACCTGACCGAGCCCGCCAATTACCGCGCCACCCGCCATTTGGATGACTGGCTGAAGAGCCACGGCATCCCCGGCATCGCCGGCGTGGATACCCGGGCGCTGACACTGCGCATCCGCGATGGCGGCGCGCCGAACGGCGTGCTGGCCTTCCCGGTGGATGGCAAGTTCGACCTGGCCGCCCTGCGCGCCGAGGCCGCCGGCTGGCCCGGGCTGGAAGGCATGGACCTGGCCAAGGAGGTCTCCTGCCGCCAGTCCTATGCCTGGGAAGAGGGCCTGTGGAGCTGGGGCCAGGGCTTCGAGAAGAACCCGGTGCGCGCCCACAAGGTCGTGGCCGTCGACTACGGCGCCAAGCGCAACATCCTGCGCTGCCTGGCCGATGCCGGCTGCGACGTGACCGTGGTGCCCGCCACCGCCACCGCCGAGGACATCCTGGCCCATAACCCGGATGGCGTCTTCCTTTCCAACGGCCCGGGCGACCCGGCGGCGACCGGCGTGTACGCCGTGCCCGCCATCCAGGGCGTGCTGGCTTCCGGTAAGCCGGTCTTCGGCATCTGCCTGGGGCACCAGCTGCTGGCCCTGGCCCTGGGCGCCAAGACCTACAAGCTGGACCGCGGCCACCGCGGCGCTAACCAGCCGGTGCAGGACCTCGCCACCGGCAAGGTGGAGATCACCAGCCAGAACCACGGCTTCGCGGTGGACGAGGCGAGCCTGCCCGCCGGCGTGACGGTGACGCACAAGTCGCTGTTCGACGGTTCCAACGAGGGCATCGCCGCCACGGACAAACCCGCCTTCTCTGTCCAGTACCACCCGGAGGCGAGCCCCGGCCCGTCGGACAGCCACTATCTCTTCCACCGCTTCGTGGACATGATCGCGGCCCAAAAGGGCTGAGCAACGGCCCTTTCCAGGAAAGAGGAACGAAGATGTTCGATCTCAGCGGACGGGTCGCCGTGGTCACGGGCGGCAATGGCGGCATCGGCCTCGGCATGGCGCGCGGGCTGGCCAAGGCCGGCGCCTGGGTGGCCGTGGTCGGCCGCAACGCCGACAAGAACAAGGCCGCGGTGGCCGAGCTGGGTGACGGCGCCTTCGCCATCCAGGCCGACCTGACGGAGAAGGATGCGGCGGACCGCGTCATCGCCCAGGTGGTGGAGCAGGGTGGCGGCATCGACATCCTGGTCAACAATGCCGGCACCAATATTCGCCGCCTGCCGCAGGACGTGACGGACGAGGAATGGATGGCCGTCATGGACGCCAACCTGACCAGCGCCATGCGGATGAGCCGTGCCGCCTACCCGCACCTGAAGGCCTCCGGCCACGGGCGCATCATCTCCATCGGCTCGATGATGTCGATCTTCGGCCTGCCGCTCTCCCCCGCCTATGGCGCCAGCAAGGGCGGCATCGTGCAGTACACGCGCAGCCTGGCCGTGGCATGGGGGCCGGATGGCATCACCGCCAACGCCATCCTGCCCGGCTGGATCGAGACCGAGCTGACGGCCGGCGCCAAGCGCGACATGCCGGACCTGAACGACCGCGTGCTGGCCCGCACGCCGCAGAAGCGCTGGGGCAACCCGGGCGACTTCTCCGGCCTCGCCGCCTTCCTGGCCAGCGACGCCGCGGCCTTCGTCACCGGCACGGCCATTCCGGTGGATGGCGGCCTGTCGGTGCACGGCTGAACTTCCTGCGCGCGGCCCATCCGCCGGGCCGCGCACCCTGTGATTGATCCGCATGACCCGCGCTGCACGGTGAACCCGCCGCCAGCGATCATGCTCCAGACCTGAGGCCCCTCCCCGATGCCGAAGCGTACAGACATCAAGTCCATCATGATCATCGGGGCCGGCCCCATCGTCATCGGCCAGGCCTGCGAGTTCGACTATTCCGGCGCGCAGGCCTGCAAGGCGCTGCGGGCGGAGGGCTACCGGGTCATCCTGGTGAACTCCAACCCCGCCACCATCATGACCGACCCCGGCCTGGCGGACGCGACCTATATCGAGCCGATCACCGTGGAGATGGTCGAGAAGATCATCGCCAAGGAGCGGCCGGACGCGCTGCTGCCCACCATGGGCGGCCAGACCGCGCTGAACACGTCCCTCAAGCTGGCCGAGGCCGGCGTGCTGGAGAAGTACGGTTGCGAGCTGATCGGCGCGAAGGCCGAGGTGATCGACAAGGCGGAGGACCGCCTGAAGTTCCGCGATGCCATGACCAAGATCGGCATCGAGAGCCCGAAGAGCGCCATCGCCCATTCGATGGAAGAGGCGCGCGCCGGGCTGGAGCTGGTGAAGCTGCCCTGCGTCATCCGCCCCTCCTTCACCCTGGGCGGCACGGGCGGCGGCATTGCCTACAACAAGGAAGAGTTCGAGCAGATTGTCTCCGCCGGCCTCTCCGCTTCCATGACCAAGGAAGTGCTGATCGAGGAGAGCGTGCTGGGCTGGAAGGAGTTCGAGATGGAGGTGGTCCGCGACAGCGCGGATAACTGCATCATCGTCTGCTCCATCGAGAACCTGGACCCGATGGGCGTCCACACGGGTGACTCCGTGACGGTGGCCCCGGCCCTGACGCTGACGGACAAAGAATACCAGCGCATGCGCGATGCGAGCATCGCCTGCCTGCGCGAGATCGGCGTCGATACCGGCGGCTCCAACGTGCAGTTCGGCATCAATCCCGCCGATGGCCGCATGGTTGTCATCGAGATGAACCCGCGCGTCTCCCGCTCCTCCGCGCTGGCGTCGAAGGCCACGGGCTTCCCGATTGCCAAGATCGCGGCGAAGCTGGCCGTCGGCTACACGCTGGACGAGCTGAAGAACGACATTACCATGGTGACGCCGGCGGCCTTCGAGCCGACGATCGACTATGTGGTCGTGAAGATCCCCCGCTTCACCTTCGAGAAGTTCCCCGGCACGCCGGCCACCCTGACGACCTCGATGAAGTCGGTCGGCGAGGCGATGGCCATCGGCCGCTCCTTCAACGAGGCGCTGCAGAAGGGCCTGCGCTCGCTGGAGACCGGCCTGTCCGGCCTGGATGATATCGAGCAGCCGGGCGATGGCTCGAAGGAAGCGCATCTCGCATCGCTGGCCACGCCGAAGCCGGACCGCGTGCTGAACGTGGCGCAGGCCTTCCGCGCCGGGCTGACGGTCGACGAGATCCACGGCGCCTGCAAGTTCGAGCCTTGGTTCCTGCGCGAGATCGAGAAGATCGTGCTGGCCGAGAACGAGGTCCGCAAGGCCGGCCTGCCGACCGACACGATCGGCCTGCGCAAGCTGAAGGCGATGGGCTTCTCCGACAAGCGCCTGGGCAAGCTGGCCGGCAAATCCGAAGCCGACATCACCGCGCTGCGCCACCAGGCCGGCGTGCTGCCGGTGTTCAAGCGCATCGATACCTGCGCGGGTGAGTTCGCGTCCGACACGCCGTACATGTACTCCACCTACGAAGGCGGCTTCGGTACGCCCGAGTGCGAGAGCCGGCCGACCGACAAGAAGAAGGTGGTCATCCTCGGCGGTGGCCCGAACCGTATCGGCCAGGGCATCGAGTTCGACTATTGCTGCGTCCATGCCTGCTACGCGCTGCGCGATGCGGGCTTCGAGACGATCATGATCAACTGCAACCCCGAGACGGTCTCCACCGACTACGACACCTCGGACCGCTTGTATTTCGAGCCGCTGACGGCCGAGGACGTCATCTCCATCATCCGCAAGGAGCAGGAGAAGGGCGAGATCCTCGGCTGCATCGTGCAGTATGGCGGCCAGACGCCGCTGAAGCTTTCCCAGGCGCTCGACAAGGCCGGCATCCCCATCCTGGGCACCAGCGCCGAGGCGATCGACATCGCCGAGGACCGCGAGCGCTTCCAGCAGCTGCTGAAGGGCCTTGGCCTGAAGCAGCCGCAGAACGGCATCGTCCGCACGCTGGATGAGGCGGTGGTGGAGGCCGAGCGCATCGGCTACCCCGTCGTCGTCCGGCCCTCCTACGTGCTCGGCGGCCGGGCGATGGAAATCGCCTACAACAAGGAGCAGCTGCTGCGCTTCGGGCAGGAGGCCGTGAAGGTCTCGGGCGAGAACCCGATCCTGATCGACCAGTACCTGCAGGACGCCATCGAGGTCGATGTGGACTGCATCGCCGACGAGGCCGGCAACGTCTATGTCGCCGGCGTCATGGAGCATATCGAGGAAGCCGGTATCCATTCCGGCGACAGCGCCTGCTCCCTGCCGCCCTACTCGCTCTCCCCCGCCATCATCACCGAGCTGAAGGCGGAGACGGAGGCGATGGCGAAGGCCTTGAAGGTGAAGGGCCTGATGAACGTGCAGTACGCGGTCAAGGACGGGGAAATCTTCGTCCTCGAGGTGAACCCGCGCGCGTCCCGCACCGTGCCGTTCGTGGCGAAGGCGACCGGCGTGGCCGTGGCGAAGATCGGGGCCCGCGTGATGGCGGGCGCGAAGCTGTCCGAGTTCAAGCTGGATGACGAGGCGATCAGCCGCCATGTCGCCGTCAAGGAAGCGGTGTTCCCCTTCAACCGCTTCCCCAATGTCGATGTCATCCTGGGCCCGGAAATGAAGTCCACCGGCGAGGTGATGGGACTCGACACCTCGTTCGAGCGCGCTTTTGCCAAGGCGCAGCTTGGCGCCGGCGTGAACCTGCCGCTGAGCGGCGGCGCCTTCATCTCGGTGAAGGAGGGGGACAAGAACACCGCCGTCCAGCTCGGCCGCCGGCTGACCGAGATGGGGTTCGCTCTCGTCGCCACCCGCGGCACCGCCGCCAAGCTGCGGGAGGCCGGGCTTGAGGTCTCCGTGGTCAACAAGGTGATGGAAGGCCGCCCGCATTGCGTGGACGCCATCAGCAATGGCGAGATCCAGATCGTCATCAACACCACCGGCAGCGGGGCCGCCGTGGCGGATAGCTTCGACATCCGTCGCAGCGCGCTGACGCATGGCGTGCCGCACTACACCACCATGGCCGGCGCGCGGGCCGTGGTGCACGCCATTGCCGCCCTCAAGGCCGGAACCCTTGATGTGGCGCCGGTGCAGGCTTACTTTCCCCCTTCGTTCTGACCGGGTGGGGCCGCTTCCGTGACGGAGGCGGCCTTAGCCCCCTTTATAGTCCCTGCCCCACCGGCGGTGCCGGCCCGGCCAAGATGGCCCGGCCGGCGCTACCGATGGGGCCATCGTTTGTTAGGAAGGGCACGCCGTGCAGAAGTTCCCCATGACCGCCGAAGGCCATGCAAGGCTCGAAGAGGAGCTGCGCCAGCTGAGGGCTGAGGAACGCCCCGCCGTGATCCGCGCGATCGCGGAAGCGCGTGCCCATGGCGATCTCTCCGAGAACGCCGAGTACCATGCCGCGCGGGAGCGCCAGTCCTTCATCGAGGGCCGGATCGCGGAGCTGGAGACCATCGTCCCGGCCTCGGAGATCATCGACATCTCCAAGTTCTCCGGCGACCAGGTGAAGTTCGGCGCCTATGTCACGATCATCGACGAGGAGACGGAGGAGGAGAAATCCTACCGCATCGTCGGCGCGTATGAGGCAGACATGAAGAACGGCTCCGTCTCCATGTCCTCGCCGCTCGCCAAAGCCCTGCTGGGCAAGTCGGTCGGCGATACGGTGGAGGTGCCGGCCCCGGGCGGCGCCCGTGCCTACGAGATCGCCAAGGTGCGGTTCCGCTGATGCAGCGGCCGTTGGTGGAGCCCGCCGACCTGCCTGTGATCGGGCTGGCTGAGGTGCGGGCCGCCGCGGCCCGCATCCAGGGTGCGGTGTTGCGGACGCCCACCCTGCCCTCCCACGCCGTCGGGCGCGCGGTGGGCTGCGACGTCTGGCTGAAGCTGGACAACCTGCAGGCCACCGGGGCCTTCAAGGAGCGTGGCGCCGCCAACCGGCTGGCGCTGCTGACGGCGCGGGAACGCGCGGCGGGTGTCGTCGCCATGTCCGCCGGCAACCATGCCCAGGCCGTGGCGCGGCATGCCAGCCTGCTGGGCATCGCCGCCACCATCGTCATGCCGAAATTCACCCCCTCGACCAAGGTGACGCGCACCGAGGGCTGGGGCGCCAGGGTGGTGCTGCACGGCGAGATGCTGGCCGAGGCCGCCGCCTACGCCCACGACCTGGCGCTACGCGAGGGGCTGACCTTCATCCACCCCTATGACGACCCCGGCGTCATCGCCGGCCAGGGCACCATGGCGCTGGAGATGGTCGAGGACGCGCCGGAGATCGACACGCTGGTCATCCCGGTCGGCGGCGGCGGCCTGCTCGCCGGCTGCGCGGCCGCGATTGCCGAGCTGAACCCGCGCGTGAAGATCTATGGCGTCGAGGTCGAGGGCTATCCGGCCATGGCGCAGCGCCTGGCCGGGCAGCCGGTGGCCGTCGGCGGCCCGACGGTGGCCGAGGGCATCGCCGTGCGCGATGTCGGCGAGGCGCCCTACGCCTTGCTGAAGCGCCTGGGCGTCGAGGTCCTGATCGTGCCGGAGCGTGCGGTGGAGCAGGGCATCGCCCTGCTGGCCGAAGGTGCCAAGGTGGTGGCGGAAGGCGCCGGTGCCGCTGGCGTCGCGGCGCTGCTGACGCATCCGTCCCTGTTCGCCGGCAAGCGGGTCGGCACGCCGGTCTGCGGCGGCAATATCGATGCGCGGGCGCTCTCCAACGTGTTGCTGCGGCAGTTGCTGCGGGATGGCCGGCTGCTGCGCCTGACCTTCGATATCCCCGACCGCCCCGGCATGCTCTCCGACATCTCCCGCCGCATCGCTGATGCCGGCGGCAATGTCATCGAGGTCAAGCACCAGCAATTGTTCGGCGCCCCCACGGTGCAGTCGACCGAGCTGGAGCTGATGATCGAGGTCCGCGACTCGGCGCAGGGCAACGCCATCATCGCCGCGCTGGCGGCCGCCCAGTACGTCGTCCGCCGGGGCTGAGCGTGGCTGGGACGGAGGCTTCGCCGGCCGCGGACCGGCGTCGGCGGCAACGGCGCCTGGGCTGGGCGCTGCTGCTGGTCGGCGGCCCGCTGGTGCTGCTGGCGGTGATGTTCGCGGTGCCGCTGCTGAGCAACATCATCGCGCTCTTCCTGCTACCGGCCCTGGCGGAATGTACCTCCAGCGCCGGCACCTTCAACCATTGCTGGCTGTGGGGCCGTGATGTGGCGGAGGTCGTCAACGGCTACAGCATCGGTATCTTCCTGGCGGGCCTGATCAACCCGATGCTGTTCATGAACCTGCTGACCATTTTCCTGCACCCGCTGCTGGCGCTGGCATGGTTCGTCGCCACCGTGGCGCTGGCCTGGGCCTGGACCAAGGGTCGCCGCGCGGCCGCATAGGGCCGGCGCAGGACAACAAGTCCGGGGAGGACGCCCTCCCCCGGCTCCCTCACATCTCCAGCGGTACGCCGGGCACCTGCTTGGCGGTATGGATCGTCTGCAGCGTCTGTACGCGGGAGACGGTGGCGTGCGAGGTCAGGCGGTTGGTCAGCGCATTCTCATGCGCCGTGTCGCGCGCCACCACGCGCAGCAGGAAGTCGCCGCCGCCGCGGATCATGTGGCACTCCCGCACCTCCGGCCACTGCTTCACCTCCTCCTGGAAGGCCTGCAGCAGGGTCTGCTTCTGGCTCTCCAGCCCCACCAGCGCGAAGAAGGTGATTTCCCAGCCCAGCGCCACCGGATCGACCTCGGCATGGTAGCCGCGGATGATGCCGGCTTCCTCCAGCCGCCGCACCCGGCGCAGGCAGGGCGGGGCGGAGAGATCCACGCGGCGCGCCAGCTCCACATTCGTCATGCGGCCGTCGGATTGCAGTTCCGCCAGAATCTGCCGGTCGACCGCGTCAAGGTTATCTATGGAATCGGGCATCAATTGAACCGTTCATTGCTCGCGCGGCGTTTCAAGCGCAATATCCTTGCATGGCCTCGCGTATTCAAGGCATCCGGGTTGCGGTATTCACCGATCTTGCCGATATCTTGTGCCCCGTGAGTGTTTCCAGGACCAAGACCTTGCCCGAACTGCATCGTACCCGCCTGCTGATCCTCGGTGCAGGCCCTGCTGGGTATACCGCGGCGATCTACGCCGCCCGCGCCGGGTTGCAACCCCTGGTCGTCGCCGGCATGCAGCCCGGCGGCCAGCTTACCATCACCACCGAGGTCGAGAATTTCCCCGGCTTCGCCGCGCCCGTCCAGGGCCCCTGGCTGATGGAACAGATGCGCGAGCAGGCCGAGCATGTCGGCGCCCGCATCCAGTACGACCTGATCACCTCCATCGACCTGTCGAAGCGGCCGTACCGCGCCGTGGGCGATTCGGGCGACACGTATGAGGCCGAGGCCGTGGTCATCGCCACCGGCGCCCAGGCCCGCTGGCTCGGCATCCCGGGCGAGAAGGAGCTGTCCGGCTTCGGTGTCTCCGCCTGCGCCACCTGCGACGGCTTCTTCTATCGCGGCAAGGATGTCGCGGTGATCGGCGGCGGCAACTCGGCGGTCGAGGAAGCGCTGTACCTGGCCAATCTGGCGAAGCACGTGACGCTGGTGCACCGGCGCGATTCGCTGCGGGCGGAGCGCATCCTGCAGCAGCGCCTGCTGGCCAAGTCCAATGTGACCGTGCGCTGGAACAGCGTGACGGAAGAAGTGCTGGCCCAGACCGGGGGCCACGCCCCCGTCGCGCGCGGCCTGGTACTGAGCGATGTGAAGACCGGCGAGCGGTCCGAGCTGGCGGTGGACGGCGTCTTCGTCGCCATCGGCCACTCGCCCGCGACCACCCTCTTCACGGGGCAGTTGGACATGGACGCGGAGGGCTACCTGGTGACCGAACCCGATTCGACCCGCACCAGCCGGGAGGGCGTCTTCGCCGCCGGCGACGTGCAGGACCGCGTGTTCCGGCAGGCGGTCACCGCCGCCGGCACGGGCTGCATGGCCGCGCTGGAGGCCGAGAAGTTCCTGGCCGCCGTCGAGGACCAGGCCCCCGCGCAGCACCAGGCGGCCTGACGCGCATGCCGTTGGATTGGGACAAGCTCCGCGTCTTCCACGCCGTCGCCGAGGCCGGCAGCTTCACCCATGCGGGTGAGTCGCTGAACCTCAGCCAGTCGGCCGTCTCCCGCCAGATCCAGGCGTTGGAGGAGGCCCTGCAGGTGCCGCTCTTCCACCGCCATGCCCGTGGCCTGATCCTGACCGAGCAGGGCGAGTCGCTGAACCGCACCGTGCGGGAAGTCTTCGCCAAGCTGGCGATGACCGAGGCGCTGCTGACCGAGAGCCGGGAGCGTGCCGCCGGCCGGCTGAAGGTGACCACCACCACCGGCTTCGGCGCCACCTGGCTGGCCCCGCGGCTGAAGAAGTTCATGACGCAGCACCCGGACGTGACCGTGACGCTGCTGCTGGACGACGACGACCTGGACCTGGCGATGCGGGAGGCGGACGTAGCCATCCGCATGCATCCGCCGAAGCAGCCGGACCTGATCCAGCGCCACATCGCCACCTTCGGCTACAAGATCGTCGGCTCAGCCGACTACCTGAAGCAGACCGGCATGCCGCAGCGGCCGGAGGACCTCGATAACCACCGGCTGGTCGTCTATGGCGACTACCGCCCGCCTGTCGAGAGCATCAACTGGCTGGTGGAAGCGGGCCGCCGCCCCGGCAGCCCGCGCCGCGCGGCTGTGGAGGTCAACAGCCTTCCGGCCATTCTCTATGCGGTACGCTCCGGTCTCGGCCTCGCCGCCCTGCCCGATTACATGGGTGAGCTGGCCGACCTGACGCAGGTGCTGCCGGAGCTGAAGTCCCCCCGCATCGATTCGTACTTCGTCTATCCCGAGGAAATGCGGCACTCCAAGCGCGTCGGCGTGTTCCGGGACTTCCTGGTGGCGGAACTGGCGGCGATCTCGTCGTCGTGAAAACTTCATCATGCGCTGGACGCATGGCCGTACGGTGATATTCATAGTGGGAGCATGACCGAAACGCGGATTATGTTTCGGTCATCCGGTGCTGAGCCGGAAAGGGTCTTAGGATCCTTCGTCTCCCAGACGTGAAGCCTCCCTGTTTGACTTCGGCCGCCACCCCCGGGTTGGCGGCCTTTTTTTGGCTGGGTCCTGGCTGTTGCCGCCCGGCCACATCTTTGCAGCCCCGTGAAAATTACGCGGAACCCTGAAGCCTTTCCGGTGTTGGAACCTCCGACAGAGATGAGGAGCGCCACATCGTGGGTGGCGAACACCATGAACCGGGCAAAGGAAATTCTAAGGTCATGAGACGCTTCAGCCAGCCGGCCCCGGTGGAGCAGCGCGCCATGGACCAATGGATGCAGCGTTCCCTGAAGGCCCAGTACACTCAGCCGGCGGAAGAGCCGATCCCGGATGAGTTGCTGGCCCTGGTCCGCACCTTCCCGCAGCACTGAAGACTTTGCCGTAGCAGAAAGGGCAGCGCGATCGTCGCGCTGCCATTTTGTCGTTTCTGGCCCGGTGGGGCGCCCGCAGCGCCGGCGGCTGGTATGTGGCCGCCGGCGCTGCCGCTCAATCCTTGACGGACGTCTCGGGCCGGTCGTTGCCCCGCGCCGTCTCGGTATGCCACTCGCCCTTCTTGTCCTGGTACTCGATCACCTCGGTCTCGGCCGAGCGCTGCTGGTGGTCGGCCGCCGCATGCGCGGCCTTCGCCGCCAGGTCGTGCGTCGGGTAGCTCTCCGAGAAGACGCCGTCGGCCTTGTAGGCCCAGCCGCCGTCATGCTGGACGACTTCGTAGACGAGCTTGCTCATGGTCCGTTCTCCGCTGCTGCTGCAGCATGGCCCTTCACCGGAGTGCGGGCCATCCTTCAGTGCCTGTTCAGCCGCATGATTCACGCATGCCGGTCGCAGTCCAGGCTCGTGCCCCCGCCACCGCCGCGTTCACCGCGCCCTGGGTGAAACGAGCCACGCCAGACGGCGGTTGCCGCATGGCGGAGCGACGCGGGCTTGGCAAGCGGCATGGCACGCGGTACCGGCATTTCATGGAAATCTACCTTCCCGCCCTCATGCTGCTCTCCGGTTCCGCGTTCATCCATTCGCGTTCCAACGTGCCGGAGCTGCGGCCGAGTTCCGAAGGCGCGGACCTGTTCTGGCGGCTGCTGGGCAAGCTGGCCTTCTTCCTGTGGATCGGCATGTTGATCTGGGGCGTCTATATGCGCCCACTGCACCATGTGGCGCTGGGCTTCGGCCTGTCCCTGCTGTTCAATGTGTTCCTCATCATCCGGGGCCCGAAGCCGTTCTGGCCGGCCCTGTCGATGCTGATGGGCGTGCTGGGAGTGGGGTTGAGTGTCTATCTCATCCTCGGCCCGGGCGCCGAGCTGGGAGCGGGCTGACATGCTGTTCGCGGATTTCACGTTGGAGGAGCGGGTCATCGGCGGCCAGTCGCTCCGCCTCCGCCGGGGTGGCAAGGGGCCGCCGCTGCTGCTGCTGCACGGCAATCCGCAGACGCACATGATGTGGCACCACGTCGCGCCGGTGCTGGCGCGGGACCACACCGTCGTCTGCGCCGACCTGCGCGGCTACGGCTTCTCCGGCAAGCCTGGCCCCAGCGCCGACCACGCCGCCTACTCCAAGCGGGCGATGGCGGCGGACATGGTGGCGCTGATGTGCGAACTGGGCTTCCCGCGCTTCGGCGTCGTCAGCCACGATCGCGGTGCCCGGGTGGCGCACCGCATGGCGCTGGATGCGCCGGAGGCGGTGGAGCGCCTGGCGGTGATGGATATCGTCCCCACCATCGAGCATTTCGAACGCACCGACATGGCCTTCGCCATGGGCTACTATCACTGGTTCTGGCTAGCCCAGCCGCACGACCTGCCGGAACGGCTGATCCTGCGCGACGTGGAGGATTGGTTCGACCTGCACACCGGGCGCGAGCCCAAGGACCGCAGCTTCTTCCACCCTGAAGCGCGGGCGGACTACCTGGCCGCCCTGCGCCAGCCCGGCACGGTCATGGCCATCTGCGAGGATTACCGCGCCGCCGCCACGATCGACCTGGAGCATGACCGCGCCAGCCGGGCAGCGGGGCAGAAGGTCGCCTGCCCGCTGCTGGCCCTATGGGGTGCCAAGGGCAAGATGGGCCAGTGGTACCAGCCGCTGGAGCTATGGCGCCAATACGCCACCGGCCCCGTCAACGGCGGCACCGTCCCCAGCGGCCACTACCTGGCGGAAGAGGCCCCGGACGCCGTGTTGGCGGCGCTGGAACCCTTCCTCGCCCGCTAAAATCAGCTCCAGGCGTCAGGCGGCCATCCGGTCGCCGTGATTGCCCTCGCCGATCTCCTCGACGATCTTGGCCACGAAGGCGTCGAGGTCCTTGGGCGAACGGCTGGTGACGATGCCCTTGTCGGTCACCACTTCCTGATCCACCCAGTTGGCGCCGCCATTCTTCACATCCGTCTGGATGGAGGCAAAGGAGGTCATGCGCCTTCCCTTGGTCAGCCCGGCCTCGACCAGCAGCCAGGGCGCGTGGCAGATGGCGGCAACGACCTTGCCGTTGCGGGCGAAGTCCTGGATCAGCGCGATGGCCTGCTGCTCGCCGCGCAGCTTGTCCGGGTTGATCTGGCCACCGGGCAGCACGATCGCGTCGTAATCGGCCGCCTTCACGGCGGAGAGCGCCTTGTCCACCTTCACCACCTCACCCCAATTGGGCGGCGAGGCCTCGCCATTCCAGGCGACGATCTTACCAGGCTGCTGCGTCTGCTCCGGCGCCACCACATCGACCGTGGCGCCCTTGGCGCGCAGTTGCTCGACGGGCACCAGCAGCTCGGATTGCTCGAAGCCATCGGTCGCCAGGACCAGGATGTGAGCCTGTCGGATATCGGGCATGTCGTGTCCTCCTTTCCGCTGTGGAAGTCAGGAGGAGGAACAGACGGACCGGCGCCAGGTTGCCGCAGGTCAGGGCAGTACGAAAGGCAGGTCGGTCGCGCCGGTATCTTCGCCATGGCGGGTCAGCAGCGCATGCGCCTGGCCGCGATGGTGGTTCTGGTGCAGGAAGAGATGCGTGACCGTGGCCACCATCGGGCGGACCATCTGCCGGCCCGCGCTCTGGCTGTACCAGCTGAGCTCGCCGTCCAGCGCGCTGTACTGCAACGCCTCCGCCCAGCGGGTGATGCGCGCATCCGTCGCCTGGCGCGCCGCCCACATCGCATCGAAATCCTCGATCATGCGTGGGCTGTCGGCAATGCCGACCGGCACGCCCTCTCCGCCATCGAAGCGGGACATCCAGATCGTATCGGCCCAGACCAGGTGGCACAGCGTGCCGTGCAGGGAGCCGAAGAAGGCGCCGCCATCTTCCCGCCGCACCGCATCCGGCAAGCGGGCAGCGGCGGCGTAGAAGCGCCGGTTCATCTCGGTGTTGTAGAGCGCCATCATGCGGCACCATTCCGCCGAGATCATCGGTTCAGATCTTCTTGTAGAACAGGATGGTATCGTGCAGCCGCCCCTCGGCGTCTACGGCATAGTCGGGAATGCGGCCGCCTTCCTGCCAGCCCAGCTCGCGGTACAGCGCCTCCCCCGCATCGCCGGCGCGGGTATCCAGCGTCAGCAGCGTGCGGCCAATGCCGCGCGCCGCCTGTTCCGCCCGCTGCATCAGCGCGCGGCCGGTGCCGGCGCGGCGGAAATCCGGGTGCACCAGCAGCTTCGCCAACTCCGCCCGGTGGCGCTGGTTGGCCGGAGTGCCGAGGTCCAGCTGCACCGTGCCGGCCATGCGGCCATCTACCCACGCCACCAGCAGCAGCCGGTTGGCCATGGCGACATCGCCCGAGACCTTGCGCCAGAAGCTGCGCGCCGCTTCCAGCGACAGCGGCGGCAGGTAGGACACGCTGGCACCGGCATCGACACAGGCAACCAGGATCTCCGCCAGCCGGCGCTCGGCGCTGGCGGCGGCGGCGGCGTCCAGCGCCTCCACCACCACGCCGCGCGCCGGCTTGGCGTAGCGGAATTCCAGCGACTTGGAGATATCGTCCAGGATGCGGATGGAGCCGGAGCGGACGAAGCCCCGCTTCTCGTAGAAGCGGTGCGCGGCATCGAAGCGCGTGTCGGTCCAGAGCACGATGCGGTGCGCGCCGGCCTGGATGGCGTGCGCCTCCGCCCCGCCCAGCAGCGTGTGCGCCAGGCCGGTGCCGCGCTGGGACTTCTCCACATACATCTTGCAGATTTCCCAGGCGTTGTCGGAGCCCAGCGGCCGGGTGGCGACCATGCCGACCAGCCGCCCCGCCTCTTCCGCCACCCACAGGGCACCGCCGGCCTTGGCGAAATAGGTGGCCAGGGCACGCAGCTCCGGCACCTCGCCATCCACGTCCAGGATGCAGTTGGGGTACTCGGCCCAGGCATCGCCGATCAGGCGGATATAGCCGGCCTCGTCACTGTCGAGGCCGGGGCGGATGACGGTGTTGTGGAGCACGGCGCTCACGACAGGCCTTTGCAAAAATCCTGGATGCGGGTGCAGGCCTCGCGCAGGCTCTCCGTATCCGTGGCGTAGGAAATGCGCAGGTACGGGCTCATGCCATAGGCGCCGCCATGCACGGTGGCCACCAGCTTCTCCTCCAGCAGCGCCAGGGCGAAGTCGCCATCGGTCTCGATCCGCCGGCCGCCAGCCGTGGTCTTGCCCAGGCAGCTGGCGATGTTGGGGTAGACGTAGAAGGCACCTTCCGGCTTGTGGCAGACGATGCCGGGGGCCTGGTTCAGCATCTCCACCACCAGGTCGCGCCGCTGGGCGTAGATGGCGGCGCGCTCGGCCACCAGCTCCTGCGGCCCTTCCAGCGCGGCGAGCGCGGCGGCCTGGGTGATGCCGCTGACGCCGCTGGTCACCTGCCCCTGCATGTTCACCATCGCCTTGATGACGGCCTTGGGGCCACCGGCATAGCCGACGCGCCAGCCCGTCATCGCATAGGTCTTGGACACGCCGTTGGCGGTGATGACGCGGTCCTTCAACCGCGGCTCCACCTCGGCGATCGTGCAGAACTTGAAGCCGTCGAACACCAGGTGCTCGTACATGTCATCGGTCAGGATCCAGACATGCGGGTGCTTCAGCATCACCGCCGCCAGGGCCTGCATCTCCTCCCGCGAGCACCCGGCGCCGGTCGGGTTGTTCGGGAAGTTCAGCATCAGCATCTTGGTCTGCGGCGTGATGGCGGCGTCCAGGTCCTCCGGGCGCAGCTTAAAGCCGTTGTTCTGCGGGCAGTTCACATAGACGGGCTTGCCGCCGGCCAGCTTCACCATCTCGCCATAGCTGGCCCAGTAGGGCACCGGGATCAGCACCTCGTCGCCGGGGCTGACGGTGGCCAGCAGTGCGTTCATCAGCACCTGCTTGCCGCCGTTGCAGACGCAGATCTCGTCCAGCGCGTAGTCCAGGTTGTTCTCGCGCCTGAACTTGGCCTGGATGGCCGTCTTCAGCGGCACGCCGCCATCCTGCGCGGGGTACTTGGTCTCACCACGCAACGCCGCCTGGTGCGCGGCTTCCACCGCATGCGGCGGCGTCGGGAAATCCGGCTCGCCCACGGCCAGGCTGATCACCTGCTTGCCCTCGGCCTTCAGCGCGCGGGCCCGCGTGCTCATCGCCACGATGGGGGAGACGGTGACGTCCTTCAGGCGTTCGGCGAGAGCAGGCATCGCTGGGTTCGACTCCGGTGGAGAAAGGGGAAGCGTATAAAGCCAGTCATAGTCCTGCTCGGCGGCGCGGACAAAGCCGGCGCGTTCGTACAGGCGCGCGGCCGGGCTCCGCTTCAGCACTTCCAGCCGCACGGGGCGGGCCGGTCGCAGCGCGGCGGCCTCCGCCAGCAGCAGGCGCAGGATGGCGGCGCCGGTGCCCTGGCCGTGCAACGCGGGCTCCAGATAAAAGCTATGGATCTCGGCGTGGTCGTCCTGGATGCCCAGCGCCACGGTGCCGAGGCGCTGCCCGGCACGCTCGACCACCCGCAATTCGCCGGTGTCGAAAGAAGCCCGCGCGCGGTTGCGCCGGCGCTCCGGGTCCCACCGCCCCAGCGCTTCCAGCTGGTCGCGCAAGGTGCGGATGGAGAGGTCCAGATACCACGCGAAATCCGCCTCCGCCGCGGGGCGGAAGCGGATCTCGGCATTGGTCACGCCAGGTCGCTCACTTCAGGCCGGCGCAGAAGCGCTGGATGCGCGTGCAGGCCTCGGTCAGGGAGGCATCGTCGGTCGCGTAGCTGGCGCGGAAATGGCCGGGAAACATGAAGGCCGAGCCATGCACGGCGGCCACGCCCTCGTCTTCCAGCAGCGCGGTGACGAAATCCTCGTCCGTCTCGATCTTCTTGCCGCTGGCGGTGGTCTTGCCGAGGCAGCCATGGATCGAGGGGAACACGTAGAAGGCGCCTTCCGGCACCAGGCAATGCACGCCCGGCGCCTTGTTGAGCAGGCCGACGACGAGGTCGCGGCGCTTCTCATACACCTGGCGCATCTTCTCCAGCTCGTCCTGCGGGCCGTTCAGCGCCTCGACCGCCGCCGCCTGGGAGACGGAGGAGGTGTTGGAGGTGGACTGGCCCTGCAGCTTGTCCATCGCCTTCACCAGCGCCAGCGGGGCGCCGGCGAAGCCGATGCGCCAGCCGGTCATGGCCCAGGCCTTGGAGCAGCCGTTCATGGTGATGGTGCGGTCCTTCAGACGCGGCTCCACCTCCACGATTGTCTTGCACTTGAAGCCGCCATAGACGAGCTTCTCGTAGATGTCGTCGGTGAACACCCACACATCCGGGTGGCGCAGCAGCACTTCGGCCAGCGCCTTCAGCTCGGCCTCGGAATAGGCCGCGCCGGTCGGGTTGGAGGGGTTGTTCAGGATCAGCCACTTGGTCTTGGGCGTAATCGCGGCTTCCAGCTGCTCCGGCAGCAGCTTGAAGCCCTGGTTCTGGCCGGCGGCCACAATAACAGGCTTGCCTTCCGCCAGAGTCACGATGTCCGGGTAGGACACCCAGCACGGAGCAGGGATGATGGCTTCGTCGCCCGGGCCCATCGTGGCCAGCATGGCATTGAAGATCACCTGCTTGCCGCCGGTGGAGACGACGATCTCCTCCGGCTTGTAGTCCAGCCCGTGCTCGCGCTTGAAGTAGTTGGCCGCGGCCTCCCGCAGCACCTTGGTGCCGGAGACGTCGGTGTACTTCGTCTCGCCCGCCTGGATGGCGCGGATGGCGGCATCCTTGACGTTCTGGGGCGTGTCGAAATCCGGCTCCCCGGCCGAGAGGCTAATGACGTTCTTCCCGCCGGCCTTCAGGGCGCGCGCCTTCGCCGTGATGGCGATGGTCTGGGAAGGAGCAATGCGGTCGAGCCGCTCGGCGGTCAGCTTCATAGGTTGAACGATCCAGCACCAAAGAACGGAACGGACCCTACCGCCGTGCTCACGGCCCGACAACCCGCCCTGCGGCCCGCCCAGCCATGACCCAGGCCACAGGGCTGGCTCCACGCCGGCCCCGCATCGCCGCCCCTGCCCTCAGCGCGGCATCACGGCGCGGTAGAGGTGCCACGTCGCGTGCCCCAGGACCGGCACCGCCACGGCGAGGCCGACGAACAGGGGGATGCTGGCCACCAGCAGCACCACCGCCACCACCAGCCCCCACAGCGCCATCGGCATCGGGTTCAGCGCCACGGCGCGCAGGGAGGCACGGATGGCGGCGCCGGCGCCCACCGGGCGGTCCAGCAGCAGCGGAAAGGAAATGACGGTCAGCGCCAGGACGGCGGCGGCGAACAGGAAGCCGGCGAAATTGCCCAGCACCATCAAACGCCGCCCGCCCGGCGTGCCGGTGAGCATCGCCAGGAAGTCGGCGGTCGAGGCCGGCACCATGCGGCCGAAGCTGCCGCGATAGATGGCCTCCGCCGTGAACAGCCAGGCGACGAAGATGGCCAGCAGCAACACCCCCAGCGCCAGGATGGAGGGCAGGGAGGGAGAGTGGCGCACGTCGAACGCATTCACCCAGCTGACGGGCAGCCCCTGCTCCCGCCTCCGGCTCAGCTCGTATACGCCCAGCGCGGCGACCGGTCCGACCAGCGCGAAGCCGGAAAGCAGCGGCCAGACCAGCGGCATCAGGTCCCGCCCCGCCGCGGCAGCGGCGGCGACCAGGCCGATGATGGGATAGATGATGGCCAGGAACACCAGCTGCGTCGGGCTGGCCGTAAAGTCGTCCCAGCCCTGGCGCAGGGCGCGCCACACCGCGCTGGTGCCGATGCGGCGGATAGCCGGCAGGCCGTCGGCCGCCGGGGCGATCTCGGTATAGGGCTGCGTGAGCGGCGCCATGGTCGTTCTCTCCCTCGGTTTCCCCGGTTCCCGGCCATGACGGCGCAGGAACCGCGATGGCATCGCGGAGGCCCGGAAAGCCGAGGGTTTCGCCCGAAGCGAGACAGGAGCGGACACGACGGCGGATGGCCGGGTCTGGCCCGCAAACCATGCGCCTCTCCCATCGCCGATCCAACACAAACCCGCCTTTGCCCATTCACGAGGCATCGATGCGGGCAGGAAGCCGGTATTTTAAGCATAAAGTTGCGCGCAGCGTCCGGACGACGAAAGAAGACTGCTTGAACGCCCGAATTTTCAGGCGTTATAGTGCCTGTATTCGGAACCTCGGTTCCATAAATCGGAACTGGCATGACGATCCTGGCCAACGCCGCCGACGTGCTCCGCTGCTTCACCTCCCAACGGCTGGAGCTGACATTGACCGATGTCGTCGCCCTGCTGGGGACGCCGAAGAGCAGCACCTCCCGCCTGCTGCGCGCGATGCGCGATGCCGGGCTGCTGGAACTTGCCCCGGCCTCCCGCCGCTACCGCCCCGGCATCTTGCTGTTCGAGCTGGGGCAGACCTACCGCCGCGCCTCCACCCTGCTGGCCCGGGCGGATGACGCGGTGGCACGGCTCTCCCGCCGCTTCGGCCATACCGGCTACGTCTCGGTGCTGGATGGCGCCGACGTGGTCGGCGTCGCGCATCATGAGGGCACCAGCGCGCTGCGCGTCGGCACCCCCATCGGCCGCCGGCTGGCGGGCTTCGCCAGCTCCACCGGCCGCTCCCTGCTCGCCCGGCGCGGCGATGCCGATGTGCGGGCGCTGCACCCACAGCCCTTGCGCCCCGTCCATCCGGCCTCCCCGGCCGATATCGATGCGCTGCTGGCCATGCTGGCCACCGTGCGGCGTGATGGCTACGCGACCTCGGCCGCCGAGGCGAATCCCGGCGTCGGCGCCATGTCCGTCGCCGTCGGTGAGCGCCAGACCGGCGAGGAAGTCAGCCTCTGCATCGTCTACCCCCTGGCCACCGTCTCCGACACGGAACGGGAAGCCATGCTGCATGCCCTGCTGGCCGAGGCGGCCGAGATCGCCGCGCTGGTGGAGGACCCGCTCGCCGGCCCTCGCCCCGCGCCGCACTCCGCCCCCCGCCCGCTTGCCCACAAGGCCGCCTGAAGGATGAACCCGACCATGGCCCCCACCACCCACCGCTGGCGCATCGGCTTCGACATCGGCGGCACCTTCACCGACTTCATCCTGTATGACGGCAACGAAGGCAGCGTGCGCCTGCACAAGCGCCTGACCACACCGCACGACCCCTCCGCCGCCGCGCTGCTGGGGCTGGAGGAGCTGGTGGCCATGGCCGGCATCGGCCTGGGCGACGTGGGCGAGATCATCCACGGCACCACGCTGGTCACCAATGCCGTGATCGAGCGCAAGGGCGCCAAGCTGGGCCTGATCACCACCCAGGGCTTCCGCGACATCCTGGAGATGGGCACGGAGCAGCGCTACGACATCTATGATCTCTTCCTCGGCTTCCCGGAGCCGTTGGTTTCCCGCGATCTGCGCCTGGAAGTGCCGGAGCGGCTGGATCGCGATGGCAACACGGTCACGCCGCTGGACGAGGCGGCGGTGCGCGCCGCGCTGCGCCAGTTGCTGGATGCGGGCGTCGAGGCCGTGGCCGTCTGCCTGCTGAATTCCTACCGCAACACGGTGCATGAGCAGGTCATCGGCCGCATCGCGCGCGAGGAGTTCCCGGAACTGGCCGTCTCGCTTTCCGCCGAGGTGGTCAGCGAACTCTGGGAATACCAGCGCGCCGTGACCACCTGCGCCAACGCCTATGTGCAGCCGCTGATGGACCGCTACCTGAAGCGGCTGGAGCGGGAGCTGGCGGCGCGGGGATTCACCGGCGCATTGCGGCTGATGCACTCTGCGGGCGGCCTGGTGTCGCCGGAGACGGCGCGCGCCTTCCCCATCCGCCTGCTGGAATCCGGCCCCGCTGGCGGCGGCCTGGCCACCGCCCTGTTCGGCGAGCTGGCTGGCAAGAAGGACGTGATCTCCTTCGACATGGGCGGCACCACCGCCAAGGCCTGCATGGTGGAGGATGGCCGCGTCGAAATCGCGCCGATGCTGGAAGCCGGGCGCGTGCACCGCTTCAGCAAGGGTTCCGGCCTGCCGATCAAGGCGCCCGTCATCGATATGATCGAGATCGGCGCGGGTGGCGGTTCCATCGCGCAGATCGACGAGGTCGGGCTGCTGAAGGTCGGGCCGCATTCCGCCGGTTCCGATCCCGGCCCGGCCTGCTACGGCATGGGCGGCACCAAGCCGACTGTGACGGATGCCAACCTCATCCTCGGCTACTACGACCCCGCCTTCTTCCTCGGCGGCCGCATGAAGCTGGACATGGCGGCGTGCGAGGCGGCGATGCAGTCGGTCGCGACGCCGCTCGGCCTCTCCGTGCCGGAAGCCGCCTGGGGCATCCACAAGGTGGTGACGGAAAGCATGGCCGCCGCCGCCCGCGTGCACCTGGTGGAAAAGGGCAAGGACCCACGCCGCTACGCCATGGTGGGCTTCGGCGGCGCCGGCCCGGCGCATGCGGCCGACGTGGCGCGCGTGCTGGGCGTGAAGGAAGTCATCATCCCGCCGGCCTCCGGCGCGGCTTCCGCGCTCGGCTTCCTGGCGGCGCCGCTGTCCTTCGAATCCGTCCGCTCCCTGCCCGTCGAGTTCTCGCCCGGCTTCGACGCCGCGCGCGTCAACGCCGTGCTGGATGAGCTGGAGGCCGAGGGCCGCAAGCACCTGCTGGGCGCCGGCACCGCCGCCGCCGATATCCGGGTCGAGCGCAGCGCGGACATGCGCCTCGTCGGCCAGATGCACGATATCAGCGTCGGCCTGCCCAGCGGCGTCATCGGCCAGGAGAGCCTGGAGGCGATCCGCGCCGAGTTCGTCAAGGCCTACGCCGCCCGCTACACCTCCGTCTACGAAGGCGCGCGGATGGAGGCGATCAACTTCCGCCTCCGCGTCGTCGGCCCGGTGCCGAAGCTCTCCCTCAGTGGCGCCACCGGCGGCGCCGATGCCGCCCAGGCGGTGAAGGGCACGCGCCGCGCCTGGTTCGAAGGCGGCTGGCACGACGCCACGGTCTATGACCGCTACGCGCTCTCCACCGGCTACACGCTGCAGGGCCCGGCGATCATCGAGGAACGGGAATCCACCACCATCGTGGCGCCGGGCGACAGCGTGACGGTGGATGAAAGCCTGAACCTGCGCATCGCCATCGCCGCCACCGTGCGCGCGGCGGACGGCATCACCGCCGACATGCCGCTGGACCAGGCCATCGCCCGCATCGAGGCCGACCCGATCGCGCTGGAGATCATGTGGTCCCGCCTGATCACGGTGGTGGAGGAGATGTGGCTGACCATCTGCCGCACCGCCTTCTCGCTGGTGATCTCGGAAAGCCAGGACTTCGCGACCGAGCTGCTGGACCCGACCGGCGAGACGCTGGCGCACTCCCCGCGCGCCATGCCGGTGTTCAACCTGACGCTGCCGCTGGCGGTGAAGGCGTTGCTGGAGCGCTACCCGGCCGAGACGCTGGTGCCCGGCGACGTGCTGATCACCAACGACCCCTGGCTCTGCGCTGGCCACTTGTTCGACATCGCCGTGGTGACGCCGGTGTTCCTGGACGGCAAGGTCGTCGGCCTGATGGGCACGGTGGGCCATGTCTCCGACATTGGCGGCACCAAGGACTCGCTGCGGGCCCGCGAGATCTACGAGGAAGGCTTCCAGATTCCGCCGATGAAGCTGTTCGAGGCGGGCCGCCCGAACGAAAGCCTGTTCCGCCTGCTGGCCGAGAATGTGCGGAACCCCGAGCAGGTGCTGGGTGACATCCACTCCTTCGTCGCCGCCAACGCGCTGGGCGGGGAGCGGCTGCTCTCCTTCCTCAACGACTACGGCATGAAGGATTTGCGCGCCCTGGCCGCCGTGGTGCAGGGCCGGTCCGAGAAGGCGATGCGCGATGCCATCCGCGCCCTGCCGGATGGCGAGTACAACAGCACCATCTGGAACAACCCGCTGGGCCAGCGGCTGGATTACCCGCTGAAGCTCACCGTCTCCGGCGACGAGATCGAGCTGGATTTCGAAGGCGCGCCGCCGCAGCTGCCGCAGGGTGGGCTGAATTCCACGCTGAACTACACGGCGGCCCACGCCACCTACCCGCTGAAATGCATGCTGACGCCGGGCGTGCGCGGCAATGCCGGCTGCTACCGCCCCTTCAGCGTCAAGGCGCCGGAGGGCTCGATCCTGAACCCGAAGCGCCCCGCTTCGGTCAATCTGCGCACGCGCACCGGCTGGTACCTGGCGCCGAACATCTTCCGCGCGCTGTCCGATGCCGCGCCGCGCCAGGTGCAGGCCAATACCGGCCTGCCGATGGCCGCCTACATGTACGGGCAGGATGCGGAAGGCCGCACCTATTCCGACATGCTGTTCATCGGCGGCGGCCAGGGTGCGTCCGCCCAGGGCGACGGCAAGAACGGCCTGCTGTGGCCGACCTCCGCCGCGAATACGTCTATTGAACTGTTCGAAGCGCGGGTCCCGGTGCTGGTACTCGAGAAGACCTTCATCACGGACACGGGCGGTGCCGGCAGGCACCGCGGCGGCCTTGGCCAGCGGGTCAAGGTGCGGAAGCTGCATGATGACGGGCTGACCACGCTGATCACCGTCTACCCCGAGGGCGTCGGCAACCCCATCGCCGGCCTGTTCGGCGGCAAGGCCGGCGGCGAGGCCAGTGGCCGCGTGCTGGATACCGAAGGCAACGAGGTGCTGAACTGCGGTACGGGCATGCTGGTGCAGATCGACCGTGATACGCAGGTGGTGGAAATCGTCCTGGCCGGCGGCTCGGGCTTCGGCGAACCCGCCGAGCGCGACCCCGCCGTGCTGGCACGCGACGTGCAGAGGGGCCTGGTATCGGAAGAGGGCGCGGCGCGCGACTACGCCGTGGCACCTGTCGCCGCGACGGCCTGAAGATGAACTTCCCCTGGGCCATGGAGAGAGCAATGCTGACAACGACACGACGTGGCGTCATGGCCGGCGGCGCCGCCCTGCTGGCGGGAATGGCCACGGGCCGGGATGCGCAGGCGCAGAGCCGCCGCATCCTGGTGATGGCCAGCAACCAGGACATCCCGAATTTCGACCCGCATGTGGCCAATGGCTACTCGGCGTCGATGGCGCTGCGGAACACCTATGACTCACTGGTCGGCGTGGCGGGCAACCCGCCCAAGCCGGTGCCGCAACTGGCGCAGTCCTGGACCATTTCCGACGATGGCCGGGAGTACACCTTCAAGCTGGACCCGGCCGCAAAATTCCATGACGGCTCGCCGGTGAATGCGGAGGCGGTGAAGTACTCCTTCAACCGCCTGCTACGCCTGAACCGCGGCAATGCCTGGATGATCGCCGGCGTCGTGGACCAGAACAGCGTCGAGGCCATCGACGCCACCACGGTCCGCATCAAGCTGGTCACGCCCTTCGTGCCGTTCCTCTCGGTGCTGCCCTGGGTGTGGATCGTCAACCCGGCGCAGGTCGAGGCCAATAAGGGCAGCGATGACGGCCAAGCCTGGCTGCGCTCCAACCTCGCGGGCTCCGGCGCCTTCCGCCTGCGCCGTGCCGAGGCCGGCAATCTGTATGAGTTCGAGCGCGTCGCCGATGCGTGGCGCAAGGGCGGCGGCAACCTGACCGGCGCCATCTGGAAGATCACGCGAGAGACGGCGACGCAGCGCCTGATGGTGCAGCGGGGCGAAGCGCAGATCGCCGTGGACCTGACCAGCGAGGACATGGATTCGCTGAAGGGCCGCGCTGGCGTCAACCTGGTCATCGAGCCCGAATACCGCACCTTCTCGATGAAGATGAACACGCGGCACGGCCCGCTGCAGGATGCGAATCTGCGCCGCGCCATCGCCTGCGCCTTCAACTACCAGGGCATGCTGGACGTCGCCGGCTATGCCGAGCTGATGAAGGGCCCCTTCCCCGAGAGCATCGACGGCTTCGACAAGGATCTGCCGGTCTATCGCACCGATCTCGCCCGGGCGAAGGAGTATCTGGCAAAATCCTCCACGCCGAATGGCGGCATCAAGATCACCGTCGCGCATGTCTCGGGTCTGGAGCAGCAGCGGCGCTGGGCGCTGGTGTTGCTGGACAGCCTGCGCGCGCTGAACATCGAGCTGGACATCAAGCCGATGATCTGGCCCGACATGGTCTCCGCCGCCCGCTCGCCCGAGACGACGCCGGACATCTTCATGGTGTACCAGACCGCCAATTACGGCGACCCGGACAACCTGGCCTTCGCCGGCTACCACTCCTCCCGCAACGGTGGCTGGCAGAACCCCACTTACGCCAACCCGGAAGTGGACAGCCTGCTCACCCAGGCCCGCGCTGAATCGGATGCGGAGAAGCGCCGCGCCCTCTATGTCCGCTTCCAGCGCGTGCTGATGGAGGACAGCCCCGACATCTTCGGCGTGCTGGAAAAGCGCAAGCTGGCCATGCGCAGCAACGTGCAGGGCTTCGCCTTCACCCCGGTGGCCTCCAACGCCATCGACCTGTTCCCGCTCTCGCTGGGCTGACCGCGCGCCATGGTCGGCTACATCCTGCGGCGGCTGTTGCTGCTGGTCCCGGTGCTGCTGGGCCTGTCCATGCTCGTCTTCGCCATCGCCCGGCTCCTGCCGGGGGACCCGGTGGCGCTGGCGGCGGGGCCGAATGCGACAGCGGCGGATGTGGCCTCCGTGGCACGGGAATTCGGCCTGGATCAGCCCCTGGTGGTCCAGTACTGGAACTACCTGACCGGGCTGTTCCGGGGTGACTGGGGCGTCTCCATCTTCACCCGCCGCCCGGTGGCGGAGGATCTCGCCGCCTACCTGCCGGCGACGCTGGAACTGGTGCTGGCCGCGATGCTGCTGGCCATCGGCCTCGGCATTCCGCTGGGGCTGATGGCGGCGGTGTTCCGCAACAAGTGGCCGGATTTCCTGGCGCGCACCGTCTCGCTCGGCGCCATCTCCATGCCGCGCTTCTTCCTTGGCCTGGTGTTCCAGCTGCTGTTCGCCATGTGGCTGGGCTGGCTACCGCTCTCCGGACGCTTTCCGCTGACCGAGGACCCGCCGCCGCAGATCACCGGCATGCTGACGGTGGATGCGCTGCTCTCCGGCCAGTTCCATGCCTTCGGCGTCGCGCTCTCCTACCTCGCGCTGCCCGCCATCGCCATGTGCCTGTCGCCGCTGGCCACCATCATGCGGATGATGCGCGCCTCGACGATCGAGGTGCTGCAACAGGACTATGTGTTGACGGAGCGCGCCCTCGGCCTCTCGCAGAAGCTGATCCTGTTCAAATACGTGCTGAAGAACGCCATCTCCGCCACGCTCACCGTCATCGGCTTGTATTTCGGCTGGCTGCTGGGCGGCACCGTGCTGGTGGAGACGGTGTTCGACTGGCCGGGCATCGGCCTCTACGCCACCCAGGCGGTGCTGACGCAGGACTTCATGCCGATCATCGGCGTCACCCTGTGCATCGGCGCCATCTTCGTGACCGTCAACCTGGTGGTGGACATGCTCTACGGCCTGCTGAACCCGAAGGTCCGCTACCAGTGAGCAGCACCACCGCGCATCCGCGCCTCGAATCCTGGCGGCGCGGCCTCTACCGCTTCCGCCAGTCCTGGGTTTCCGTGCTGGGTCTGCTGATCGTCTCGGTACTGCTGGTGCTCGCCATCGGCGGGCAGCACCTGGCGCCCTACCCGCAGCATATCGCCGGGCTGGTGGATACCAGCGCGCGGCTGCAGGCGCCCTCCACCACTTACTGGTTCGGCACCAACGAGCTGGGGCAGGACGTGTTCTCCCTCGTCGTCGCCGGCACGCGCATCTCGCTGCTGGCGGGCATGGCGGTGGTCATCGTCGGCGCGGCCTTCGGCGTGTTCGTCGGCGCCATCGCCGGCTTCCTCGGCGGCTGGGTGGATGAGGTGCTGATGCGCCTCGCCGACCTCAAGCTGACCGTGCCGGGGCTGATCCTGGCCATGGCGGTCGCCGCCGCGCTCGGCCCCGGCATCGTCAACATGGTCTTCGCCATCGCGCTCTCCTGGTGGCCCGGCTACGCCCGCCTGGTGCGCGGCGAGGTGATGGCCAAGCGGGAGGAGACATTCGTCCTCGCCTCCCGCGCCATGGGCGCCGGCACCAACCGGCTGCTGTGGAAGCATATCCTGCCGAACATCATGTCGCCGATCATCGTGAAGATGTCGCTGGACATGGGGTTTGCCATCCTCACCGTGGCGTCGCTCGGCTTTATCGGCATCGGCGTGAAGCCGCCGACGCCGGAATGGGGTTCGCTGCTCTCCGTCGCCCGCGTGAACATGCCGGATTACTGGTGGACGGCCATCTTCCCCGGCCTCGCCATCTTCATGGCCGTGTTCGGCTTCAACCTGCTGGGCGATGGCCTGCGCGACCTGCTCGACCCGAAGGCCCGTCGCTGATGAACCCCCCGTCGCTGGACACCGATACCCTGCTGGAGATCGACGACCTCAACCTCGCCATGCGCAGCTTCGAGGGCGAGATCCAGGTCCTCAACGGCGTCTCCTTCGCGGTGAAGCGCGGCGAGATCTGGGGCATCGTGGGGGAGACGGGTTCGGGCAAGTCGCTCACCGGCCTCACCGTCTCCCGCCTCGTGCCGACGCCGCCGGGGCGCTACCTGCGCGGCAGCGTGCGCTTCCAGGGCCAGGACGTGCTGAAGCAGTCGGAGGAGACGATGCGCACCCTGCGGGGCCGGCGCATCGGCATGATCTTCCAGGACCCCACCACCAACCTGAACCCCACCTTCCGCATCGGCACTCAGCTCGTGGACGTGGCGTTGCACGCGGCGAAGCTGGACCCGACCATCCTCGGCCTACCCGCCGGCGCCTCCCGCCGCGCGCGCCGCGCCGCGGCCGAGAAGGTGGCCATCGCCCGGTTGGAGGAAGTGGGCATCCCCAACGCGGCCGAGCGGGTGAACGACTACCCGCACCAGTTCTCCGGCGGCATGAAGCAGCGCGTGCTGATCGCCATGGCGCTGATCGGCCGGCCGGACCTGCTGATCGCGGATGAGCCGACGACGGCGCTGGATGTCTCCGTGCAGGCACAGATTCTGCGGCTGATCCATGGGCTGGTGGAGGAGCACAATCTCGGCGTCCTGTTCATCACCCACAATCTCGGCGTGGTGGCGCAGCTCTGCACCCATGTCGCGGTCATGTATGCCGGCGCCATCGTCGAATCCGGCCCGGTGCGGGATGTGCTGAAGCACCCCCGGCACGACTACACACGCGGCCTGCTCGCCTCCGTGCCCAAGCCCAGCATGAAGCGCGGCGAGCTGCGCGGCCTGGCTGGCGGCGCCCTGGCGGCCGAGGCCCTGGCGCCGCCACCGCCCCGCGCCGCCCCCGGCGGCACCATCATGGCCATCGAGCACGTGGTGAAGGAATTCCCCGGTGCCCGGCGTGGCTTCTTCGACCGTGCGCCGCCGGTGCAGGCCCTGCGCGATGTCAGCCTGAACATCCGCCAGGGCGAGAGCTTCGGCCTTGTCGGTGAGTCAGGGTCCGGGAAGACCACCCTCACCCGCTGCATCCTGCAACTGGAGAAGATCACCAGCGGCCGCATCGTCTATGACGGCATCGACCTGGCGGCGCAGACGCCGCAGCAGATGCAGGCCCTGCGCGCCCGTATCCAGATCGTGTTCCAGGACCCCTACGCCTCGCTGAACCCGCGCATGACCATCCGCGACATCATCGCGGAGCCGATGGAAATCCATCACGGCAAGCTGGGGCTGACGCCGCGCCAGCGCACAGACCGCGCGGCGGAACTGCTGGAACAGGTCGGGCTGACCACGCAGCACCTGAACCGCTTCCCGCACGAATTCTCCGGCGGGCAGCGCCAGCGCATCGGCATCGCCCGCGCGCTGGCCCCGAAGCCGGACTTCCTGATCCTGGATGAGCCGACCTCGGCCCTGGATGTCTCCGTCCAGGCACAGGTGCTGAACCTGCTGCACGACCTGCAATCGCGGCTGGGGCTGACCTATTTCTTCATCAGCCACGACCTCGGCGTCATCCGCTACATCTGCGACCGCGTGGCGCTGATCCACCACGGCAAGCTGGTGGAACAGGGTGAGACCGAGGACGTCTTCACCAACCCGCGCAGCGACTACGCGAAGATGCTGCTCGCCGCGATGCCGGACCCGGACCCGGACCTCTCGCCCCTGCGTCGGCGGGAAGCGGTGCTACTGTAGCGCGCCCCAGCGCTCCACCGCCGGTTCCGCGTTCGCCCATTTCCAGCCCTGCTCCTGCGCGCAGGCCGTGGCGATGATCGTCGCCGCGTCCTCGCCCTTGCCGACACCGATGGCGACCTCACGGCACTGCGCCAGCGGCGTGTCGATCACCCGCACCACCTGCACCGTGCCCTCGGCATCGCCATAGCCGAAGGGCAGCGAGTGTTCGGCCTTCCACGGCGCCACGTCGCCCGGCGCCAGCGTCCCGGCGACGCGGACGATGCTGTCCTGCTCCCCGCGCTGGATGTTGCGCATGACGTATTGGATGGTGGCGTCGGTCACGGCCTTGACGCTGATGCCCACGGCATAGCCGACGGCCGGGTTGGTGGTGGCCGCGCCGGTCAATGCGCCGGAGACACCGCCGACGATGCCGCCCACCGCGTTGCAGCCGGCCAGCGGCAGCAGCACCGCCAGCAGCGCCGCGCGCCGCGCGGCCCGCCGGGTCACTGCAAGGCTCCCCACCGTTCCGTGGCGGGTTCGGCGCTGGCCCATTTCCAGGTCTGGCCGTTGCGGCAGATGGCGGCGGTGTAGAAGGCGCGCTGCGGCTTCCGCTCCACCACCGTATCGACCGAGAAGACGATCTCCCGGCACTGGAGGCCGGCACCGCCGATCTCCCGCACCACCGTCACCTGGCCCTTCTCATCCGCATGCAGCGGCACGGCATAGCTGGCGTTCCAGGCCGCCACTTGGCCGATCGGCAATGGCCCGGCGATGGCGGCGATCTTGTCCTGCTGCTGCCGTTGCAGCCGCCGTTCGGTGTATTGCAGCCCGGCATTGGCCAGGGACCGCACCCCAAGGCCGATGCCGGTGGCGACGGCGCCGTTATCGGTCACCGCCGTGGCCAGCGCGGCGCCGCCGATACCGGCCACGTCCGCGGTGCCTTCCCGCACCAGGGACTGGCACCCACCCAGTAGAAGCGTAGCCAGAAGCAGGGAACGCAGAGGCAATCCAGAAGCCATTGTCACGATGTTCGACTAAGTCCCTCATGATCCCCACGCTTCTGCCTATCATGCGGACAGAAGATGGGAAGCTCACAACTCCGTTCGGCGCCACAACGCCAGCATGGCCCCGCCGGCCGCCAGGAAAGCCAGCAGCAGGATCGCCACAGCCAGCGCGTTCACCTCCGGCGTCAGCCCCAGCCGCAGCATGGAGAAGACCAGCATCGGCAACGTCGTGCCCGCCGGGCCGGAGACGAAGGAGGCAACCACCACGTCATCCAGCGACAGGGTGAAGGCCAGCAGCCAGCCGGCCACCAGGCTCGGTGCCATCAGCGGCAGCGTGACGGTGCGGAAAGCGGTGGCCGGCGTGGCGCCCAGGTCGCGCGCCGCTTCCTCCAGCATGCCGTCCATCCCCGCCAGCCGCGCCTGCACCACCACGGCCACATAGGCCGCGCCCATGGTGGCGTGCGCCAGCAGGATGGTGGTGGCGCCCCGCTCCGCCGGCCAGCCGGTCAGCCCCTGCAGCATCACGAAGGTCAGCAACAGGGAGAGCCCGGTCACCACCTCCGGCAGCACCAGCGGCGCCCCGGCCAGCGCGCCGAACAACGCCCGCCCGGCAAAGGGCCCCCGCCGCGCCAGCACCCAGCCGGTGGCGCCCCCCAGCAGCATCGCCAGCGTCGCCGACCCCGCCGCCACGCGCAGGGAGAGGAAGGCGGCCTCCAGCATCCGCTCATTCGCCGCCAGCGCCTGGAACCAGCGCAGCGAGAAGCCGCCCCACTGGAACGGGATGCGGCTGTCGCTGAACGCGTAGCCCGCCAGCAACAGCACCGGCAGCCACAGGAATGCCAGGCCGAGGCAGAGGCCAAGCCGCCTCACCGCCGTGCCTCCAGCCGCTGGAACAGGCGGATGGGCAGGATCAGCATGGCCAACAGCGCCACCGCCAGCGCCGCCGCCACCGGCCAGTCGCGGTTCTGGAAGAATTCCTGCCACAGCGCCCGCCCGACCAGCAGCGCCTCCGGCGGCCCCAGCAATTCGGGGATGACGTATTCGCCGGCGGCCGGGATGAACACCAGCAGGAACGCCGCCAGCGCACCCGGCGCGGCGAGCGGCAGCGTGATGGTGCGGAACACCGTGGCCGGCGTGGCGCCCAGATCGGACGCCGCTTCCTCCAGCGTCAGGTCCAGCCGGGACAGGCTGGCATAGAGCGGCAGCACGGCGAAAGGCAGGTAGGCATGCACCATGCCCAGGAACAGCGCGAGGTCCGAATACAACAGCGGCAACGGCGCATCGATCCAGCCCAGCCCGCGCAGCACGCCATTCACCCAGCCCTCGTCCCGCAACAGCCCGATCCAGGCGCCGACGCGCGGCAGGAAGCCGGTCCAGAACGGCAGCAGCACCGCCATCAGCAACGGCGCCCGCCAGTGCGGCTTGGCACGCGCGATGCCCAGCGCCATCGGGAAGCCCAGCAGCAGGCACAGCCCCGCCGTGCCGCCCGCCACCCACAGCGATTGCAGGAAGGCGGAGACATAGTAGTCATCCGCCACCAGCAGCCCGAACGGCTCCCAGTTCGGCCGCAGCACCAGCCCGCCGTCCCAGGCGAAGGGCAGCAGGAAAGGCGGCACCCCCGGACCCGGCTGGGCGATGGAAAGCAGCAGCACCACCAGCAACGGCAACGCGACGAACCCGGCCAGCCACAGCGCCGGCACCAGCAGCTGCAGGCGCCGCATCAGCCGGCCAGCGGCACCACCGCCGCCGCCTCCCACCCCATCGTCACCGTGCTGCCGATAGCGGGGGGCGGCCCGTCCTCCTCCGCGTGGCTGACGCGTAGCAGGGTGCCGCCGGCGGCACGCACCAGCAGCAGGCTGTCATCGCCGCGGAAGGCCAGGTCCTCCACCACGCCGCTCGCCGTATTGGCGCCGCCCACCGGCTGGCCGAGCGCAATGCGCTCCGGCCGCAGGGCGCAGGCGGTGGTGCCGGCGGGCATCGACGCGGGTGCCCGCAGCGTGCTGCCCAGGCCGGGGCAATCCAGCCCGCCCGCCGCGTCGGGCGCTCCCTCCAGCACATTGGCGGCACCGAGGAACCCGGCGACGAAGCGGGTGGCCGGCCGCTCATACACCGCGCGCGGCGGCCCGGCCTGCACCAGCCGCCCGTGCTCCAGCACCGCCACGCGGTCGGCCAGGGCCAGCGCCTCCTGCTGGTCATGCGTCACCATGATGAAGCTGGCGCCGGTACGGCGTTGCAGTGCTCGCAGCTCGAACCCCGTGCGCTCGCGCAGATTGGCGTCTAGCGCGCCCAGCGGCTCATCGAGCAACAACAGCTTCGGGCGCTTCACCAGCGCGCGGGCCAGCGCCACGCGCTGCCGCTGCCCGCCGGACAGACGGTGCGGCATCCGCCCGGCCAGCTCCTGCATCCCCACCATCGCCAGCGCCTCCGCCACCCGCGCCTCGCGCTCCGCCCGCGGCGTGCCCTCCCGCCGCAGGCCGTAGCCGACATTGTTGCCGACGCTGAGATGCGGGAACAGCGCGTAGGACTGGAACATCATGTTCAACGGCCGCGCATGCGGCGGCATCGCCGTCAGGTCCTGCCCACCCAGCCGGATGCTGCCCGCATCCGGCGCCTCGAACCCCGCGATCAACCGCAGCAGCGTGGACTTGCCGGAACCGGACCCGCCGAGCAGCGCCAGGAATTCCCCGGCCTCCACTCGCAGGTCCAGCCCCACCAGGGCCGGCACGGCGCCAAAGCGCTTCGCCAGGCCAGCGATCTCCAGCAGGCCCAAGGCTCAGCGGCCGGCGCGGAAGCGGTTCCAACTGCGGCTGCGCGCCCGCTCCGCCTGCGCGGAGAGCTGGGTGGCGACGAAGGTGCGGCCCAGCATCTCCGGCGTCGGGTACACGTTCGGGTCGTTGCGCACCGCCTCGTTCACCAGCGGCGTCGCGGTGGGGATGGCGTTGGGGTAGCGCACGTGGTTGGTGATGCCAGCCATCACGTCAGGCCGCAGCACGAAGTTGATGAAGGCCTGCGCGGCCTCCGGGTTCGGCGCGTCGGCGGGAATGGCCAGCATGTCGAACCACAGCTGCGCGCCCTCCTTCGGCTGGATGTAGCCAATCTCGACGCCGCGCGCCGCTTCCCGCGCCCTGGCCTGCGCCTGGATGACGTCACCGGAATAGGTCAGCGCCACGCAGTACTCGCCGGTGGCCAGCGCATCCATGATGTTGCCGCTGGCGATGATGGCGCGCACATGCGGGCGGATGGCCAGCAGCGCTTCCTCCGCCGCGCGCAGGTCCGCCGCATCGGTGCTGTTCGGGTCGCGCCCGCGCCAGCGCAGCACGCTCGGCAACACATCGATGGCGGAATCCATCACCGCGATGCCGCAGCGGGCCAGCCTGCGCGCGTTCTCCGGCTGCATCAGCACGTCCAGGCTATCCAGCGGCACGTCGGGCAACGCCGCACGCACCCGGTCCACCCGGATGCCGAGGCCGACAGTGCCGTACAGGTAGATGGCCCCGAAGCGGTTGCCCGGGTCGCTGGAAGCCACGCGCTGCAGCAGCGCCGGGTCCTGGTTGGTCCAATTCGGAATCCGCGCGCGGTCCAGCGGCAGCAGCGCGCCCGCCCGCACCAGCCGCGCGAAGGTGGGCTCGCTGGTCGGCACGATGATGTCGTAGCCGGACCGCCCGGCGGAGAGCTTGCCCTCCAGCGTCTCCAGGCTGTCATACACGTCGTAGCGGATGCGGATGCCGGTTTCCTGCTGGAAGCGGGAGACGGCGTAGGGGTCGATGTAGTCGGACCAGTTGTAGACGTTCAGCGTCGTCCCCGCCCCCGGCTGCGCCGCATTCGGTGCCGGAGCTTGGGCCTGAACCTGCGCGGATGCGGCAGGGGGCAACGTGGTGACGGCCAGGGCGGCGCAGAACGTGGCGGCGAGCATTCGACGGAGCATGGCGCGGTTCCCCCCAGCCCGGACGCGCGGCTGGACATAAGGCTGGACAACAGCCGGCCAGCCTAACGGTGAAGCCGTGGCCCGGTCCATGTCATGTGAATACAAAGCCGAATATAGGATTTTTTTCTTGACTTCCGGCTAATGTTCCTGCTACTTCCACCCCCGTCAACGGGCGTATTGCGCCCTGGCCCTCCCCCCATTCCATTCGCGCCCGGCACCTGGCCTGCCCGCCCCCTCGGCAGGCCGGGCGCCGGCGCGCGCCCATCCCCCTGGACACGTCCGAGGAGACGCGCATGGCCTTCGACGCCCGCAATCTGTCGCCGCTGGAATCAGCCGGCGGCTTCACGATGTGGCTCTACACCACCACCGACACCCGCGCCGCGGTGCTGGCCCCCGGCTACTTCGCCAGCGTGGCGGACAAGCTGCTGCCCGGCCATCTCATCCTGCTGCAATCGGCGGATTCGCTCAGCCTGATCCCGGTCCGCAGCGGCGGCGCGGTCGGCAACGGGCTGGTGCTGGATGCCTCGGCCCCGCCAGTGCGCATCACCGTCGGCGCCGCGCTCTCCATGCTGTTCAGCCTGGGCGTCGCGGTGCAGACGCGCACCGTGGCGCTCGATCCCATTCCGGCCGGCCTCTACATCGGCCGCAGCTTCACGGTGGCCGCGCGCGTCACCGGGCCGGTCAATACGCTGCAGTTCAGCATCCTCGATGCATCCGGCGCCGTCGTCAGCGGGCCCGTCCCGGTCAGCGTCGCCGCCGGTTCCGCCTCGGCCACCTTCAACGCGCCGGCCGCCGGCTCCGGCTACCGCATCAAGGTACAGGATGCGGAAGAACCGCTGGTGATGCAGCTCTCCGCCACCTTCGTGGTCACCGAGCCCTTCGTCCTGCTCACCGAGAACGGCGACACGCTGCTGATGCAGGACGGCGGCGGACTGCTTCTCTGACCCCTCCCGCCCGCCGCGCGCCCCCTCCGCTTCCGAAGGACCCTTGTCGCGATGCCTGACGTCAAGATCTCTGAACTTCCCGCCGCCACCACCCTGGCCGATGCCGATTTCGCGCCGCTGGTGCAGGGCGCCAACGCGCTGGCCACCACGCGCCGCACCACGCTGGGCCAGATGCGCGCCGCCATGCTGACCGACCGCTCCGTGCATGTGCGGGACTACGGCGCCATCGGCAATGGCACGACGGACGATACCGCCGCCATCCAGGCCGCCATCGATGCCGCGGCCGCCCTCGGCGGCGGCACCGTGCTGCTGGGCCCGCGCCGCTACCTGGTGGCGGCGGCGGATCTGACGGTGAAGAACGGCGTGTTCCTGCGCGGCCGCGCCAGCGCCGGCGGCTGGCGCGTGGACGGCAACTTCACCACGGTCAACTACGCCATCCTGCTGGACCCCGCCCGCACCATCCGCGTGCAACGCAATGCCGGCGTGGACGGCCTGGCCATCCTGCGCCGGGGCCTGACCACGCCGGGCAACCTCCGCCAGGGGCTGGACGCGGCCGCCGCCTTCGCAGGCACCGCCATCACGGTGGGCGATGGCGGCGGCGGCAACACCGCCGGCAACGGCGCCGACGCCACGCTGTGCGGCCTGCTGATCCTCGGCTTCCACTGGGGCATCTACAGCGAAGGCAACGCGCGCCTGCGGGTCAAGGACGTCACCGGGGATTGCCGCAACGGCCTCTATCTCGGCCGCGCCTTCGATGTCTGCCGCATCAGCGAGGTCAACTGGCACCCGCTGGTCACCACCTCCCGCATCTGGTCCAACACCCGCATCATCATCGGCAACGTCACCGACAACGGTGCCGGCCGCTTCCGCATCAGCATGGCCAGCGCCCACAGCCTGCAGACCGGCGACCTCATCAACATCGCCGAGGTCCGCAGCAGCGGCGCCCCCAGCCTCTACGGCCGCTGGACCGTCACGGTGGTGAATACCACCACGGTAGACCTGAACGACTCCACCTACGCCGCCGGCTGGAACTCCGGCGGCGCGGTGTACATCCAGCCCAACCGGCGCCTCGGCAGCGCCTTCGTCATCGCCAGCGCGGACATGACGGTGCTGCAGAACTGCTTCGAATACGGCCATGAGATCGGCTTCGACATCCAGGACGCCGTGCACGCCTGCGGCTTCTTCAACTGCGGCGCCGATGGCTGGGTGGATGCCGCGGACCCGACGACCATCGGCGTCCGCATCAGCGGCACGGCGCAGCGCAACAAGTTCGTCGGCGGTTTCCTGTCCTCCAAGGGCGTCTCGGTGCAGATGTCCAGCACGGACACCGAGCAGCAGGAGTTCATCGGTGTCGACGTCACCGGCGGCGCCCGCCGCGTGGCGGAGATCATCGACGGCCAGGTCTCCTTCATCGGCTGCGACTTCACCTTCGTCGCCGGCACCGGCAACGCCACCCTCTCCTCCATCCATATCGGGGAAAGCGCCGGCAACGTCATCGTCAGCGGCTGCGACACCTCGCAGATCACCTACACGGCCGATAGCGCGGCAGCGATGCAACGGCTGCTGCTGGCGGCCAACCGCACCGCCAGCGGCACGGTCAACCGCGTCGCCGCCGGCCGGGTGGAAATCGCCTCCGTCTCCGCCAACGCGGCGATCGAGACCCGCCTCTCCGCCGATACCGATGGCGCCATCAACCTGCACCGGCGCGGCACCGGCAGCGGCGCCCAGCTCCGCCTGCACAACACCGCGGACGTGCCGGCCGCCAGCTTCACCCTCTCCGGCACCGAGGTGAACTTCGCCGGCGACAGCACCAATAACCCGAACGCGGCCCTCAGCCTCGGCGGCACCGGCATGACGCAGCCGCAGACGCTGAAGCTGCGCCGCCTCTCCGCCAGCCCCGCCGCCAACGACCGGCTGGCGGTGCTGGAAGCCACCGGCAACAACGCGGCCGGCACCGAGCAGACCTTCGCCCGCGTCGCCGCCATCGCCGAGACGGTCGGCAACGGCAGCGAGGCCGGCGCGCTGGTGTTCGAGACCCGCTCCGGCGGCACGGTGGC
This sequence comes from Teichococcus aerophilus, assembly GCF_014490485.1. GTDB lineage: Bacteria > Pseudomonadota > Alphaproteobacteria > Acetobacterales > Acetobacteraceae > Pseudoroseomonas > Pseudoroseomonas aerophila. The sequence goes on along the minus strand of NZ_JACTVA010000004.1, from coordinate 122,525 downwards.
CGAGCGCTTCCGCATCGCCTCCTCCGGCACCGCTACCCTCGCCGGCCCGCTGGTGCTGCCGGCGGACCCCACCATCAACCAGCACGCCGCCACCAAGCGCTATGTGGACGGCCAGTTCACCGAACGGCGGATGGCAACCCTGCTGCTCTCCTCCGCCACCGCGCTGACCTACGCCAGCCACAACGCACGGATGCTGATCGCCAACAACGGCACCACCCTTTCACTGAGCTGGGCCAATACGGGGGACGGCTTCTCCTGCGTCGTCGTCAACCGCATGGCCACCGACCTGGCGCTGACGCTCTCCGGCTTCACCGTCAACACCGCGCCCACCAACACCGATGGCTTCACCCGCATCCGCGCCGGCGGCGTGGCCTCCCTGCTCATCTACTCGCCCGATGGCGGCACCACCCGGATCTGCCACCTGACGGGTGCCGGAGCCCCCTGACCATGAACCTGTCTTTCCCCCTCATCGGCGCGCTGGGCGGTGGTTCCGCCTTGCGCGTGCTGGGGCCGGACAATCCAGGCCGTATCGCCTTCAGCCGCGCCAGCACGGCGATGAACCCGACCGACAGCTCGGGCTTCATCGCCGCCGCGGCGGATACGCCCCGCTTCTCCGGCAGCGCGCGCCGCCTCCTGGTGGAAGGCGCGCGCACCAACATGATCCGCAACCCGCGCTTCGAAGGCGCCGCCGCACCCAGTACGAGCCCGAGCTACGCCAACCTCACCGCCACCGGCAACGGCCTCTCCTTGACCATCCTCGGCACCACGGCCGAGGCCGGCATGCCGTGCCTCGACCTGCTGCTCTCCGGCACCGCAACCAGCACCGGCGTGCTGATCCCGACCTTCGAGAATATGGCCGGCATCCCGGCCGCCACCGGCCAGACCTGGACGGCCGGGCTGCATATCCGCCAGCTCAGCGGTACGGCCGGGCGGGTCAGCAGCCGGGTGGAGGTCCGTCCCTCCGATGCCGGCAACACCGTGCTGAACGGCTTCCAAGGCGGCGACACCATTGCCAACGCCGGTTGGGCGCGCAGCACCGTTACCGGCCAGCTCACCGCCACCGGCGCCGCCTTCGTCCGGCTGAACTGGCGCATCACCTACATCAGCGGCGTCACCTACAACGAAGTCATCCGCATCGCCTTCCCGACGCTGGAGATGGCGCCCTTCGCCTCCTCCCCCATGCTGCCGCCCGCCGGTACGCTGGCGGCGGCGGAGCGCGCGGCGGATACCCCCGTCTGGGCACCCCCGGGCGGCTTCGGCCCGCAAGGCACCGTGGTCATCAAGGCGATGCTGCCGCAGCTCGCCGTCTTCGGCGCCTCCCAGGGCCTGTGGCAGATCGACGACGGCACCGACCAGAACCGGCTGCAACTGCGCAACACCTCCGCCGGCTCCGCCATCACCGGCGTGGTGGACATCAACGGCGTCACCGTCGCCACGCTCTCCCCCGGCAACATGACGCCCGGCACGCCCTTCCGCGCCGCCTTCGCCTGGGCGCCGGGCGACCAGGCGCTCTGCCTCGGCGGCGGCGCGGTGCAGGCCACCGGCGCCGCCCTGCCCCCCGGGCTGGCGCGCATGCTGCTCGGCCACGCCTCCACCCAACTCAACCGCGCCGCCTTCGGCGAGGTCGAGCTGGTCGACTACGCGCCCACCCGCCTGCCCAACGCCTTCCTGCAGGCGATGGCCGCCGCCGCATAGGCGCGCCCTGCTTTCCACCCCTTCCAGAGGAATCACCACCATGCCGATCCTGACCGACTATGCCCGCAACCTGGTGGCTCGCGCCCTCTGCGCCCGCGGCCCTTCCCTGCCCACCGCGGTCTATGCCGCGCTCGGCACCGGCGGCACCGTCGCCGCCGGCCTGTCCGGCGAGCCGGCGGGCAACGGCTATGCCCGCCAGAAGATCACCTTCACCGGCACCGGCCAGCAGCGGAATGCCGAGGCGCTGCGCTTCGTCTTCACCGCCACCGCCGGCACGCTGACGCATGTCGGCCTCTACCACGCGGCCTCCGGTGGCAACCCGCTCGCCTTCGGCCCGCTGGCGCAGAACGCCCCGGTCTCCGGCCCCGGCACCGTCACCATCGGCGCCGAGACGCTTACCCTCAACGCCGAATGACCACCCCGGCCCCGCCCACCCCAGGCGGGGCCACCCCCAGCAGCAGGCCCACGCACATCCGGGCACGGCGCACGCTCCAGCCCACTGCCCGCCGCGCGGTGCACGCCTTTCGGCGACCACGCCCAGGCCCGCTCGCGTGAGTCACACCTCCAGTGATCCCGCCTCAGGCGATCACGCTCCAGACACAGGAACCCCCCACCATGCGCTACCTGCTGGACCGGCTCGCGGAGCCGGGCACGCTGCGTTCGCTCGCCGTCATCGTCTTCGCCCTCAAGGGCATCGTGCCGGACGAGGCGATGCTGCAGAACCTCGTCAATGTCGGCATCCTCGGCCTTGGCGCCGTCTCGGCCCTGATGCCGGAACAGAAGGCACCGAAGCCCCCACGCCGCCGCGCGCCACGCAAGGAAGCCGCCGCATGAGCCGCGTCGCCGATTTGCTGCGGCGGGAAGAAGGCCTGCGCCTCGCCGTCTATGACGACGCCACCGGCAAGCCGCTGCTGCCCGGCATGACGGTAGTCGGCCATCCCACCATCGGCATCGGCCGCTGCCTGGACCGCAAGGGCCTCACCGCCGCCGAGGCCACCCTGCTGCTGGAAAACGACATCGCCGAGATCCGGGCCGATCTCGCCCGCGCCCTGCCCTGGGCCGGCGCCTTGTCGGAAACGCGGCAGGTGGTGCTGCAGGCCATGGCCTTCCAGCTCGGCCTCGCCGGCCTGCTGAAGTTCCGCGCCACCCTGGCCGCCATCCAGCGTGGCGACTACGCGGCGGCGGCGGAGGGCATGCTCGCTTCCCTCTGGGCCCGCCAGACCCCCGCCCGCGCCGCCCGCATGGCGGCGATGATGCGCGAGGGCTGAGCCCGCGCCGGGCGCGAAGGCGCCCAGCCTACCCCGCCGCCACCGCGCGGCGGCGGGAGAAGGCCAGCGCCCCCACCGCCAGCACCATCGCCGGCACCAGCAGCAGGATCAGCGTATCCCACCCCGCCGTCGCATGGATGGCGCCGGAAGCGAAGGCCGTGCAGGCCACCGTGCCGAACACGATGAAGTCGTTCGCCGCCTGCGCCCGCACCCGCTCCTCCGGCCGGTAGGATTCGGCCAGCAGGTTGGTGGCGCCGACGAACATGAAGTTCCACCCCAGCCCCAGCAGCATCAGCGAGACGCCGAACTGCACGAAGCTGGCGCCGCTGGCCGCGATCGCCACGCAGGCCAGGTTCAGCCCCGCCCCCGCCACGATCACCCGCCGCGCGCCGAAGCGCCCGATCAGCCGGCCGCTGAAGAAGCCCGGCGCGAACATCGCCACCGCATGCATCTGAATCACCGTGGCACTGTCCGTCACGCCGAAGCCGCAGAGCATCATCTCCAGCGGCGTCGCCGTCATCATCAGGTTCATCGTGCCATAGGCCAGCGCACCGGCGATGACGGCGGTGAGGAAGGAGGGCCGGGTCAGGATGGCCCGCAGCGGCGTCGCCACCTTCGGCCGCGGCGGCGCCGGCGGCAACCGGGTGAAGGAGAGCAGCGTAATGCAGATCACCGGCAGCACCGCCAGGATCAGATAGGTGCCGAGAAACAGCAGCGGCCCGAACATGTCCTTCGAATGCTTCACCAGCTCCGGCCCGAAGATGGCCGAAAGCACGCCCCCCGCCATCACCAGGGAGATCGCTCGCGGCCGGTAGGCCGGCGTCGCCACTTCCGCTGCCGCGAAGCGATAATGCTGGGAGATGCCGAAGCCGATGCCCGCCGGCAGCGCACCCAGGCAATACAGCAGGAAGCTGCCCTGCCAAATGCCGGCCGCGAAGGTCAGGCTGCCCAGCCCGGCGCAGATGGCGCCCAGGACGAAGCCCGGCTTGCGCCCCAGCCGCGCGAAGATGATGCCCGCCGGGATCGACGCCGCCATGGTGGAGGCCATCTGCAACGCCAGCGGCAGGGTGGCCAGCGCCTTGTCCCCCGCCAGGCTGTAGCCGATCAGCGCCGACATCGCCGTCTGCCCCACCGTCGCCGCCTGCATCAGCGCCTGGCACAGGAACATCAGGTAGACATTGCGCTTCATCATGGCGCCGTCGGCGCCGCGCTTCATCATGGCGCTATCCGCACCGCTCTCGACCGTCATCCGGCGTGTTCCGTCCCTGCCCGGCGCCGGGTCATCCTGCCAGCGCACCGCAGCACAGTAACAAGCCAGGCCCGGGCGGCAACCACCACCGCCGGCAGACCAGCCGCCCCCTGGCCACAGGCATCCCGCCCCGCACGGCCAGGACGCCTCAGAGCAACCCTTCGCGCCGGAAGGACAGGTGCCGCCCATTGCCGATGATGATGTGGTCATGCACCACGACGGAAAGCACCGCCCCCGCCGCCTTGATCTCCGCCGTCATCTCCACATCCGCCCGGCTCGGCGTCGGGTCGCCGCTCGGGTGGTTGTGCACCAGGATCAACGCCGTCGCATGCAGCTCCAGCGCCCGCTTGATCACCTCGCGCGGGTAGACCGGCGTATGGTTCACTGTGCCGCGCGCCTGCGCCTCGTCGGCGATCAGCCGGTTCTTGGAATCCAGGAAGAGGATGCGGAACTGCTCGATCTTCTCCCGCGCGATCGCCGCGTTCAGGTAGTCCATCAACAGGTCCCAGCTCTTCAGCACCGGCTGGTCCATCACCTCCGCCTTGGCCAGCCGCAACGCCGCGTCCTGCACCAGCTTGAGGGCGGAGACGCTGTGCTCCCCCAGTCCCGGCGTCGCCAGCAATTCCTGCTGCGGCGCCGTCAGCACCCCGGCGAAGGAGCCGTACCGGTTGATCAGCCGCTTCGCCAACGGCTTGGTGTCGCCCTTCTTGAAGGCGAAGAACAACAGCATCTCCAGCAGCTCGTAATCGGCCAGCGCCCCCGGCCCGCGCTCCAGCAGCTTCTCCCGCATGCGGCCGCGGTGGCCATGTGGCCCGTCACCCTCGGGGAACGGCATCTCCGCCGCCTCCCCGCCCCGCTTCCGGCCGCTGCCACCGGCGCCCATCCACTCCGCCTTGCCGCGCCCGGTGCCGGATTCCATCAGGCTGGCATTCAGCCGGATGGCACTGGCATCCTCGGCGAAGCCCGGCGGCAGCGCCCCCTGCGGCACCGGGCGGTACACCGGCCTGGGCCGCGCGCGCGGTTTCGTCCGCCAGGGCCAGCCCTGCAGCGCGGGCTCGATGATGCGTTTCAGCCACATATCCGGACGCACGCCTCTTGCGATTGCCATAGGGCCGCGGGGGCGGCCTTGCGGCGCCATTCTCCCCGTCTCCCCGCACCCAGGCAACCAAACACTCACGATTTCGTGAGTTTTCCACATCTTTTATGAACGCGCTGGACCGTGCGAAGCGGACCCCACCGTCTCGGCCCAGCCACCACTCCACCAGCACCGCCCAACCAGCCCCGGTCGCCCCACACCGCGCCAAGCCGGAACACCCGGCGAACCGCGTATCGGCAGCGTGCCAATCGCGGGTACCGTTCCATGCCGGTTCATGCCGCGTGCCACAAAAAGGGTATTGCGCTCCACCGCGCCAGACCCTAGGAACCGCCTCGCTTTCAGCCGGTACGCTGCTGTAGCTCAGTGGTAGAGCACTCCCTTGGTAAGGGAGAGGTCCAGGGTTCGAGTCCCTGCAGCAGCACCATCCGAAGCCCGCTTCCAGCGCGGCTTCACGCGAAGGCCAGTCCCAGACTTCCCTGTTATCAGGACCGGTTTCGCCCACACCGTGCGGCGTTGCGCACCGCATCGGCGCTCCCACAAAAAGATCGCGCCGCCCCCGCCGTTGTCGGCAAGGGCGGCGCGCTGGCGCTCCATCGCAGGCATCGCCAGACCGGCACCGGACTGTGGGGGGGTGACCCGCCCCGGAGGGGGAAGCACACCCGGCGGCACGGAGCCAACGGGTGCGGGACGGTTCAGTCAGCCAGGCGTCAGATCTCAGCAACCTTCGGCCTTGGGTGGCGTGAGCCGCCCAGGGCCGAGAGTGTCAGGCTTCAGGCGGCCACGGCGGCCGAGGACTTGCGGCGGGCGCGGCGCATCAGGCCAAGGCCCAGCATGCCGATACCGAACAGGCCCAGAGAAGCCGGCTCCGGCACCGCCACGATCGTGGAGGAGAAGGTCACGTTGTTCAGCACGCCGTTCTGCGTGGTGAAGGAGAACCGGCCCGGGGTCGGGTCGTAGCCGGTCAGCGTGGCGACGCCCGTGCCGTCGATGTTGACGGTGCCCGGGGTGCCGTTCGAGACGAACGCCGTGGCGCCCGGATCGATCGTGAACGTCGCCGTCAGCAGGTTGTTGACGATCGTCAGCAACAGGCCGGACGACACGGCCGGGGAGTAGGTGATGCTCTCCAGCGACACGCAGGCGGTGCAGGTGCCCAGGCCGGCAAAGCTGCCGGCGGAGACCGCCAGGTTGGCCGGGGACGGGAACGAGATCGTGGTGGCGTTGACGCTGTCCACGCCCTGGATCGAGAAGTTGCTGCCAGCGGCAATCGGCGCGGCGAAGGCGGCAGGTGCGGCGGCCGCGATAGCGACGGCCATCGTGGTACCCAAGAGGAAGTTCTTCATGGCGTAATCTCCTTGCAGGGGCGCGCTTCGTGCCCGGACTGACAGAAGCAAGACCCGGGCCACTCCGTTAACGCCATGTTTTCAGTGATTTTTCCTCCCGCTTTCCCAAGCCGCATCCTCACGCCGTAAAGTCTGCCGACAGTGCTCACCCTCGCGTGATCGGTACTCTTTACCGTGAGCATGGCATTAAGCCGCCGGCCACCACCCCGGCGCCATCCCTTCCGCCGTCCAACCCTCGCCTGTCGGCCGTCCTGACGCCGCCGGCGCCGCAATCCGCGCTTGCCGTCACGCCGCCGCGCGCCAATAACCAGCCACTGCCCCGCCAGCCCGCTGCCCCGGACGCATCATGGCCAAGCCACCCGACACCGCCCCGCCCCGCACCGCCGCCGAAATCCGCGCCGCCAGGGCCGAGGCCCGCCTCGCCGCCGCGCTGCGCGAGAACCTGCGCCGCCGCAAGGCGCAGACCCGCGGCCGGGAAGCCGAGCAGGCCGCCAAGCCGGAACCCGAGCAGGCCTGACCTCCCACGCCCGTCGGTTGCGGCTGCGGGGCCTGTGCTGTAGACCCCGGCGCCTCTTATCTTCGCGCGCGCGGGTGCCGCCTCCGGTCGGCGGCCGCACCCGCGCCCACAGCCGCCACGGAAGCCCCTGCCCATGTCGATCATGCCCGACCACTGGATCCGTCGGATGGCCACCGAGCACGGCATGATCGAGCCCTTCGTGGAGAGCCAGCGGCGGGAGGGCGTCATCTCCTACGGCGTCTCCTCCTATGGCTACGACGCGCGCGTGGCGGACGAGTTCAAGATCTTCACCAATGTCGACAACGCGCTGGTGGACCCCAAGCAGTTCGATGACACCAGCTTCGTCTCCCGCAAGGGCCCGACCTGCATCATCCCGCCCAATTCCTTCGTGCTGGCCCACACGGTCGAATACTTCCGCGTGCCGCGCGACGTGCTGGTCATCTGCCTCGGCAAATCCACCTACGCCCGCTGCGGCCTGATCGTGAACGTCACCCCGCTGGAGCCCGAGTGGGAAGGCCAGGTGACCATCGAGATCAGCAACACCACCCCGCTCCCCGCCCGCATCTACGCGAATGAGGGGATCTGCCAGTTCCTCTTCCTGCGCGGCGAGTCGGCGCCCGACGTCTCCTATGCAGACCGCAAGGGCAAGTACATGGGCCAGCGCGGCGTCGCGCTGCCCCGCCTGTAAGCAGCCCTCCAGTAAGATAGTAAGGGAGTAAGGCGATGGACCGCATCCGCATCCGTGGCGGCCGCCGGCTGAAGGGCAGCATCGCCGTGGGGGGCGCCAAGAACGCCGCCCTGCCGCTGATGGCCACCGCCCTGCTCACCGGGGATGGCGTCACCCTCACCAACACGCCCGCGCTGTCGGACGTCATCACCATGGCCGCCCTGCTCGCCCAGCACGGCCTGAAGGTGGAGCACGACAAGGCCGCCCGCACCCTCCGCCTGGAAGGCGAGGCCACCAGCCTGGAAGCCCCTTACGACCTCGTCCGTAAGATGCGTGCTTCCATTCTCGTGCTCGGCCCCCTGCTGGCCCGCTACCGCAGCGCCCGCGTCTCGCTGCCCGGCGGCTGCGCCATCGGCACCCGCCCGGTCGACCTGCACCTGAAGGGGCTGCAGGCCATGGGCGCCAGGATCGACCTGCAGGCCGGCTATATCGACGCCTCCGCCCCCGATGGCCTGGTCGGCGCCAAGATCATCTTCCCCCAGGTCTCCGTCGGCGCGACCGAGAACCTGCTGATGGCCGCCACCCTGGCCCGCGGCACCACCACCCTGATCAACGCGGCGCGCGAGCCCGAGATCTGCGACCTCGCCACCTGCCTGGTCTCCATGGGTGCGCAGATCGACGGAATCGGCTCCGACCGCCTGGTCATCGAGGGCGTGGACAGCCTGCACGGCACCCACCACCCCATCCTGCCCGACCGCATCGAGGCCGGTACCTTCGCGTGTGCCGCCGCCATCACCGGCGGCGAGGTCCTGCTGCAAGGCGTCCGCCTGGACATCTTCGGCTCCGTCTCCGCCAACCTGCGCGATGCCGGCGTGGAGCTGACCCAGGAAGAGGCCGGCCTCCGCGTCGCCCGCGTCGATGGCCTGCGCGGCGTCGATGCGGTCACCGAGCCCTTCCCCGGCTTCGCCACCGACATGCAGGCCCAGTTCATGGCGCTGATGGCGGTCGCCGAAGGCGCCTCGATGATCACCGAGACGATCTTCGAGAATCGCTTCATGCACGTGCCGGAACTGTCCCGCATGGGCGCCCGCATCAACGCCCACGGCTCGTCGGCCATCATCCGCGGCGTCTCCCGCCTGACCGGCGCCCCGGTGATGGCGACCGACCTGCGCGCCTCCGTCTCCCTCATCATCGCCGGCCTCGCCGCCCAGGGGGACACGGTCGTCAACCGCGTCTACCACCTGGATCGCGGCTATGAGCGGGTGGAGGAGAAGCTGGCGGGCGTCGGCGCCGACATTGAACGTCTGCGAGACTGACATGACTCCGCAACCGGAGCGATGCTAGAACCCGTCATGGACCAGCCCACCAACACCACCGGCCTGGAACAGGCCATCTCCCCCGATGCTCCCCTCGTCCTCGCCCTGCCCAAGGGCCGGATCCTGAAGGAGCTGGGGCCCCTGCTGGCACGCACCGGCATCGTCCCCGCCGCCGATTTCCATGACGAAGGCAGCCGCCGCCTGCGGTTCGAGACCAACAACCCCACCCTGGACGTGGTGCGGGTCCGGTCGTTCGACGTGGCGACCTTCGTGGCCTTCGGCGCTGCGCAGATCGGCATCTGCGGCGCCGACGTGCTGATGGAATTCGACTACCCCGAGATCTACGCGCCGCTCGACCTCGGCATCGGCCGCTGCCGCGTCAGCGTGGCCGAGCCGGTGGAGAACGCCGCCCAGGCCGCCGCCGAGCGCGCCCGGCTCTCCCGCGTCGCCGTCGCCTCCAAGTACCCCAACATCGCCCGCCGCCACTTCGCCGCCCGCGGCATCCAGGCGGAGGTGGTGCACCTGAACGGCGCCATGGAGCTGGCCCCCGCCCTCGGCCTCTCCAACCTGATCGTGGACCTGGTGCAGACCGGCTCCACCCTGAAGGCCAACGGCCTGGCGGAGACGGAGGTGATCGCCCACGTCACCTCCCGCCTCATCGTCAACCGCACCGCGCTCAAGACCCAGCCCGAGGCCATCGGCGCCTGGCTGGCCCGCTTCCGCGCGGCGCTGGAGGCCGCATGATCCGCCTCGACACGCGCGACGACGATTTCGACGCCGGTTTCGCTCACCTCCTGAACCAGGCACGCGAGACGACCACCCGCGTCGACGGCGTCGTAGCCGACATCATCGCCGCCATCCGCCGTGATGGCGACGCCGCGCTGCTGGACCTGACCGCCCGGTTCGACCGCTGGCAGCCCGCCGATGCCGCCGCGCTGCGCGTGACGGAAGCCGAGATCGACGCAGCCGTCACCCAGTGCGACCCCGCGCTCATCGCGGCCGTCGACCACGCCGCCACTCGCATCGAAGCCTTCCACCGCGCCCAGCTTCCCGCCGATATCCGGCTGGACGACCCGGCCGGGCTGACCCTCGGCATGCGCTGGGGCGCCATCGACGCCGTGGGCATCTACGTCCCCGGCGGTAAGGCGGCCTACCCGTCCTCCGTGCTGATGAACGCCATCCCGGCCCGCGTCGCCGGCGTCGGTCGCGTCGCCATGTGCGTGCCGACGCCGGATGGCGTGCTGAACCCGCTGGTCCTCGCGGCCGCCCGCCGGGCGGGCGTGACGGAGATCTGGCGCATCGGCGGCGCCCAGGCCATCGCCGCCCTCGCCTGGGGCACCGGCAGCATCGCGCCGGTGGACCGCGTCGCCGGCCCCGGCAATGCCTATGTGGCGGAAGCCAAGCGGCAGGTCTTCGGCCGCGTCGGCATCGACTCGATCGCCGGCCCGTCCGAGGTCGTCGTCATCGCCGACTGGGCGCAGGACCCGGCGCGCGTCGCCATGGACCTGCTGGCCCAGGCCGAGCACGACGAAAGCGCCCAGTCCATCCTGATCACCGACAGCGCCACCCTGGCCGGAGCGGTCGAGCGGGCGGTGCAGGACGCGCTGGCCACCCTGCCCCGCGCCGCCATCGCCGGCGAGAGCTGGGCCCGCAACGGCGCCATCATCCTCACCCGCAGCCTGGAAGAAGCCGCCGCCCTGACGGACCGCCTGGCGCCCGAGCACCTGGAGCTGCTGGTGGAGGACCCGCGCGCCCTGTTCGCCCGCATCCGCCATGCCGGCGCCGCCTTCCTCGGCGGTTTCTGCCCGGAAGCGCTGGGCGACTACATCGCCGGCCCCAACCACGTGCTGCCCACCGGCCGCACCGCCCGCTTCGCCTCCGGCCTGTCGATCTTCGACTTCCTGAAGCGCACCACCTGGATCGAGGCGGATCAGCGCGGCCTGCAAGCCATCGGCCCGGATGCGGTGCTGCTGGCGGAGGCCGAGGGCCTCGGCGCCCACGCCCGCAGCATCGCCATGAGGCTGGACCCCTGAGGCACACCCCGCCTGCCCCGCCGCGGGTGCCCCCCGCCGCCATGCCGGGCGGCCAAGGCTGAGCCGCCCGCATGGCCGCCGTGACCAGGTCCCGCCACCGCTGGCTGCAAGGCCTGCTACTGGCCCTGGCCGGCTGCTTCCCCATCCTGGCGATCATGGGCCTCTGGTACCTGCTGCCGCCCCTGTTCCTGGTGTTCGTCACTGCCGGCTTCGTCCTGGCCGTGCTGCGCGCCGGGCAAGGCCGGCAGGTCAGGCGCGGCAACAGCACCACCGCGGATGGCAGCGGCGGTGACGGTGGCTATGACTCCCATTGTTCCAGCGACGACAGCGGTTCCGGCGACGGCGGTGGTGACAGCGGCGGCGGCGGCGGCGATGGCGGCGGGGGCAGCTCCGATTGACCTGGCAGGACAGCCTCTCCTTGACCAGGGGCGGCGCCGCGATCATGTTCTGCCCACGAATTCACCGGTCCGTCCTGATGGGCGGCCGTCGCGGCGTGTCCATGTCGGATCGCCCTTCCTCCTGCTCACCATGCCACTGACGGCAACAAAGAGGTCTGATGTCTAAAGAAGATATGATTGAGTTCAGCGGCCAGGTCGTTGAACTGCTGCCCAACGCGATGTTCCGCGTGAAGCTCGACAACGAGCACATGGTCCTGGCCCACACCAGCGGTAAGATGCGCAAGAACCGCATCCGCGTGCTGGCTGGTGACCGCGTCAATGTCGAGATGACGCCGTATGACCTGACCAAGGGCCGCATCACCTTCCGCTTCAAGTGAGTTCAGCCGTTTCCCAGGATCGGCCCGCTCCGCTGACCGCACCCGCCCGCCCGCCGCTGGTCCTGGCCAGTGGCAGCCCGCGACGGGTCGACCTGCTGGCCCGCATCGGCATCGTGCCGGATCGCATCCTGCCCTCGGACATCGACGAGACGCCGCGGAAGGACGAGCTGCCCCGGCAGCTGGCCGCCCGCCTCTCCCGCGCCAAGGCCATGGCCGTGGTGCCGCTGGCCGAAGGCAGCCTGGTCCTGGCCGCCGATACGGTGGTCGGCGTCGGCCGCCGCATCCTGCCCAAGGCCGAGACGGAAGCCGAGGCACGCTCCTGCCTCGACCTGCTCTCCGGCCGCCGCCACCGGGTCTATACCGGCGTGGCGCTGGCCGTGCCGGATGGCCGGGTGCTGACCCGGCTGGTGGAGAGCGTGGTCACCTTCCAGCGGCTGACCCAGCAGCAGATGGACGCCTACATCGCCAGCGGCGAGTGGCACGGCAAGGCCGGTGGCTACGCCCTGCACCAATCGGCGGAAGTCTTCGTCCGCTTCCTCTCCGGCAGCCATTCCAACGTGGTCGGCCTGCCGCTGCACGAGACGGCGCAATTGCTGCGAGGCATCGGCTGGCTGCGTCCCTGATCCTGCTCAGCGTCTCCCCCGGCGAGCAGCGCACCGCGCTCCTGGCCGACGGGGTGCTGGAAGCCGCCTTCGTCGAGCGCCCGTCCCACCCCGAAGGCGTGGGGGACCTGCATGTCGGCCGCCTCGCCGCCCGCGCGCCCGCCATGGCCGGCGCCTTCGTGGCGCTGGCCGGCGGCGAGACCGGCTTCCTGCCCGATTCCGACGGCGCCAAGGGCCGGACCGAGGGCGAGTGGCTGCGCGTGGCCATCACCCGCGCCGCGCAAGGCGGCAAAGGCCCCCGTCTCGCCCACCGCCCGGCGCCCGAAGCCATCACTGGCCCGCCCCGCCTGCTCTCCCGCGGCCCGGACGCCGCTCTGCGCCTCGCCGCGCAGCATCCGGACGCCCTGGTGCAGACCGACAGCGCCGCCGCCGCCGCCCGCCTGCGCCCCATGCTGGGCGAACGTGTCAGCTTCTCCCCCCGCCCGGTGTTCGACGACGCGCTGGAAGCCGTGTTCGAGGAGTTGGCAGGGCACGAGGTCGCCCTGCAAGGCGGCGGCCGCCTGACCATCCACCCGACCCCCGCCCTGGTGGCCATCGATGTCGATGCCGGCGGCGTGGCCGGCGGGCGGGATGCCGCCGCGCATCTCAGCCTGAACCAGGCCACGCTGGCCGAGGCGGCGCGGCAGATCCGGCTGCGCCACTTGGCCGGCGCCATCCTGCTGGACCTGGCCGGCATGCCGATGGCCCGCCGCAAGGCGCTGCTGCCCGCCATGCAGCAGGCGGCGGCGGCCGACCCGCATCTTCGCGTCGTTGGCATCACCGGGCTTGGGTTGATCGAGTTGCAACGCCGCCGTGTCCATACCCCGTTGCACGAGGTGCTGGGCCAGCCGCCCAGCGCATTGACGCGCGGGCTGGCGGCGCTGCGGCGGGGCGTGCGGCAGGCCCAGGCGCGCCCCGGGGCGCCGCTTGTGCTGACGGCGCACCCGGCCGTGTGGCAGGCGCTGCGCGATTGCCCCGGTGCGCTGGACGCCTTCACCCAGGCCGCCGGGCCGCTGACATTCCAGGCCGACCCGCTTTGCCCATCCGGAAGGGAGGATATCCATGCCGGCTAAGCCCAAACTCGCCACCTGCCCCATCTGCGGCAAGCCGACCGTGGCCGAGCACCGCCCATTCTGCTCCGCCCGCTGCCGCCAAGTCGATCTCGGCCGCTGGCTGAAGGGCGACTATGTCATCCCCGGCCCGCCGCTGGCCGAGGAAGACGAGGAGAAGAGCTGAAACGTCGCGCGACGGAAATAACCGGCATGGAGCACTGGACAGGCCCCATGGCTTCGGATATTTCCGCCTCGTTCGCAGGGATTGGCCGGAACGGTCATGAACTGTCTGGGCCCAGATAGCTCAGTTGGTAGAGCATGCGACTGAAAATCGCAGTGTCGGTGGTTCGATTCCACTTCTGGGCACCATCTTTTCCTTCGATCCGAAGGGTTTAACGGCAGGCCATTGGCCTGCCGTTTTGCGTTGCGCGCCCTCAGCCCTCGCGCCGGAACAGCAGCATCAGGTTGTTGGCCGGCATCTCCACCACCTCCGGCGCCCCGAAGCCGCAGCGCCCGGCAAGCGCCGCGACCTCCCCCACCTCCCGCAGGCCCCAGGCCGGGTCGCGCTGCCGCAGCTCGGCATCGAAGGCGGCATTGCCGGGTTCCAGCTTCTGGCCCTTGCGGTGGTAAGGCCCGTACAGCGCCAGCAGCCCGCCGGGGCCCAGCAGCCGCGCCGCGCCGGCAAACAGGCCCTCCGCCGCCGCCCAGGGCGCGATGTGGATCATGTTGATGCACAGCACCACGTCGGCCCGCAGCACCGGCCAGTCGTCACCGGCGGCATCCAGCGGCAGGGCGGGCAGCACGTTCGGCAGGCCGGCAGCCCAGGCGTCGATGCTGGCGCGGCCCTCCGGCTGCGGCTCTGTCGGCTGCCACCGCAGGCCGGGTAGCGCCTGCGCCAAGTGCAGGATGTGCTCCCCGGTGCCACTGGCCACCTCCAGCACTAGGCCGCTGGGCGGCAGATGCGGCTTCAGCGCTTGCAGGATCGGGTCACGGTTGCGGGCGGCGGCGGGGGCGCTGCGGCGGGCGTCATCGGTCATGCCCCTTCATCGCACCGCGCCGGGCGGGGCGCCATCGGCGTCACCCACGCAGTCCGGGATACGCACTTCCGCCGGCCGGTAGCGTCCAGCCCTGCGGAGCGCTGTCCCCCAGCCAGGCTCGATGCCTCTTACATCGGAATGACATGGGCTTCTGATTGGCCGGGGCACCGCTGGGACGTCTGTGCACCGGCATCGAAGGCGATGGGGCAGGAAGGCCGGGGAAAGAATTCCCCGGGCCCCTTCTTTTCCTTTTTCGAGTTTTGGCGGTGTGGCTGTTGGAAAGGCGGTCTTGGGGGACGGCTGGGTGCACCAGGGGTCATAGACCTCTGGCGACTGACGGTTCAGCCAGCATGGCCCATTACTAAAATCTAGCAGCGTCCGTTCTCAGTCCTGAAGCGTCACGCCAAACTTGCAGAAAAGAAAGAAGGGGTCCGGGGAATTCCTTCCCCGGCCTTCTCCCCCACCAACGACTCAGGTCAGGCCGAAGCCCCCGGCAGCGACGCTTCCAGCCCCGCCACGATGAAGTCCACGAACAGTTCGAAGCTGCCATCCATCGGGGCCGTGGCGCCGTTCTGCCAGCGCAGGATGAAGGCGCGGTTGGCCAGGCCGGGCAGCAGGCGGGCGATCTGCGGGTAGCGCGCGGCGTCGGCCGCGGCGAGGTTGGCCTGGATGCCGGATTGCCAGGAGGGCAGGTCCTCCGTCGGCATCTGCGCCAGTTCCTGCGTGACGAAGCCGACCAGCGCGGCCTGCACGGCGTTGTAGCTCTCGCACAGCCGCGCATCCGGCACGCCGGCTTCCACCAGCACGGACAGGATGGCCTCGACCAGCGCGAGATCCGGGCGGAGGTTGGAGACGGTGTCGGCGCCGATCAGCGGCGCGGTGTTGGGGTGGCGCCGCACGGCGTCGCGGAAGCGGGCGAACAGGCTGCGCAGCCAGGCCTGCCAGCGCTGCCCCGGCAGGCGCGGCGGCACCACGTCCCGCAACACCAGGCTGATGACCTCGGCCACCACCGCGTCGCGGTTGCCGATATGCCAGACGATGACGCTGGCATTGACGCCGAGGCTGCGGGCCAGCCCGCGCAGGCTGAAGGCGGCCAGGCCCTTGCCGTCGATCTCGGCCAGCGCGGCGTCCAGGATCGCGTCCCGGCTCAGCCCGACGGCGACCGGCGCGGCGCGGGAGCGGCGTGTGGCGCTGGCCCTGGTGGGCGACGTCTTCGGGGACGCCCGGGGTGACGGGGGCTTTCTTGCCACGCTGTTCCTGACCTTCCCCGCATCCCCTCGCGCAGCGTCCTCATATCAACTGCGCGGGGCTGGAGGAAGCCTCTTGCGCAGCGCTCAAGACTGTTATCAACTCGTGGCAACCGAAGCGAAACGATCCGCGCCGGTGACAACAGGTTCGGATGCGAGGCTCTCATGGACGGCGCACGGACTTCCCCCGAGATCGGCTTTGGCCAGCAGGCCTTCACGCGCCCGCCCGGCGCGCCGCCCCTGCCCCGCATCGCGCGTGGCGAGGGCGTGTGGCTGATCGATACCGAGGGCAAACGTTATTTCGACGCGTCCTCCGGCCCGGTGGCCAGCAATCTGGGCCATGGGCATCCGCGCATCCTGGCGGCGATGGAGGCGCAGGCGCGGCAGGCCGTGTTCGCCTATCCCAGCCAGTTCGAGAGCGCCGCCAACCTGGAATTCGCAGAGCGCCTGGGCCGGCTGGCCGGGCCGGGGCTGGACCGGTCCTTCATCGTCTCCGGCGGCTCGGAAGCGGTGGAGAGCGCCATCAAGTTCGCGCGGCAGCACGCCGTCGCCACGGGCGAGGCCTCGCGCTGGAAGGTGATCGGGCGGCAGCCGGGCTATCATGGCAACACGCTCGGCGCGCTCGCCGTCTCGGGCGATGAGCATGCGCATGAGGTGTTCGGGCCACTGCTGCGCGCCGTGCCGCGCGTGCCGGCGCCGCTGAGCTACCGGCTGCCGCCCAACCACACGGTGGAAAGCCATGCACGCGCCTGTGCCCAGGCGCTGGAGGACGCCATCCTCCGCGAGGGGCCGGAGACGGTGCTGGCCTTCATCATGGAGCCGGTGGGCGGCCTGGCGACCGGCGCGTTGGTGGCGCCCGATTCCTACTACGCCACGGTGCGGCAGATCTGCACCCGCCACGGCGTGAAGCTGATCTATGACGAGGTGATGAGCGGCGCCGGGCGCACCGGCCGCTTCCTGGCCGCCGACCACTGGCCGGATGCGCGGCCGGACATTGCCGTGCTGGCCAAGGGACTTTCCGCCGGCTACGCGCCGCTCGGCGCCGCACTGGTCTCGGCCGAGATGGTGCGTGTGGTGGCGGAGGCCGGCGGCTTCATGCACGGCTTTACCTACAACGCCCATGTCATGAGCTGCGCCGTGGGCGCCGCCGTGTTGCGGGAGGTGGAGGACGCCGACCTGGTGGGCAATGCCGCCCGCATGGGCGAGCTGCTGCTCGGCAAGCTGCAGGCGCTGGCGGCGCACAGCCCGCTGGTCGGCGACATTCGCGGCAAGGGCCTGTTGCTGGCAGTGGAGCTGGTGGCGGACAAGCACAGCAA
Organism: Teichococcus aerophilus; assembly: GCF_014490485.1. Taxonomy (GTDB): domain Bacteria; phylum Pseudomonadota; class Alphaproteobacteria; order Acetobacterales; family Acetobacteraceae; genus Pseudoroseomonas; species Pseudoroseomonas aerophila. The sequence goes on along the minus strand of NZ_JACTVA010000004.1, from coordinate 105,276 downwards.
GGCGATGATCCCGCTGGAGAAGGTAGCGCCGGCGCGGGTGCAGCAATTGGCGCTGCGGCACGGACTGGCACTGTATTGCCGGCGTACCTCGCGCGGCGCGTATGGGGACTGGCTGATGCTCTCCCCACCCCTCACCGTCACCGCCGAGGAGATCGGCATTCTTGCAGAGCGGCTCGGCGCCGTTCTGGACGACTACGCCGCCGAGCTGCGGGCGGACGGCATCCTGCACTGAACATCGTCGATGCTGGCGGAGGCCACGGGCCAGGCGTGGCCGGACATGCGGGCTCCAACAGCATCTCTCGCACATAGGGGAACAGGCTATGCGTCAGAAGATCACGCGCCGAGGCGCACTCCTGCTCGGCGGCGCGACGCTCGCGGCGCCATCCCTCTCCCGCGCGCAGCGGGCCGACCCGCGCGTGTTGCGCTTCGTGCCGCAGGCGGCGCTGTCGATCACCGATCCGATCGCATCGCTGGCCGGCGTCGCGGTCAATCACGGCTTCTATGTGTATGACACGCTGTATGGGCTGGACGCGCAGATGCGCGTGAAGCCGCAAATGGCGGAGGGGCACACGACCTCCGCCGACGGGCTGACCTGGACGATCCGCCTGCGCGAAGGCCTGTTCTTCCATGATGGGGAGCCGGTGCGGTCCCGCGACTGCGCCGCCAGCCTGCGCCGCTGGTGCAGCCGGGATACGTTCGGCCGCACGCTGGGCGCCGCCGTCGCCGAATGGAAGGCGCCGGATGATCGCACGCTGGTCATCCAGCTCACCCGCCCCTTCCCGCTGTTGCTGGAGGCGATGGCGAAGCCCGGCACCAGCCCTGCCTTCATCATGCCGGAGCGGATCGGGAATACGGAGGCGACGAAGCCGCTCTCCGAGGTCATCGGCTCCGGCCCCTATCGCTTCGCGGCGGATGAGTTCGTGCCGGGCAGCCGCGCCGCGTATCGCAAGTTCGAGCGCTACGTGCCGCGGCAGGAGGCGCCGGAATGGACCTCCGGCGGCAAGGTGGTCAACTTCGACCGCGTCGAGTGGATGATGATGCCGGACCAGGCCACCGCCGCCGCCGCGCTGCAGGCGGGCGAGGTGGATTGGTGGGAACAGGTGGGCGCGGATCTGATCCCGCTGCTGCGCCGCAACCGGGACATCACCATCGCGAATGGCGACCCGGCCGGCTACATGGGCGTGCTGCGCTTCAACCACCTGCATCCGCCCTTCAACAACCCCAAGGCGCGGCAGGCGGTGCTGGCGGCGGTGAGCCAGCCGGACTTCATGGGCGCCGTCACCAACAGCGATGACACCGCCTACAATGTCTGCCACGCCTTCTTCCCCTGTACGACGCCGTATGGCCGCGCGCCCAGCCCGGACCCGATGGCGGAGGCGAACCTGGACCGCGCCCGCGCCCTGCTGAAGGAAAGCGGCTATGCGGGGGAGCGCATCGTGCTGCTGAACCCGTCCGACTTCGCTTCCATCGCGCCCTTCGGGCTGATCGCGCACGACCTGCTGACGCGCATCGGCTTCAATGTCGACCTCATCGCCACGGATTGGGGCAGCGTGCTCAGCCGCATCGTCAGTCGCAAGCCACCGGCTGAGGGCGGCTGGAACCTCTTTCCGGTGTGGTGGAGCGGCATGGGCATCGTCACCCCCAGCCAGAACGCGCTGATCCGTGGCCAGGGCGATGGCGGCTGGACCGGCTGGTACGAGAGCAAGGAGATGGAAGCGATGAACGACCGCTGGCTGTCCGCCGCCGATGAGGCGGAACGGATGCGCCTTGGCGCGCAGATGCAGGACCTGGCCTTCCGCGATGTGCCGACGGTGCCGCTGGGGCAGTTCTTCATCCGCACCGCCTACCGCAAGTCACTGACCGGCATGCTGGAAGGGCCACGCCCGGTGCCCTGGAACCTGCGCCGGGTATGACGGGGATGTTGCCGCCGGTCACCGGTTACCTCGATCGCCTCTCCCGCCGCCCGGGCGAGCGGATCACCGCTTATGTCAGCCTGCGCAACCCGGGCGCCTGCCGCGCGCGGCTGGTGCGGGTGGTCTCGGCCGACCCTAACCCGGCCGGGCCGGGGCTGGATCTGCGCCCGGTGCCGTTCGACTATGGGTTCGAGGGCGTGCACCAGCCGGTGCGGCTGGGCTCCAGCGGCGTCGTGCGCGGCACGCCCGCCCTGGCGGCATCGCAGGCGCGTAGCTGGGCGGTGCTGGTGCAGGTGCTGGCCGAGTTGCCGGCCGCCACGGTGCTGGCGGCGGAGGGCGGCGCGGATGGCATCGTGCTCCGCGCCGGCGCGGCGGGGGTGGAGGCGGAGATCAGCCTCGGCGGGACCGTGACGCGGCTGCGGACGGAGAGGCCGCTGCGCCCGATGGTGTGGTACCGGCTGTGGCTGGCGCATGACCCTGCCACCGGCCGCGCCGTGCTGGGCCAGCAGGCGCTGGGCCTCGCGGATGGCGCCACTGCCAGTGCGACGACGCCGGTGGCGCGTGTGGCGCCCGTCAGCGCCATCACCTTCGCCGCGCGGGATGCGGCGGCGCCCAGGGACCACTTCACCGGCAAGCTGGAGGACCCGCTGGTGGCGGCGGGCTTTGTGGAGTCCTGGCCGGACCCGCTGATCCTGCCCTTGCCGGCGCAGACGCTGGCGGCGCGGTGGGATTTTTCCGACGACATCATGGGCGACGGCATCGCCGACCGGGGTCCGGGCGGGCTGCATGGCCGCGTGCTGAACGCCCCGACGCGCGGCGTGGTCGGCGCGGCATGGAGCGGGCGGGAAACCTGCTGGCGGCACGCGCCCGCCGAGTACGGCGCGATCCATTTCCACGCGGACGACCTGGACGATTGCGGCTGGGCACCCTCCTTCACCTTCGAGGTGCCGGCGGAGCTGCGCAGCGGCGCCTATGCCTTCCACCTGACCTGCGCGGAGGGCGAGGACTGGCTGCCCTTCTACGTGCTGCCCGCGCGGAATGGGCCGCATGCGGCGGTGGCGGTACTGGCTTCCACCTTCACGTATCAGGCCTACGCCAACCATGCGCGCGGCAACGCGGATGCGGCGTACAAGGAACGCGTGGTGGCCTGGGGTGCCTATCCGCACAACCCGGATGACGTGCCGGGCTTCAGCCACTCCACCTATAACCGCCACCCGGATGGCAGCGGCATCTCGCTCTCCTCCCGCCTGCGGCCGATCCTGACGATGCGGCCGGGCTTCCTGACCTTCAACGACGCCAAGGGTTCCGGCCTGCGGCACTACCCGGCGGATTCGCACCTGCTGGCGTGGCTGGAAGCGCGCGGCATCGCCTTCGACATCATCACCGACGAGGATCTGGACGACGAAGGCGAGGTGGTCCTTTCACCCTACCGCGTCGTGCTGACCGGTTCGCACCCCGAGTATCATACCGAGCGGATGCTGGATGCGCTGATGGCGTACCGGGACCATGGCGGGCGGCTCTGCTACCTCGGCGGCAACGGCTTCTACTGGCGCATCGCGCGGGACCCGGCGCGGCCGCATCTGATCGAGATCCGCCGGGCGGAGGGTGGCATCCGCGCCTGGGCGGCCGAGGCGGGCGAGTACTACCACCAGTTGGATGGTGCGCTGGGCGGGCTGTGGCGGCGCAACCGGCGGCCGCCGCAGGCGCTGGTCGGGCTGGGCTTCAGCGCGCAGGGGCTGTTCGAGGGCACCTATTACCGCCGCCTGCCGGCCTCCGAAGATCCGCGCCACGCCTGGATCTTTGACGGCGTGCCGGAGGTGATCGGCGATTACGGCCTCTCCGGCGGTGGCGCGGCGGGGTTCGAGCTGGATCGCGCCGACCCGCGCCTGGGCACGCCGCCGGGCACCGTGATCCTGGCGCGTTCAGCGGTGCCGCCGGCTTCCTTCGTGACGGTGCCGGAGGAATTGCTCTCCCACATCGCCACCGTCACCGGGGAGAGCCCGGAGGCGCTGAAGCGGGCGGAGATCATCTATTTCGACGTACCGGGCGGCGGCGCGGTCTTCGCCGTCGGCTCCATCACCTTCTGCGGCAGCCTGTGGAACGGGGCCGCCTTCGATGGCCCGGCCTCCCGCATGCTGGAGAATGTGGTGCGCCGTTTCGCGGCCGCGCCGTAGCGTGCCTTCCTGGCCCCGACGATCAGAAGGGGCCGGGCCAACCGCCTTCCACCCATCAGAGAGGGGCACCGCCGCGATGACATCGACCGGTATTGAACGCCGCAGGCTGTTGCAGGCTTCCGGGGCGGCGCTGCTGCCGCTGGCGGCGCCCCGGCTGGCACGCGCCGCCAGCGCATCCACCCTGCGCTTCGTGCCGCAGGCCAATCTCTCCTCGCTGGATCCGGTGTGGACCACGGCGGCGGTGACCATCACCCATGGCTACTGCGTGTTCGACACGCTCTACGGTGTCGATGGGCAGATGCGGCCGCAGCCGCAGATGGCCGCGGGTGCCAGCGTTTCCGACGACCGGCTGACCTGGCTGATCACGCTGCGGGACGGCCTGCGCTTCCATGACGGCGCGCCGGTGCGGGCGCAGGATTGCGCCGCCAGCCTGCTGCGCTGGAGCAAGCGTGACACGTTCGGCCAGACGCTCGGCGCGGCGGTGGAGGCGTTCGAGGCGGCGGATGACCGCACCATCCGCATCCGCCTGAAGCGCCCCTTCCCGCGCCTGCTGGAGGCGATCGGCAAGCCGCATTCCTCGCCCGCCTTCATCATGCCGGAGCGGCTGGCGATGACGGACCCGAACAAGCCGGTGACAGAGATGGTCGGCTCCGGCCCCTTCCGCTTCGTGGCGGATGAGTTCGTCTCCGGCAGCCGCGCCGTCTATGCGCGCTTCGATGGCTACCAGCCGCGAGAGGGCGCGCCGGAATGGACGGCCGGCGGCAAGCAGGCGCATCTGGACCGGCTGGAATGGATCGTGATGCCGGACCCGGCGACGGCCGCCGGGGCGTTGCAGGCTGGCGAGATCGATTGGTGGGAACAGGCGCTGCCGGACCTGGTGCCGACGCTGACGCGGCGGCGCGGCATCACGGTGCAGCGGCAGGACCCGTATGGCTTCATCTCCCACGCGCGCTTCAACCATCTGCAGCCGCCCTTCAACAACGTGAAGCTGCGCCGCGCCGTCCTCTCCGCCCTGCGGCAGGAGGATTACATGCAGTCGATCGTCGGCGGCGATGCCGATTCCTGGAAGCTGTGCCGAGCGATGTTCCCCTGCGGCCTGCCGGACGTGACCGAGGCCGGGGTGGCGGACATGCCGCAGCCGACCAACCTGGATGCCGCCCGCGCGGCGGTGAAGGCCTCCGGCTACAACGGCGAGTTGGCGGTGGTGCTGAACCCGGCCGATTATCCCTCCATCTCCCCGCACGGGCTGCTGACGGCGGAGCTGCTGCGGCAGCTCGGCCTCAAGGTGGACCTGCAGGAGATGGACTGGGGCACGGTGCTGCAGCGGCGCCTCTCCCGCGAGCCGGTGGAGAAGGGTGGCTGGAGCGTCTACCACACCAACTGGCCGAGCGTGTCCATCGCCAACCCGGCGATGAACGCCACCATCCGCGGCCAGGGCAGCACCGGCTGGACCGGGTGGTATGAGAGCGCGGAGATGGAGCGCCTGACCCTGCAATGGCTGGACGCGGCGACGCCCGAGGATAACCGGCGCCTGATGGACCAGATCCAGCGCGTGGCGTTCGACGACGTGCCGAGCCTGCCGCTGGGCCAGTATTTCTCCCGCACCGCGTTCCGGGACAATGTGACGGGCGTGCTGCCAGGTTCCGCCGCGTTCTTCTGGAATGTGCGGAAGGGCTGAGAGATGACGGAGCAACCATCCCTCGCCGCCGATGCCGCCCGTTTCGACGTGGTGATCCTGGGCGGCGGCTCGGCCGGGTGCGTGCTGGCGGCGCGGCTGAGCGAGGAAGCATCCCGCAGCGTGCTGCTGGTGGAGGCCGGGCAGGACCTGCGCCCGGGGGAGATGCCGGCGGACATCGCTTCCCCCTATCCCGGCCGGGCGTATTTCAACACGGACTGGACCTGGCCGGGGCTGCGCGTCGGCATGGGCAAGGACCCTTCCAATACCGGCGACGCCACCATCCGGCCGTATGAGCAGGCGCGCATCCTGGGCGGCGGTTCCTCCATCAACGGCATCGGCGCCAACCGAGGCTCCCCGCATGATTACGCGGAGTGGGCGGCGGAGGGGGCGACAGGCTGGGGCTGGGCGGATGTGCTGCCTTACTTCCGCAAGCTGGAACACGATCTGGAGCTGGGCGCGGAGACCGACCTGCACGGGCAGGACGGCCCGCTGCCGATCCAGCGCGTGCCGCGCGCCCGGCACACGCCCTTCGCCCGCCAGGTGGAGGCGGAGCTGGGCCGGCAGGGCCATGCCTCGCGCGAGGACCAGAACGGGCGGTGGGAGGACGGCGTCTTCCCCATCACCGTCAACCTGGACCGGGAAGGCCGGCGCACCTCCACCGCCACCGTGTACCTGACCACTTCGGTGCGGGCGCGGCCGAACCTGACACTGTGGACCGGCACGGAAGCCGAGCGGGTGCTGTTCCAGGGCCGGCGCGCCGTGGGCGCGCGGCTGCGGCGGGATGGCCGCGTCATCGACGTGGCGGCGGGGCTGGTGATCGTCAGCAACGGGGCGCTGCATTCGCCGGCGTTGCTGTTGCGCAGCGGCGTCGGGCCCGGGCGGGCGTTGCAGCAGCTGGGGATTCCCGTGGTGGCGGCGCGGGAGGGCGTGGGGCGGAACCTGCTGGAGCATCCCTCCATCGGCGTTTCCGCCTTCATCCGGCCGGATACGCGGCTGCCGGGCGGCGAGCACTACCATATCCAATCCATCCTGCGCTGGTCCTCGGGGCTGGAGGGAACGCCGCCGGGGGACATGCACCTGGCGGTCAACACACGCTCCGGCTGGCACGCGGTGGGGCACCGCATCGCCACGCTGTTCAACTGGGTGAACAAATCCTACTCGCAGGGCAGCGTCACCCTCGCCTCGCCCGACCCGGGCGTGCGGCCGGCGGTGGATTTCCGCATGCTGTCGGATGAGCGGGACCTGGTGCGGCTGGCCCAGGCCTTCCGGCTGGCGGCGGGCGTGCTGCGCGCCCCCGCCATGGCGGGTGTGGTGCTGGAGGCGTTTCCCTCCACCTACTCCGCCCAGGTGAAGAAGCTGCTGCAGCCATCCTGGCAGAACGGCGTGCTGACGGCGCTGGCCGGACCGGTGATGGACCGGGTGCCGATGGTGCGTTCCCGCATCCTGGCCATGGCGCAGGAGGGCAACGCGCCGCTGGACGTGCTGTGCCAGGACGAGGAGGCGCTGCGGCTGCACCTGCGGCGGCATGTCGGCGGTGTCTGGCACCCCTGCGGTACCTGCCGCCTGGGCGCGGCGGATGACCCGATGGCGGTGTGCGACCCCGATGGCCGCGTGATCGGGGTGGAGGGGCTGATGGTGTGCGATGCCTCCGTCATGCCGACCATTCCCTGCGCCAACCTGAACGTGCCGGTCATCATGATCGCCGAGAAGATGGCGGATGGGGTGCGTGCCGCCGGGCGGGCGGCGGCAGGCGGGCCAGTGGCGGGCGCCACGGCCGCCTGAGGCGGCGGCAGTCACGCGGGCATGGACCGACGGCATGCGACCCGCGCCATGAGCCGGTGCGCGTGCCCGAAGCCACCGGCGGCGCCTGCAACTTGCGCTTGGCCGGGCGTGGCGATGACGGGCAAGATCGGGTCAATCCCTGGGAGGAATCCAGCCCATGCGCCGCCGCTCTGTTCTGTCCGGCTCGGCCGCCGCGTTGTTGGCGGCGCCGGCCCTTGCCCAGATGCCGCATCACGGCATGCCCGTGCCGTCCGAGCAGATGTCACCCCTGCGCGGGGCCGGGCCGGTGACGCTGACGCCGGAGCAACTGGCGCAACGATCCGTCGACAGCCCCGCCCCGGCCGGTGCGCCCGGCCGCTGGGAACCCCGCGCGCCGCTGCCGCTACCGCGTAGCGAGATGGCCTGGGCTACCGCCTGGAATGGCAAGATGCATGTGCTGGGCGGCTATGCCGAGCAACGGGTGGACCGGCCCTACCACCATGTCTACGACGCCGCCGCCGACCGCTGGAGCACGGCGGCACCGCTGCCGCGCGGCGCCAATCATGTGGCCGTGGTGGCCGATGCCGGGCGCATCTACGCGCTGGGCGGCTTCACCGAGCAGAACCGCGCGGCGCATGACGGCGCCTATGTCTATGACGTGGCGACCGACCGCTGGCAGGAGATCGCGCCGCTGCCCCGCGCCCGTGGCGCCGCCGCGGTGGCGGTGCTGGATGGCCTGGTCTACCTGATCGGCGGCGCGACGGACCCGTCCGGCGAGCGCGCCAGCGTCGGCTGGCACGAGGTGTACGACCCGCGCACCGACCGCTGGGAACGCCGCAAGCCGCTGCCCGGCGCGCGGGACCATGCCGGGGTGCTGGCCTATGGCGGCGGCATCCACATCGTCGGTGGCCGCTTCAACACCTTCGAGTACAACACGCCCCTGCACCATTTCTACGTGCCCGGGCGCGACATCTGGCTGGAACGCGCGCCGATGCCGACCACACGCTCCGGCCACGGCATGGTGCTGCTGGCCGGCCGCTTCTGGGCCATGGGCGGCGAGACCGGGCGCTTCGAGAACAACACCCTGACCGGCACCGTGCACGGCCAGCTGGAAAGCTACGACCCGGCCACCGACCGTTGGCAAAGCCACGCCCCGATGCCGACGCCACGGCACGGGCTGGGCGCCGTGGCCATCGGCGAACGCATCTACGTGGCCGGCGGCGGACCAGTGGTGGGCGGCGGCATCCAGACCTCGACCCACGAGGCGTTCATTCCGGGGTGATGGCGGGTGTGGCGAAGCGGGAAGGCTGGGGAATGAATTCCCCAGACCCCTTCTTTTTTCTTCGAGTTTGGCGTGGCGCTTCAAGGCTGAGAGCGGATGCCCCGTGATGATTTTAAATACAGGCCGCGCGGGCTGAACCTTCAGTCGCCGGAGGTCTAGGACTTCCGGCGCAGCCAGCCGTCTCTCAGGACCACGCCCTCGGCAGCCACACCCAGAAGAACTCGAAAAAGAAAAAGAAGGGGTCCGGGGAATTCTTTCCCCGGCCTTCCCTGAACTGCGTGCAACGGTCAGCGAGCTCCGTCAGAGCGCCACGTCGCGGTTGACGTCCTTGTACAGCAGGTAGGCCGCTTCATCCGGCCCGGTCGGGTAGAATTGCTGCGGGCAGTAGGCGCCCATCCAGATGAAGTCTTCCGCCCAGATCTCGTGCCATTCGGTGCCGAGCAGGTACAGGCCCTGGCCGTGCAGCATGTAGAGCCCGTGTTCCATGATGTGGGTTTCGATGGCGGGGAAGAAGGTACCGGGGGCGAACCACATCAGGTTCATCTCAAAATCGAAGGCGAGGTCGCCGAAGGGAAGCAGGTGTTGGAAGCCGCGCCCTTCCAGCCCGGTGTGGTTGGTGCGGGGCACCTGGTCCTGGTGGGAGAGGATGGGCTGGGGCGGCGGCAGGCCGATGGACTCGTAGCGCTTGCGCAGGCCCAGCACCCGCGCCTGCCTGCTGCCCTGGTTGCGGAGCGAGACCGGCACGCCGGGCGGGGCGTAGAGGAAGCCGCCGGCGGTCAGTTCGGCCGCGGCGGAGTCGCCCACCTGCGCGACCACGCTGCCGGAAAGGACGTAGTGGAATTGCTGGATGCCGGGCTCGGCCGTGGGGGCGCGAGTGCCGCCGCCGGGTTCGATCTCCAGCACGAACTGGGCGAAGCGGGCGCCGAGCGCCGGGGCCGCCAGGAAGCGGGCGGCGGTGGCCTCGTAGTGCGGCAGGCGGCTTTTCAGCACGCCTTCCGGTGGCAGGAAGGCGTAGTTGGGCCGCACGACGCCGCGGTTGTGGCCGACGGCTCCTGGCAGCATGCGGCCCTGGGGCAGGTTGAGCGCGTGAGGATGCATGGGCCGAGTCCCTTGAAGCGTGCTGGCTCGAAGCGTGTCAGCTCGAAGCCTGGGCCACGCGATCGAACAAAGACGGCGAGCATGGTGCGTGAACGATGCGAACGCGTCATGCGCCGGGGTGAGGCCGGCATCGCAGCACGACGCGGCGGCGTTGGCCACAGGCGGCTATGCCCTTGCAGGGCGTGGGGCGGCCATGCGGCGTGGGGGCTTGCGGAATCGGCCGGACTGGCCGCTTGTGGCGGCAAGCGTAACAAGCCAGTGGCCGCCGCCGTGCCGTGCACAGGGGGCGGGATGAGAGCACGTCCATGAACCTGAACAGCCCTGCCGCCCAGCGTGCCGTGATGCCGGTCCTGATCGCGCTCAGTACGACGCATCTGCTGAACGACATGATTCAGTCGCTGATCCCGGCGATCTACCCGATCATCAAGGATGCCTATGCGCTGGATTTCCGGCAGATCGGGCTGATCACGCTGACCTTCCAGATCACCGCGTCCCTGCTGCAGCCGGCGGTGGGGTACTACACGGACAAGCGGCCGATGCCGTACTCCATGGTGGTCGGCATGGGCTTCACCCTGGCCGGGCTGATCGGACTGGCTTACGCGGGCAGCTATGCGCTGCTGCTGGCGGCGGCGGGCTGCGTCGGGCTGGGGTCCTCGATCTTCCACCCGGAGGCGACGCGGATGGCGCGCAATGCCTCCGGCGGGCAACACGGGCTGGCGCAGGGCATCTTCCAGGTGGGCGGGCAGACCGGCGGGGCGATGGGGCCATTGCTGGCCGCTTTCATCATCGTGCCGCGCGGCCAGGGCAGCCTGGCGTGGTTCTCGCTGGCCGCGCTGCTGGCGATGATACTGATGGTGTGGACCGCCGGGCGCTATGCCCGCTTCCAGCGGCAGCAGGCGGCCAAGCCGCGCGCGGCGGGGTTCACGCCCGTCACGCGCTCGGCCTACCCGACCGGGACCATCGTCGTCTCGATCTCGATCCTGGTGGTGCTGCTGTTTTCCAAGAACGCGTACACGTCCAGCTTCAGCTCGTTCTACACCTTCTACCTGATCGAGAAATTCGGCGTGTCCGTGCAGGCCTCGCAGGTCATGCTGTTCCTGTTCCTGGGCGCTTCGGCGGCGGGGGCGCTGGGTGGCGGCATCCTGGGCGACCGGATCGGCCGCAACAAGATCATCTGGTTTTCCATCCTGGGCGCCCTGCCCTTCACGCTGATGCTGCCCTTCGCCAACCTGTTCTGGACCGGGGTGCTGACGGTGGTGATCAACCTGATCATGTCCAGCGCCTTCGCCGCCATCCTGATCTACGCGATGGAGTTGCTGCCGGGGCGGATCGGGCTGATCGGCGGGTTGTTCTACGGGCTGTCCTTCGGCCTGGGCGGGGTGGCGGCGGCCATCCTGGGTGAGTTCGCCGACCGCGTGGGTATCGAGGCGGTGTACCGGATCTGCGCCTTCCTGCCGGCCATCGGCCTGCTGGCGTGGTTCCTGCCGCCGATGCGGGAGGGTGCGGGGAAAGGGGCGCCGTCTCACTAGCGTATGGGCGTAGCGGGGGCGCCTTGGCTCTTTGCTGGCTGGCGGGGCCCGGGCATGCAGCGGCGCGGTGTGGAGGCAGGCTAGGGCCACGGTCGGGCACTGACGGGTCCCGGCTGGCTGCGAAGGCGGCCTGGGCCACGCGGTGTTCACCGTGGCAACCGGCCCATGCCCGCCACGGTGCGCCGCAGCAGGATGGCGCGTGATGGGGCCTTCCCGCGGGTCCAGGCGTTTGCCGGGCGGGGGCTTCACGGCTAACAGGGGCCCGCCCCCGCCGCGGTATGGCCGCAGTTGTGGGTGCAATGGGGATGGTGACCCGGCTGGCGCTCCAGCCACCGGGTCCAGGCGAGGTCGGTACGATGGCACGATTTCTGGTGACGGGCGGCGCTGGTTATGTCGGCAGCCATGTCGTCCTGGCGTTGCGGGAACGCGGCGACGAGGTCGTGGTGATCGACGACCTGCGCCAGGGGCACAGTCAGGCCGTGGCCCCGGGCGCCGAGCTGGTGGTGGCCGACCTGGCCGACCGTGCCAAGGTGGCCGAGGTGTTCGGCCGCTGGCGCTTCGATGGCGTGCTGCATTTCGCCGCGCTCTCCCTGGTCGGCGAATCCATGCGGGAGCCGCTGCGCTACATCGCCGAGAACCTCTCCAACACGCTGTGGCTGGCGGAGGCGGCGGTGAAGGCGGATTGCCGGCGCTTCGTGCTGTCCTCCACCGCCGCGCTGTTCGGGCTGCCGGAGAGCATCCCGATCGACGAGACGGCGGGGTTCGCGCCGGTCTCGGCCTATGGCGAGTCCAAGCTGATGGCGGAACGCGGGCTGGAATGGGCGGACCGGGTGCATGGCATGCGCTCCGCCAGCCTGCGCTACTTCAATGCCGCCGGCGCCGATCCGCAGGGGCGGCTGGGCGAGGACCACGACCCGGAGACCCACCTGATCCCGCTGGCCATCAACGCCGCCCTGGGCAGCGGCCCCGCCCTGACGGTGTATGGCACCGACTACGACACGCCGGACGGCACCTGCATCCGCGACTATGTGCACGTGACCGACCTGGCGGACGCGCATCTGCGGGTGCTGGACCGGCTGGGGAGCGGGCCGAGCGTCCGCTACAATGTCGGCAACGGCACCGGCTATTCGGTGCGGCAGGTGATCGACACGGTCAGCGCGGTCAGCGGCCGCGCGGTGCCGTATAGCGAGGGGCCGAGGCGGGCGGGTGACCCGGCGGTGCTCATCGCCTCCAACGCCTTGCTGCGGCGGGAGACGGGGTGGAGCCCGCAGCATGATTCGCTGGAAGAGATTGTCCGCACCGCCTGGGCGTGGCGTGCCGCCAACCCGCAGGGGTTTGGGCGGGCCGGCTGACGGCGGCCGAGGCGGGCGGGCGCGGGCTGGCCGACATTCGACGTGTGGCGGGAAGACCGGGGAAAGAGTTCCCCGGACCCCTTCTTTTCTGCTGCGCGTTTCCTGGTTGTGCCTGTGGAAACTCTGGTTCTTCACGCCGGGGCCGTGCCGGCGGCTGGTGACGGACGGTGCAGCCTCGGCAGCTCGTGGAGCCTGCCGGGTCGGGCGTCTCAGCCTCTCTGTGTCCCAGCTTTGTCGGCGGCTTGTGCAGTGTCCCTGCATTTGGCCAGGGCGCCTCTGCGCTACGCAAATAATCCCTACCCCGCCCGCAGCCCGCAGCCCGCAGACTTCAGAAGCCGTCCTTAATTTCGCAATCGCCCCGCCAGCCGGTCCAAAAGCCAACTGGCAAAAAGAAGATGGGGTTTCAGGGGAATTCCTTCCCCTGACCGTCCCTCCGCCCCCCGCCAGATGCCGATCGGCCCGTCCTCAGCCAGGCTGGATCAGCCGGAAGCGTGATCCGATACGGACCTTCAGCCGCGCAAGCCATCACCCCTAGCAGGCGGGGCTGTGCGCCGGTTGCAGCAGGCGGCGGTAGGCGGCCACCGGTTCCGGGCGGCCACCCAGGTAGCCCTGGTACAATTCGCAGCCCTCCAGCCGCAGCGCCTTCAACTGGTCCGGGCTCTCGACGCCTTCCGCCAGCACCGGCATCTTCAGCCCGCGCCCCAGCCCCATGATGGCGCGCATCATGGCCAGGGAGCCGGCGTCGCGCGACATGTCCTTCACCACCGAGCGGCCGATATGCAGCCGGTCGAAGGAGAAGGAGCGCAGCATGCCGAGGGCGGCATGGCCGCTGCCGAAATCATCCAGCGCCACCCGCACGCCCAGCCCCTGCACCGTCTTCAGGGCCAGGATGGCGTCTTCCTGCTCAGACAGCAGCACGCCCTCGCGGATTTCCAGTTCCAGCCGGGCGGCCGGCAGGCCGGCATCCTTCAGCACGGCCTGAATCTGCTCGACGAAATCCTTCTGCTGCAGTTGTACGACGGAGATGTTGACCGAGACGCGCAGCGGGCGCGGCCACTTCGCGGCCTCCGTACACGCCGTGCGCAGCACCCAGGCGCCGATGGGCAGGATGGCGCCGCTGCTCTCAGCAGTGGGGACGAAATCCTCCGGTGGCATGTCGCCCCGGCCGGGGCGGTGCCAGCGCAGCAGGGCCTCGAAGCCGATCAGCGTATCGTCGGCCACGAGGCGCTGCGGCTGCCAATACAGTTCCAGTTCGCCGCGCGGCGTGGCCAGGCGCAGGTCGTTCTCCAGCGCCGAGCGCTGGCGGGCGACCTCGTCCATGCTGCGGCTGTAGAAGGCGGTGCCGTTCCGGCCGTCCCGCTTCACGCTGTACAGCGCCACGTCGGCGCAGCGCTGCAGTTCCTCCGCCTCGTCCGTGTCCTGCGGGCAGCGGGCGATGCCGATGGAGGCGGAAATGTCGCCCCGCGCACCGTTGCCGAGATCGTAGGGCTCGGACAGGTACTCGCAGATACGGGCAGCCATCAGGGCGGAGGAATCGGCGCTGCCGTCGTTGATGCGGATGACGACGAATTCGTCGCCGCCCAGCCGGGCGACGAAATCGTCCTGCCGGGTGGCGGCGCGCAGGCGGCGGGCGGCTTCCCGCAGCACGATGTCGCCGGCCGCGTGGCCATGCGTGTCGTTCACCGCCTTGAAGCGGTCCAGGTCCAGGCACATCAGGGCGAAGCCGGGGCCGCCGGCGCGGGCCTGCGCCAGTTCCAGCGTCAGGCGCTCATTCAGAAAGGCGCGGTTGGGCAGGCCGGTTAGCGGGTCGTGCCGCGCCAGGTGCAGCATGCGGCGCTCCACCTCCAGCCGCCCGCGCAGGTCCCGCACGGCGACGACGAGGCGCGGGCCGACGGCGGTGTGGACCGGGCGGGTCAGCAATTCCACCGGCGTGCCGGCGGCCAGGGCGGTGACGATGCGGCCGCCCTTCACCATCAGGTCCTGCGAGGTATCGCGGAACAGCAGCTTCACCGGCGTGCCGACCAGGGCTTCCGGCGCCGTGGCGAGCAACTGGCTGAGCATGGTGTTGACGTCGACGATGCGGCCGCGTGAGTCGCAGATGGCGATGGCCTCGAACGCGGCATCGGACAGGCTGCGCAGGCGGGTGGTCTCGGCCATCACCTGCTTCTTCAGGCGCAGCCCGACCAGCAGCGTGGTGAGGGCGGAGACCAGCAATGCCGCCATCACCGACGCCATCAGCGCCGCCAGCCAGAGGCGGGACGTGGCGCCATCCGTCCGCACCGGATTGCCGTTGGGCAGCATGAAGGCCGAGGCGATGCCGGTGATATGCAGGCCGATGATGCCGAGGGACAGGATGGAGGCGGCGGCGAGGATGCGCGGCATCCGCCCCGAACGCCCGAGCGCGATGAAGGACAGCGCACCGAGGCCCGAGCCCAGCAGGGCGGAGGCGGCGATCAGCGCCGGGTCGTAGAACAACTCGCCCGGCAGTTGCAGGGCCGAGGTACCGACATAGTGCATGAGGACGATGCCGAGGCCGAGCACGCCGCCGCTGGCGGCCTGCCACAGCAGGCGGGGCGAGCGCGTGCGCAGCGTGAAGGCGATGGCGGCGAAGACGAGGCCGATAGAGGCCGAGAACATCGTCACCGGCAGGTCGAACCCCAGCGGATAGGGGAAATTATAGGCCAGCAGCGCCATGAAATGCGCCGACCACGCGCCCAGGCCGGCCACCATGACGGCCAGCCCGAACGCCAGGCGCGGCAGGCCGATGGAGCGGCCCAGCCCTGCCAGGACCATGCTGGTCAAGCACGCAACGACACAAATGGCAGCCGCGCCAGCCAGAACGCGCCCGTCATGCGGCCCCTGCAAGCAATTCCAGATCAAATCCATCCCATCCGCCCGAGTCAGGTTTTTTGTGCAGAGCAATAACAAAAGGACTTAAAGGAAGTTCTGCAAAGCCCTGTGCACGAAAAGTTTTACCGGACGACATTACTACGTGTGCATATTCTCTACATTACCCTCTCTGGTTGTATTGACCTGTTCACTTCCCTCGGGAAGCGAAGTTGCGTTCCGTTTGGGGTTATTCTCATCGGTATTTGATAAAAATTCTTGGTGAAGGCTGGACCGGAGCCGTCTTGACGCCTTGCTAGAAGTGTATTCACATCTGCGTCCAGATGAATGACGAGCCGCAGACCCCCCCTTCCCGCTCAGCGGACCGGGTTTATGACCAAGTGAAGGCCATGGCCGTCACCTATCGGCTGCGTCCTGGCGAACGTGTGAACGAGGTGGAACTGGCCCGCAGCCTCGGCGTGAGCCGTACGCCGCTGCGGGAGGCGCTGAACCGGCTGGCGGCCGAGGGCTTCCTGATCGCCACGGTCAACCGCGGCTACTCGGTCCGGCCGCTGGACCCGAAGCGGGTGCTGACGCTGTACGAGTACCGCGCCATGCTGGAAGTGGGCGCGCTGCGCCTGGCCTGCGAGCGGGCTTCCGACGAGGCTCTGGATGCGCTGGCCGCCTTCGCCGCCCGCAGCCGGGACGAGCCGGACGACGACGAGCACGCGCTGGAGCTACTGACGCTGGACGAGCAGTTCCACGAGAGCCTCGCGCGCCTGTCCGACAACGAGGAGATGGTGCGTTCCCTGCGCTCGTTGAACGAGCGGGTGCGCTTCATCCGCTGGATCGACATGCGCAAGGGCCGCCGTTCCTCCACCCAGGACGAGCATCTGATGATCCTGCGCCACCTGCGGGCGCGGGATGCCGATGCGGCGGCGGCGCTGATGCAGACGCATATCGCGCGCCGGCTGGACCAGATCACCGACATGATCCGGGCCGGCTTCGCGGAGATCTATACCGGCAATGCCCTGGCCGCGAAGGCCATGGGCGAAGTGGCATAAAGAAAGGGCCCTGAGATGCGCGCCATCTTCGTTGACGCCAACCCGACCCTGGCCGAGGTGGCCGAGCGGCTGCACCAGGCGACCGACATCCCGGTCCAGGTCAACCGCAACCCGGACGTGAAGTCCGCCGAGCTGCCGGCGTTGCTGGGCGATGCCGAGATCGTCATCATCGACCACACCCACCTGCCGACCGACATCGCCAAGCAGTGCAAGGGGCTGAAGCACGTCGTGTTCCTCGGCACCGGCGCGCGCAGCTACATGAACCCGGACGAGCTGGCGGCGGCCGGCATCGAGGTGCACATCATCAAGGGCTATGGCGACACCGCCGTGGCCGAGATGGCCTTCGCGCTGATGTGGGCCTCGGCCAAGGGGCTGGCCTTCATGGACCGCGGCATCCGTGCCGGGCAGTGGAACCGGACCGATGGCGTGGAGCTGACCGGCAAGACCGTCGGCCTGATCGGCTTCGGCGGCATCGGGGCGGAGATGGCGCGGCTCTGCGCCGGTGCCGGCATGAAGGTGCTGGCCTGGAACCGCACGAAGCGCGAGGCTGCCGGCGTCACCTTCGTCGACCTCGATACCCTGCTGGCGGAGAGCCACGTCATCTCCCTGCACATGCTGCTGAGTGACGAGACGCGCGGCTTCATCTCCGCCGAGAAGATCGGCAAGATGCGCAAGGGCGCGATCTTCCTGAACACCGCGCGTGGCGCCATCACGGATGAGGCGGCGCTGGCCAAGGCGGCGGAGAGCGGCGCGCTGCGGCATATCGGCCTCGACGTCTATGCCGAGGAGCCGCTGCCGGCCGGCCACTTCTTCGCCAAGGTCGAGAACGCCACGCTGGCGGCGCATTCCGCCTTCCGCACGCCGGAAGCCAGCGACAACCTGATCGAGGCGGCGCTGAACCACTGCCGCCGCATCGCCGCCGCCTGAAAGAGCCTGAGATGACCGAGATCACCCGCCTGGACCAGAACGCCCGCCGCTCCCGCGCCGTGGTGCATGGGGATACCATCTACCTGGCCGGCCACACGGCCGATGACCGCGCGGCGGACGCCGCCGGGCAGACGCGCCAGGTGCTGGCCAAGATCGACGAGATGCTGGCCGCCGCCGGCAGCGACAAATCCAAGCTGCTGAACATCACCATCTGGCTGGCCGACATGAAGGACTTCGCGGCCATGAACGAGGTGTACGATGCGTGGGTGGTGCAGGGCCACACGCCCGCGCGGTGCTGTGGCGAGGTGAAGCTGGCACTGCCGGAGATCCGCGTCGAAATCATGGCCGTCGCGGCGCGCTGAGGTCACGACGATGGACACCGCCCCCCTCGCCTTCCGCCCGGCCCGGCGCATCGCCCATATCGGCGTGTCGGAGATCCTGAAGATCGGCGCCCGCGCGGCGCAGTTGAAGCGGGAGGGGCGGCCCGTCATCGTACTCGGCGCCGGCGAGCCGGATTTCGATACGCCGGACAACATCAAGGACGCCGCCATCGCCGCCATCAAGGCGGGGGCGACCAAGTACACGACGCTGGACGGCACGGCGGAGTTGAAGGACGCCATCGTGGCCAAGCTGCGGCGGGAGAACCAGCTGGACTACGCCGCCAACGAGATCACGGTCGGCGCCGGGGCCAAGCAGGTCATCCACAACGCGCTGATGGCCTCGCTGGACGAGGGCGACGAGGTGGTGATCGCCGCGCCGTTCTGGACCTCCTACGCCGACATGGTGATCATCGCCGGCGGCGTGCCCGTGCCGGTGGTGGGGCGGGAGGAGAACGGCTTCCGCCTGGATGCCGCCGACCTGGAGGCCGCCATCACGCCGCGCACCCGCTGGCTGATGCTGAACTCCCCCAGCAACCCGACCGGCGCGGCCTACAGCCCCGCCGATCTGCGGCCGATCTGCGACGTGCTGCTGCGCCACCCGCAGGTGTGGCTGATGTCGGACGAGATCTACGAGCATCTGGCCTACGGCAACTTCATCTGCACCAGCCCGGTGGCGGTGGAGCCGGCGCTGAAGGAACGGTCGCTGATCGTTAACGGCGTATCCAAGAGCTATGCCATGACGGGCTGGCGCATCGGCTACGGTGCCGGGCCGCGGCCGCTGATCGCTGCCATGGCGGTGGTGCAGAGCCAGAGCACGACCAACCCCGCCTCCATCTCCCAGGCCGCTGCCGTAGAGGCGCTGAACGGGCCGCAGGAGATCCTGAAGGAGCGCCGCGCGTCCTTCGAGCGGCGGCGGGACCTGGTGGTGAAGGCGCTGAACGCCATTCCCGGCATCACCTGCCGCAAGCCGGAAGGCGCCTTCTATACCTTTGCCAGCTGTGCCGGAGTGATGGGGCGCAAGACCCCATCCGGCCAGGTGCTGGAGAGCGATGCCGATTTCTGCCGATATTTGCTGGAGGAACATGACGTGGCTGTCGTCCCGGGTTCGATCTTTGGCCTCGCGCCGTATTTCCGTATTTCCTACGCCACGGCGGAGGCGGAACTCCGCACCGCGATGACGCGCATCGCCGGCGCGGTGGAGGCGCTGTCGTGAGCGCCGCCCGCACCGGAGGCCAGATCCTGGTCGACCAGCTGCTCGCGCAGGGCGTGGAGCGCGTGACCTGCGTGCCGGGCGAGAGCTACCTCGCCGTGCTGGACGCGCTGCACGATGCCAAGATCGACGTGCTGACCTGCCGCCAGGAAGGCGGCGCGGCCATCATGGCGGAGGCCTATGGCAAGCTGACCGGGCGGCCCGGCGTGTGCTTCGTCACGCGCGGCCCCGGCGCCACCAATGCCAGCCATGGCGTGCACATCGCCATGCAGGATTCGACGCCGATGATCCTGTTCGTCGGCCAGATCGAGGTCGGCATGCGGGAGCGCGAGGCGTTCCAGGAACTGGATTACCGCGCCGTCTTCGGCTCCATGACCAAGTGGACCACCGAGATCGACACGCCGGACCGGATTCCGGAGCTCGTCGGCCGCGCCTTCCGCGTCGCCATGCAGGGCCGCCCCGGCCCGGTGGTGATCGCGCTGCCGGAAGAGATGCTGGTGGCGATGGCCGAGGTGCAGGATGTGCCGCGGGTGGAGCCGGCGCAGCCCGCGCCCTCCGCCGCCGACCTCGCCTCCCTGGAAGGGCTGCTGGCGCAGGCGAAGCAGCCGGTGGTGATCCTTGGCGGCTCGGGCTGGGACCAGGCGGCGGTGGACGCGATGGGCGAGTTCGCCACGCGCTGGTCGCTGCCGGTCTGCACCTCCTTCCGCCGCGCGGACCGGTTCCGCTGGGACCATCCCTGCTATGTCGGCGACCTCGGCATCGGCCCCTCCGCCAAGCTGTCGGGCCTGGTGAAGGAGGCCGACCTGCTGTTGCTGGTGGGTGGCCGCATGTCGGAGATGCCCTCCAGCTCCTACACCATGCTGAACATCCCGGTGCCGAAGCAGACGCTGGTGCATGTGCATCCGGGTGCCGAGGAACTCGGCCGCGTCTATGCGCCGACGCTGGCCATCCAGGTCTCGCCGCGCAGCTTCGTGGCCGCGCTGTCCGGCCTGGCGCCGAAGGGCACGCCGGCCTGGGCGGAGAGCGTGGCGCCGGCCCATGCCGCGTATCTGGACGTCTCCGGCAAGCCGCGCACGCTGCCGGGCGAGTTCCAGTACGGTGAAGTGGTGCGCTGGCTGAACGAGAACCTGCCGGGCGACACGGTGCTGTGCAATGGCGCCGGCAATTTCGCCGGCTGGATGCACCGGCACTGGCGCTTCTCGCAGCTTGGTACCCAGCTGGCGCCGACCTCGGGCTCCATGGGCTATGGCGTGCCGGCCGGCGTGATGGCGAAGCGCCAGAAGCCGGAGAGCACGGTGGTGGTGATTGCCGGCGACGGCGACTTCCTGATGAACGGCCAGGAATTCGCGACCGCCGTGCAGCATGACATCCCGCTGGTGATCCTGGTGATCGACAACGGCATGTACGGCACCATCCGCATGCACCAGGAGCGCGACTATCCCGGCCGCGTCTCCGCCACCAAGCTGCGGAACCCGGACTTCGCCGCCTATGCCACCGCCTTCGGCGGCCATGGCGAGACGGTGCGGCGGACAGAGGAGTTCGCGCCCGCCTTCCAGCGCGCCGTGGCCTCCGGCAAGCCGGCGATCCTGCATTGCTTCCTCGACCCGCGCGCGCTCTCCGTGGGCAAGGACATGCCGGAAGGCGCGCCCTTGTGAGCAAGCATGTCGTCGTCATCGGCGCGGGCATCGAGGGCGCGTGCAGCGCCATCGAGCTGCTGCGCGCCGGGCACCGGGTGACCATCCTGGAGCCCGGCGAGCCGGGCGGCGACCAGGCGGCCAGCTTCGGCAATGCCGGCTGGCTGTCCTCCATGTCCGTGGTGCCGCCCAGCGGGCCCGGGCTGTGGAAGAAGGTGCCGGGCTTCCTGCGGGACCCGCTGGGGCCGCTGGCCATCCGCTGGCAGTATTTCCCCAAGGTGCTGCCCTGGCTGACGCGCTACCTGCTGGCGGGCTGGACGGAGGCGAAGGTGCTGCGGACCGCACAGGCGCTGCGGCCGCTGCTGAAGGACTCGCCCGTGCTGCACGGCGCGCTGGCCCGCGAGGCCGGGGTGCCGGAGTTGATCGAGCACAAGGGCCTGCTGGACGTTCACCCCAACCGCGCCAGCTTCGAGGCGGAGGCCATGGGCTGGCGCATCCGCCAGGCGGTGGGCGTCACCTGGTCCGAGGTCGAGGGCGAGGCGTTGCGGGCGATGGAGCCGGATCTGGCGCCGTCCTTCACCTTCGCGGTGATGGTGCATGAGGCGGGGCGCTGCCTCGCGCCGGGCCGCTACGTCGCGGCGCTGGTGGCACATGCGGTGCGGCGGGGCGCCACGCTGCGCAAGGCGGCGGCCACCGGCTTCAAGGTGGATGTGCAGGTGCTGAAGGGCGTGACGCTGGCCGATGGCGGCCTGCTGGAATGCGATGCCGCCGTGCTGTGCTGCGGCGCGCGGTCCCGCCCCCTGGCTGCCCGGGCCGGCGACCATGTGCCGTTGGAGACCGAGCGCGGCTATCACGTGATGTTCCATGGCGCCGAGCAGGGGCCAAGGCATTCCGCCGCGCTGGCCGGCGCCAAGATGGTGGTGAACCACATGGCGGACGGGCTGCGCGCCGCCGGCCAGGTGGAGATCGCCGGACTGGACGCCGCGCCGAACTGGAAGCGGGCCGACATCCTGCGCGACCATTTGCAGCGTTGCTTCCCTGGCCTGCCGAATCCGTATCCGGCGGACAAGGTCACGACCTGGATGGGCCACCGGCCGAGCATGCCGGACGGCATGCCCTGCCTCGGCCGTTCCAGTGCCTCTGCCGACATCATCCACGCCTTCGGCCATGGCCATGTCGGGCTGGTGGCGGGGCCGCGCACCGGACGCATCGTCGCCCAGCTGATCTCCGGCCAGACGCCGGAGATCCCGATCGAGCCGTTCAGGCCGTCCCGCTTCCACTAGGGCGCGGTGCGGGCTTTTCGGCGATGCCGCCTTAGGCCGCCGCGCTCCGGGCGTCGGGCGCGGCGAAAGAGCCCGGGACCGTGGCCCCGGGAGACGACAAGACCAAGCCGCGACCACGCGGCGGGCTGCACACGGCTTCCGAGACGATTCCCAGGATCTGGTCAGGAACTTCGATGACGCGTCGCCTTCTCTCCCTTCTTGCCGGCTGTGCCGGCCTCGCCCTCGCGGCCTTCGCCGGGCCGGCCCAGGCGCAGGCGCCCAGTGGCTCCGCCACCATCGATGCCATCCGGGCGCGGGGGGCGCTGGTCTGCGGCACTTCCGCCGACCTGCCGGGCTTCGCGGTACTGAACGAACGCGGCGAATACACCGGCCTCTATACCGATTTCTGCCGCGCCATCGCGGCGGCGGTGCTGGGGGATGCCACCAAGGTGCGCTTCGTCACCACCACCTATGCCAACCGGCTGACGGCGTTGCAGACGGGGGAGATCGACATCCTCTCCTCCAACACCACCTGGACGCAGCCGCGGGAGGCGGCGCTGGGGCTGATGTTCACCGGCGTCCTGTTCTACGACGGCCAGGGCTTCATGGTGAACAAGAAGCTCGGCGTGCAGTCCATCAAGGAGCTGGATGGTGCCAGCGTCTGCGTGCAGCCGGGCACCACGACCGAAAAGAACCTGGCCGACTTCTTCCGCGCCAACAATATGCGGCTGAACCCGGTGATCATCGAGAGCGTCGAGGAAATCCGCAACGCGATGATCGGCGGGCGGTGCGATGCCTTCACCGTCGGCACGTCCACTCTCGCCGCGTTCCGGGCAGGGTTGGGTGCGCGCGGCGATGACTTCGTGGTGTTGCCGGAGCTGATCAGCAAGGAGCCGCTGGGGCCGGTGGTGCGCAAGGGCGACGACCGCTTCTTCGACCTGGTGCGCTGGACGCAGAATGCCATGCATCTGGGCGAGGAGTTCGGCATCACCCGCGCCAATATCGAGCAGATGATGAGCGACCCGCGCCCGGACGTGCAGCGCCTGCTGGGCGTGGCGGGCGGCGATTTCGGCAAGGACATGGGCGTCTCCGCCCAGTGGGCCGCGAACATCCTGCGCCAGGTCGGCAATTACGCCGAGATCTGGGACCGCAACGTGGCGCCGATGGGCCTGCCGCGCGGCCGCAACCAGCTCTACACCCAGGGTGGCCTGCAATACGCGCCGCCGGTCCGCTGAGGCTGCCATGACCGTGAGCCCTACCAACCCCTCCCCCCGCCGTGGCGTCGCCAAGGGCGGCAAGGCCGTCTACGGCGCGCCGCTGGGCATCCTGATGCTGGAGGCGCGCTTCCCGCGCATTCCGGGCGACATGGGCAACGGCACCACCTGGCCCTTCCCGGTGCTCTACAAGGTGGTGCGCGGCGCCAGTCCGGAGAAGGTGGTGCTGAACGGCGCCAACGGGCTGTTGCAGGACTTCCTGGACGCGGCGGAGGACCTGGTCCGCCAGGGGGCGGAGGCCATCACCACCAATTGCGGCTTCCTCTCCCTGTTCCAGAAGGAAATCGCGGCGCATGTGGGCGTGCCGGTCGCCACCAGCAGCCTGATGCAGGTGCCCTGGGTGCAGGCGATGCTGCCGCCGGGCAAGCGCGTCGGCCTCGTCACCGTCAGCGGCGCCACGCTGACGCCACGGCACCTGGAAGCCGCCGGCGTGCCGCTGGACACCCCGGTGGTGGGGACGGAGAACGGGCGTGAATTCTTCCGTGTTCTGATCAAGGCCGAGAAGGACGACATGGATGTCGACCTGGCCGAGCAGGACATCCTGGAAGCCGGGCGCGCGCTGGTGGCGAAGCACCCGGAGGTCGGCGCGATCGTGCTGGAATGCACCAACATGCCGCCCTACGCCGCCGCGCTGCAGCGGGAGCTGGGGCTGCCGGTGTACGACATCTACTCGATGGTCAGCTACTTCCACGCGGGCATCCGCCCGCGCAGCTTTCCGAACCCCTGAGCGTGCCTACGGCCGGGGGCAACGACCCCCGCGCCGCATGACAAGAAAAGACCGGGACTTGCCTGTTCGCGTCGGCACTGCTGCCTTTTGAGAAGGAACAGTCTGGATGCTTCGCTTCGCCCTTCCGCTGCTGGCCCTGCTGGTGCCGGCCATCTCCACCGCCCAGGCCCAGGATAACTGGCCGAGCCGCGCCATCACCATCTATGGCGGCTTCCCCAGTGGCGCCGGCACCGACATCTATGCCCGTAAGATCGCCGAGCCGCTGAGCCAGGCGCTGGGCGTGCCCGTCGTCGTCGAGCCGCGCACCGGCGCCGGCGGCAACATCGCGTCCGAGCTGGTGGCGAAGGCGCGGCCGGATGGCTACAGCTTCCTGCTGGCCACCGCCGGCACCCACGCCATCAATGCCGCGCTGTATCGCAGCCTGACCTTCGACCCGTTCCGGGACGTGACGCATATCGCTCTGCTGGGTGACGTGCCCAACGTGCTGCTGGTGAACCCGGTGAAGTATCCGGGCCTGGCCACCTGCCAGGACCTGATCGCCATGGCAAAGGCGCAGCCGGGTCGGCTGAACTACAGCTCCACCGGCAATGGCGCCTCCACCCACCTGGCCGGCGTGCAGTTGGCCAGCGCGGCGGGGCTGGACGTGGTGCATGTGCCGTATCGCGGCCAGGGCCCGGCCATGGCGGCGCTGCTGGCCGGCGAGGTGGCGTTCTTCTTCAACCAGAGCGGCCCCAGCATCGGCGCCGTGCAGCAGGGCCAGGTGCGCGCCCTGGCCGTGAGCACCCCCGCCCGCCTGCCCGCCCTGCCGGACGTGCCGACCGTGGCCGAGGCCTGCGGGCTGCCCGGCTTCTCCAGCAGCACCTGGTACGGGCTGCTGGCACCGCCGAACCTGCCGGCGCCGATCCAGGCGCGGGTCAGCCAGGAGGTCATCCGCATCATCAGCCAGCCGGAATTCCGCCAGTGGCTGGTAACGAGCCAGGGCATCACGCCGGCCGAAGACCCCTCGCCCGCGGCGTTCCGCCGTGTGCACGAGGCGGATATGGGGCGCTGGGCGGAGGTTGTGCGGCAGTCGGGCGCGACGGTGGATTGAGAGGCTGGAACTGGGGGGAATGAATTCCCCCCAGACCCCCCTTCTTTTCTTTCTGCGGTGTTTGGGGTGCGCTTTTTGCGGCACCTGTCTGTCAGTGTAGGCGTTGTCGCCTGCCAGGGGTCAGGCCTGGTGTTGGATTACTCTGATCAGATGTCAGCCGTTGGGCGCATGTCGTTGGTTTGACATGGACCGAGGGCCTATTGGCCCTGCATCTTGACGGACGCAGTCCCGGCATTTCCTGCTTGATGGAATTCATGCCTGCGGCGCCAAGGCTGAATCCAACAGCGTCAACGCCTGCCTTCCGCCCGAAGCCAGAACTCGCAGAAGAAAGAAGGGGGCCAGGGGAATTCCTTCCCCTGGCCTTTCCCCGCCTCAGCCTTCCTTGCGAAGATTGGTGAAGACCGGCGCCCCATTCAGGATGCCGGTGATGTTCTTCCGGTAGGCGATGGGTTGCTTGAAGAGGCCGAGCGGGATGTAGGGGACGTCGCGTTCGGCCGTCGTCTGCAGTTGGGCGGCGATCGCTTTTTGTGCAGCCTCGCCATCCGCCAGCAGCCACTGGGCGCGCAGGGCTTCCAGGTCCGGGCTGTCCGGCCATCCGGTGGCGCCACGGGTGCCGCTGGCGCGCAGGAAGGTGTGGGAGGGCGGCATCCATTGGTCCATGCCGGACCAGTAGGTGCAGTAGCAGCTCCACCCGCCTTCATTCACCGGGTTGCGGCTGTTGATGCGACTGACGACGGTGCCCCAGTCCGCGGCGACGAAATCGACATTCATGCCGATCTGCACCAGGGCATCGCGCATCACCTCGCACACCGCGCTGATGCGGGGCACGTCGGCGCCGGAGAGGAAGACGACGCGTTCGCCCTTGTAGCCGGCTTCCGTCAACGCGGTGCGGAGCTGGGCGAGTTTGGCGGCGTCCGTCTTGCCGAAGCCGGGCCTGGTGGCCATGGGGGAGCCGGGCGGGAAGTAGCCGACCTCGCCCTGCCAGTAGTCGGGCGCGGCGCCGGCCACGGCGGTCATGCAATCGGCCTGGTTCACCGCCTGCAGCACGACGCGGCGGATGGCGGGGTTGTTGAAGGGCGGTTGCAGGTGGTTGAAGCGGAAGCAACCGACCATGCCGGTCTTGTCCTTGATCTCCACCGCGATGTCGCGATTGCGGGTGAGCATGGGCAGCAGGTCGATCAGCGGCTGTTCCACCCAGTCGGCATCGCCAGTCTGCAGCGCGGCGGCGGCGGTGGCCGGGTCGGTAATGACGTTGAAGACGATGCGGTCCACGTTCGGCGTACGCGGGCCGGCGGTGTAGCTGGGGGTGCCGTCCGCGCGCGGTACGTAGCCCGTGTGGCGGGCATAGACGACGCGGGCGCCCGGCACGCGTTCATCGGCTACGAAGCGGAACGGGCCGCTGCCGATGACCTCCGTGACCTGCTTGAACGGGTCGGTGTTCGCCAGCCGCTCCGGCATGATGGCCGGCACCAGGCTGCTGGCGCGGCCGAGGGCGAGCGGCAGCAGCGGGAATGGCCGCTTCAGGCGGAAGACGATGGTCTTGTCGTCCGGCGCGGAGAGCTCGTTGGTGACGTCCATCACCACTTGGCCGAAGGCATCGCGCGCGCCCCAGCGCTTCAGGCTGGCGACGCAATCCCGCGCCAGCACCTTGCTGCCGTCGTGGAATTGCAGGCCGTCGCGCAGGGTGAGTTTCCAGGTAAGGCCGTCATCCTCCAGCACATGGCCGGCGACCATCTGCGGCTGCGGTTGCAGGTTCTCGTCCGTGCCGAACAGCGTGTCGTACACCGCCAGGGCGTGGGTGCGGGTGGTGTAGGCGGTGGAAAAGGTCGGGTCGACCACCGCCACGTCGGCATAGGGGATGAAGTTCAGCACCTTGTTGCCCTGGGCGCGGGCGACGCCGGGCATGGCAAGGCTGCCGCCGCCCAGCAACAGGGCGCTCGTCTTCAGCAGGTCGCGTCGAAGCATGTCTCAGTATCCGGGCAAGGGTGCTGCGGTCCCTGGAGCTGGCGCTGCCCCGTTTGTCGGGGCTTGGGCGGTGCCGTGGTGGCCCGCCATGCTGCGTGAAGTCCGCCGGGGCAGCGTGCCTGGCCTCAGCCGGTGACCGAAAACAGGCAGTCCGCATAAGGCGGCAACACTCACGATTCCTTGCTGGGAGTTTTGCCCAAGATAAGGGCATTGCCTACCCCTGGTGGAGCGATCGCGCTGCGCTGGGGCCAGCCGGCATTCAGGAAGTGAGGAAGAAGGTCAGGGGAAAGAATTCCCCGGCCTTCCTGCCCCTGAGCCGAGTATGGCGCCCCCTCAAGCCGCCACGGGTTGCCGCAGTGCCGCCGCCAGCAGCGGCAGGCCGATGCGGGTGGGGTCTGTCATCAGCGATTCCGGGTGGAACTGCACGGCGGAGAGCGGCAGATGGCGGTGTTCGATCGCCATGATGGTGCCGTCCTCGGTCTCCGCCGTCGCCAACAGCTCCGCCGGCAGGGCGACGCGGCGGGCGTGCAGGGAGTGGTAGCGGCCGACCGTGAAGCGGTCCGGCAACCCGGCCAGCAGGCGGCCACCGAGGTTGCGCACCACGGAGGGCTTGCCATGCATCGGCTGCGCCAGCACATCCAGCGCGCCGCCGAAATGCTCCACCATGCCTTGCAGGCCGAGGCAGACGCCGAAGCCCGGCAGGTTGCGGCGGATGATCAGGTCCAGCGTTTCCGACATGGCGAAATCTGCCGGGCGGCCCGGGCCGGGGGAGAGCAGCACCAGGTCCGCCGCCGCCCCTTCCCGCAATTCCGCCCGCGCCATCTCCGGCCGCAGGGTGCGGACGCTGGCGCCGGAAGCGCGCAGGTAGCTGGCCAGGGTATGGACGAAGCTATCCTCGTGATCGATCAGCAGGACATGGGCGGCGCTGCCGCGCGGCGTGGCGGGGGCGGTGCGGGCGGTGGGCGCCTCCCCCTTGATGGCGGCGAACATGGCGCTGGCCTTCAGGCGGGTCTCGGCTTCTTCCGCCGCCGGGTCGCTGTCATGCAACAGGGTGGCGCCGGCGCGCACCTCGGCGATGCCGTCCTTCAGGCGGATGGTCCGCAGCGTCAGGCCGGTGTTCATGTTGCCATCGAAGCCCATGCGGCCGATGGCGCCGCCATACCAGCGGCGGGCGGAGCGTTCCTCCGCCTCCACATGGCGGATGGCCCAGCTTTTCGGCGCCCCGGTGACGGTGACGGCCCAGGCGTGGGAGAGGAAGCCATCCAGCGCATCGCGGCCCGGCAGCAGCGTACCTTCCACATGGTCCACCGTATGGATCAGGCGGGAATACATCTCGATCTGCCGCCGGCCGATAATCTTGACCGTGCCGGGGACGCAGACGCGGGATTTGTCGTTGCGGTCCACGTCGGTGCACATAGTCAGCTCGCTCTCCTCCTTGGCGGAGTTGAGCAGGGTGCGGATGTTCTCCGCATCCTCCAGCGCATCGGCGCCGCGGCGGATGGTGCCGCTGATGGGGCAGGTTTCGATGCGCTTGCCCTCGACGCGCACGAACATCTCGGGCGATGCGGCCACGAGGAATTCGCCATCCCCCAGGTTCATCAGCGCGCCGTAGGGAGCCGGGTTCACCTTCCGCAGCCGGTCGAACACCGCGCTGGGGGCATCGGCGCAGGTACTCGCAAAAGTCTGGCCGAGCACGACCTCGAACAGGTCGCCACGCTCGAAGGCCTGGCGGGCGCGTTCGACCATCGCGGCGTATTCGCCGGGGGCGTAGTCGCTTTCGGCCGGTTGAGCGTTCGATCCGGGCCGAAACGGGTCGGCGGGCGTGTCGTGCGGCAGACTTTCGGTGGAATGGCCGTCCACCACGAAGTCATAGCGGTGCAGCGTGGCGTTGCCGGCCATGTGGTCCACCACCAGCACCTCATCCGGCAGGTAGAGCACGAGGTCGCGCTGGTCCTCGGCGCGCGGCAGGCGCAGCGTCACTGGCTCGAACTGAAAGACCAGGTCGTAGCCGAAGGCGCCGTAGAGGCCGAGATGCGGGTCCTCCGGGCTGCCGAACAGGTCTCGCAACTGGCGTAGGACCGAGAACACGGAGGGCTGGCGGCTACGTTCCTCCTCCGCGAAGTGCTCCGTCGAGGCGCGGATCTGCGCAACCAGGCGGCCGGGCTTGATGTGCAGCGCCTCCACCTCCTCCATCGCTTTCAGGGCGGGGGCGATGCAGCCCAGCAGCAGCTTGCCGCGCGTGTTCAGCGCCCGCAGCTCCATCCGCCGGCCGCGGGAGGTGATCATCAGCGGCGGGTTCACGAAGCCCAGATCCCAGCGGGAATAGCGGCCGGGGAACTCGAAGGAAGACGAGAGGAGCACGCCCCGTTGCCGGTCCAGCCGGCGCGCCAGGGTTTCGGTGCCCTGGCCATAAGGGAGGTCCAGCACCTCGCGCCGGACGGTCAGGCCGCCTTGGGTCTGGTAGCTGGACTGGTGAGAACCGCTCTGCATCGGACGCTCCGGGCTGGGCTGCCTGGGATATCCGGGGGGTTCTGGGATGTCAGAACATGAAAATGGCCGCCCGGAGATCCGAGGCGGCCATGAAGGTAAGAAATCACGCTGGCCGCCTTATGAAAGGGGCCACCACCAGATTGCAGGTTGGACATGCGTGATCATGAGGGGAGCCTATACCCAACCCGGAAGGCGCCGCAAGGGGGTCGTTGCAGATTCGTTGATAATTCGGAACGGGACGGCGGGGCGGGCGCCGAAGGCTGGGGAAAGAATTCCCCAGCCCCCTTCTTCTTTTCTCTCAGTTTGCGGGTGGGCGGCTGGAGAGGGTGTGCTGTCAGGCCAAGGCTGGGGCGCTCCGGAGGTCCTGGACCTCCGGCGACTGAGGGTTCAGCCTGCGCTGCTGAAATGATATAATCAGCGGCGCTCTTCGGCGGCTGAGGGCCCATTTCTTTCTCGAAGAAAGAAAAGAAGGGGTCCGGGGAATTCCTTCCCCGGCCTTCCTTCGTCAATCCCAGCTCAGCGCACCGCCATTCTGGTACTCGATGACGCGCGTCTCGAAGAAGTTCTTTTCCTTCTTCAGGTCCATCACCTCGGACATCCACGGGAATGGGTTCTCCGTCTCCGGGAACAATGGCGCCAAGCCGAGCTGGGCGCAGCGGCGGTTGGTGATGAAGTGCATGTACTGTTCGCACAGCTGGGCATTCAGGCCGAGGAAGCCGCGCGGCATGGTGTCGCGGCCATAGGCCACTTCCAGCTCGCAGGCCTCGCGCAGCATGGTGCGCACTTCGTCGGCGAAGTCCTTCGTCCAGAGATGCGGGTTTTCCGCACGGATCTGGTTGATGACGTCGATGCCGAAGTTCAGGTGGATGCTCTCGTCGCGCAGGATGTACTGGTACTGTTCGGCCACGCCGACCATGCGGCCACGCCGGCCCAGCGAGAGGATCTGCGCGAAGCCGGTGTAGAACCACATGCCTTCGAACACGACGTAGAAGGCGATGAGGTCGCGCAGGAAGGCGCGATCCGCATCCGGCGTGCCGGTCTGGAAATTGGGGTCGGAAAGGCTCTGCGTGTATTTCAGCGCCCAGGCGGCCTTGCCGGTGATGGACGGCACTTCCCGGTACATGTTGAACAGCTCGCCCTCATCCAGGCCGAGGCTTTCCACGATGTACTGGAAGGTGTGCGTGTGCACCGCTTCCTCGAAAGACTGGCGCAGCAGGTACTGGCGGCATTCCGGGTTGGTCAGGTGGCGGTACACGGCCAGGACGATGTTGTTGGCGACCAGGGATTCGCTGGTGGCGAAGAACCCGAGGTTGCGCTTGATCGAGCGGCGCTCATCCTCCGTCAGCCCGTCGCGGGACTTCCACAGGGCGATATCCGCCTGCATGGAGATCTCGGTCGGCATCCAGTGGTTGTTGCAGCCGGCGAGGTACTTCTCCCACGCCCAGTGATACTTCAGCGGCAGCAGCTGGTTCACGTCGGCGCGGCAATTGATCATCGCCTTGTCGTCAACCGAAACGCGCGCGGCGCCTTCGGCGATCTCGCCGAGGCCGGTGGCGTCGGCCACCGGCAGCGGGGATGCATCCTTGCGGGCTTCGTCGTTGCCCCAGCTCAGAACGTTGTTGTCCATGACAGGCTATTCCTTACTGGCAGGCTTCACTGGCAGGCTTCGCAGGTGGGGTCGTCCAGCAGGCAGACCTTGGGCGCCTCGAAGGTGGAGTCGGCCTCGAAGGCAGGCTGCGGTGCGGGCTGGGGCTGGGGCGCGATCTTCACCGCGTTCAGCTTGCCGTCGCTCTTCTTCGTGGTGGACTTTTCCACATGCGTCGCGGACTGGGTGCGCAGGTAGTAGGTGGTCTTCAGGCCGCGCTTCCAGGCCAGGCGGTACAGCTGGTCCAGCTTCCGGCCATTCGGGTTGGCCAGGTACAGGTTGAGGGATTGCGCCTGGTCGATCCATTTCTGCCGGCGGGCGGCGGCCTCGATCAGCCAGGAAGCGTCGACCTCGAAGGCGGTGGCGTAGAGGTCCTTCAAGTCGTCCGGGATGCGGTCGATCGGGCCTAGGCTGCCATCGTAATACTTCAGGTCGCTGACCATCACGCTGTCCCACAGGCCGCGGGCCTTGAGGTCCGCCACCAGGGCCGGGTTCACCACCGTGAAGTCGCCGGACATGTTGGCCTTCACGTACAGATTGCGGAAGGTCGGCTCGATGGACTGGGTGGCGCCGACGATGTTGGAGATCGTCGCCGTCGGCGCGATGGCCATGGTGTTGCTGTTGCGCATGCCGATGGTCTTCACCCGCTCGCGTAGGGGTTCCCAGTCCAGCGTGGTGGACTGGTCCAGCGTCTCGCCGCGCGCTTCGGCCACGTACCTGATGCTGTCCACCGGCAGGATGCCCTGGCTCCACAGCGAGCCCGGGAAGGAGGCGTAGGCGCCACGCTCGGCGGCGAGGTCCACGGAGGCCTCGATGGCGTGGTAGCTGATCAGCTCCATGCTCTCATCGGCGAAGCGTACGGCCTCATCCGAGGCCAGCGGCAGGCGCAGGGCGTGCAGCGCGTCCTGGAAGCCCATCAGGCCCATGCCGATCGGCCGGTGGCGCAGGTTGGAGCGGCGGGCCTGCGGGATGGTGTAGAAGTTCACGTCGATGACGTTGTCCAGCATCCGCATGGCGGTGCGGACGGTGCGGGCCAGGCGATCCCGGTCCAGCCCCTTTTCCGTGATGTGGCGGCCGAGATTGATGGAACCTAGGTTGCACACCGCGACTTCGGAATCCGAGGTGTTGAGCGTGATCTCGGTGCACAGATTGGACGAGTGGACGACGCCGGCATGGCGCTGCGGCGAGCGCAGGTTGCAGGGGTCCTTGAAGGTCATCCAGGGATGGCCGGTCTCGAACAACATGGTCAGCATGCGGCGCCACAGATCGACGGCGCGGATGGTCTTGTGGACCGTCAGCTCGCCGGCGCGCGCCTTGGCCTCGTAGCGCTCATAGGCCTCGCGGAACGGGATGCCGTAGAGGTCGTGCAGGTCCGGCACCTCGTCCGGGGAGAACAGCGTCCATTCGCCGTCCTGCTCGACGCGCTGCATGAACAGGTCCGGCACCCAGTTGGCGGTGTTCATGTCGTGGGTGCGGCGGCGGTCGTCGCCGGTGTTCTTCCGCAGGTCGAGGAATTCCTCGACGTCGATGTGCCAGCTTTCCAGATAGGCGCAGACGGCGCCCTTGCGCTTGCCGCCCTGGTTCACCGCAATGGCGGTGTCGTTCGCCACCTTCAGGAAGGGCACGATGCCCTGGGACTGGCCGTTGGTGCCGCGGATATGCGCGCCGAGGCCACGCACGCGGGACCAGGAATTGCCGATGCCACCCGAGTACTTGGCCAGCAGCGCGTTGTCCTTGATGGACCCGAAGATGCCATCCAGGTCATCCGGCACGCTGGTCAGGAAGCAGGAGGAGAGCTGCGAATGGCGCGTGCCGCTGTTGAACAGCGTCGGCGTCGAGCACATGAAGTCGAAGGAGGAGATCAGGTCGTAGAACTCGATGGCCCGCGCCTCGCGGTCGATCTCGTTCAGCGCCAGGCCCATGGCGACGCGCATGAAGAAGGCCTGCGGCATCTCGAACCGCACGCCCTTGGTCTGCAGCAGGTAGCGATCATACAGCGTCTGGAAGCCGAGATACTGGAACTGCAGGTCCCGCTCCGGCTTCAGCGCCGCGCCCAGCCGGGCGATGTCGAAGCGCGCCAGCTCCGGGTTCAGCAGCTGGGCCTCGATGCCCTTGCCGACATAAGCGGCGAAGTAGTCCGGATAGGCGGTGGCCATCTCGGCCTGGGACTGCACGCCGACGCCCTGGACGAAGCTGGTGGCCTCGCGCCGCGCCACGGCCAGCAGCAGGCGGGCAGAGACGTAGGAGTAGTTCGGCTCGTGCTCGATCAGCGTGCGGGCGGCCAGGATCAGCGCCTGGGAGAGCTCGTCGCTGCTGATGCCGTCATACAGGTTGCGGCGGGCCTCGGTCAGCACCGGCTCGGGCGAGACATCGGCCAGGCCGTCGCAGGCCTCGGTCACCAGGCGCTGCAGCACGGCGCCGTCCAGCGGGCGCAGCGTGCCGTCGCTGCCCTTCACCTGCAGGGTCGGCACCACGGGGGCGGTGGTCTGGGCGGCGGCATTGGCCGCACGCTCCCGCGCCCGGTCCTCGCGGTACAGCACGTAGGCGC
This sequence comes from Teichococcus aerophilus, assembly GCF_014490485.1. Lineage (GTDB taxonomy): Bacteria > Pseudomonadota > Alphaproteobacteria > Acetobacterales > Acetobacteraceae > Pseudoroseomonas > Pseudoroseomonas aerophila. Next base: position 71,447 of record NZ_JACTVA010000004.1, on the reverse strand, counting down.
GGGCGACCTTGTGGTGGCCGCCGCGCATCAGCGCCAGCTCCACCTGGTCCTGGATATCCTCGATATGCAGGATATGGCCGGCGCCGGCATGACGGGTCAGCCCGCCCACCACCTGCACCGTCAGATCCTCGACCACCTCATGGATCCGGTGGGAGGCGGCGGCGGAAGCGCCCTCGACGGCCAGGAAGGCCTTGGTCATGGCGCGGGTGATCTTGCCCGGGTCGAAGCCGGCCGGCTTGCCGTCGCGGCGGATGACCTGCAACGCCGGGGGCGTGGCGGCGCGGCTGAGGGAAGGCTCGGAGAGCTGCGATGCGGACATGGGACAAAACCTGTGCTGAATGCGGCCTGACTGGGCGGCCGTAGTTGAGAATGTTAACGCACGCATTCTCAATTCGTTGGCCCGACTATGCCGTTCGCACCCCCTCCCCTGTCAACATCTAGTGTCCCGCTTATCCACAACAACTAGATATCGCTTTTTGAGAGATTCCGCTTGCCTGCCCTCCGACTCGTTGGGAATGGCCGAATTCACCCGGATCAGCCGTTGCCGGGGCGTGGCCGGGTGGGTACACCCCGCCCCCATGGAAACCTTCGACGCCGTCATTCTGGGTGCCGGCGCGGCCGGGCTCATGTGCGCCATCAGTGCCGGGCGCCGGGGCCGCCGGGTGCTGGTGCTGGACCATGCGCCGCAGGTCGGTTCCAAGATCCTCATCTCCGGCGGCGGCCGGTGCAACTTCACCAACACAGGCACGGCACCGGACCGCTTTGTCTCGGCCAACCCGCGATTCGCCCGCTCCGCCCTCTCCCGCTACCGGCCCAAGGACTTTTTGGAACTGGTGGAGAAGCACCGCATCCCGTGGCACGAGAAAACGCTGGGGCAGTTGTTCTGCGACCGCTCGGCCCGGGATATCGTGGCCATGCTGCTGGCGGAATGTGCCGCCGCCGGCGTAGTGGTCCGTACCGGCGCGCGGGTGACGGAGGTGACCAAGCCCGGCCGCTTCCAGACAGTGACGGAACGCGGGACCATCGAATCCGAGTCCCTGGTGCTGGCCACCGGCGGGCTTTCCATCCCCAAGATGGGTGCGACCGGCTTCTCGCTGGACCTGGCCCGCCGCTTCGGGCTGAAACTGGTCGAGACCCGGCCGGGGCTGGTGCCGATGACCTTCGAGGGCGAGGCGCTGGAGATGATGCGCCCGCTCTCCGGCGTGGCGCTGCCGGCCATCGCCCGGGCGGCGGAGGGGCCACGCTTTCCGGAGGCGGTGCTGTTCACTCATCGCGGCCTCTCTGGCCCGGCGATCCTGCAGATCTCCTCCTACTGGCGGCCGGGGCAGCCGATCTCGTTGAATCTGCTGCCGGGGCAGGACCCGACGGCGCTGCTGCTGGCCCGCAAGCAGGCGCGGCCGAAAGCGGAAGCGCGCACTGTGCTGGGCGAGTTCCTGCCGCAGCGCCTGGCCCAGGCCCTGGCCGAGGCCTACCTGCCGCCCATGGAGATGGCCAACCAGCCGGATAAGGGCCTGCGCGCCCTGGCGGACCGGCTGCGGGCCATGCCGCTCTCCCCCGCCGGGACGGAAGGCTACGCGAAGGCCGAGGTGATGCTGGGCGGGGTAGATACCGCTGCCCTGTCCTCCCGCGACATGCAGGCCAATGACGTGCCCGGGCTGTTCGTGATCGGCGAGGCGGTGGACGTGACCGGCTGGCTGGGCGGCTACAACTTCCAGTGGGCCTGGGCCAGCGGCTGGTGCGCCGGCGAGGCCGCCTAGGGCTCGATCGCCGCGCGGCCGGCCAACCGCCGGATGAAAGAGACGCGCGAACAAATCGTTAGCGCATGTTCGCCGCGTTCATCCGTGGCGGGCCGCCAGGGAGCGCCCGGCCCCGCGTTGGGCCAGGGCCAGGCCCGCGCTGGCAACCCCGGGTGGGTCACACCAGTTTACCATTTGGTCACGGCTCGCCGCCCAACATTCGCTCGCGGTTAAGGTGCTGCGGGAGTACCTTACGAATGGGCGGCAGGACGCGGCCAGGCTGAAGGGCGTGCCCCTGGGCATGCCATCGGCGGCAATCCAGGAGTCTCTGACGCATGTATTACCAGCTCTACCAGAACCAGGCCGACCTGATGGCGCCCTTCCGGGCCGCCGCGCGGGGCTTCGGTGGGGTGCTGCGGCAGTTCGACAATGGCGGGCCGGAGACCTTCGGCGTGCGCCAGGCGGCTGCGACGCTGGAGCTGATGGCCGGTGGCGGCCTGACCCATATGCGCCCCCCTTTCGGCTTCACCACGGTGATGGTGGGCAACCAGGAAGTGAAGGTCGAGGAGGTGGTGGCGGACTCCACCCCCTTTGGCAACCTGCTGCACTTCCGGAAGGACACGGAGGTCCCGCAGCCCAAGGTGTTGGTGGTGGCGCCGATGTCCGGCCACTTCGCGACTCTGCTGCGCGGCACCGTGCAGGTGCTGCTGCCGGATAACGACGTCTACATCACCGACTGGGCCAATGCGCGGGATATCCCGGCCTCCGCCGGCCGCTTCGGCATGGATGAGTTTACCGACCACGTGATGCGCTTCCAGCGCGTGCTGGGGCCGGACAGCCACGTGCTGGCGGTGTGCCAGCCGGCCGTGCCGGTGCTCGCCGCCGTGGCGCTGATGGCCGAGGACAAGGACCCCGCCACCCCCGCCAGCATGACGCTGATGGCCGGGCCGATCGACACCCGCATCCGCCCCACCCAGGTCAATGCCCTAGCGCTGGAGCATGACGTGAAGTGGTTCGAGCAGAACCTGATCGACACCGTGCCCTGGCGCTTCCAGGGCGGCGGGCGGAAGGTCTATCCGGGCATCACACAGATCGGCGCCTTCATCTCCATGAACCTGGACCGGCATGTGAAGGCGCATGCGGACCAGTACCGCAACGTGATGGGCGGCGATTCCGTCCGCGCCGATGCGCACCGCAAGTTCTACGACGAGTACCTGGCGGTGATGGACCTGCCGGCGGAATTCTACCTGGAGACGGTGAAGAGCGTCTTCCAGGACCACGACCTGGCACTGGGCAAGGCAACCTGGCGTGGCCGGGCGGTGAAGCCCGAGATGATCACCGACACCCGCCTGCTGGTGGTGGAAGCCGGCAAGGACGACATCTGCTCGGTCGGGCAGACCCAGGCGGCGGCGGCGCTCTGCTCCGGCTTGCCGGAGGAGATGAAGGTGTATCACCTCCAGGCCGATGTGGGCCATTACGGCGTCTTCAACGGCCGCCGCTGGGCCAGCGAGATCTACCCCCTGGTGCGCGACATCATCCAGCCGGGCCGCGCGCCGGCCTGAGGCGCCCCCCCCCGACAGCATTGCCGACAGCCGGGCCCAGCTTCACAACGGGCCCGGTCGCGTTCTGGCGCTGCCCGCTGCGCGCCTGTGGGTCGGATCCTTGCCAATGCTGCACCGGGCCTCGGTGTTGCGACGGGCGCATGGTCCTCGCCAAACGCATTTTATTGACGTTTTTCGTAAAGTATCGGCGCTATCCCAGGATGACGGGCGCGCGGCCAGACAGCCGCGCTCGAGACGCCTTCTCTTGCAGGACACCGACGCTTAAGATGCGCCCCTGCGCCGAAGTTGGATGGAGAGCGGAATTTGACCGAGGACCGGCTTGAGCTGCCGCCTGACGATTTTGACGCAGAAGCGGTGATCGAGCGGCAGAGGCTGGCGCTTTCCCAGTTCCCCCACGGTCTCGTGCGCCGGCACCTCGCCCAGATCGGCCTCTCGCCGGATGCGTCCCCGTCCGAAGTCGCGCTGCATGGGCTGGTGATGGACCTGTACCGGCGGCTGGACCTGCTGACCGGCCCCGCGGATATCCGCCGCACGGACCCGCTCTCCTTCTACGAGAAGAACGTCTCGCCGGTTCTGCAGCTGCTGCAGCGGCAGCGGTCGTTGAACACCATCCAGCCGCCGGTGCAGATCGACCTGCGGGAGAACTTCCTCGGCTACAACTGGCATGGGGCCGAGGCAGCCTATGGATGCGACGCCTGGCGCTGGATGGGGCCGGGGCCGCAATCCGGCATCATGCTGCCGGTGCTGCGCGACATGCGGATGATCCGGCTGATCGGCCGTTCCAGCGTCTCGGCGCAGGATTCCGAGCTGGATATCAAGCTGAACGGGACGTCGCTGAAGATCCTCTCCGACAGGAAGCTGGCGGGCAACCTCGATATCCGCCTGGAAATCCCCGCCGACCTCGCGACTGATACGCAGATGAACACCTTCCCCTGGTGGGTGCTGCAATTCGATATCCGGACGCATACCAAGCCGTCCTCGGCGGAGACGCGCACGCTGGGCTATGGGATCGGCTACCTGGAAATCCTCGGCGGTCAGGATGACTAAGCCGGTCGCGGTCATCGCCACGGATATCGCGTTCTGGAATCCCGGCTATGGCAGCCATCGCCGGATCGAGCAGATCTGCCAGGCCTTCTCGAAGTTCTTCACCGTCAAGGTGTTCGTGTTCAAGACGATCACCAGGAAGATCCAGGCGATCATCGACGAGCGGAACTACGGTTTCGAGATCGTGTCCTACAAGCCGTACGAGAAGAAGTTCCGGGGCAAGCTGCACACCAAGGCAGAGAACATCCATGCCTCGCTGCGCAAGTGGTATGCGCATTCGTGGCACGAGGCGTTCCACCACTTCATCGAGGAAGCAGGCCCCGCCGTCGTCGTGACGGAATATCTGCGGATGCAGTACCTGGTCCGCGAGATCAGCCCCGATATCATCACGATCCTGGACAGCCACGACATCGTCTCCCTGCGCGGCATCTCCTTCTACGCCTTCGGGGAGAATTCGGGCGCGCATATCTCCCTGGATGAGGAGGTGGCGCTGATGGAGAGCTACACCTTCGTCCTGGCCATCTCCCAACCCGACTATGAGTGGCTGCGGCGCTTCGTGCGCCCGGGCTCGGCGGTGTTCCTGCCCTTCATGCCGCTGGTGGGCGACCTGCCCTCCCCGGTCGGCAGCTCGACCAAGCGGCTGGTGTTCGCCGGGGCGAATTCGCCGGCAAATGCCACGGCGCTGCAATGGTTCGTCAGGAGCGTGTTTCCCTACCTGCCGCAGGACATCACGCTGTCCGTCTACGGCGATGTTGGCCGTTCGGTCCAGGCCAGCGAGCGGTTGCATGTGCATGGGATCGTCGAGAACGTGGCTGATATCTACAAGGATTTCGGCGTCGCCATCAATCCGGTGTATTTCGGTGGTGGCCTCAAGATCAAGAGCCTGGAAGCCTTGTGGGCCGGCCTGCCGCTGATCGCCAGCGCGGAAGGGGCGCGGGGCGTGGAGCAGTTCGCCGGGCCCGGCCTGTATATCGCCCGTTCCCGCCAGGAGTTCTTCGACCATGTCTGCGAGGTCAGCCAGAAAACGTACTCCGCCGAGACGCTGATCCTGCAGCGGCGGGAGATCCTGGAAGCCTATCAGGCGGATGCCGAGTGCCTTCCCTTCTTCTCCACCCTGCGGCAATTGGCGAAGGGTGCGTCGGGATGGATCAGGTCGCGGAGCGTGCTGCCGGCATGAACATCATCTTCAGCGGGGATTTCGCCCGCCCCAGCGCCGCGACGTGGCGCCCGACGCAGCACTACAATATCCGCTGGTTGCACGACCTGTTCATCGGCACCCTCTCCCGCATCGTCTCGGCCGAGATCGGGTATGTGGCGTGGAACCACGCCGGCGTCACGCGGGGCCAGTTGCAGGGCGAGGATATCGCGAAGCTGTACGAAGCCTGCGGCCTGCCGAAATCGATGGATGGCTGGGCCGCGCTGTACGACCTGCCCTACCTGCCGCGCGACATTCAGGCGATGCTGGCCGACCGGTTCCGTGACGCGCTGGTGATCGGCTTCGAGATCCCGCCCTACCTCAAGCATTTCCTGCTGGCCAACGGCAATCCGTTCATCGACTTCATCATCCACCCCGTGCGCTTCCACGACGATATCTTCTTCGGCGTGCAGAGCTCGGAGCCGCGCCTGAACCAGGTGCTGGCGCACCATGCCGTCGATGAGGAGGAGATCTACCTGGCCGCCGGCATCGTGCGGGCCACGGCCGGGCGGCTTTCCAATATCGGCATGCGGCCGGGCACCAACCTGGTGTTGATGCAGACGCAGCATGACAAGACGCAGATCCGCGATGGCCGCTTCGTCGGCTTTTCCGATTTCCTGGTCCAGGCCTTCGAGCAGCAGGTCTTCGACGGGCCGGTGATGCTGAAGCCGCATCCGATCGAGCCGAATAATCCGCATCTGCGGATCATCATGGCCTCCGTCCGCACCTGCGGCCTGACCACGGCGAATTTCTACGAACTGCTGTGCTGCGAGAACCTGAACCGCGTCATTTCGCTCAGCTCCAGCACCAGCACGGAAGCCAAGTATTTCCTGAAGGACGCAGAGTTCCTGTTCAAGTCGCCCTTCGATATCTTCTATGCGGGCGACACGTTCAGGCCCGGATTCGACTCGTATTACTCGGTCAAGGATGCCTATTTCGGCCGGGCGTTCTGGGCGGATCTGCTCGAAGGGCTCGACTTCCCTGGCTTGCGGGGTGCCCCGGTCAAGCCCGCCAGCCTGCCGGTCAAGCCCAACCGCACCCGCATCGCCCTGAAGAGCTTCTGGGGCTACAATCAGGTCGATACGGATATCTCGGCGCGCCAGTACCGGCCGGACGTCTAGAGGCTGTTATGGACCACTCATAAACAGCTGATTTCGTTCAAAATTTTTTTGGCCGCGCCACATCGAAATGCAGTGCAATCAAGCGCTTGTATGCAGGTCCATAACAGCCTCTAGCGCAAAATCCGCCTGCCGCCGCAGGCCAGCCAGTTCAGCGCTTACTGGCCCGGCCCTGGCCGCCGGCTACGCCGTGTCCCGCGGCCCTTTATCCGCGCCGATGACGTGCGCAGCGCCCCCGACCTGACAGTGGCCGCCCTCAGGCCACCGTGCCGAGCGGATGGTACTGGCGGCTCCACCACATCAGCGCCGGGCCGTTGCTGCCGACGCGCACGGCCTGGATGTGGGCGAAGAACACGCTGTGCGTCCCCTTCTCCACCACCTCGTCCACCACGCAGTCGAAGGACACGGCGGCATCGGCCAGCACCGGGGCGCCGGTATCCAGCAGGTCCCACTGGCCGGTCATGAAGCGCTCGGCCACCGTGCACTTGGTGGCGCCGGCGAAGATGTTGGACAGGCCCTGCTGCCCGGCCGACAGCACGTTCACGCACAGCACGCCATTGGTCTTGATAACGGCGTTCTGCTCGCTGCTGCGGTTGATGCAGACCAGCAGGGTCGGCGGATCGTCCGATACGCTGCACACGGCGCTGGCCGTCAGCCCGGCGCGGCCGGCGGGGCCGTCGCTGGTGATCACGTTCACGGCGGCGCCCAAGCGGGCCATCGCGTCGCGGAATTGCTGCTGGGTGACGGGCATGGGTCGGCCTCACGGAAATCCGGTCTCATCACATAGTCGGTGCCCGGGCCGTTGCAAACCGTCCAACCCGGCTGGCACACGGCGCCCGGGGCCTTATCTTCCCCTGACACCCTGTCAGGAGGACCCGGCATGCCCGAGATCACGATTTCCGCCAGCGATGGCAGCGGCAGCTTCAGCGCCTACGTCGCCACCCCCAAGGGCGTGCCCGCGGGCGTGGTGGTGATGATCCAGGAGATTTTCGGCGTGAACCACGCCATGCGCGCGCTGTCCGACTGGGTGGCGGATATGGGCTTCATCGCCATCTCGCCCGACCTGTTCTGGCGCCTGGAGCCGGGCGTGCAGCTGACCGACGGCAGCAAGGAGGAATGGGACCAGGCCTTCGCGCTGATGAATGCCTTCGACCAGGCCAAGGGCATCGAGGACCTGAAGGCCACGGTCGAGGTGGCGCGTACCCTGCCCGGCAGCAACGGCAAGGTGGGCACGATGGGCTTCTGCCTGGGCGGCCGCCTGGCCTTCATGATGGCCACGCAATCGGACGCCGACGTTAACATCTCCTACTACGGCGTCGGGCTGGACGGGCTGCTGGACGGGGCCGGCGCCATCAAGGCACCGCTGCTGGTGCATATCGCCGAGCGCGACCGCTTCGTGCCGGCCGAGGCGCGGGAGAAGATCGTCGCCGGGCTGGCGGGCAAGCCGGACGTGGCTGTGCATGTCTACCCGGGCGTGGACCACGCCTTTGCCCGCATGGGCGGCCATTCCTGGGACGGAAGGGCGGCGACCATCGCCAATGGCCGCACGGCTGAATTGCTGGCGCGCGTGCTGGGCTGAACCTGGCGCATGGTGCGTGCACAGTCGTCCACGCACCATGCTCTGCCTCGCCGTTCGATCGCTCGATTCAAGCTTCCCGGTGATAAGGATCGGCATTCGGGCTTGGACAGGAAAGGCCGGGGAAGGAATTCCCCGGACCCCTTCTTTCTTCTGTAAGTATTTCGGGTGTGGGCGATGCGGCGTTGGCCTTTCCAGGCCAAGAACAGAGTCACACCGGAGGCTGATGGTTGAGCTGAGGTGGCCTGTGATCTGTCTCACGGGCGCAGCTACCGGTCATCAAGACCTACGCCAACTGACAGAAAAAGGTGGTGTAAACGTATACGTTTAAGCAGCGGGATTCTTTCCCCTGACCTTCCCTCCCGCCCTCAGCCGAATGTCGATCGGCCCCAAGCGCCAGGGGGGGACCGGAGCTCCCCAATTCGCCAGAGGGAAGATGTCCCTTCCCGGCGCCTCAGCCGCCGCCGAGGCGGGCGTCGATCCAGTCCCGGCGTGTCAGGCGGTAGAGCATGTGGGGCCGCTTCGGGTGGCCCTCCGGCAGCCGGGGGTGTTCGAAGCCGCCATCGCGCTTCATGCCCAGCCGCTCCATCAGCCCCCAGGAGCGTAGATTGTCCGCCACGGTGAAGGCGACGATCTCCGGCAGTTCCAGCGGGCCGAAGCCGTGTGCCAGGGTGATGCGGGCCGCTTCCTCCGCATAGCCCTGGCGCTGATGCGCCGTAGCCAAGCGCCAGCCGATCTCGACCGCGGGGGTGAAGCGCTCCTCCCACGGCACGCGCGCCAGGCCGCACAGGCCGATGGCGCCGGGTTCCGCATGCCGCTCGATGGCCCAGAAGCTGAAGCCGTGCTCGGCCTGGTGCGCGTTGATGCGGTCCATGAAGCCGTCCGATCCGGCACGGTCCAGCGGGCTGGCGAAGTAGCGCATCACCTCGGCATCCGCGTTCATGGCGGCGAAGGCGGCGCGGTCTTCCTCCCGCCACGGGCGCAGGCGGATGCGGGGGCCTTGCAGGGTCAGGGGCTCGTGCGACATGCGGCGCATGTTACCGCGCCGGCCGCCAGGGGCCAGCCCCCCCTCTCGCGCCCGTGGCGGATCGGGCTATGCTGGGCGGCAGGAGGACAATGACCCATGAATGACAGCCCGCTTCCATCCGGCACCGTGGACGCCCCCGAAGGCAAGGGCCTGGCGCGTTCCCCCGGGGCGCTGGCGGGGCTGAAGGTCATCGACCTCACCCGCGTGCTGGGTGGCCCCTACTGCACCATGATCCTTTCCGACCACGGGGCTGAGGTCATCAAGATCGAGCCGCCGCAGGGCGACGAGGTGCGCGAATGGGGCCCACCGTTCCTGGATGGTGCCGCCAGCTACTTCATCGGCGTGAACCGCAACAAGCAATCCATCGCGCTCGACCTCTCCAAGCCCGCTGGCCGCGACGTGCTTCTGCGTCTGCTGGAAGATGCCGACGTGCTGGTGGAAAACTACAAGCCGGGCGCCATGGAAAAGTGGGGCATGGGGTATGAGGAGGTGCTGAAGCACCGCTTCCCCACCCTGGTGCATTGCCGGGTTTCCGGCTTCGGGGCGGATGGGCCGCGCGGCGGCCTGCCGGGCTACGATGCCATCATCCAGGCGATGGTCGGGCTGATGTCCATCAACGGCACGCCGGAAAGCGGGCCGACGCGCATGGCGACGCCGATCGTCGACCTGGCCACCGGGCTGTATTCGGCCATCGGCATCCTGATGGCCTTGCAGGAGCGCGCACGCTCCGGCCAGGGGCAGTATGTGGACATGACGCTGCATGATTGCGGCATGGCGCTGTTGCACCCGCAGGCGGCCAACTTCCTGTTGAACGGCAAGCGGCCGAAGGCGACGGGCAATCCGCACCCGAATATCTCGCCCTATTCCAAGTTCCGCACCGCGACCTGCGAGATCTTCGTCGCCTGCGGCAACGACCCCGCCTTCCGTAAGTTCTGCGCCTTCCTGGAACTGCCGGACCTGCCGAGCGACCCGCGCTTCCTGACCAATGGGGACCGGGTGGTGAACCGCGATGCGCTGACCGCCATTCTGGAAGCCAAGCTGAAGGACGAGGACGGCCACCCCTTCTGCGACCGCCTGCTGGCCATCGGCCTGCCGGCCGGCCCCGTGCTGCATGTGGACGAGGCCCTGGCCCAGCCGCACACCGCGCACCGCGAGATGGTGACGGAGCTGGGCGACTTCCGTGCGCTGGGCACGCCCATCAAGCTCTCCCGCACCCCGGGCGGCACACGGGCGGCGCCGCCGCGCTTCAACCAGCATGGCGACGACGTCCTCACCCGCCACGGCTTCTCGGCCGAGGAGATCGAGGCGCTGAAGCAGAGCGGGACGGTGGTGGAGCAGCGCCGGTAGCGCCCGGCTTGGGGGAAGAAGGCCGGGGAAGGAATTCTCCGGCCTTCCCGCCACGTACCCTCGCCCAAGTGCCCGCCACCCGCTTGGGGCTGGCGCATCAGGCAGCGCGAACCAGCCCGAGGAAGCGGTCTACCTTGGCGCGCAGGCTGTTGGCGTGGTCGTTCAGTTCCTGGGAAGCCGTGCGCACCTGTTGTGCCGCCTGCCCGCTGCTATCCGCCGCGTGGCGAGCCGCCGCCGTATCCCGTGACACCACCGAGGCCGCTTCCGCCGTGCCGGCGATGTTGCGGGCGATTTCCTGCGTGGCCGCGCCTTGCTGTTCCACCGCGGCCGCGATGGCCGAGGCCGTCTGGTCGATTTCCGCCACCACCAGGCCGATGCCACGGATGGCCTCCACCGCCTGGCCGGTGGCGCCCTGGATGGCGGCGACCTGCTGGCCGATTTCCTCGGTCGCCTTGGCGGTCTGGCTGGCCAGGTTCTTGACCTCGCTGGCCACCACGGCGAAGCCCTTGCCGGCCTCGCCGGCGCGGGCGGCCTCGATGGTGGCGTTCAGCGCCAGCAGGTTGGTCTGCCCGGCGATGTCGGCGATCAGCCGCACCACGTCGCCGATTTTGCTGGCCGTATCGGCCAGTTCGCGCACCGTGCGGTCGGTCCGCTCCGTCTCCTCCACCGCGCGGCGCGACACTTCGGCGGAGCGGCCGACCTGCCGGTTGATCTCGCCGATCGAGGCCGCCAGTTCCTCCGTCGCCGCCGCGGCTGTCTGCGCGTTGCCGGAGGCACCTTCGGAGACGCTAACCAGATTGCCGGTCAGCCGCGCGCCCTCCACCGCCGCGTCGTTCATCTCGGTGGCGGTACCGCTCAGCCGCTCGGCGGAGCGGCGGACGCTGTCCAGCACCTGCCGCGTATCGCTGCCGAAGCCATCGACCAGCGCATCCAGGCGGCGGGCACGCTCCTTCTGCACCTGGTCCAGCGCCGCCTGCTCGGCGGCCAGGCGCTCGCCCTCCCCCACCTTGGCGCGGAACACCTCCAGGGCACGGGCCATGGTGCCGATCTCGTCCTTGCGGTGCTGGTCCGCCACCGCCACGTCCAGCTCGCCCTGCGTCATGCGATCCATCACCTTGGCCAGGCGCAGCACGGGCTGGCTGATGGTCGAGACCAGGGACAGGCCGGTGGCGATGGCCAGCGCGCTGCCCAGCGCCAGCAGGACGCCGATCAACCAAGCCGCCTGCCGGTAGACGTCAGAGGACTGGGCGACAGCGGCATCCGCGTCACTGATGATGTAGCGCCGCAGGGATTCCAGCGACGCCTGCAGCCGGGCAAAGCTGCGGCCGGCATCGGCATCGAAGCTGGCCAGGGCCTCCGCCGCACGGCCGGCGCCAGCGAGGCGCAGCTGGCTGCCGGCGAGTTCGGCATAGCCCTGCCATGCGGCCGCGACCTCGGCGAACAGAGCCTGCTCCCGCGCGCTGTCGATCAACGGGCGGTAGGTGTCCAGTGCGCCTTCCATCCTGCCGCGCAGGACCTCGGTTTCCAGTGCGCCGGGGCTGGCGGGCTGGGGGCGCAGGATTCGGGCCAGTAGGTCGGTTCGGTAGCGCTGGGACAGGTCTGTCAGCTCGGCGGTCAGCCCGGCACCGCGCAGAGCGTTGCCGCTCAGGGTCTCCGCCACGCTTTGCACCCCACCCAGCCGCTGCAGCGCGAAGCCGCCCAGGCCGAGGAAGCTGACGAGCAGGATGGCGAGAGAGGCAGCGATGCGCATGCGCAGAGTCATGGAACGGCGATTCCCGGGCGTTAAAGCCCGCGGACCATGCCACCACGAGGCTAAGACTTCGTTGCCAGCCGCGGAAGAATCGCCAGGCCGGGCTGGCTGGGAGGACGGCACAAAGGTCAGGCTTTCTTCACACCGCGCCGCCCAAGACTGCCCTCCGCGACGACAAAAGGGGCGTGGCAGTGGCGAGTGTGCAAGCCAGCGGAACGGTGCCGGCGACCATCCTGGAGAACAACCAGCCGGGCGACTGGTCGGCCACCCTGGTGCTCTCGGGCGCCACCGGGGCGCTGGACGTGGCATTGACCGGCACCTTCGCCGCGCTGTTCACCGCCACGCTGGACAAGCGCAGCGGCGTCGTCACCATCGTGCCGGCGTTGAGCCTGGACCGGGAGGCGTTCTCCTCCACCACCGCGCCGGTCTTCACCTTCGGCCTGTCGGTGAAGCTGCCTGGCGGGTGGCAGGATGTCGGGCAGACCTGGTCGGTCAGCCTGCAGGGGGTGGACGATGCGCCGCCCCGCACGCTGGCCTTCACTTCGGGTGGCACGGTGCTGGAGACCGATATCGGTGCCGAGATCGGCATGATCCAGGCCACCGACCCGGATACCAGCACAGTCTCGCTGACCTACAGCGTGATCTGGCCGGATTCGGCGTGGTTTGAGCTGGTGGGGCGGACGCTGAAGCTGCGGGACGGCGTGGACCTGCTGCGGGAAGGCGGCACGACGCGTGAGGTGCTGATCGAGGTCTCGGACGGCAAGCAGAGCGCGGCCTTCGCCCTGGCGGTCAAGGTGCTGAACGTGACCAGCGAGGACGACCTGCCGGCGCCGCCACCGGTGTTGGTACCGCCGGTTGTATCGCCGCCTGTGGTCTCGCCACCGGTCATTTCACCGCCAGTGGTGTCGCCACCGATCGTGTCCCCTCCCGTTGTCTCGCCACCCATCGTGTCTCCACCGGTCGTGTCACCGCCTGTGGTCTCACCTCCGGTCATTTCACCGCCAGTGGTCTCGCCACCAGTCGTATCCCCTCCCGTTGTCTCGCCGCCCATTGTGTCCCCACCGGTCGTGTCCCCGCCTGTGGTCTCGCCACCGGTCGTCTCACCACCGGTGGTGTCGCCACCAGTCGTATCCCCTCCCGTTGTCTCGCCACCCATTGTGTCCCCACCGGTCGTGTCCCCGCCTGTGGTCTCGCCGCCGGTCGTTTCACCGCCAGTGGCGTCGCCGCCTGTCGTCTCCCCTCCCGTTGTCTCGCCACCCATTGTGTCCCCACCGGTCGTGTCCCCGCCTGTGGTGTCACCGCCGGTCATATCCCCCCCGATTGTCTCGCCGCCGGTTGTCGTGCCACCGATCGTGTCGCCCCCGGTCGTGTCGCCGCCTGTGGTGTCACCGCCTGTGGTGTCACCGCCCGTGGTATCTCCGCCGCCGCCGGAACCGGTCGCTGTCCCGTTGCTGTTGGGTGAAACCAAGCATGGCTTCACGCAGGTCTCGGCCGATGTCGTTCAGTCGGTGCATTTCGTCTGGAATGCCGAGAGCATCGCCACCGATGCCAAGAACATGACCAAGGTCCAGTTCCCGGGTGGCGAGACTGTCTGGATCCCGCCCGTGGCGCGCATCGAATTCCAGAACGGCCACATCGATTTTTCCGGCCAGTCTCAGACGGCAGAGGTGGTCCGCGTCTACGGTACGATTCTGGGCCGAGAGCCGGAGGCCAAAGGTCTGACCTACTGGGTCGAGCACATGCAGAAGGGCATGACCGTGGCCGAGGTGTCTGAGAGCTTCTTCGACAGCCCGGAATTCATCGCTCGCTTTGGCGGACTCAGCCACCAGGCACTGGTGATCAGCCTGTATCGGGAGGCGCTGGGGCGGGAGCCGGAGGCCGGCGGGCTGGCCTACCATCTCGCCCGCCTCGATGCCGGGCAGGACCGCGGCCAGATCATCGCCAACTTCGTACAAAGCCCCGAGGCCGCGCGTAATTTCGAGGCGAAGCACCCGGCCGGGGTCTGGGTCGCCGACAGCTACGCCACCATGGTGGGCATGGCCTACGACGCCGTCTTCGACCGCCCGCCCGACCGTGACGGCCTGGCCTTCTGGACGTCCAAGCTGGCCAGTGGCCAGTTGGGGACCCGGGACCTCATCCAATCCATCGCCGGCAGTGCCGAGTTCCAGGCCCGCCACGCGCAGGAGAGCGACGACCAGTATGTCGCCTCCATCTACCGCAGCGCGCTGGAGCGGGAGCCGGAGCCGGCGGGCGTGGCCTACTGGGTGCAGCACTTGGCATCCCACGCCCTGGACCGGATCGACGTGGTGATGATGATCGGCCTCTCCCCGGAGCAGCAGGAGAGCTTCGCCCGGCATCCGGTGGGCGATGCCTTCCTGGGATGACCCGGCGGCATCGTACATTGAATTACTTGCGACTTATTCTCATTTTCGGCAGCCTGGGGGAACCTTCCACCAGGGAGCACCCCTGCCATGGCAACTCACGGCCTTCCCACCTGGCCCTGGACCGATGCCGAGATTGAAAGCCTGCCACCACCCGAGGCGCTGTTGCTGGAGGCGATGCGCCGCTGGTCCTGCGCCGCACGGCGCGGCACGCTGCCCATGCCGGCCACCCAACCACCCCTGATCGCCGAGGATGTAGGCGACACCGCCTACCTGCTGGACGGCGTGCTGCGCGCGCGCGGCGAACACCGATTCGCCATCGCCTGCCCCCTGCACGCCCGGCTGACGGGTGAGGAACCGGCGCTGCTGCTGGCCTTCTCGCTCGCCCAGCGCGGCCCGCGGCGGGAAGCCCTCGCCGCCTTCCTGCGCCTGATGCCGCCGGGCCCCGCCTATGCCGCCATGAGCTACGCCATCTCGATCGGCATTTCCTTCCGGCGGGCGGGGCTGATCCTGTCCAATCCCCTGCGCTGAAGATGGAGAAGGCTGGGGGAGGAATTCCCCAGGCCCCTTCTTTCTATCTGCGAGTTTGAGATGCCTTGAAGGGACCGTTGCTCAAGGCCTTGGAAACAACTTCGGGAGAACGAAGGCTCAGCCTTCGTCACCGACACATCGTCCAGGCTT
The DNA here is from genome assembly GCF_014490485.1 of Teichococcus aerophilus. Taxonomy (GTDB): domain Bacteria; phylum Pseudomonadota; class Alphaproteobacteria; order Acetobacterales; family Acetobacteraceae; genus Pseudoroseomonas; species Pseudoroseomonas aerophila. The sequence goes on along the minus strand of NZ_JACTVA010000004.1, from coordinate 56,030 downwards.
CGCCTGATTGAACCCACGCAGACCCGAAAAAAGAAGGGCCTGGGGAATTCCTTCCCCCAGCCTTCCTGTTCCCAGCATCGCATGAAAAAGGGGGCCGAAGCCCCCTTTCTGTTCTCAACCGCGCGGCAGGATCTGCGCCGGTCCGGGTTGCCAGGAGACTTCACCAGGCGTGCCGCAGCCGTCGCACACCGGCACCCAGCGTGCATGCACCTTGCCGCAATGGCCACAGCGCCAGCGGGGCTCGGACGGGGCGGCGGTGGCGGCGCGCAGCCACTTGGCCTCGGCAGCGCGGCCGATGGCGCTGTCGCCGTGCTCTTCCTGCTCCAGTTCCACGAGCAGCAGGTAGGCGCGGGCGTCGGCGGTGCCGTCGGCCACCAGGGCTTCCAGCTCCTGCCTAGCGCGGCCGGTCAGGGAGGCGGCCAGGGCGGTACGGGCCAGCAGCAGGCGGCTTTCCGGGTGGGTACGGGTTGCCTGCACCAAGTGCTCGGCCTGCTTCACGCGGGTCAGCGGGTCGGCCTCGTCACCCAGATAGGCGGCGGCGATGTCGGGATGCGGCGCGGCGGTCCAGCCCTGCTCCAGCACGCCACGCGCCTTACGGTCGGCGCCGGCGGCCTTCAGCCGGGCGGCGTGGGCGATGACGGCAGGGGCGAAGCTGTGGTCGGCCTGGAAGGCCTGGCGTTCCAGGTCGGCGGCATTGGCCGGGTCGGCATCCTGCTGCGCGGCGGCCAGGGCCAACGGCGCGCGGGGGGATTGCGGCGCGGCCAGGGCCAGGGCTTCCCGCCAGTCCTGCGTCTTCAGGGCCAGGATGGCGCGTTCCTCGCGCACCCAGGCGGCGCCGGGCTGGGCGGCCTCGGCCTCCCGCGCCAGCTTCTGCGCAGCGGGCCAGTCCTGCTTCTGGATGGCCTGCCGCAACAGGCCGCGCAGGCCGAGGAAGCGGGCGTCATCACGCTCAGCCAGCGCACGGAAGGCTTCGGCGGCGCCTTCCTCGCTGCCGGAGAGGCGCTCGGCCTCGGCGGAAAGCAGCAGGATCTGCGGCTTGTCGCCCAGCAGCTTGCGAGCGCGGCGCACTTCCAGCCGGGCGGTGTCGGCGGTACCGGCGGCCAGGGCCACCAGGGCACGCGTCAGCGCCGCCTCGCCCTTCTCCCGGTCCCGTGCTTCGCGCCTGGCGCGGGCACGGGCCGGCCAGTTGCGGAACCAGCGCCAGATCGCCATCAGCGTGGTCAGCACCAGGAACAGCACCGCCAGGGCCACCAGCAGCACCGGCAAGTCCAGCCCGATGAAGGTATCGCCGACGCGCACCTCCACCGTGCCGCCCAGGCGCATCAGGCCCCAGGCGACGCCAACCGTAACGACGCAGAGCAGCAGCAGCCAGAGGGCGCGGCGCATCAGCCCTGCCCTCGCGGCGCGGCCATCAACTCGCCCAGGGCGTTGCGGGCCTCCAGCAGGCCCTTGGCCTGGGCCAGCCAGCCGGCCATCGGCGCACGGACGGCCTCGGGCAGTGCCTCGACCTTCTGCACGGCGGCGGCGACGTCGCCGGCATTCAGCGCCTGGCGGGCGCCTTCCAGCTCCCCGCTGACAGCATCGCCCCACACCACGGATTCACCGCGGCGGATGGTGACGAGGTTGGACAAGCGCGTCGCTGCGGCCTCCAGCACGCCCTGGCCCTCGGTCGCGGGCTCGGCCGCCGCACGGGCGGCGCGGGCGGCGTCCTCGAAGGACAGGCGCAGCGCGGCCATGGTCGGCGGCGCGGTGTCGCTGTAGCGGGTCAGGGCGGCGGGCGGAGTGCCGGGCAGCCCGGCCAGGGCGGCGCCCAGCGGCTTGCCGGCTTCCAGCGCCGTGGTCAGCGCGGTGGAGGCCACCAGCCGGTTCAGCCGCTGCTCGGCGGCGACGATGCGGGCCTCCCGCTGCTCCAGCGTGGCGAAGCGGGCGTTGATCTGCTGCTGCTGCGTCTCGGCCTGCTGGCGGGCCGCCTGCTCGGCTGCGGCCAGGCGCTGCTGCAAGGTGGTTTCCAGCGAGGCCAGCTTCGGCGCCAGCGCGGCCTCGGCGGCGGCGACGCGCTGCGCCAGTTGCGCCTCGGCCCCGGTGATCCGTTGGGAGAACGCGTTCTCCGTCTCGGCGATCTGCGCCTCGGTCCGGCGCTGCTGGTCGGCCAGGGTGCCTTCCTGGCGGTCCAGACGGCTGCGCAGGGTGTTCAGCGCCTCCAGCGAGATCGGCTCACGCTCGCGCAGCGCCGTTTCCAGCGCGCCGAGGCGCTGGTTGGCCTGCTGCAACGCGGCGCCCTGGCCCTCGACGCGGCCGATGCGGTCCGGCAGCGGCGCGAGCGCGGCGATGCGGGTTTCCAGCGCGTCCACACGCGCCGGGTCGATAGCGGGGCCGGGGCGGTTGGCGACGATCATCCACGCGACCAGCAGGACCACCACGCCACCGCCGGCGGCGATGGGCAGGATCCAGCGGTCACGATCGCGGCGCGGTGCGGCGGCAGGCGGCGGGCTTGGCGGGGTGGGCCCGGGCGGCCGGGGGCCGGAGGGGCCATGGCCGCCCGGCGGCACGGCGGGCGTGCCGGGCCGGGAATCGGATGGCTTCGCGGGCGATGCGGCCGGGGCAGCACCGGTCGGGCTAGCAGAAGCCGTGGCACCGGCCGCCTGGCTGGCCTGGGAAGCGGCCGTGCTACCAGCCGGCGTGGCCGTGGTGCCCGCCGCCGAACCGGCGGACGCCGATGCGGGGCTGGAGGACGGGGTGCTGGCCGGCGTGGTGACGGCCGGGACGGTGCCGGCGGAGGTACTGGACGTGGCGCCAACAGGGGTCGCGGGGACGGACGGCGCCGTCCCGGACGTGGCCGTACCGGTGGCGCCGGGCGTGGCGGTGCTGGAGGTCGAGGTGCCGACCGTACCGCTACCAGACAGACCAGAGACGGGCGCAGCGGTGTTGGACGCGGGGTTGCCAGGCGTGGCGCTGCCGGACGTGGTGCTCCCCGCGGCGGCCGGGCTGGTTGCCGGTGTGCCGACAGTAGAGGCGGCGCTGGGACCAGGCGCAGCACCCGGTGCCATGGGCGCATCGGTCCGCGCCGGCGTCTCCGTCACATCGGTGGCCGGCGTGGCGCCTTGTAACGCACGCGGGGGCGGCACGGGAATGCCGCTGCGGCCCTTGTTGCGCCGGAGGTCCTGGCCGCCCTTGCCGGAGGTGGAGCCGGGGCTTCCTTTTGGCGTGTCGCTCATCTCTGTCCTGCCCCTTGCTCTGTGGCCATCGCGGCCGTGTGCGGCGCCTGGCCCAGCAGGGCCAGTAGCGCCATCGGTTCGGGCGCCGGGGTAGCATGGATCGCCCCCCAAGGCAGGCCCGCCAGTGCCTTCGCTATACGCCCTGACAGCGCGAACGCGGCCACAGGCGCCACGGTTTCGGCCAATCCCGCTTGCCGTAGCAATGTCACGCTCACGCTGGCCGAGCGTGGCGAATAGAACAGCGCCGCGCGGACCTCCCCAGCCCGCAGCGCTTCCACGGCAGCCGGCGGCAGCGAATCGGCCGGGCGGGCGGCGTAGACGACGCGGCGGCGTACCACGAAACCATGCTCCCGCAGACGGGCGGCGAGTTCCAGACTGTAACCCCGCCCCACCGCCAGCAGCAGCGGCCCCGCCCCCGGGTCCAGCACCGCCACGGCTTGCGCCACCAGGGACACCGCGTCCCCCTCGGCCGCCATGATACGGGTAAAGCCGGCGGCGCGGGCTTCCTCCGCCGTGCCCTGGCCGACGGCCAGCACGCGGGTGGCGCGTGGCAGGCCCGGCAAGGCGCGGGCGGCGGCGCGGCTGGGCAACAACACGGCCTGGACGGGTTGCGCCAGGTCGGCGGGCGGCGGCAGCGGCGCCAGCACCAGTGCCGGGGCCAGGACCGGCCGCCAGCCCATGGCGGCGACGGCGGCGGCGGTCTCGGCCGCGCCAGGCTCCGGCCGGGTGATCAGGACGGCGGGCGGAAGCGCCATGGCCTCAGTGCCCGATCCATTCGCAAGCCTTCATGGACCGTCCTTCCGGTAAGTATGCCAGCGTGTGCCTCACGCCTGTGGCGATCCTGTCCTTGGCGGCCAATCGTGACCTTGGCGTATATGGGTGCTGGCCTGGCTGCGTGCCAGAAGTGGCGTCAGGCGTCGCTGGCCGGCACGAGCTAACTGATGAAAATATCGGCCGGGCTGTCGGCGCGCAGGCTGTCGCCCAGTTCCAGGCCGATCCGCTCTGCATCCGTCGCGGCACCGTGCAGGCTGCGCTTCAGCAGGAAGCTGCCATCCGGGCGGGCCACCAGGCCGGTCAGGTGCAGCTCGCCATTCGGCAGCAGCCGCGCATGGCCGCCGATCGGCGTGCGGCAGGAGCCGTCCAGCGCCGCCAGCAAGGCCCGCTCGGCACGGGAGACGGCGCGGGCCTCCCGGTCCTCGATGCCGGAAAGCAATTCGTGCAATTCCAGGTCGGCGGCGCGGACGGTAACGCCGACGATGCCCTGGCCGGCGGCCGGCACCATCGCCTCGGCATCCAGGATGACGGAGGCGCGGTCGGCCATCTCCAGCCGCTTCAGCCCGGCCAGCGCCAGCAGCGTGGCATCGGCATCCCCCGCCGCCAGCTTGGCGAGGCGGGAGCCGACATTGCCGCGGATCATCCCCACCCGCAGGTCCGGCCGCGCGTGCAGCAGCTGCGCCTGCCGCCGCAGGCTGGCCGTGCCCACCAGCGCGCCGGAGGCGAGGCCGGAGAATGGGTCCGCCGGGTCCACCGCGCCGCAATTGGGGCCGAGGATCAGCGCATCCCGCGCATCCTCCCGCTTCAGCGTGCAGGCGAGCACGATGCCGGGCGGCAGCTCGGTCTCCAGGTCCTTCAGGCTGTGCACGGCGAAGTCGATCCGCCCGTCCAGCAGTGCTTCGTGGATTTCCTTGGCGAACAGGCCCTTGCCGCCGATATCCGCCAGCCGCCGGTCCTGGATCTGGTCGCCGGAGGTGGCGATGACATGTTCCTCGAACGCATTGACATTCCGCAGCACGGGGCAGAAGCGCGTCACCAGATCCAGGAAGGTGCGCGTCTGCCACAAAGCCAGCGGCGAGCCGCGCGTACCGACGCGGAGCGGCAGCGGGCGGCGGGCATGCGGCTTGGTGGCGGTGCCGGAACCGGGCTTCGCCGCCATGCCGGCGGCCAGGGGCACGCCCCCGCCAGCCGCATGCGCATTCCCGGCATGCGGCGCCCCGGGATGGGCCGTCGCGGCCCCAGCCCGCATATCGGCGGGGGCGGCGCCGGCTTGCGGATATGCGAAGGCGCCCGCGGTGGCAGACCGCGAAGCGGGGTGGGCAAGGGACATGGCGCGCGTCATAGAACCGTCGCAACCGTTGGGGAAGGCAGAATAGGGATGCAGGCTGTGCCGATCAGCGGGCCGGTTTTGGGTTTGGAAGCCAGTTGCGATGAAACCGCCGCCGCCATCCTGGCGCCGGACGGCACCGTGCTGGCCGAGGCCGTCCGCAGCCAGCTGGCCGAGCACACCCCGTTTGGCGGCGTGGTGCCGGAGATCGCGGCGCGGGCGCATCTGGCGCATCTGCCGGCGCTGACGCGCCAGGTGCTGCAGCAGGCGGGGCTGCGGCCGGAGCAATTGGGTGGCATCGCCGCCACCTCCGGCCCCGGGCTGATCGGCGGGCTGATCGTCGGTGCCACCTTCGGCAAGGGCATGGCCATCGCGCATGGCCTGCCCTTCGTCGCGGTGAACCACCTTGAAGGCCATGCGCTGACGGCGCGGCTGCCGGGGCTGATGGAAGGCGGCGTGGCCTTCCCGTACCTGCTGCTGCTGCTTTCCGGCGGGCATTGCCAGTGCGTGGCGGTGGAGGGGCTGGGCCGCTACCGCCGCCTGGGCTCGACGCTGGATGACGCGGTGGGCGAGGCCTTCGACAAATCCGCCAAGCTGATGGGGCTGCCCTGGCCCGGCGGGCCCGCGCTGGAGAAGCTGGCCGAGACCGGCAACCCGAAGACCTTCCCCCTGCCCCGGCCTATGCTGGGGCGGCCGGGCTGCGACTTCTCCTTCAGCGGGCTCAAGACCGCCGTGGCGCAGAGCATCCCCAAGCTGAAGACGGAGCAGGACCGCGCGGACCTGGCCGCATCCTTCCAGTCCGTTGTCGCCGCCGTGCTGGCGGACCGGGCGAAAAACGCCATCGCCATGATGGAGGGCCCCACCGCCATCGTCGTGGCCGGCGGCGTCGCCGCCAACAAGGCGGTGCGGGCCTCGCTGGCGCTGGTGGCGGAGAAGCACGCGCTGCCGCTGGTGGCGCCGCCGATCCGGCTGTGCACGGACAATGCCGTGATGATCGCCTGGGCGGGGATCGAGCGTTTGCGCGCCGGCCTCTCCGACCCCCTGGACCACGCCCCCCGGCCCCGCTGGCCGCTCGCGGAGCTGACTGCATGAATTACCGCCACGCCTTCCACGCCGGCAACTTCGCCGATTGCGTCAAGCACGCCCTGCTGCTGCGCCTGCTGCGCCGCCTGGAGGTGAAGGAAGCCCCCTTCCGCGTGCTGGACACCCATGCCGGCATCGGCGCCTACGACCTGACCGCCAGCGAGGCCGAGCGCACCGGCGAGTGGGAACGCGGCGTCGGCCGGTTGATGGACATCCAGGAGGGGCCGCTGGTCGAGTGGCTCTCCCTGCTGCGCCGTGCCGGGTTCCCGCCGGCCTATCCCGGCAGCCCGATGCTTGCCCGCATGGTGCTGCGGCCGAACGACCGGCTGGTGCTGTGCGAGCTGCATGAGCAGGACCACGCCACGCTGCGCACCCTGTTCCGCGGCGACCCGCAAGTGGCCGTGCACAAGCGCGACGGGTGGGAGGCGCTGACCGCCCTGACCCCCTTCCTGGAAAAGCGCGGCCTGATCCTGATCGACCCGCCCTTCGAGCAGGAAGGCGAGTTCGAGCGGATGGCGGAGGGCATGGCCGCCGTCGCCCACCGCTTCCGCGCCGCCGTGCAGGCGGCGTGGTACCCCATCAAGCACCGCACCCCCGTGCGCGCCTTCCATACCGCGCTGGCCGAGAGCGGCGTGCGCGACATCATCGCCTGCGAGTTCTGGCTGCGCGAGCCGACCAACCCGCAGCGGCTGAATGGCTGCGGCGTCGCGGTGGTGAACCCGCCCTGGAAGTTCGAGGAAGAGGCGCGGGACATCCTCGCCGCGCTGATGGAGCATCTGGGCGATGGCGAGCCCGGCCAGGGCTTCGCCGTGACCCGGCTGGCCGACGAATGAAGGTCGCCATCATCGGCGCCGGCGCCTGGGGCACGGCGCTCGCCCTGCAGGCCGCCCGCGCGGGGGACGAGGCGGTGCTGTGGGCGCGGGATGCCGGCCGCGCCGCCGCGATGCACGCGGTGCGGGAGAATGCCGCCCACCTGCCCGGCCAGGCCTTCCCGCCCAATCTGCGCGTCACCGCCGATGCCGGGGCGGCGCTGGAGGGTGCGGCGCTGGCGCTGATGGTGGTGCCGTCTCAGCACATGGCGGGCGTGCTGGCCGGGCTGCCGGCGCTGCCGCCGACGCTGATCGCCGCCAAGGGGGTCGAGCTGGGGACGCTGCGGCTGCCGCTGGAGATCTTCGCCGAGATGCGGCCGGGCATTCCCGTCGGCGTGCTCTCCGGCCCCAATTTCGCGCGGGAAGTGGCGGCCGGGCTGCCCGCCGCCGCCGTGGTGGCCAGCACGGACGAGGCCTTCCGGGAGGATGCGGCGCACCGGCTCTCCACCGCGACCTTCAGGCTCTATGGGCAGGATGACCCGGTGGGTGTCGAGGTCGGCGGCGCGGCCAAGAACGTCATCGCCATTGCCGCCGGGGCTGTCATCGGCGCCGGGCTAGGCGAGAATGCCCGCGCGGCGCTGGTGACGCGCGGCCTGGCCGAGATCGCCCGGCTGGCCGTGGCGCTGGGTGGGCGGGCGGATACCGTGGCGGGGCTGTCCGGCCTGGGGGACCTGCTGCTGACCTGCACCGGCGCGGGCAGCCGCAATTTCTCCCTCGGCCTGGCGCTGGGGCAGCGGCGCAAGCTGGCGGACATCCTGGCCGAGCGGACCAGCGTGACCGAGGGCGTGGCCACCGCCCCCGCCATGCTGGCGCGCGCGGCGCGGGCCGGGGTGGAGATGCCCATCACCGCCGCCGTCAGCGCCGTGCTGGCCGGCGAGGTGGATCTGGCCGGTGCGATGGATAGCCTGCTGGCCCGCCCGCGCCGGCACGAAGGGGTGGATTGAGGCGGCTGCCCGATGATCGGGCGCCGCCTCGGCGAAGCGTAAACGCCGCCGACAGCCACTGTTTTTGCGCCGTATTCAGCCCCGCTCTCTCCAGGCTATAAAGCCGTAACCTGACCGCAACGGCATGGACCGTGGCGGCGTGGAGGCGAGACACCGGAGGCTGGATGGATGCTTCGCTGAAGCGGTACCGGGACACCGTGGTGAACGGCCTGTTCATCGCCGGCCTGATCGCCGCCATGCTGATGTGGGGGCTGGAGACCTATGGCGGGGTGATCACGCCGGTGGACCGGGTGGCCTATCCGGCCATGGTCGCCGTCTATACCGCCGTGCCGGTGCTGTTCCGCTTCCTGCCGCGCCATCGGCCGGTGATCGAGCTGGTGGCCTATGCCGCCGTCGCCGGCTACTTCGCCGTGCATCTCACCGCCATCGTGCTCGGTGGCTCGGACCGGTCCATCTACGCCACCGCGTCCATCCTGCAGTGGCTGCCGTTCCTGTATGTCGTCGCCTTCGTGGTGTTCCGGCGCAGCGTGGCGCGGATCGCCGCCGCCTGCGTCTTCGCCGTCTCGGTCATCCCGCCTATTCTCTCCATGCTGTGGCTGGGCACCGGGCTGGGGACGGAAACGGGGCTGCTGCTGCTGAACGCCTATGCCGCCAATTTCGTGCTGCTGGCGACGCTGACGCTGATCACCGCGCTGTATGAAGGCTATGAGCGGGTGTCCCGCCAGGCGCGCCACATGACGAGCATCGCGCAGACGGACATGCTGACCGGCATCGCCAACCGGCGCGGGCTGGAGCACCTGCTGCGCGGCGTCGGCGCCGAGGGCGGCCGCAGCGTCGGGCTGATCCTGCTGGATTTCGACCACTTCAAAAGCGTCAACGACCGCTTCGGCCACCTGATCGGCGACGAACTGCTGGTGATGCTGGCGCGGCGGATGAAGCTGTGCCTGCTGCCGCATGAGCGCGCCGGCCGCTGGGGCGGCGAGGAATTCCTCGTCGTCGTGCTGGACGGCAACGTGGCCAGCACGCTGGAGACCGCCGAGCGGCTGCGCCAGGCGGTGGAGGCGGAGAGCCACCCGGTGGCCGGGCAGGTCACCATCAGCCTGGGTGTGGCGCTATGGGATGGCGGCGGCGGCATGAACGCCGCGCTCGCCCAGGCGGATGCCGCGCTCTACGCCGCCAAGGCGCAGGGGCGGAACCGGGTGGTGATACAGCAGCCGACGCGCCTGGCCGCCTGAGAGGCGGCGGATCGGCGGGCTGGGTTGCCGCCGGAAGGCTTGCCAGGGCGCCTTGCGATGACGGACGCAGCAGGCTGTCGCCCAGCCTCGGGCAGAGGCGCGGCCCCTGCCCTGCCGTGCTCGCCTGGAGCGCGATGCGTTCCCATTCGTTCGCACAGCATGTTCGATGCCTTTGGCGATGTTACCTCACGCCGTCATGCCCTAGTCCGCCGGGCGCAGGCTGCGGGCCAGGGTGTATTCATCCCGGCGCGGTTCGTAGTGCAGCCCTCGCCGGCTGGCCCAGCTATTGCCTAGCAGGAACAGCGGGATCAGCCCGACATCGTCGATCGCCACCTGCGTGGCTTCTTGCAGGATCTTCTCCCGCGCCGTGTCGTCCAATGTCACCACCGCGCGCTCGGTCAGCGCATCCAGCGCCGGATTGCTGTAGCGGCTGAAATTGGCCGAGCCACGGCCCTGCGAGAAGGTGGAGAGCACGTTGCGCAGCAGGTAGGACGCCTCCCCCGTGGTGCTGCCCCAGCCGCCCAGGCGGATGCCGTAGGCCTGCTGCTGACCGCGCGTCAGGTAGACGGACCAGGGCACCGCCTCCACCTGCGTCCGCACGCCGATGCGCGTCCACATCTGCGCCACGGCCTGGGAGACGCGGGCATCGTTGGGGTAACGGTCGTTCGGCGTGCTGAGGGTGACGCGCAGCCCGTCCGGGAAGCCGGCCTCGGCCAGCAGCCGGCGGGCGGCATCGAGGTCCGCGGCCGGGACCGGGATGGCGGGGTTGTAGGAATAGGTGCCGGGCGGCAGCCATTGCCCGGTGGGGTTGGCGGTGCCTTCCATCACGCGCTCGGCCAGCGCCTGCCGGTCGATGGCCAGGGTCAGGGCCCGGCGTACCCGCTGGTCCTGGAACGGGTTGCGGGACAAGGGCTTGCCGTCGGCGGCCGCCACGCCCGGCGGAGCTTCCTGGCGGGAGAAGTCAGTCTGCAGGTAGATCAGCCGCACGCCTTCGGATTGCGTGACGCTGAGGCGCTGGTCCCGCTTCAGGCGCTGCAGGTCGGCGCTGGGCACCTGGTCGATCAGGTCGACATCGCCGGCCAGCAGGGCGGCGGTGCGGGCGCCGTCATTGCCGATGAAGCGGTAGTTCACCCGTGTCCAGGGCTCGGCGCCGCCCCAATACTGTTCGTTCCGTACCAGCTCGGCCCGGTCGCCGGACTGGAAGGCGGCGTAGCGGTAGGGGCCGGTGCCAATGGCGGCGCGCAGGTTGTTCCAGTCCTCCGGCGCGGCGCCCTGGGCGGCGTGGCGGGCGATGATGGCTACGTTGGCCAGGTCGTTCGGCAGTAGCGGGTAGGGCTGGCGGGTTTCCAGCCGCAGGGTCAGCGCATCCACCACCTCGGTCTTCGCCACCGGGCGGATGGCGCTGACGAAGCCGCCGGCGGCGCTCGGCAGCCGCTCGAAGGTAAACAGCACGTCGTCGGCGGTGAAGTCCCGCCCGTCATGCCACTTGACGCCCGGGCGCAGCCGGAATTCCCAGACGGTGTCCGAGACGGCCTTCCATTCGGCTGCCAGGCCCGGCCGCAGCGCGCCGCTGGCATCCTGCAGCACCAGCCGGTCGAACACATGCAGGCCAAGGGCGTTGTAGGAAGCGGTGTTGGTGATGTGCGGGTCCACCGACGCCACCGGGGACGCCCCGGCGATGGTGACGGTCGTGCGCTGCGCGGCCACCGGTAGGGCGGCCGCAAGGCCCAGCAGGGCGCCCAGCGGCGCCGCCAGCAACAGACGATGAGAGATCACGGAAGGCTCCGTTCAGGCAGGGAATACGGGAGGGCGGGTTGGCCGTTCGGGCTGGACCATCCCGCGACATCGCGCACCCGCACCTGCCGCGCCGGGTACGGCGCTGTGGTTGGGCAGGGTTCGGCAGGCGGGCGGCAGCATGATTCCACTCACGAAGTGTGTTCTTCGTTAGATACACGCTTTAGTTACGTTTTGAAAAGATGGTTCGGTTTAATTACGCGTGGAATATAGCATTAATGCATGCAGGTGGGAGTTAGCGCACTCCTGCCCGGCGGCGCAGGCCGCGCCCGGACTATTCCGCCCGCAGCGCCGCCCCGGCCGCGATCGGCGCCAGCGGCAGGGCCGCCGCCGTCAGTGCCGCCAGCAACAGAACGAAGGGCCGCCAGGCGACGCCGCTGGCCGCGGCCTCGATGCCGGCGGCACCGAAGATCATGGCGGGGATGGCCAGCGGCAGCACCAGCAGCGGCAGCAGCACGCCGCCGCGCCGCGCCCCCAGCGTCAGCGCCGCCCCGGCGGTGCCGAGCAGGGAGAGGAACAGCGTCGCCAGCCCCAGCACCAGGGCGGCGACGCCCCAGGCCCCGACCGGCAGGTTCAGCATGGCGGCGGCCACCGGGCTGGCCAGCAGCAGCGGCCCGCCCGTGGTCAGCCAGTGCGCCAGCGCCTTGACCAGGGCGATCTGCGCGCCGGAGAGGCCGGAGAGCAGCAGTTGATCCAGCGAGCCGTCCTCGGCCTCCGCCGCGAACAGCCGGTCCAGCGGCAGCAGCGCCGCCAGCAGCGCGGCGGAGAGCAGCGCGCCGGGCGCGATGCGGGCCAGGGTCTCCGGCGCCGGGCCGACGCCGAAGGGGAACAGCGCCGTCACCAGCAGGAAGAACAGCATGGCGGCCAGGGTGTCGCCCGGGTGGCGGGCGGCCAGCAGCCATTCGCGCTTCAGCAGGGCGATCATGCCGCCCCGCCCAGGCGCAGGGCGCGGGCGCCGGGCAGCGGCAGGTCCACATGCGTGGCAGCCACCACCATGCCGCCGGCCTCCCGGTGCGCCGCCAGCAGGGTACCGAAGCGAGTGATGGAGGCGGCGTCCAGCCCGACGCTCGGTTCATCCAGCAGCCAGAGCGGCACCGGCGTCAGCGCCAGCCTCGCCAGGGCCCCCCGCCGCTTCTGCCCGGCGGAGAGCATGCGTGCCGGCAGGTGGCCAAGCCCTTCCAGCCCCACCGCCGCCAGCGCGGAGCCGACGCCGCCGCCCCAGAGCCGGGCCCAGAAGGCCAGATTCTCCTCCAGCGTCAGGCCGGGCTTCAGCGCATCGGCATGCGCCAGGTAGCGCAGGCGGGCGGCGTGGGCGGGGCCGTCCGCCAGGGCATCGCTGCCATGCCACAGCAAGGAACCTTCCGCCGGCGGCACCAGCCCCGCCAGCAGCCGCAGCAGCGTGGACTTGCCGGCGCCGTTCGCCCCGGTCAGCAACAAGGCTTCTCCTGGCGACAAGGAAAAGGACAGTCCGGCGAAGACCACCCTTTCGCCCCGTATTGCGGCCAGTTCGTGCGCTTCCAACATGATGTGGCGTGAGGCTCCCCAGGGTCCCCGGCGCCGATGGACCAAGGGAGGCAAGCGTGTAATAAGCGGCAGCGTTCGCAGCAATATGACGTGGGGTACCCCAACCATGCGCTTGATCGGGCAGGATAGCCTCAAAACGCGCCGCACCCTGGCGGTTGATGGCAAGACCTACCACTATTTCAGCCTGCCCGAAGCCGCGAAGAGCATCGGCGACATCACCCGGCTGCCCTACAGCCTGAAGGTGTTGCTGGAGAATGTTCTTCGGTTCGAGGACGGCCGTTCCTACTTCACCAAGGATGCGCAGGCGATTGCCGACTGGCTGAAGGCCGGCAAGAGCGAGCAGGAAGTTCCCTTCCGCCCCGCCCGCATCCTGATGCAGGATTTCACCGGCGTTCCCGCCGTGGTCGACCTGGCCGCGATGCGCGACGGCATCCTGAAGCTGGGCGGCGACCCGCGCCAAGTGAACCCGCTGGTGCCCGTCGACCTGGTCATCGACCACTCCGTGATGGTGGACGTCTCCGGCAGCGCCTCCTCGCTGCAGAAGAACGTCGACATCGAGTTCGAGCGGAACGGGGAGCGCTACGAGTTCCTCCGCTGGGGCCAGGAAGCCTTCAACAATTTCCGCGTTGTCCCGCCCGGCACCGGAATTTGCCATCAGGTGAACCTGGAATACCTGGCGCAGGGCGTGTGGACCTCCACCGACGCCGGCGACACCTACGCCTACCCTGACTCCTGCTACGGCACCGACAGCCACACCACCATGGTGAACGGCCTGGGCGTGCTGGGCTGGGGCGTGGGCGGCATCGAGGCCGAGGCCGCGATGCTCGGCCAGCCGATCGCCATGCTCATCCCCGACGTCATCGGCTTCAAGCTGATCGGCAAGGTGCGTGAGGGCATCACCGCCACCGACATGGTGCTGACGGTGACGCAGATGCTGCGCAAGAAGGGCGTGGTCGGCAAGTTCGTCGAGTTCTACGGCCCCGGCCTGGCCGAGATGCCGTTGGCGGACCGTGCGACCATCGGCAACATGGCCCCGGAATACGGCGCCACCTGCGGCATCTTCCCGGTCGACGAAGTGACGCTGGGCTACCTGCGCCTCTCCGGCCGCGACGAGCACCGCATCAACCTGGTCCGCGAGTACTACAAGGCCCAGGGCATGTTCCGCGACGAGAACACCCCGGACCCCGTGTTCACCGACACGCTGGAGCTGGACCTCTCGACCGTCGTGCCGTCCATGGCCGGCCCGAAGCGTCCGCAGGACCGCGTGGCGCTGGACAATGCCGGCCCTGCCTTCGGCAAGGAACTGGCGTCCGGCAACCTCGGCGTGCCCGGCGACAAGGCCGACCTGCGCGTGCCGGTGGCCGGCGCCAACTACGACCTCGGCCACGGGGACGTGGTGATCGCCGCGATCACCTCCTGCACCAACACGTCCAACCCGTATGTCATGATCGCCGCCGGCCTGGTGGCGAAGAAGGCGAACGAGAAGGGCCTGACCGCCAAGCCGTGGGTGAAGACCTCCCTGGCCCCCGGCTCCCAGGTCGTCACCGACTACCTGAACCAGGCGGGGCTGACGCCGCACCTGGACGCGCTGGGCTTCCAGACGGTCGGCTATGGCTGCACCACTTGCATCGGCAATTCCGGCCCGCTGCCGGACCCGATCGTGGACGCCATCGAAGGCAACAAGCTGGTCGCGGTGTCGGTGCTCTCCGGCAACCGTAACTTCGAGGGCCGCGTGCATCAGAACGTGCGCGCCAACTACCTCGCCTCCCCGCCGCTGGTGGTGCTGTACGCGCTGGCCGGCACCATCAACCTGGACGTCACGAAGGAGCCGATCGGCACCGGCAAGGACGGCCAGCCGGTCTACCTGAAGGACATCTGGCCCTCCACGAAGGAAGTGGCGGACACCGTCGCCTCCGTCGTGACGCGCGAGATGTTCCAGGAGCGCTACTCGGACGTCTTCAAGGGTCCGCAGCAGTGGCAGGCCATCCGCGTGGATGCAGAGTCCGAGACGTACAAGTGGAACAGCGGCTCCACCTACGTGCAGAACCCGCCCTACTTCGAGGACATCCAGCCGGTGCCGGAGCCGATTGCCTCGGTGCACGGCGCGCGCGTCCTGGGCGTGCTGGGCGACAGCATCACGACCGACCACATCTCGCCCGCCGGCAACATCAAGAAGGCCTCGCCCGCCGGCGAGTACCTGCTTGAGCACCAGGTGCGCCAGGCGGACTTCAACGGCTACGGCTCCCGCCGCGGCAACCACGAAGTCATGATGCGCGGCACCTTCGCCAATATCCGCATCAAGAACGAGATGGTCCCCGGCATCGAGGGCGGCATCACCAAGCACCAGCCTTCGGGCGAGGTCATGCCGATCTACGACGCCGCCATGCGCTACAAGGCCGAGGGGCGTCCCCTGGTCATGTTCGGCGGCAAGGAATACGGCACCGGCTCCTCCCGCGACTGGGCGGCCAAGGGCACCTTCCTGCTGGGCGTGAAGGCCGTCATCGTCGAGAGCTTCGAGCGCATCCACCGCTCCAACCTCGTCGGCATGGGCGTGCTGCCGCTGGTCTTCAAGCCGGGCGAGGATCGCAAGACCCTCGGCATCACCGGCGAGGAGATCATCGACATCGAGGGTCTGGAAGACCTGAAGGCCCGCATGGTCCTCGGCCTGGTGATCCACCGCCCGGATGGCAGCGTCACCCGCACGGAAGTGCAGTGCCGCGTCGATACGGCCGATGAGGTCGAGTACTACAAGAACGGCGGCATCCTGCACTACGTGCTGCGCAACATGGCCGGCAACAAGTCCGCCGCCTGAGGCTGAACCGCTCCGGCCCCCCCTTACCGGGGCCGGGCATACGAAAAGGGCGCGGTCCGGTTCACGGGCCGCGCCCTTTTTCGTGGGCACTCGGTGGGTCGGTGGGAACGCCGCCTGTCAGGGCTTCCGTGGCAGCGGGGAAGGCAGGGTGCCGAACAGCGGGGCGCACCAGGGCAGGTCGATCAGGGATTGCAGGGTGCTGATGGGAGCCTTGGGGTTCGAGTTCATCGGGACTTCTCCTGTTTGATGTCCGTAGACTCAATATCGGCGCTAATAATGAACGCGTCCTGAATCGCCCCTAAAAATTTAGACACATGGACCAATCGCAACCTCGGCCTTGCCAGGGCGTTGGCGGGGCGCCTGCATGACTGGACCCTGCCCTTGCGCGCCGCCCTGCTGCTCAACCCTCGTGCCGGCACGATGCTCGACCGGCCGGAGTTGCTGACCCAGCTGCCCGCCGCACTCCGGCAGGCCGGATTGGAGATTACCGAGATCGGCGACGAAGCCGGGAAGGACCTGGCCGCCAAGCTGGACGCCGCGCTGGCGCTCCACCCCGATGTGCTGGTGGTGGGCGGCGGCGACGGCACCGTGCGCTCGGTCGCCGCCCGGCTGGCGGGTGGTAAGGTGGCGCTGGCGGTGCTGCCGCTGGGCACGCTCAACCTGCTGGCGCGCGATCTCGGCATGCCGCTGGAGCCGGAGGAAGCCGCGCGCGCGCTGGGCCGGGCGACGCTACGCGCCATCGACGTGGCCGAGGTGAATGGCGAGGTGTTCCTCTGCCAGTCCGTCATCGGCCTGCCCAACCGCATGGGCCTGCACCGGGAAAAGGTGCGCGGCAAGGACGGGCTGGCCAGCCGCTGGCGGGTGGCACTGGCCTTCGCCCGGGCACTGTGGCGCTACCCACCGAAGCGGATGGGCCTGCGCTGCGACGGCGCGCCGATGCAGCGCATCTGGACCCGCGCGCTCTCCATCGTGAACAACCGGTATGTCGAGGCGCCGGGCCGGCTGTTCCATCGCCCAAGGCTGGATGAGGGCGTACTGAACCTGCATGCCGCCAGGGGTTTCGGCGTCTGGTGGGCGGTGCGGCTGCTGGCCGCGATGGCCATGGGGCGCTGGCGCCGGCACGATGACCTGATCTCCCGCGAGGCCACGGCCCTGGAGATCGTCAGCCGCAGCCGCCATGTGCGGGTGATGAATGATGGTGAGGCGATGCTGCTGGAAACCCCCCTGCGTTACGTCATCCGCCCCGGCGCGTTGCGTGTACTGGCCCCCGCCCCCCAGGCGGATGGCCGGGGAGAGGA
This sequence comes from Teichococcus aerophilus, assembly GCF_014490485.1. Classification (GTDB taxonomy): domain Bacteria; phylum Pseudomonadota; class Alphaproteobacteria; order Acetobacterales; family Acetobacteraceae; genus Pseudoroseomonas; species Pseudoroseomonas aerophila. The sequence continues at coordinate 39,155 of NZ_JACTVA010000004.1, read as the reverse complement.
TGCGGCATGAGGGTGATCGACCATATTTCCGACCTGCATTTCGACCGGATCGATGCCCTGGCGGCGGAGGCGCTGGTCACTGAGCTGAACGACCATCCGGCACACCTGGTCGCCGTCAGTGGCGACCTGACCATGCGGGCGCGCAACCGCGAGTACCGCGCCGCCGCCGCCTGGCTGGGGCGGCTGAAGGCGCCGATGATCGCGGTGCCGGGCAACCACGACATCACCGCCTTCTATCCGTGGGAGCGGTTCATGGACCCGTTCGGCCGCTGGCGGGCCCATGTGGCGCCGGAGACCGAGCCGCTATGGCAGGATGACGAGATCGCGGTGATCGGGCTGAACACCGTCATCCGCGGCGGGCTGCACCTCTCCTGGGAAGGCGGCCGCGTCGGCAAGCACGGGCTGGAGAAGTTGCTGGAGCGGCTGGAGGCGCTGCCCAGCAACCTGTTCCGCATCGTCGTCGCCCACCATCCCTTCCTGGCGCCGGAGGAGCAGCCGGAAACCCCGCTGGCCAAGCACGCCGCCCCGGCGCTGGAACGGCTGGCCAAGGCGGGGGTGCGGCTGATCCTCTCCGGCCACCTGCACCGCGAATATGTGCGGCTGCATCGCGGTGCCGCCGGCCCGCGCACCGGCCTGCTGCGCCGGCAGCAGCCGGACCTGATGGTGGTGCAGGCGGGCTCCGCCATCTCCACCCGGCTGCGTGGCGACCCCAATGCCTTCAACCGCATCATCATCGAGCAGGGCACCGCCCGCATCGAGCCGCGGCGCTGGAACGGCACCGCCTGGGTGCCCGCCCCCGCCCCCGCCTGGCCGCAGGAGCGGGTGACCGACATGGCGGCCCGTGGCGCCGCCGAGTAGCGGTGCTGCCACGCTGCCGGCGCGCTTCCCCCGGCCCCGGCCCGGGCGTATGGCCAAGGCGCATCTTGTGGCTTGGAGGCCTCGGGCAATGACGGGCAGCGTGCGGCAATTCGGCGCGTACAGCGTGGTGCATCTGCTGGATGGGGTGTTCGAGCCGTCCTCCGACGTCCTTCTGCACCCGGGCGGGCCGGCGGCCCGGCAGGCGCTGATCGACCAGGCCGGGCCGACGCTGCGGATGGACGTGAACTGCTTCCTGCTGCGCGGGCCGGACGGCATCGCGCTGGTCGATGCCGGCACCGGCGATGCCTGGGGCCCGCAGCTGGGCCATGCCCGCGCCGCCCTGCAGCAGGCCGGCGTGGCACCGGAACAGGTGGCGCGGGTACTGCTGACCCACCTGCATGGCGACCACGCCCTGGGGCTGCTGCAAGGCGCGGACGGTGCATCCGCCTGGCTGCCCCGTGCCGAGATCCTGGTGCCCGAGGCCGACCTGCACTTCTTCACCGACCCCGCCGCCCGCGCGGCATTGCCCGTGGCGCGGCATGGGGCCTTCGACATCACCGCCAAGCTGCTACGCGCCTATGAAGGCCGCATCCGCCCCATCCCCAGCGGGCCCATCGCCGCCTTCCCGGGGATCGAGGCGGTGCCCCTGCCCGGCCACACGCCCGGCCATACCGGCTACCTGCTGCACGGCACGCCTCACAGCCTCCTACTGTGGGCCGACCTGCTGCACCTGTTCACCGCCCAGGCCGCCGACCCGGATGCCGGCCTGTCCTACGACATCGACCCCACCCTGGCCGCCCAGAGCCGCCATGCCACCCTGGCCCGCGCCGCCGCCGAAGGCTGGGTGGTGGCCGGGGCGCATGTACCGGGCTTCGGCGTGCTGGAAGCGGCGGGGGCCGGGTATCGGGTGGTGCCGGCCTGAACGCGGGCGCTTCCGGGGAAAGAAGGAAGGCCGGGGAAGGAATTCCCCGTCCTTCCTCCCGATGCCGCGCAGGGCGAAGCGGTCAGACCGCCCGCCCGCCATCGGCGTAGCGTGCCTCGGCCAGGTCGATCTCGCGCACCATGCGGGCCAGGGTGGTGTCCTCGATCTGCCGGGCGCGGCGCAGGCGGTAGAGCGCGTCGCGCTCCGCCTTCAGCCCGGCCAGGCGCAGGCGGCGTTCGATGGCGGCGATGCGGGCGTGGCGGTCGGCTTCCTCGGGCGCCAGCTGGGCGCCGTCCACCTGCCGGCGGTAAGGTTCCATGCTGAGCGTCGCGGCCTCGGCATACAGGTCGGCATCGGATTTGCCGGCGGCGAGTTCGTGTTGCAGGCGTTCGATCTCGGTCACCGCGGCGTCGGCGGCGGCGCGGCGGGCGCGGTCCTGCTCCTGCGCCTCATGCGCCTCGGGCGGCAGTTCCAGCCCGCGCAGCACGGGCGGCAGCAGGATGCTGGCACCGGCCAGCGACACCAGAATGACGCCCATGGCCAGGAAGATCGCCAGGTCCCGCGCCGGGAAGGGGGAGCCATCCTCCATCACCAGCGGCAGGGTCAGCACGCCGGCCAGGGTGATGGCGCCGCGCACCCCGGCCAGGGAGGCCGCGACCAGCACGCGCCAATGGACCGGCGGGCGCGGCTGCCCTTTCCGCCGCGCCTTGTAGAGGGTGAATTGCAGCGAGGCCCACACCCAGAACAGCCGCAGCAGGCCGAGCGAGAGCGCGATGACCATGACATAGGCCAGCAGCGTCCAGGGCTCGGTCCCTTGGAGGGTGGCGCGGTCCAGGATGCCGGGAAGCTGCTCGCCCAGCAGGACGAAGATGATGCCGTTGGCGGCGAACTGCACCGTATCCCACACCGCGGTGCGGCGCATGCGGGTGGCGGCCAGTGCCTGGCCGAAGATCTCGGCGTAGTTCATCGTCACGCCGGCGGCGACGGCGGCGAGGATGCCGGAGAAGTGGAAATGCTCGGCCGCCAGGTAGGCACCGAAGGGGATCAGCAGGCTGACCAGCGTCTGTAGCCCCGGGTCCTCGCCGATGCGGCGCACCAGACGGCCAAGGCCCCACATCACCACCCACGTCACGGCGATGCCCAGCGCGATGCCGCCCAGTGCAAGCGAGACGAAGGTAAGCGCGGCGGAAGAGAGCGAGAAGCTGCCGGTCAGCGCCGCCGCCACCGCGAAGCGCAGGCAGACCAGGCCGGAGGCGTCGTTCAGCAGGCTCTCGCCTTCCAGGATGTGCATCAGCCGGTGCGGGATGGGCACGCGGGCCGCGACGGCGGAGACGGCGATGGGGTCGGTGGGCGAGAGCACGGCGGCCAGGGCGAAGGCCACCGCCAGCGGCATCTCGGGGATCATCCAGTGGATGAGGACGCCGACGCCGAGCACGGTGAAGATCACCAGCCCCAGCGCCAGCTCGACGATCGTGGCGCCATCCCGGAACAGGCCGCGCTTGGGGATGCGCCAGCCATCGAGGAACAGCAGCGGCGGCAGGAACAGCAGGAAGAAGAGCTCCGGCTGCAGTTCCACCTGGAAATGCGTGCCGTAGGCCAACAGCGCCCCCAGGCCGATCTGCAGGATCGGCAACGGCAGAGGGATGGGCGAGAGGCGGACCATGAAGCCGCTGGCAACCACCGCCAGCAGCAGCACCAGCACCATCGTCACGGTTTCCATCGGGGTGCTCCTCTCTGCTGCGCCGCAAAACGGGTAGAGCCGGCTTCGCCAGCGCGCAACGCGGGGCCACGGAATCGGCCGCGATGCCCTTGCCGCTGCTCCGCTCCGGCCGCACCCTGACGGGGAGAGACCGGGGAGTCGAACCATCCATGCCGCGCCGACCTGCACCCTGCCATGGCGCATGAGCGCGATGCAGGCCCCGACCGCATGATCGGTACAAACCCGATGCGCCCCCACACGATGCACGCACCCTGCGCATGAGCGGCAAGAGTTCCGCGGGAGCCGGCGCGATGCCGGCGCCCGACAACCTGCGCGGCGCCGCGCTGATGGCCGGCGCCGCCATGGTGTTCTCGGCCGAGGCGCTGTTTGTCCGCTGGCTGACGGTGCGTGGCGTGCCGGTGACGACGCAACTGCTGTTCCGCGCCTGTGGCCAGTTGCTATGGGTGATGCCGCTGCTGGCTTCCGGTGGCTGGGGATTGCTGCGGACGCAGCACGCGCCGATGCATGTGCTGCGCGGGCTCTGCTCCCTCGCCACCTGGGCGCTGTATTATTTCTCCCTGGGCAAGCTGAGCCTGGCGACCGCCACCGCCCTGTCCTTCACCAACGTCATGGCCACCACGCTACTGGCCGGGCCGGTGCTGCGGGAGAAGGTGGGGCTGGTGCGCTGGGCAGGGGTGATGGCGGGCTTCGCCGGCGTCTGCGTCATGCTGCGGCCGTGGGAAGGCGCCGGGCTGATGGCGATGGCGCCGATCGGCGTGGCGGCGGCGCTGGGTTCCTCCATCACCTGGTGCGGGCTGACTCTGACCACCCGCCTGCTGACGCGCACCGAGAGCACCGGCACCATCCTCGGCTGGGTCGGGCTGGTGACCTCGCTCGGCGTGCTGCCGGCGGCGATCTGGGGCTGGCAGCCGATCGGGCTGGCGGATCTCGGGCTGCTGGTGGTGTTCGCGGTGTTCAGCCCGGCCATCATCTACCTGATGACGGAGGCCTTCCGGTATGGCGAGGCCTCGGCCGTCGGGCCGTTCCAGTACCTGCGGCTGCCGGTGATGGCGGTGACGGGCTGGATCATCTACGCCGAGGCGCCGGACGGCATGTCCTGGCTGGGCGCCGGCATCATCCTGGCCGGCGCCGCGCTGGTCTCCACCGCGGAAGCCCGGGCGCGGCGATGAACCCGATGCTGCGGGCGGTGCTGCTGGCCATCGCCGCCGCCTTCCTGTTCAACCTGGAGACCACGCTGGTCAAGCTGATGGATGGCGTGCCGGTGGCCACCATCGTGCTGGCGCGCTCCGTCGGCCAGTTGGCCTGGGTGGCGCCGCTGCTGTTGGCCACCGGGCCGGACCTGTTCCGCACCAGGCAGATGCCGATGCAGGCGCTGCGCGGCCTGCTCTCCATCATCTGCTGGGGGCTGTACTATATCGGATTCCTGCACCTGACGCTGGCGACGGCGACGGTGCTGGCCTTCACCTCGGTCCTGTTCATCACCGCCCTGGCCGGGCCGCTGCTGGGGGAGCAGGTGGGCTGGCGGCGCTGGAGCGCGACGCTGGTGGGCTTCGCCGGCGTGCTGCTGGTGGCGCGGCCGGGCACCTTGCAAATCGGCTGGCCGTTGCTGGCCTCCCTGCTCTCCGCGCTGTTCAGCGCCGGCATCGCCATCACCACCCGCAAGCTGGCGCGGACGGAGCGGACCGGCACCATCATGCTCTATATCGGCCTGTTCACCACGGCGGGCACCCTGCCCTTCGCCTGGGGCGGCCTGGCCTGGCATGGGTGGGAGAATTCGCTGCTGCTGGCCGCGATGGCGTTGTTGGGCCCGGCGGGGATGCATCTGTGGATCACTTCCCTCCGGCTGGCCGATGCCTCCGCCCTGGCGCCGATCTCCTATGTCCGGCTGGTCTTCGCGGCGACGGCGGGGGTGGTGCTGTTCAACGAAGCGATCGACGGCTGGCTGATCGCCGGCGCCACGTTGATCATCGGCAGCGCCATCTACATCACCAAGCGGGGCGCGGCGAAGGCGCGGCGGAACGCATAGCGGACCGCCAGACAGTGATCCAGAACCCAGACCATCCCGGCCATGGATGCCAGCAAGCAAACGCGGCACCGAAAATGTTACGTTTTCGATTTGGATATCGCTCGACAGAGTGCGGCGTGAAGCGCAGGTTCAGGTGGAACGCGACGCCATGTCTCTGGGCCATGCCCGTGGGATCTGCACTTGATCCGGCAGCGGGCATCGTTCCGGGAGCAACTGGGGGTGGGTAATGTCCACATCCGAAATCACGGCTGTGCCCGCGGCGAGCAACTGGCGCTTCAAGCTCGGCATTGGCATTTTTATCCTGGCATTCGCGCTGTGGCTGCTGATTCCGCTTGCGGCCTCGCAAGGTGCCACGACGGCGCGCATAGCCGGGATGACTGGGGCCATCTTCGTCGCCAACAAGGTGCTGCTGTTCACCTGCATCGCGGTCATGGGCAAGGCGGGCTTCCAACAGCTGAAGTCCCTGGTCTTCGGCTACGCCAAGGGATTGGCGCCAGCCGGCCCGATCGGCCCGGCGCGCCACTTCGTCGGGCTTGTGATGTTCTCCCTGCCGCTGATCTCGGCCATGCTGGAACCCTATGTCGACCAGTTCTGGCCGGGCTTGCGGCCGAATATCTGGCAACTCCAGGCGCTGGGCGACCTGATGCTGCTGGCGAGCTTCTTCGTCCTTGGCGGGGATTTCTGGAGTAAAATCCGCGCGCTGTTCATTCGCACGGCCAAGGTCGTGGACAGCAGCGACACCGGTACGGCCGCCGGTGCCTGAATGGATCGAGAGGTCGCCAGCGAGGCCGGGAAGGCCGCCGCCCCGGTCGTGATACCCGCCAACCCGCTGCGGCGGGTCGCGCTGTTCGTCGTGCTGGCGGTCGTGCTGCTGTTCGGGATGTCCATCGTGATGGAGCGCCTGACCCCGTCCTCATCGCAGGCGGTGGTTCAGGCCTATGTCGTGCAGATGGCGCCCGACGTCTCCGGCCGGGTTATCGAGGTCAACGTCACCGACAACGCAAGGGTAGAGACCGGCGCGGTCCTGTTCCGTATCGACGCGCGCCCCTTCGAGATCGCAGTGACCGAGGCGCAGGCGCAGGTCGAGCGCATCGGGCAGACCATCGGCGCCTCGACCGCGGCGGTGGATTCCGCGCAAGCCAAGCTGGTCAAGGCTACTGCCGATTTTGACAACATCCAGGCGCAGGCGCAGCGCACCTTCGAGCTGGTGCAACGCGGCGTCCTCTCCAAGGCGAAGGGCGACGAGGCTCGGGCCGCGTTGGAAGGCTCGCGCGCGGCGGTCAGCGGCGCCGGGGCCGATCTTGCCAGGGCGCGTGAGGAGCTTGGGCCGCGCGGCGCGGACAACCCTCAGCTCAAGGGAGCCCTGGCGGCGCTGGAGCGTGCGCGGCTTAACCTGCTGCACACGTCGGTCATTGCCCCGGCGCCCGGCGTGGTCACCAATCTTCGCCTCGCGACCGGCCAGTACATCGGCGCGGGACAAGCCGCGCTTACGTTCATCGATGCGAGCTCGATCTGGGTTTCCGCGAATTTCAAGGAGAACAGCCTGGAGTACATGGCCACCCTCGACAACGCCGAGGTGGTTTTCGACTCGCTGCCAGGCTCGGTGTTCCCGGCCCGTGTCGAGAGCATCGGCTGGGGTGTCTCGCAGGGGGGCATCGATCCATCGACGGGGCTGCCGTCGATCCGCAGTGACAGCGGATGGGTACGCGAACCTCAGCGCTTCCCGGTGCGCCTGGTCTTTGAAAACGGGCCGCCACGCGGCATCCGCTTCGGTTCGCAGGTCAATGTCGTCGTCTATACCGACAGGAACCCGGTGGCGAACGCACTTGGCGCCTTCTGGATCCGGCTGATCTCGATCCTAACCTATGCGAGCTGAGGCCGCCGCCGCCCGGGCGCGGCAGCGAAGTGCTGGCCTGCGGGTCGCGCTCGCGGTTGCGGCCGGGCTGACATTCGACATCGGCACGGGCGCGGTGATCCCCTTTCTTGGCGCGGTCTTCGCCACGCAATTCCTGCTCGGTGGCGGGCCACTGCCTTTCGGCAAGGCACTGGGCATGGTCGGGCTGATCCTGGTTGTCGGGCAGGCCATCCAGTTGCTGACAGGCCTTTTCAGCGACCGTCCGTTGCAGTTGCTGGCGCTGCTCGGGCTGTTCTACCTGCTGTGCTTCACGGCTCACGCGCGGGGCAAGGGCGGTCCCGCGGTGTTTCTCTGCCTTGTGGTGGCGATCATGGTGCCGCTGCTGGACCTCCTGCATGCCGATCTCGACCAGGCCATGGTCACGATCTTGCTGCATGGCGTCGCCAGCGGCATCGGGCTGTCCTGGCTCGCTCATCTGGTGCTGCCTGATCGTGGCGCCCCGGCCAATGCGTCGGCAACGGCGACGGCTCTGGAAAGCCCGCTGGCGCGCGGCATTGCCAATACGGCGATCCTGCTCGGCGCCGTCACGCTCTGCCTCACCCACAGTGCGTTTTCCTCGGCGCTGGTGCTGCCGATCACGGTCGCTTCGCTGTTGCTCCAGCTCGACCTCGCCAAAAGCGCGCGGGCGGCGCTCGGGCTCGTGGCCGTCAATTTGCTTGGGGGTGTAGTGGCTTCGCTGGCCTTCACTCTCGTGGAGCTACGCCCTTCTTTGCTGCTGTTGTTCCTGGTTACCCTTATGGTCGGATTGATTTTTGGCGGACGCGCAGCCGGCTCGTCGAGCCTCGGCAAGGTTTATGGGGGGGCGTTGACGACGTTCCTGATCCTGTTCGGCACCGGCCTTTCACCGCTGCCCGCTTCCGCACCGGAGAGCTTCGCGACCCGCACCGGCTTCGTGATCCTGGCGATAGCCTATGCGCTCTGCATGACGACATTGCTCTGGCGCCGGCCATGGATCGCCGCTTCTCCCCAGCCATCCCCTGGTTCCAGGGCTCTGGCGGAGGGGGGAGTTGCGTCGCAGCATGCGGAGCGATAGCGTACGGCCATTCGCCCTGGAGCCCGGTGAAACCCCGGGTGGCTCTTCCGGCCGCCAATCCGCCGGATAACGCATAAGACACGACCGTGCCTGGACGACGATCGTCGCCGCCGGCCCCGTGCGCCTATTGCGGACAGAATGCTACATGGAACAACACGCGCTTACCCGTTACCGGACCGAATGGTTCAGCGGCTTCAACGACCTGCGCCGGGACGTCCTCGCCGGCATGGTCGGCACCTTCGCACTGATCCCGGAGGTCATCGCCTTTTCCTTCGTCGCGGGCGTGGACCCGGAAGTGGGGTTGTTCGCCTCCTTCATCATCGGCCTTGTCATCGCCTTCACGGGCGGGCGGCCGGCGATGATCTCGGGCGCCGCCGGCTCGGTCGCGCTGGTGGCGGCGGCCCTGGTGGCCAGCCACGGGCTGCAATACCTGCTGATGGCCACGCTGCTCTGCGGGCTGATCCAGATCGTCTTCGGCCTGCTGCGGCTGGATGTGCTGATGCGCTTCGTCTCGAAATCGGTGCGTACCGGCTTCGTCAACGCGCTGGCCATCCTGATCTTCTCGGCGCAGGTGCCGCAGATGCTGGGCGTCACCTGGCACACCTATGCGCTGATCGCCGCCGGGCTCGGCATCATCTACCTGCTGCCGCGGCTGACCACAGCGGTGCCCTCCCCGCTCATCTGCATCGTGGTGCTGACGGTGTTCTGCATGATGGTGCCGATGCCGGTGCGGGACGTGGCGGATCTCGGCCGGTTGCCTGAAGCGCTGCCTACCCTGCTATGGCCGGATGTCCCGCTGAACCTGGAGACGCTGGGCATCGTCGCCCCCTACGCGCTGGCCATGGCCATGGTGGGGCTGCTGGAATCGATGATGACGGCCACGGTGGTGGACGACCTGACCGAGACCACCAGTTCCAAGGCCCGCGAATGCACCGGCCTCGGCCTCGCCAACGTGGCGGCCGGCATGTTCGGCGGCATCGCCGGCTGCGGCATGATCGGGCAGACGGTGGGCAATGTCCGCTTCGGTGGGCGTGGCCGCGTCTCCACACTCACCGCCGGGTTGTTCCTGCTGATCCTGATGGTGCTGCTGCGCCCGTGGGTGGCGCAGGTGCCGGTGGCGGCGCTGGTGGCGATCATGATCATGGTCTCGATCGAGACCTTCTCCTGGTCCTCGCTGCAGGATATCGCGCGGCACCCCAAGGTGTCCTCCACCGTCATGCTGGCGACCGTCGCGGTCACCGTCATCACGCATAACCTGGCGCTGGGCGTGGCGGTGGGCGTGCTGCTCAGCGGCGTGTTCTTCGCCTTCAAGGTGATGCGACTAATGAGCGTGCGGGAGAGCTACGATGAAGCCACCGGCACCCGCACCTACACCATCTCCGGCCAGGTGTTCTTCGCCAGCGCCGACGCGATGGCCGATAGCTTCGACCTGCGGGACACCGCGAAGACCGTGCGGATCGACCTGACCGGCGCGCATCTGTGGGACGTGACAGCGGTGGGCGCGTTGGAAGGGGTGGTGACCAAGATGCGCCGCCACGGCATCCGCGTGGAGGTGATCGGCCTGAACCAGGCCAGCGCCATCCTGGTGGACCGGCACGCACCGCTGATGCAGGAAGGCTGAGGCGGGGGCAGGTGCGCCGGGCCGCATGGCACCGGCGCACCGATGCTGCTTGCAACGCCGCCCCCGCCCGGTCCAGGCTTCACCGGACCGGACGGGGAAGGCCACCATGCTGATCCGCGATTTCCTCAATCTGCTGCTGGACGACACGTTGGAAGACGTGCGCCTGCGCTACCGCAAACCCAGCGAAGGCATGGCCTTCCAGGGCGCCGAGCGGGCGCTGGAGGAATGCCGCGCCGCCATGCAGATGGAGGACATGGCGGACAGCCTGCGCGCCCTGGTGGCCGAGGCACGGCGCCATTCCGCCCTGGCCGCCGGCCACCCGGACGAATGGTTCTGGATGACGCGGGACATGTACGTGGAATGGGTGGCCCGGGTGGTCAGCGTCGTGCTGGTCAGCCACCGTTGCACCGCCATCCTGCCCCCCTCCCGCGCCGCCGCGATGGAGGCCGCACGGCTGCTGGAGATGAAGGTCGCCTGAGTGTTGTCCGTCAGCCTGGCGGCTGACGGCGCGGCCCGGGTGGGCGGTGCCACCGCGACGGCGAAGCCGGCTGGTCGCGGGGCATTGGGCAGGCCGCCGGCGGATTTGCCGCAAAGGCCCTTAGGCGGTCTCCACCCCGTGCTGCTCGCGCAGCGCCAGGAAGCGCAGCTGGGGCCATTCGTCTTCCGCCCGCTTGCGGCTCCAGTCGGAGCTGAAGAAGGCTACGGCCTCGTTGTCGTGGTCCTCGGCCACCTGGCTGGGGGCGGCGCGCATGAACCGCTCCAGCACTGCGCGGTCCTCGACCCCCGCGGCCAGGGAGACCCAGCGCATGGTGGACCAGGAGGTGCCGTCGAACGCCACCGGCACGGAGTATTCGGCTTGCAAGCGGCTGCTCAGCACGTCCAGCTGCAGCTGGCCGACGACGCCCACGACCGGCTGGCTGCCATCCATCGGGCGGAACACCTGCACCACGCCCTCATCCGCCAGCTGGTCCAAAGCCTTGCGCAGCTTCTTGGCCAGCATCGGGTCATCCAGCCGGACGCGGCGCAGGATTTCCGGCGCGAAGCTGGGGACGCCGCGGAAGTTCAGCTCCTCCCCATCCGTCAGGGTATCGCCGATGCGCAGCACGCCGTGGTTGGCGATGCCGACCACGTCGCCCGGCCACGCCTCCTCCGCCACCTGGCGTTCCTTGGCGAAGAAGAACAGCGGCGCGTTGACCGGGATGCTCTTGCCGGTGCGGACCTGCTTCAGCCGCGCGCCCTTCTTCAGCTTGCCGGAGCAGATGCGCAGGAAGGCCACGCGGTCCCGGTGCTGCAGGTCGGTATTCGCCTGGATCTTGAAGACGAAGCCGGAGAGCTTCTCCTCCTCCGGCTGCACCACGCGGGTATCGGCGCGGCGGGCGGAAGGCGGCGGGGCGAATTGCGCCAACCCGTCCAGCAGGTGCTTCACGCCGAAGCCGCGCAGGGCGGAGCCGAAATAGATCGGCGTCAGGTGGCCTTCGCGGAACGGCTCCAGCTCGAACTCCGGGTAGACGGCGGCGATCTCGGCGCTCTCGCGCAGCGAGAGGGCCTGCTCGTCGCCCAGCAAGGCCTCGATGCGGGTGTCGTCCAGGCCGGAGACCGGCTCGTCCCGCTCCCCACCTTCGCCCAGCAAGCGCAGGGTGGAGTGGGCCATGTCGTACACGCCGGCGAACTGGCGACCGGAGCCGATGGGCCAGGTGGCGGGCGTCACGTCCAGCGCCAGGGTCTTCTCGATCTCGTCGAGCAGCTCCAGCGGCTCCCGCGCCTCGCGGTCCATCTTGTTGATGAAGGTGACGATGGGGATGTCGCGCAGGCGGCAGACCTCGAACAGCTTGCGGGTCTGCGCCTCGATGCCCTTGGCGGCGTCGATCACCATCACGGCCGCGTCCACGGCCGAGAGGGTGCGGTAGGTGTCCTCGGAGAAGTCCTCGTGGCCCGGCGTGTCGAGCAGGTTGAAGACCTGACCGGCATACTCGAAGGTCATGACGGAGGTCGCGACGGAGATGCCGCGGTCCTGCTCGATCTTCATCCAGTCGGACCGGGTGCGGCGGCGTTCGCCCTTGGCGCGCACCTGGCCGGCGATCTGGATGGCGCCGCCCAGCAGCAGCAACTGCTCCGTCAGCGTCGTCTTGCCGGCATCGGGGTGGGCGATGATGGCGAAGGTACGACGGCGGCGCGCCTCGCTCGCGGTCTCGCTCAACGGCGGCTGGTTGTGGCCGGCGGATGCGGGAGCCGGGTCCTGGGGCGTCTCAATGTCCTGCAAGGTCTGTACTCCGCGCGGCGTCGAGGGTGTGCGGCCCTATAGCGTGTAGGGGCGTGGAAACCTACTGATGCGGGGTCGGGGCTGGGTTGTCCGTCAGTAGCGGCCAGAAGGGGCGCTGCCCCTTCCGGACCTTCCCGGCTGGGGGCATTGAATGCCCCCAGGCCCCCGCATTCATGGACGCAACGCGGGCCGAAATTCTCTTAATACATTGATATTTTTACTAAACATGGATCGGGCGACTGCCAACTGATGTCGGGGTCCGGGGTGGTTCAACCACCCCGGCGGGGTCCAGGGGCAGCGCCCCTGGCCTATCCCCCCTCGCCTCTCACGGCCCGAACTTGAACTCGTGCTGGTGTTCGCGGAACGGGTCCAGCGGGTCCTGCGATGCCCGTGCCTCGTCCCGGTTCAGCCCCAGCGCATCCAGCTGGTCGCCGGTGACGGGGGTGAAGGCCACGCCGGCCTCCCGCAGCATGTCGATGGCCAGCAAGCCCACCTTGTCCCAGTAGGAATTCGTGTTCGCCCGGGGCGCCGCCGCCACCACGCGGCGGACGCCGGACTGGATCAGCAGCGTGGCGCAGACATTGCACACCGGCTTGCCGACCACGTAGGCATCGCATTCCCGCGCATCCCGCCCCGCATGCAGCAGGGCGTTCTGCTCGGCATGCAGGATCATCTGCAGCTTGCGGGTCTTGTTCTCCAACCGCTCCGCGCTGTCCTCCACATTCGAGGGGAAGCCGTTGAAGCCGGTGGCCACCACGCGGGCGTAGCGCTGGTTCACCAGCACCGCGCCGACCTTGGCGCGCGGGTCCTTGGACCATTGCGCGATGTAGTGCGCGAGGCCGAGATAGCGGCTGTCCCACTTCGCCTGCTTCTCTGGCCGGCCGTCGAAGGCGTTGATGTTGTCCATGCCCTGTCCCGTGTCCTTACACCCGAGACTGGGGAGGCGGTGGCATCATGACAAGCGTCCGGCGTGACGCTGCCGGCCAGGCTCCAGCCAGGCACGGGAGGCACCCCGCAGATGCAGCGTCAGGCGCGCGCCGCCGGCAGGCAGGAGAGGCAGCAGGGCGGTGAGATCGGCATTGCCATCCGTCCAGCGCCAGTGCCCGCCCCGGTCGCACTCGACAGGGTGGAAGCCGGTGGCCAAAGCAGGATGGGAGAGCGGCACCTCGCGTTCCCGCCCGGGCGCGGTGAGGAGGATGCGCCGCAGGGCGACGCCCAGCACGCGGTCGTCCTCACTGCCCGGTTCCGTCACGCAGGGGCGGAAATCGGCGGAGCACAGGCGCAGGCTGCGGAGGCCCGCCGGCAGCGCGAAATGGTACAGCCGCGCATTGGCGGCCAGGGGCGGCAGACGCTGCCCATCGGCCAGCAGGTGCAGGCCGGGCGCGTCATCCAGGCGCCAGCCCATCGCCTCCGCCCGGGCCTGAAGGCTGGCCAACACCGGCTGCGTCTGCGCCAGGCCAGCCGCGAAGGGCAGGCAGGCACCGCTGGCCTTTCGTGCGCCGAAATCCGGATGCAGGGCGGTGACGGCGCCGCCGAACAGGGAGCGGTTGTCGTCATCGAGATAGCTCTCGGCTGGGGCGCCCTCGGCCAGCAGGATGTCGTGGGAATCCAGCTCGAGGTGGAAATACTCGACCTCCGGCCAGGCTTCCTGGCGGATGGTGGCGCCGTTGACCAGATGCCCGGCGCGGAACAGCAGGCCATCCAGCATCATGGCGTGCGCGGGGCTGACCAGCAGGTCCCGCCGCGGCACACCATCGGCCAGGGCACCGGCCAGGATGCGGACCGGGCGGGCGCGGTGCGGCTGCGGGTGGCGGGCCAGGGCGACCCTGCGCTGGCCGATCCAGCGGATCTCGCGCGCTTCGCCACGCGCGGTCTGGACCGCATCGCCCACCCGCAGCGCTTCGACGAGGACTTCGCCGGATGGGGTCAGGATGCGGGTGCCACGGACGTAGCAGGGGACGGCGCCGTAAGGGAACAGCGCGCCGATGGTGGCGTGCGAGGTGGTGAAGACGACCTTTTCGATCCCGCCGACCAGCATGGTATCGCCATACTGGGTCAGGCCGTAATCGAACCCGCTGCCCTCGGGCGCGTCGGAGCGTTCGTAGGAACCTTCCTCGCCGTACAGGTACAGGCTGTCGTAGCCATCCCCACCCTGCACGCTTCCCAACGCGTACCAGTTGACGATCGTGTCGTCGCCAGGGCCGCCATCGACATCGATCTGGCGGGCTCCGAAGATCAGGTCGTCGCCGTCGCCGCCCAGGATCGTGGCATCGCCGTTATTGACGATGATGGTGTCGTCGCCAGCCCTGCCGTCGTAGAAGCTCCGGCCATAATTCTCGCCCTCATCGTCTCCGATCTGGTCGTTGCCGCCGCCGCCGATCAGCGTGTCGTTGCCGAGGCCTCCAAGGATCGTGGAAGGCTCGTCACCCATGTTGACGATGGTGTCGTCGCCATCCAAGCCATTGACCATGGCTGAGCCGGTGAACTCGATGTGGTTGTTGCCCGAATCACCCAGGATGACCTGATGCTCTTGGGCTGCGCCGACCGCAGGCTCCTCCACCGGGGGCAGGCCGGCCTCGCCGCTTGCGTCGTCCTTGGGGGCCTCGTCCTCGTCGGGCCTGCGGTCGAGGGTGGAGAGTGGCGTAACAGAACCCGACATGTCCGGCTTAGGCTCCCAGCTGCGGCTTTACGGTAGCCGGGGCTGTCGGTTCGATCCATCAACATCTTCGGATCGGCAGCGCAATCCTCACGAACCCGTTGACCTTGTCCGCAGCGCATAGGACATTCCACCCAGCGGAACCGCCGGAACAGGTGGCCGCACAGGGATACTTCGCGCCATTCACGGCAACACGTGTACGGAGACTTCCACTTTGGACCGCAACAGCATCAGGCTGACACGCCGCGCCGCCCTCGCCGCCATTCCCTCCGTCGCCTTGCTGAGCGGCGGTGCCTTCAAGGCCCGGGCCCAGGGTACGGCGCTCAACTTGGCCGTCGCGGCGCCGCCGACATCGCTCGACCCGCATTACCACACGCTCTCGCCCAACAATGCCGTCGCGGCGCATTTCTTCGACAAGCTGGTGGACCGCGACGCCGCGGCCAAGCTGCGCCCCGGCCTGGCGGAATCCTGGCGCCTGGTGGATGACACCACCTGGGAATTCAAGCTGCGCAAGGGCGTGAAGTTCAGCAACGGCGATGACTTCACCGCCGAGGACGTGGTGTTCACCTTGAAGCGGGTGCCCAACGTGGTGAACAGCCCGGGCAGCTTCAGCATGTACACCCGTGCGGTGATCCAGACCGAGATTGTCGACCCGCACACCATCCTGCTGAAGACGGCGGAAGTGTACCCGCTGCTGCCCTACGACCTGAACAACATCTTCATCCTGTGCAAGGCGGTGGGCGACAACGTCGCCACGGGCGACTTCAACAACGGCAAGGCGATGATCGGCACCGGCCCGTTCCGCCTGCAGTCCTACACCCCCGACGACCGCCTGGTCATGACCCGGAACGACGCCTATTGGGGCGAGAAGCCGGACTTCCCGCAGGTGACGTACCGCTTCATCACCAATAACGGCGTGCGGGTCGCGGCCCTGCTCTCCGGCGACGTGCAGATGATCGACGTGGTGCCGCCCTCCGATACGCCGCGCCTGCGCTCCACCCAGGGTATCTCCTTCTCCGAGATCCCCAGCCTGCGCTGCATCTACCTGAAGCTGGACGTGGAGCACGACAACTCCCCGTACATCACCGACAATGACGGCAAGCCGCTGGGCAAGAACCCGTTGCGGGACCTGCGGGTGCGCCGGGCGCTGAGCATGGGCATCAACCGCCAGGGCATCGTCGATCGCGTGATGCAGGGCGTCGGCACGCCGGCCGGGCAGATGATGCCGCCCGGCGCGCTGGGCTATAACCCCAGCATCCCCGTGCCGGCCTTCGACGTGGAGGGGGCGAAGAAGCTGCTGGCCGAGGCCGGCTACCCCAACGGCTTCAAGATCTCCCTGCTCGGCCCGAACAACCGCTACGTCAACGACGCGCAGATCATCCAGGCCATCGGCCAGATGTGGCAGCGCATCGGCGTGACGACGACGGTGGATGCCGTGCCGTTCTCCGTGCTGGCGCAGCGGCAGGCGCGCAACGACATGTCCGCCATGCTGATCGGCTGGGCGACGAGCGGCGAGCCCTCCACCGCGCTGAAGGGCGTGCTGACCACGCGCATCATCGACAAGGGCTTCGGCACGACCAACTTCAGCGGCTACTCCAACGCCAAGGTGGACGAGCTGACGATGGAAGGGCTGCGCACCGCCGATGACGAGAAGCGCGACAGCATCTTCCAGGAAGCCATGAAGGTGGCGATGGAGGACGTGGCGCTGATCACGCTGCACATGCAGAAGAACATCTGGGCTCTGCGTGGCGCGCTGAAATACGAGGCGCGCGCGGACGAGCTGACGCTGTCGATGAGCGTCAAGAAGGCCTGAGACCGGAGCGGGGCGGCGCCACCGGCGCCGCCCCATCGATTTACGGCGCTGGATAGGCGCTGCGGTCCTCGGCACGGGCCGGATGTTCCAGGTAGCGGCTACGCCTGGGCACCGCGATGCGTGAGAATTCCTCCGCCAATGTCTGCAGGGCCTGGCGCATCTCCGCGCCGCGCATCGCCTGGCCGTGGCCGGTGATCACCACTTCCGGCTCCAGTGCCGCCAGCGCCCGTACCGAGGCGCGGGACGCGGCCCAATCCACCGTGAAATAGGCTGGCGGCCCGTGCATCTCGGCACGCTGCACCGCCACGGCATAGGCGGATTCCTGCCCGGTGGTGATGAAGGCGTCACCGGCGATCAGGGCGCGGTCCGCTTCCCGCCAGAAGGACACGTGGCCGACGCTGTGGCCGGGCGTGTGGAGCCAGCGCCAGCCTGGCATGTCGGGGATGCTGCCATCTTCCGGCAACAGGCGCAGCCGCGCGCCGAGGTCGACCGGACTGCGGGGGTAGAGCGGCGCCATCAGCGCCATCAGCCCGCCGCCCACCGCGGGCTCGCCGGGCGGGTAGGCGGCGGTGCCGTTCAGGTAGGGCGCTTCCAACGGGTGGGCGTAGACCGGCACGTCCCATTCCTCGGCCAGGTCCAGCAGCACGCCGACATGATCGAAATGGCCATGCGTCATGACGATGGCGGCGGGCCGGGCCCCGGCGCCGAAGCGGGCCTCGGCGGCGCGCTGGATGAAGCCCTTGCTGCCGGGGATACCGGCATCGACCAGCACCCAGCCGCGGTCCCCACCACCGGGGAGGCCGACGAAGACGACATTGACCAGTGCCAGCCGGCGATAGGCCAGCCCTGGCGAGATCTCATGCGTCAGGTCGTCGCGGTTGTCATCCAGCGCGGCGAAGATAGCGCTGGCATCGGGGGAGAGCGGGATCTGTTCGGCCATGGGGACGGTCCTCCGGAGCATTGAGCCTGCCGGAGGAACCGCCCGTCGCCGGGCGTGGTTGCGGCCGGCGGCTCAGACCGCTTGGCCGAACATGGCGTGGAAGCGGCCCAGGAAGCCCTTCAGCCGCTCGTTCTCCGGCCGGTCGAAGATCTCGGCGGGGCTGCCCGCCTGGGCGACGCGGCCCTGGTCCATGAACACCACGTGGTGGGAAACCTCACGCACGAACAGCATCTCGTGGCTGACCACCAGCATGGTCATGCCTTCCTCCGCCAGCTTCTGCATCACGCCCAGCACCTCGGCCACCAGTTCCGGGTCCAGGGCGCTGGTCACCTCGTCGAACAGCAGCAGGCGGGGCTGCATGGCCACGGCGCGGGCGATGGCCACGCGCTGCTGCTGGCCGCCGGAGAGCTGATAGGGGTAGTGGCCCCGCCGGGCGCCGAGGCCCACCCGGTCCAGCCAGTGGCCGGCGATGTCGCGTGCTTCAGCCTTGCCCTTTCCCAACACCTTGGTCAGGCCCAGCATGACGTTGCCTTCCGCCGTCAGGTGCGGAAACAGGTTGAAGCTCTGGAATACCATGCCAATGCGGGCGCGCTGGGCGGAGACCTTGGTCTCGCTCAGCCGCTTTCGCCTGCCGTCCGCCACGCGGTAGCCGATGGGGTCGCCATCCAGCAGGATGTCGCCGCCATCGTGTTCCTCCAGCAGGTTCACGCAGCGCAGGAAGGTTGTCTTGCCGGAGCCGGAGGCGCCGATCAGTGAGACCACCTGCCCCTGGCGCACATCGAGGTCGATGCCCTTCAGCACCTCCACCGTTCCAAAGCTCTTGCGGACGCCGCGGGCCTGCAACAGCACCTGATCGCTCATGGGTGCGCCTCTCAATACCGGATGTAGGAAAAGCGCCGCTCCAGCAACGCGCCGAGCTGGGCGATGGAGAAGTTGACGACGATGTAGATCATGGCCGCCATCAGGTAGAAATCGATCACCATGTAGTTGCGGGCGATCACCTGCTGGCTGGCCAGCAGCAGTTCAACCACGCCGATGACGGAAAGCAGCGTGGTGCCCTTCACGATCTCCAGGCAGGTATTCACCCAGGGCGGCAGCACGCGCCGCACCGCCTGTGGGACGATGACGTACCAGATGCGCTTCGGGAAGTTCAGGCCGATCGCCTTGGCGGCCTCCATCTGCCCGGCGGGCACGGATTGCACCGCGCCGCGCAGGTTCTCCGCCACATGCGCCGTGGCGAAGGCGGCCAGCGCGATCACGCCCGCCCAGTAGGGCGGTACGTTGATGCGGAACATCGCCAGCCCGTAATAGGTGAACAGGATCAAGACCAGCACGGGCATGCCGCGCATGAAGTCCACATAGGCGCGGGCCAGCAGCCGCAGTGGCCACCAGGCATAGCTCAGCACCACGCCCATCAGCAGCCCCGCCAGCGTGGCGAGCACGATGCTGAAGAAGGAGGAGGTCATGGTCACCCACAGCCCGTTCATCAGGGCGAAGCGGGCGGTCCAGGCCTCGAACAGGAAAGTGCCGGGTTCCAGGGTCATGTCTGTTGCCCTTCCCTCAGCGGATGCTGGCGTAGCGGCGCTCGAGCAACCGCAGGGCCGTGGCGATGACGTAGCAGGTGATGAGGTACAGCGCGCTGGCGGTCAGCCAGGATTCCATCACCCGGAAGGTGTTGGCGTTGATCTGCCGCGCCACGAAGGTCAGCTCCGGCACCGCGATGGCGGCGGCGAGCGAGGTGTCCTTGAACAGCGAGATCAGATTGTTGCTGAAGGCCGGCAGGGTGATGCGGAACATCACCGGCATGATGACGTAGCGCTGCCGCTGCCAGGGGCGCATGCCGATGGCCTTGGCCGCTTCCATGTACTGGCGGGGAATGGAGGCAAGGCCCGCGCGGAACACCTCGGTCATGTAGGCGCCGGCGTAGAGGGACAGCGTCAGGATGAAGGACTGGGTCTTGTCCAGGTAGCTGATATCCAGCTCCGGCAAGCCGAAATAGACGAAGAAGATCAGCAGCAGCAGCGGCACGTTGCGGATGAATTCCACATACAGCCACACCGGCCAGGACAGCCAGCGCGGCCCGTAGACCCGCGCCATGGCGCAGGCGAGGCCGATGACCGTACCGGCCGCCAGGGAGATCACCGCCAGCGTCAGGCCGAGGCCCAGCGCCGCCATGAACTTGTCCCAGCTCCGCCAGATCACGGACCAGTCGAAATAGTATTGGATCATGAATCCTGCCTGTCGTGCGCGGGAAGGTCGGCGCCCCGCATCGTCGCGGGGCGCCGCACGTCACTCAGGCGAATTCGTTGGGGAAGCCCACCTTCGGCGTCGCCACCTCGATGCCGAACCACTTCTTGTAGGACGCGGCGAAGCTGTCGAAATCGACGCCCATCATCGCTTCCCGGTAGACGGTGTTGACCCAGTTCAGCCAGATCGGGTCCCCCGGCTTGACGGCGGAGGCATAGGAATTCGGCATCCAGCCATAGCCGGCATCGACGAAGCGGCCGGGCGCCTGCTGCATCAGCCAGCGCATGGCCGACTGATCGGACATGTAGGCATCGATGCGGCGGGCGTTCAGCGCCTGCAGCACCGCGTCCGGGCTCTCGAACGCATCCACCTTCGCCTGGGGCAGCGCCTTGCGGACCCATTCCTCCAGGAACACGTTCTGCATGCCGCCGACGGTCACGCCCGCACCGGCTGCCTTCAGCTCGTCGAAGTTCTTGAACTTGCCGCCACGGGCCAGCAGCATCAGGCTGACGCCCTCCCGATAGTAGGGGACGGTGAATTCAACCTGCTGCGCGCGGCCGGCCGTCACGGTCATCCACTGGACGACGATGTCCACCTTGTCCGTGATCAGGCTGGGGATGCGGGCGTCGGAGCCCTGCAGGACGAATTCCACCTTCTCCGGGTCATCGAACAGGTTCTTGGCCAGCAGGCGGGCCATGTCGATATCCATGCCCTGCAGCTTGCCGTTGGCATCTTCGAAGTGCCAGGGCGGGTTGGTGCTGCCGGTGCCGACGATCAGCCGGCCGCGTTCCTTGATCACCTGCAGCCGGCTCTTGCCGACCGTCTGTGCAAGTGCCGCCGAAGGCGTGAGCAATTGCGCGGCGGCCCCCACCGCGGCGCCAGCAGCCGTCAGGCCAAACAGCCCGCGCCGCACCAGACCGGATGTAGTGTTCTGCTCATCCATCGTTATCAGCCCCCACGGGCGCGCCCGACGCGGGTGCACCGTTACGGGCGAAGCACAGCAAGAAACCGGCCAAAGGTCACGCGGCACCTGCGAAGTCGTTGCGCGCCATCAGCGCCGCCAACCGGCGGCCGGAACCGGCCGCCATGGTCCAGCCCGTATGGCCGTGGCCGGTATTGGTCCAGAGGCCCGGCACCCTGGTGGGGCCGATGCGCGGCTGGCCATCCGGCACCATCGGCCGCAGCCCGGCCCAGGAGACGGCGCCGGGGAAGTTCTCGCAATCCGCAAGCTGGGGGAACAGCTGCGCCAGCCCCTGCGTCACCGCGCGAATCCGCTGCGGCGACGGGGTGGTGGTGGTGTCGCCCACCTCGGCCGAACCGACGATGCGGTAGCGGTCCCCCAACGGAGTGATCACGAACTTCCGGGCGTCGTCCATAACCGCGACGCGCGGCCCTTCCGGCCATACGGAGCGCGGCAGCGTGACGGAGAGGCCCTTCACCGGGAAGATCGGCATGGCGACTCCGACGCTGCGCAGCAGCGGAACGCTCTGGCTGGCCATGGCGACGACGACGGCATCGGTCGCCATGTCCGCATTGCCGGAGGAGCCGGAGACACGCACCGCCGCCACCCGGCCACCCTTGCGGATCACGTCCTCCACCGTGGTGTTGTAGTGGAAGCGCACGCCCTGCCCGGCCAGCCACGCCGCCAGCCCCTGGCTGAACTTGTTGCAATCGCCGATCTCGTCCTGCGGGAAGCCGAGGCCGCCGGCGAAGCGCTCCACCACCGGGCCCAGCGCTGGCTCACGCGCAATGCACTCGTCGCGGCTCAGCACCTCGGTCTGCAGGCCGTCGGGGGCGAGCGCCAAGTGCTCGGCGGCGGCGACATCCAGGCTGCCCTGGTCCGGGAACAGCTTGATGACGGCGTTGCCGGCATAGTCGTACTGCACGCCGGTGGCCTCCCGGATCTCCGCCATGCAGGCGGCGCTCTCCAGCGCCAGCTTCAGGTTCGCCAGGCTGCCGGCGCGGTACTGGGCCGGGCGCGCGGCGCGCAGGAAGCCCAGGCCCCAGCGCCACATCCGCGGCACGGCGGAAGGCCGCAGCAGCATCGGCGCGTCCTCCTTGCCCAGCCACTTCAGCACCTTCGCCGGCACGCCCGGCGCCGCCCAGGGCTGCACGGAGCTGACATGGATGATGGCGCCGTTGCCCCAGCTCGTCTCCAGCCCCGCTTCTTCCCGCCGCTCCACCACCTGCACGTCGTGGCCGGCCTGATGCAGCCAGTAGGCACTGGTGACGCCGATGACGCCGGCACCCAGGACAATGATCCGCATCTGCCAAACCCCCGCGAGAAAGGCGGGATGGCAGCGCCTTGGCGCACGGATTGCAAGAGCCCACCCACCCCATCCGCCGCCGCCGGGGCACCCTCTGGCGCGGATGGCAACGCTGCTCTATCGAAGATGGACCATGCCAAACCCTTCCCCCGCCGCCAGGACCGCCTACGACGCCATCGTCATCGGCGGTGGCCTGGTCGGTGCCGCCATCGGCTACGGCCTGCAGCGCCAGGGCCTGGCCACCCTGCTGCTGGACGAGGGCGACATCGCCCACCGCGCCAGCCGGGGCAATTTCGGCCTGATCTGGGTGCAGTCGAAGGGCCTCGGCAACCCGCACTACCAGCGGTGGACACGCGGGTCGGCCGAGGAATGGCCGGCGCTGGCGGATGATCTGCATACCCGCACCGGCATCGACCCGCGCCGCCACCAGCCCGGCGGCGTCACCTTCTGCCTGGGCGAGGAAGAATTCGCGGCGCGCGGCGAGTACATGGCGCGGATGCAGGCGGAGGCCGGCAATTTCGGCTTCGAGTACCGCATGATCCGCGCCGCCGAGGCGCGGGACATGCTGCCGGGCATCGGCCCCGAGGTCACCGGCGTCAGCTGGACGCCCTATGACGGCCACGCCAGCCCGCTGCATTTGCTACGCGCGCTGCACACCGGCTTCACCGGCCTGGGCGGCACCTACCTGCCGAATGCCGGCGTGACGGAGAGCACGGCGGCTCCGGGCGATTTCAGCGTCTCCGCCGCCGGGCAGCGCTTCACCGCGCCGCGTGTGGTGCTGGCCGCGGGGCTGGGCAACGCCGCACTGGCGCCGCGCTTCGGGCTGGAGGCGCCGGTCGTGCCGGAACGCGGCCAGATCCTGGTGACGGAGCGCACGCAGAACCTGTTGCCCATGCCCACCGTCAGCCTGCGCCAGACCGCCGAGGGCAGCCTGATGATCGGCGACAGCAAGGAGGATGCCGGGCTGGATACCGTGACGCAGTCGCCCGAGATCATGAAGACGATGGCGCGCCGCGCCGTGCGCTGCTTCCCCTGGATCGCTGAACTGAACATCGTCCGCGCCTGGTCCGCCCTGCGCGTGATGGCGCCGGACGGGCTGCCGATCTACGACCAGTCGGAGCGCTTCCCCGGCGCCTTCACCGCCAATTGCCATTCCGGCGTCACCCTCGCCGGCACCCACGCCAACCGGCTGGCGCCGATGATCGCCGCCGGTGCGCTGGTCCCTGAGATGTCCCTGTTCAGCGCGAGGCGCTTCGATGTTCGCACAGCGGCCTGACCCGCGCCCCGCCACCGTGGAAGTCTTCGTCGGCGATGCCGCGCTGCGCGTGCCGGAAGGCAGCACCGCCGCCGCCGCCGTGATGCTGGCCGGCCTGCCCGCCATCCGCGAGACGCCAGTGAATGGCAGCCCGCGCCTGCCCTATTGCATGATGGGCATCTGCTTCGACTGCCTGGCCGAGATCGACGGCGTGGCCAACCGCCAGGCCTGCATGGTGACGGTGCGACCTGGCATGCGCATCGCGCCCCAGCATGGCGCCCGCGCCGCGAGGATGTCGGCATGACCGACCTCGCCATCATCGGTGCCGGCCCGGCCGGCCTCGCGGCGGCGATCGAGGCCGCTTCGCTCGGCCTCTCCGTCACCGTCATCGACGAGCAGCCTGCTCCCGGCGGCCAGATCTTCCGCAATGTCGAGCGCGCATCCTCGGACCCGGCCCTGGCGGGTGAGTATGGCAGTGACGGCGCCGCGCTGGTCCGCCGCTTCCGCGCCGCCATCCAGGCCGGCGGCATCGACTACCGCGCGTCCACCACGCTGTGGCACCTGGATACGGTGGGCGGCGTGCTCTCCCTGCGCGGCGAGAGCGGTACAGGTAGCCTCGTTGCCCAGCGTGTCCTGCTGGCGACGGGCGCGCAGGAACGTCCGGTGCCGATTCCCGGCTGGACGCTGCCCAACGTGCTGACCGCCGGCGCGGCGCAGATCCTGCTGAAGCAGGCCGGCGCCGTGCCGCGGGGCCGCACCGTGCTGGCCGGCCAGGGGCCGCTGCTGTGGCTGCTGGCGGACCAGCTGGCCAAGGCCGGCGCCACCCCTGCCCTGCTGCTGGAGACGACGCCGCGCGGCGCCCTGCGCCAGGCGCTGCCGGCCGGGCTTGCCGGCGCCGGCTTCTGGCGCGGCCGCGCCATGCTGGCGAAGGGCGCCACGCTGATGGCGGCATCCCGCCGGGCCGGCATGCGGGTCATCTCCCACGTGACCGGCCTGCGGGCGGAGGGCGAGGGCCGGCTGCAGCGCATCACCTGGGATGGCGGCGGCAGCACGGAAGCCGACACACTGCTGCTGCACGAGGGTGTCATCCCCTCCACCCATGTCTCCCGCGCGCTGGGCCTGCCGCATCAGTGGGACGAGACACAGCTGTGCTGGCGCCCCGAAGTGGATGCCTGGGGCGCCACGCCGAATCCGTTGCTGGCGGTGGCCGGCGATGGCGCCGGCATCGGCGGCTGGCAGGCAGCCACCGCCACCGGGGCCCTGGCGGCGCTGGATGCCGCGTGCCGGCTGGGCCGCCTGCCCGAGCATGCGCGGGACAGCCGCGCGGTACCGCACCGCCACCTGTTGCGCCGGATGCTGGCGCTGCGGCCGTTCCTGGACCGGCTCTACGCCCCCGCCCCCGGCGTGCTGGCCCCGGCCGATGACGACACCATCGTCTGCCGCTGCGAGGAAGTGACCGCCGGCCAGGTGCGTGCCGCCGCTGCGCTGGGCGCCACGGGGCCGAACCAGGCCAAGGCTTATCTGCGCACCGGCATGGGCCCCTGCCAGGGCCGGATGTGCGGCACCACGGTGGCGGCGGTGATCGCGCAGGCGCGCGGCATCCCGATCGCCGAGGCCGGGGCGCTGCGGCCACGCGCGCCCTTCAAGCCCATCACGGTGGGAGAGCTGGCGGACCTGCCGGCGGGCTGAGGCAGCGTCGCCGTCACCGGCGGCACGCTGCCAATCGCGACGACAAGGCCGTGCGGAATGAAACGGCTGCGCGGGAGCATCCCGCAAACGCGGCTTGCACGAACGGGCCTGCCGGTCCATCTCTCGGCCGCGCGAAAGGAACTATGGGCCGTGGCTTACGTCGTCACCGAGAACTGCATCCGCTGCAAGTACATGGACTGCGTGGAAGTGTGTCCCGTGGACTGCTTCTATGTCGGCGAGAACATGCTCGTCATCCACCCGGATGAGTGCATCGACTGCGGCGTGTGCGAACCCGAATGCCCGGCCGAGGCCATCTTCCCCGATAGCGACGACCGCGCCACCGACTGGGCCGAGCTGAACCGCGACTACGCGCAGTCCTGGCCCAACATCACCCGCAAGGGCGATGCGCCGCCGGATGCCGAGGAATGGAACGGCAAGCCGGACAAGAAGGGGCTGTTCGACCCCGCCCCCGGCAAGCCCTGAGGCGAACGGGCTTCAGCCTTCCCGCCGCAGCCCTGGCCGGCTCGCTGGGTGCCACTGGGCCCTCTTCAGGCCGTGTTCCCGCCTCGTGGCCATCTGCCACAGCTTCGGGCTTTTTGGCCAAGTACACGCCTGCCCTGCCGCTTCCTTGGGCGGATGGCCGGCCGCGGGTGACTTTGCGGTAAATTCGTGCTATGCCTGTGGGCTGGGCGGGATGAGCGGGCGTGCGTGCGCTGCCCCCGCCATTACTGCCATGGGATGCGGAGCCCGAAGCCGTCACGGCCCGCCGTGACCGCCCCGACCCCGCCCCATGTGCTTCGCAGGAGAAGATTGCTCGGATGAAGCCACCGGCCGGCGCGAAATCCACCTCCCCGCAACCCGAGCCCCCCGTGGCCGCCAAGACCCCTGCCGCTGCCCGCCGCCCCGGCATGGCCGAGGACCAGGCCGCGGCGCCCGAGCCCTCCGTCGCCCCCGGTCCGTCCCGCCCCGCGCCGCCGCCCAAGCCGCTCGGCAATAAGGGCTCGGACTTCAAGGCGGGCGACCACGTGGTCTACCCGACCCATGGCGTCGGCCAGGTGCAGGGCATCGAGACGATGTCGGCCGCCGGGCTGGAGCTGAAGGTGATCGTCGTCACCTTCGAAGAGAACCGCATGACCCTGCGCGTGCCGCTGGGCAAGGCGGCCAGCGCCGGCCTGCGCATGCTGGCCAATAAGGACATGATGGGCGAGGCGCTGGACACGCTGAAAGGCCGTGCCCGCATCAAGCGCACCATGTGGTCCCGCCGCGCGCAGGAATACGAGCAGAAGATCAACAGCGGCGACCCCGTGCAGATCGCCGAAGTGGTGCGCGACCTGCACCGCAACGCCGGGCAGCCGGACCAGTCGTTCAGCGAACGCCAGATCTACGAACTGGCCATGGACCGCCTGGCCGCCGAAGTGGCCGCGCTGGACCGCACCGACAAGACAGCCGCGATGAACAAGCTGCTGGACTACCTGAAGCAGGGCTGAACCACCCCGCTGCACCGACAGAAAAGCCCGGCCACCGAATGGTGTGCCGGGCTTTTTCGTGGGCGCTGGCGAGGAAGGCCGGGGAAGGAATTCCCCGGGCCCCTTCTTTTTTCTGCGAGTTTGGGACGGCGCTGCAGGACTGAGAGCGGACGCCCGTTGATGATTTTAATGGGCCACCAGAGCTGAACCCACAGCCGCCGGAGGTCCTGGACCTCCGGCGCACCCAGCCGGTTCCCAGGCCCACCCTATCAACAGCCACGCCCGACAGACTCGAAAAAGAAAAGAAGGGGCCCGGGGAATTCCTTCCCCGGCCTTCCTTCTCCCGGCCAAACCGGCCGCCCTCACCCCAGCAACGTATGCTCCGCCAGGATCTTCGCCCCCAGCAGGATCAGCCCCATTCCGCCCAGGCCTTCCGCCACGCGGCCCAGGCGCACGCCCAGGTAGCGGCCGATCAACATGCCGGTGGTGGCCATCAGGAAGGTGGCGGCGCCGATGGCCAGGGCGGTGCGGGCGATATCAGCACCGATGAAGGCCAGGGTGACGCCGACGGCCGCGGCATCGATGCTGGTGCCAAAGGCGGTGGCCAGCAGCAGCCAGAGGGAGTGGCGCTGGGGGCGTTCCTCCACCGGGCGTGGCGTGCGCAGGGCGCCGATGACCATCCGCCCGCCGACGGCGCCGAGGATGACGAAGGCCAGCCAGTGGTCCACGGCATCGACATAGGAGGCGGCGGCCAGCCCCAGTGCCCAGCCGAGGACCGGCGTCAGGGTTTCCACCGCACCGAAGATCAGCCCGGTGCGCAGGGCTTCCGACCAGCGGGGGCGGTGCAGCGCGGCGCCTTTGCCGATGGCGGCGGCGAAGGCATCGACCGACATGCCAAAGGCGAGGACGAGGGTGGCGATAGGGGTCATGGCGCTGGTCTCTCCCGCACGGGGTGGGCGTGGCGGCTGGGCCTGCCGCACGCTCTCCCCCAGGCCTGCCAAGGAATGATCCGGCTGGGCCGGCGGCGCGATATCTACAACACTTGAACAACTGTTCAAGTGTTTTGGTGGGCGGCAGGCATGAAAAAGCCCCGGGGATTGCTCCCCGGGGCTCGTCTCGGTTCCGCTGGTGCGGGATCAGTCGCGGCGGACGCCCATGAACTGCAGCATCAACTGGAACAGGTTGATGAAGTTCAGGTACAGGCCAAGCGCGTCGAACACGCTGCGCTTGGCGGCGCCGTCGGTGCCCTCGGCATAGGCGTACTCGATGTAGTCCGCCTTGATGCGCTGGGTGTCGTAGGCGGTCAGGCCGACGAAGACGATGACGCCGATGATGCTGATCGCCAGGGCCAGCGGGCCGCTGCCGATGAACATGTTGACGACGCCGGCGATGATGATGCCGATCAGGCCCATCATCATGAAGCTGCCCATCTTCGTCAGGTCGGTCTTCGTGGTGTAGCCGTACAGGCTGACAGCCGCGAACATGCCGGCCGTGACGGCGAAGGTGCTGGCCACCGAGGCGCCGACATAGACGACGAAGATGTTCGCCATGCTGGCGCCCATCGTGGCGCAGAATACCCAGAACAGCGCCTGCACCGACGTCTTGCTCATCCGGTTCACACCGAAGGAGAGCACGAGCACGAAGGCGAGCGGCGCGAACATGGCGACCAGGCCCAGCATCGTCGGCTGCGTCGCCAGGCCGCGCGGGGTGCGCACGACGTTGAAGAACAGCTCGGACAGGCTGGTATTGGCGATCACGTAGGACACGATCGCGGTCACCAGAAGGCCGGAGGCCATCCAGTTGTAGACGCGCAGCATGTAGGCCCGCAGCCCGGCATCCAGGGCAGCGGCATCGGTGGTCGCGGCGCGGCCCCAGCCAGGCGCGCCCGTGGTACGGTAATCGTTACCAAAGGCCATAGCGGCGATAACTCCTCCAACGCGGGCTAAGGGCCCGCATGATGATCCAATATGGACTATCCGTAATGTCGTTCAATCGGATTCGTGCGGGAGCCTTGCTCTTTCCCTACCCTATCCGGCCGAATTTACTCATTCGTTACGTAGCAGGGGGGCCGGCCGCACCCGCAAGGCCAGCGCGGTGCCGGCATAACCCAGCGCCAGGGTCAGCACCGTACAGCCCAGCACGGTGATAGCCAGGGTCCACGGCAGGAATACCCACTCCGTCTTCATGACAAATCGTGCCACGCCCCAACTGGCGGCGGTACCGATGGCAGCGGCCAGCGTGCCGGCGGTGAAGCCGAGCAGGCCGAACTCCACCATCCAGGCCTTGCGGATCTGCGCCCGCGTGGCGCCGATCACCTTCAGGACCACCGCATCGCGCACCCTGCGGCGCTGCCCGGCGGCCATGGCCCCGGCCAGCACCAGCCCGCCCGCCAGCAGCGTGACGCCCGCCACCGCCGAGATCGCCGTGCCCAGCCGCTCCATCAGCGCCGAGACCGCATCCAGCGCATCCCGCACCCGGATGCCGGAGACATTGGGGAAGGCATCCGTCACCGCGCGCAGCACGGCCGCGTCCTGCGCCACGTCGCCGCGCAGGGTGGCGATATGCGTGTGCGGCGCGGAGGAGAGCAGGCCAGGCGAGGCGACGAGGACGAAATTGATGCCCAGCCCCTGCCACTCGATCTGCCGCAGGCTGGCGATCTTCAGCGGGATGTCCCTTCCCAGCACGTTGACGACGATCTCGTCGCCCAGGCCGACGCCCCAGCCCTGGGCGAGGTTGGCGTCCAGCGAGACCAGCGGCGGGCCGCTATAATCCGGCGCCCACCACTGCCCGGCCACCACGCGGGTGCCGTCCGGCGGAGTCGCGGCATAGGTCAGCCCGCGGTCGCCCCGCAGTGCCCAGGAGCTGTCGCCCGTGGTCTGCACCTGGTCCGCCGGCACACCCTTCACCGAGACGATGCGGGCGCGGAGGGAGGGTACGCGCTTCACTTCCTCCACCCCCGGCAGGCCGGTGGTCAGGCGGTCGAACTGCGTCACCTGGTCGGACTGGATGTCGATGAAGAAGAAGTTCGGCGCCTGGGACGGGATCTGGTTGCTGATCTGCTGGCGCAGATTGCCCTCGATCAAGGCGAGGGCGGAGAGCGTGGTCAGGCCGATGCCCAGCGCCACCAGCAGCAGCGCCGTCGGCGCGCCAGGGCGGTGCAGGTTGGCCAGGCCCAGCCGCAGTGCCGGCCGCTGCCCCGCCTTCACCCGCTTGGCCAGCCCCATCAGGGCGCTGGCACCCAGGCGGAACAGCAGCAGCGTCGCCGCCGCCGCGCCGCAGAAGGCCAGGGCGAAGAAGGGCTGCTCGGCCGTGCCGACCACCAGGGCCACCAGGGCCAGCACCGCCAGGCCGTTCACCAGCAGCAGCGACAGGCGCGGGCGGCCGGTGCGCGGCTGCACCGTGTCGCGGAACAGGGCGGCGCCCGGGATCTCCCGCGCACGGCCCAGCGGCCAGAGCGAGAAGGACAGCGCCGTCAGCAGCCCGTACAGCGCCGCCAGGGCCAGCGGCGCCGGGTAGAAGCCCAGGCGCGGCGGCACCGGCAGGGCGGCGGCCAGCATCTGCGCCGCCAGCACCGCCAGTCCCTGCCCGATCGCCAGGCCAAGGATGATGCCGAGCACGGAGAGCCCAAGCACCTGGATCAGGTAGGTGGCGAACACCGTGCCGGCCGGCGCGCCCAGGCAGCGCAGCGTGGCGATGGTACGGGCGCGCTGGTCCAGCCAGCTGCGCACGCCGGTGGCCACGCCGATGCCGCCGACCAGCAGCGCCGTCAGCCCGGCTAGGATGAGGAAGGAGGCCACGCGGTCCAGCATCCGGTTCACGCCGGGGGCGGCCTGGGTAGCGTCGCGCACGCGCCAGCCGCCATCGTCATGCGCGGCCTGGAAGTCGCGCGCGAAGCTGCGCGGCGCCACGCCGGGCGGCAGGGCGATGCGGTATTCGTACTGCACCAGGCTGCCCGGCTGGATCAGCCCGGTGGCCGGCAGCGCGCCCAGCGGGATCAGCGCGCGCGGGCCCAGCAGGGCGGGCGTCGCCACCTTGTCCGGCTCCACGCGGATCAGCGCGGCCAGGACAAAACTCTCCTCGCCGATGCGCAGGCGCTCGCCCACCTTCAGGCCCAGCCGCTCCGCCACCAGCGGCTCGAGCGCCACGCCGGCGGGGGTGCCGGGGGCCTCGGGCGTCAGGGCGGCATTGGGCGGGTCCAGCTCCAGCGCGCCGTAGAGCGGGTAGGCCGCGTCGGCCGCCTTCAGCTCCACCAGGGTGCGCTCGCCATTGGGCGCGATGGCCATGGCGCGCATCTCGACGATCTCGGAGAGGCGGCCGCCGTGGCGGGTGATCCAGTCCCGCGCCTCCTGCGGCATCGGCCGGTAGGTAACGCGGACGGAGAGGTCGCCGCCCAGGATGCGGGCGCCGTCCTCGGACAGGCTGGCCTCGGTGGCGGCGCGCAGCGCGCCGACGGCGGCAATGGCCGCCACGCCCAGTGCCAGGCAGGCCAGAACGATGCGCAGGCCCTTCAGACCGCCCCGCAGCTCCCGCCGCGCGAAGCGCAGACCCAGCGAGAGATGGCTGCTCATGCCGCGT
Organism: Teichococcus aerophilus; assembly: GCF_014490485.1. Classification (GTDB taxonomy): domain Bacteria; phylum Pseudomonadota; class Alphaproteobacteria; order Acetobacterales; family Acetobacteraceae; genus Pseudoroseomonas; species Pseudoroseomonas aerophila. The sequence goes on along the minus strand of NZ_JACTVA010000004.1, from coordinate 7,892 downwards.
CGGCCACGCGGCTGTCACCGGTGACCAGCCCGTCGGCCATGGAAAGCTGCCGCTCGCAGCGATCCGCCAAGGCGGGGTCGTGGGTAATGAGCAGCAGGGTGGTGCCGAGTTGGGCTCGGATCTCGAACAGCAGGTCCATCACCATCAGGCCGGTGGCGCGGTCCAGGTTGCCGGTCGGCTCATCGGCCAGCAGCAGGGAGGGTTCGGCCACCACGGCGCGGGCCAGGGCGACGCGCTGTTGCTCGCCGCCCGAAAGCTGGCCGGGGTAATGGTCCAGCCGGTGGCCGAGCCCGACTCGCGCCAGCGCCTTGCCCGCACGTTCGAACGCATCCTTGCGGCCGGCGAATTCCAGCGGCACCGCCACGTTCTCCAGCGCCGTCATGGTCGGGATCAGGTGGAAGGCCTGGAAGACGATGCCCAATTGGTCCCGCCGGAAGCGCGCCAGCGAATCCTCGTCCAGCTTCGGCAGCTCGGCGCCGGCGACCGAGAGGCTGCCGCCCGTCGGCCGTTCCAGCCCCGCCAGCAGCATCAGCAGCGACGTCTTGCCGGAACCGGAGGGACCGACGATGCCCACCGCCTCCCCCTTCCCCACGTCGAGATCGATGCCGCGGAGGATGTTGACCTCCCCCCCTGCGGCGACCACCTTGAGGGAGAGGTCCCGTGCGCGGATGAGTGGCGGGGCGCCATCGTGTCTGGCGGAGGAGGTTCGGATGGGGTTCGTGGCGATGGACATGAACCACAAGGTGGGCCGCCGTGCCGCGCTGCAAAAGGCCGCTTTCGGTATCGGAATATTACTTTCCGCCGCCACGGCACCGCGCGGGCCTGCCCAGGCGCAGCCCGCGCCGCTCAAGCTGATGATCCTGGGCGACTCGATCACGGCGGGCTACGGCCTGCCGGAGGCCGAGGCCTGGCCGGTGAAGCTGGAAGCCGCGCTGAAGGCAGCCGGCCAGTCGGTGCGCGTGATCGGCGCCGGCGTCTCCGGCGACACCACCGCCGGCGGCAAGGCGCGGCTGGACTGGGCGCTGGCCGATGCGCCGGATGCGGTGATCGTGGCGCTGGGCGGCAATGACGGGCTGCGCGGCCTGCCGCCCGCCACGAGCGAGGCCAACCTGGACGATATCCTGACCCGGCTGAAGGCCAAGAACCTGCCGGTGCTGCTGGCCGGCATGCTGGCGCCGCCGAACCTAGGGGCCGATTACGGCCGGGATTTCGCCGCGACCTTCCAGAACCTGGCGAAGAAGCATCCCGAGATCGTGTTCTACCCCTTCCTGCTGGAGGGCGTGGCCGGGGAGCAGGCGCTCAACCAAGCCGACCGCATCCACCCCAATCCGGACGGCGTGGCGGAGATGGTCCGCCGCATGATGCCGGCGGTGCGGGAATTGCTCAGCAAGACGCGGGGAGCGTGATGCCATGGTGCGTCTGTTCGTCGCCCTGCCGATCGGCGAGGGCCTAAAGGAACAACTGGCCGGGCTGGCCGGCGGCATCCCCGGCGCGCGCTGGGTACCGCCCGAGAACTACCACCTGACCCTGCGCTTCATCGGCGAGGTGGAGAACGTGCTGGCCGACGAACTGGACGAGGCGCTGGCCACCATCCGCGCCAAGCCGTTCGACCTGACCCTGCGCGGGCTGGATGTGTTCGAGAAGGCCGGGCGCATCCACTCGCTTTATGTCGGCGTCGAGCGCTGCGAGCGGCTGCTGCACCTGCAATCGAAGGTGGAGACTGCTTTGCAACGCGCCGGCCTGCCGCCGGAGCGGAAGAAATTCGCCCCGCACGTCACCCTGGCGCGGACCGACAAGGCAGCGCCGGACAAGCTGATCGCCTTCGTCCAGGCGCATAACCTGTTCCGCGCACCGGCCGAGCGGATGGACCATTTCTGCCTGTTCTCCTCCCGCCTTGGGAAGGAGCAGGCGCATTACGTGCCGGAGGTTGACTACGCCTTGGAGGGCGCGCTGGCGCCGGTGCGGGCGGAGGACGAATAGCCGGCCTCATCCGGCGTGACGCCGGGGCGCGCCTCCCCGGCGGTTCTTCCGTGGCCGCAACCCGGCGTTTTCGCCCGGATGGCCCGCAGCGCGACCTTCGCCATGCATCGGCAGCTTGCGGTCGGGGCGACCTTCCCGCATCACTGCGCGCAACGCCATGATTCGCCGCCTGCACCTGTTCCTGTTGCGCCTGCTGGCCTTCCTGCTGATCACGCAGGGCGTGGCCGCGCCCGCGCATTGCCTGGAGCGGCTGGCCCGCGCCACGGCGACGCCAATCTGCACCGGCGGCGATGGCCTGCGCTACGGCCCTTCCGCCGAGCCGGACCATCCGCTGGCGCATCAGGGCGCCGATGGCTGCGCGATTTGCCACAGCCCGCCGCAGGGGCCGGTGCCGCTTGCCCTGGCACTGCCGGTGCCGGGCTTCGTCGTCGCCTCTGCCTCGCCCGGGTGGCAGCCGGGGCCGGCGCCCTTGCCCGGCCGGGATGCCGGTCCCTACGCGGCCCGCGCGCCACCCGTAGGCTGAGCCACACCTTCGTCCCCTCTGCCGCAGTCGCCTGTCTTTTTTCCAACGGAGCCTTTCCGTGATCCATCGTCGCTTCCTGCTCGCCGGCCTGGCCGCGCTGAGCCTGGCCACCCCCGTCCTCGCGCACAGCTACAAGGCCGGGGAGATCGAGATCGGCCACCCCTGGAGCCGTGCCGCCCCTGTCGGCGTCACCGGCGCCGGCTACCTGACCCTGACCAACAAGGGCGCCACCGCCGACCGGCTGCTGAGCGCCCGCGCCGACATCGCCCGCGCGGTGGAGATCCACACCGCCAGCCTGGAAGGCGGCGTGATGCGGATGCGTCCCGTCGAGGCCATCGAGATCGCCGCGGGCGCCGAGGTCGCGCTGGCCCCTGGCGGCTTCCACATCATGCTGATCGGCCTGAAGCAGCCGCTGGTGCAGGGCAACCGCGTACCGCTGACGCTGGTGTTCGAGAAGGCGGGCGAAGTGCAGGTGGAGCTGGCGGTGGAAGCCGCCGGCGCACGCGGCGGCGGGCACCAGCACCACTGAGCATCCTGCGTTCGCCCAGGCTCACTCCAAATGCTCTCGCTTGTTGTCTTGAACAGCATCTTTACTCCATCAGGTGATCCCACCTGATGGAGGTCTGCTCCAAGCGCCATCTGGCCGTGGGCGGAACCCAACGGCGGGATCAGGAAGCATCGCTGTAGCGCCACGCCTTCCCTGGCCTGGCACTGCGTCCCATGCGCCAAGGGCCGGACTGGGCCGTGCCGGCCCGGGCTTCCGCCCGCCCATTCCGGCGCCATCTCTCCCCCATGCCTGCCGAGACACTGGACCAAGCCGCCACCGCCGCCAGCCGCTGCACGCTCTGCGCCCCGGTGCTGCCGCTCGGGCCGCGGCCCATCTTCCAGGTCAGCCCGACGGCCCGCGTGCTGATCATCAGCCAGGCGCCGGGGACCAAGGCGCATCTCAGCGGCATTCCCTGGCACGACAAATCCGGCGACCGGTTGCGCGACTGGCTGGGGATGGACCGCAGCCAGTTCTACGATTCCGGCCTGCTCGCCATCGTGCCCTCCGGCCTCTGCTACCCTGGCCGGCTGGCCGCCGGCGGAGACGCCCCGCCCCGGCCGGAATGCGCGCCGCTCTGGCACCACCGGCTGATCAGGCCGATGCGGCAGGTGCGGCTGACCCTGCTGGTCGGCACCTACGCCATCCGCGCCCATCTGGGCCGCAAGGCGGCCGCCGCGCTGGGCGAGACCGTGCAGAACTTCGCGGCCCCCCTTGCCGACGGACGCTTCCCCCTGCCCCACCCCTCCTGGCGCACGCGAAGCTGGGCGGAGCGGCGGCCCTGGTTCGAGGCGGAAATCCTGCCAGCGTTGCGGCAGGCCGTTGGGCAGGCGTTGCGGGATGATGGAGGTTCGACGAAAGGATGAAGGCAGGCCGGGGAAGGAATTCCCCCGGCCCCATCTTTCTTCTCCGAGTTTGGCGATGCACTTCAGGACCGAGAGTGGGCCCAACTGATGATTTTGAATTCAAGGCCACAAGGGCTGAACCCTCAGTCGCCGGAGGTCTAGGACCTCCGGCGCACCCAGCCGTCGCTCAAGCGCATCCTTTCAGGCCCGCGTGAAAACTCGAAAAAATAAAAGAAGGGGTCCGGGGAATTCCTTCCCCGGCCTTCCCGCCTCGCTTCAAAGCCACCAGCCGTAGAGCCTAGCCCTTCAGCCCCCGCACCGCCTGTTCGCACTGGCGGGCGATCTCCATCCAACCGGCCTTGTCGTTCGCGATGGCGGAGAATTCCAATGGCGCGCCGATGGTCAGGCGCAGCTTGCCGGGGCGTGGGTAGCGGCGGCTGGCGGGCCAGCAGGCATAGGCACCTTCCAGGTAGCAGGGCACCACGGGCACCGGGCCGGCGGCCACCAGCGCGCCGATGCCGGGCAGGAAGCGGCCCATCTCGCCATTGCGGCTGCGGGTGCCTTCGGGGAACAGGATGTAGACCAACTGGTCCTGCTCAAGCCGTTCCCGCAAGCCATTCAGGTCCTTGGAGCTGGTGCGCTTGCGCCAGACCGGCAGGGCGTTGACCGCCCAGGCGGCGAAGGCGGAGGAGCGGACGGAGCCGAAGAACACATCCCCCGCCGCCAGGGCGAAGGCCCGCCGCGCCGCCGGGCCGCGCAGCATGGCGCCCAGGCTCATCGCATCCAGGTGGCTGCTATGGTTGGCGATGAGGATGTACGGCGTGTCGGCGGGCAGGTTTTCCCGGCCAACGACGTCGAGTTGGTGGAACAGCCGAAGGTAGCTTCGCACCCCGCGCCGCCACAGGCCCTGCACCACCGCGCCGGCCAGCCCGACCTCGCGCGAGTGGCTGCGCAGGCGGGCGACGGGAGAGAGCTCCGTGTCGCGGGCGGGGCGGAGCTGCCAGTCCATGGGCTCAGCCGCCGGTCAGGACGCGGGTGGGCTGGCCTTCACCGATGCCGACCACGTAGTTGATCAGGTGAAACACCGCGGGCGCCACCAGCAGCAGGCTGTTGAAGCGGTCCATGATGCCACCATGGCCGGGCAGCGCCGCACCCATGTCCTTGATGCCGATGTCCCGCTTGATGGAGGAGAGCATCAGGTCCCCGCACTGCCCGGCGACGCTGACCAGCACGCCGAGGAACAGCAGCAGGGCCCAGTGGTCCATCGCGGTGCCGGCGAAGATGAGGTGGCCGAGGAAGGCCACCAGCGCCGTGGTAGTGCACAGCGCGCCGACGGCGCCGGAGACGGTCTTGTTGGGGCTGGTGTTCGGCAGCAGCTTGCGGCCGCCGATCAGCTTGCCCCAGGTGAAGGCGGCGACGTCGTTCAGCGCGATGGCGGCCAGCAGCATCAGCACCAGCGGGCGGTAGCCGGGATCGTTGGCCATGTAGCCGAGATGCCCGAGCCCGACGCCGAGCAGCATGAAGGCGAAGATCGCCAGGGCATTGCGCTGGATGTAGCCGGCGGGCCGGTCCAGCGGGATGGTGGCCACCAGCAGGATCACGGTCGTCAGCGGCCACAGCGCAACGAAGAAACGGTACCAGTTGTCCAGCGCGGCGAAGTTCACCGCCAGGATGCCCAGCGCGACGACGGCGGTGGTGACGTATTCGCGGAACAGGCCGGTGGCCCGGGCGAACTCGCTGAGGCAGAGCAGCGCCAGGATGGTGACGGCACCGATGGTCCAGGCCTTGCCCAGCAGCACCGGGCCGAACATCAAGGGCAGCAGCACCAGCCAGGAGCCGTAGCGCAGCCACAGCTCCCGCCGGAAGGCCGGGGTGCCGCGCCCCAGCAGCGTCATGCCGCCGATGACGAGGGCGGCCAGCAACAGCACGGCGCCAGTGGCGGCGACGATGCCCACCGTGACGGGGTGGGCGAACGCGTCGTTCATCGGGCCAGGGCCTTCGCGGTGTGGGAGAGGCGGCGCCAGGCGGTGACGCTGGCCAGTACGGTGATGACGGCCAGCACCCAGGCGGCCAGGTGCCAGCCGAAGGCTACCTGCCAGGAGAGCGGCGTCAGCGCGCACCAGACGCCCAGGGCCGTCGCCAGCGCCATGCGCTGCTGCTTGGCCATGGGGCCGGAGAAGTCGCTGGGCGCACCGGCGGCCTTGCCGACGGCACGGATATAGGCGGTGGCCATGGCCGCCAGCGCGGCGGCGAGGCCAAGGCCCCAATTGCCACCGGCGGCCACGCCGAGGCCGAGCAGGATGGCGGTGTCGGAGACACGGTCCGGCACCTCGTTGTACAGCTCGCCCTGGGGAGAGGCGATGCCACGCCCCACGGCCACCATGCCGTCGAACAGATTGGCCAGCAGCCGGGTCTGCACCAGCGCCGCGCCCAGCAACCAGAAGAGCCGGGCGCCGGGCGGGTACCACCAGACGGCGGCGAAGCTCAGCCCCGCCCCCAGCCCCGCCAACATGCCGGCAATGGAAATCCCGTCCGGCGACGCCTTGCGGCGGATCAGCCAGGCGGCGACGCGGCCGGTGAGCGCCAGTTCCCGCGCCGCGATGGGGCGACGGTCACCAGGCGCGGGGGATGCGGCGGGGCTGTCCTCGGGCATGGGGCTCAGCCCTCTCCTTCCAGGCGGGCGATCTCGTCGTCGGAGAAGCCGAAATGGTGGCCGATCTCATGGATCAGCACGTTGCGGACCAGGCGGAACAGGTCCTCTCCGGTCTCGATCCACTCGACGAGGATCGGTTCGCGGTAGAGGAAGATGGTGTCGGGGCCGGAGGGCACGTCCAGCGTCGACTTCTCGGTCAGCGGCGTGCCGCGATACAGGCCGGTCAGCTCCCAGGGATGCTCGATCTCCAGGGCTTCCAGCGTTTCCTCGTCCGGCAGGTCCTCGACGAGGATGGCGGTACCGCGCACGGCTTCCCGCAATTCCTGGGGGATCGCGGCGAAGGCCGTCTCCGCCATTTCCTGCAGGTCTTCGATGGAGGGGGGGTGATGGAAGCGCATGGCCCAGTCTATCAGCGCACCGCTGCCTTCACACCTGCCAGCCGCGTGGCAGGCGGGCCATGGACCCACCCTTTCACGCGGAATTGCCCCTCAGGCCAGGGGTGCGTCGTCGCCGGGCGCGCCGCGCGGCGGCACCGGGGCGCTGCCACCCTGGCGGGCGGCCTTCAGCTCGTCGCGGATTTCCATCAGCAGCTTCTCCTGCGCGCTGGGGCCGGAGGGCTTGGCATCCTGGCGGACGCGCAGCTTGGTCAGCACCCGCAGCAGCCAGAAGATGGCCATGGCAACGATAAGGAACTTGATGATGGCGTTGATGAACACGCCCACGGCCAGCACGGCGGCACCCGAGTTACGGGTGGATTCCAGCGAAGGACCGCGCTCGCCACTGAGCACGAAGAAGATGTTGGAGAAGTCCACGCCGCCGATGAGCAGGCCGATCAGCGGGTTGATCAGGTCCGTCACCAGCGAGTTGACGATGCCGGTGAAGGCGGCACCGATGACGATACCGACGGCCAGGTCCACCACGCTGCCACGCATGATGAAGGCTTTGAACTCGCTCAGCCAGGCAGGCTCACGAATCGGAATGGGTGGCTTCATCGGATCCTCCGTGCGGTCAGACCGCTTCGTTGGCCGATATCACAAGCCTTCGTAAAGTAACAGGACCACGACGGTTACGTGATCGATCTGATCGAAAAAGCCCGTTCCGGCCATGGGGGCGATGCCGGGATGCCCCGGAATCGCCCACCAGACGGCGTGGTTTAGCGGCGGCGGTCGCTATCCAGCGGCGTGCGCACTTCCGGGTCGCGCCAGACGGGGCGGCCGAGATTGACGTCGCTGGGGGATGTGGTCGCGCCGGTCACCGCACCGGCGCCACCGCCGACGAGGGCACCGACGCCCGCGCCCACCGGGCCGCCCAGCGCGCCGACACCGGCGCCCGTCGCGGCCCCGGCGG
>NZ_JACTVA010000039.1 GCF_014490485.1 Teichococcus aerophilus | reverse complement strand
GGACCCCGCCGCCGCGCCGCCCGCGCCGGCGGACCTGACCCGGCCGCCTCGCCCGGCCACGCCACCGACGCCGCTGCCCCAGTTTGCTCTTTCTCCCAGCATGCAGAACCTGCCTGCCGGCGGCTGGCGCATCGGTGGGGAAAGCGCCACGGGCAAGGTGGATACCGCCACTACCAACACCCTGGCCGAGATCGGCCGCTACCTCGCCAACCGCACCGCCGGGCGCGTCACCATCGTGGCGCAGGTCTCGGCGCCCACCGACGATCTTTCCATCGGCCGCCGTGCCTCCCTGGCCAATGCGCAGACCGTACGCCGGCTGCTGGAAGCCGGTGGCCTGCCCGGCACGCGCATCGACCTGCGCCCCCTGGGCCGCACCGCCAACGGCGTGGACATGATCGAGGTGTTGCCACCGGGCATTCCTAGCCCCAGCCTGGGCCCGCAAGCTGAACAGGCCGCCCCACGCCCATGACACGCCCCAACCACTACCTGCTGCGGATGCTGGGCTTCCTGGTGGCCGTCTTCGTGCTGGCCGCCGTGCTGTCGGGCGAGCTGATGCAGGCCTTCGGCGCCAACCCGGTGCTGAACGCGGTGATCCTGATGGTGCTGCTGCTCGGCATCGCCTGGAACATCCGCCAGGTGGTGAGCCTGAACCCCGAGGTGGCATGGCTGGAAGGCTTCCGCGAATCGCGCCCCGGCGCGCCCGCCCGCCCGGCACCGCGCCTGCTGGGCCCGATGGCGTCGATGTTCGCCACCAAACGGGGGGACCGTCTCTCCCTCTCCGCCCCCGCCATGCGCAGCGTATTGGACGGCATCGCCTCCCGCCTTGATGAGAGCCGGGAGCTGTCCCGCTACGTCACCGGCCTGTCCATCTTCCTCGGCCTGCTCGGCACCTTCTGGGGCCTGATCCTGACCATCGGCTCGGTGGCCGAGGTGATTTCCTCGATGTCCGTCGGCTCGGGCGACATCAACCAGTTGTTCAACCAGTTGAAGACCGGGCTGACCCAGCCGCTGCGCGGCATGGGCGTCGCCTTTTCCTCCTCCATGCTCGGCCTGGCCGGCGCACTGGTGCTGGGCTTCCTGGACCTGACCGCGGGGCAGGCGCAGACCCGCTTCTACAACGAGCTGGAGGAATGGCTGGCGGGCGTCACCCGCCTCTCCTCCGGCGTGCTCGGCGATGCCGGCGGCGAAGGCGGCGGTGGTTCCGTGCCCGCCTATGTGCAGGCGCTGCTGGAGCAGACGGCGGAGAACCTGGAGAACCTGCAGCGCATCATCACGCGCGGCGAGGAAGGCCGCGCGGCCTCCGCCCAGGCGCTGGTGACGCTGACCGACCGGCTCTCCATCCTGGCGGACCAGATGCGCGCCAGCCAGGTGCTGATGCAGCGCGTGGCGGAAGGGCAATCCGCCCTGGCCCCCACCCTGGCCCGGCTGGCCGACGTGCAGTCCCACGGCGCGCTGGACGACGCCTCCCGCGGCCACCTGCGCAACCTGGAACTGTACCTGGCCCGGCTGGTCGAGGACGTCTCCCAGGGCCGCGCCCAGGCGACGGCGGAGATCCGCGGCGAGATCAAGATTCTCGCCCGCACCATCGCCGCCCTGGCCGATGAAGGTCCCCGCTAAGTGGTGGGGCGCTAGGCCATGGCGCTGCGCCGGGGCGGCAACCGGGAGGGGCTGAACGCCTGGCCCGGCTATGTGGACGCGCTGTCCACCCTGCTGATGGTGCTGATCTTCGTCCTGCTGGTGTTCGTGCTGGCGCAGGGCTTCCTTTCGGTCGCCCTTTCCTCCCGCGATCAGGCGCTGGACCGGCTGAACCGGCAGGTGTCCGAGCTGGCCGACCTGCTGGCGCTGGAGCGCGGCCAGGGCGAGGAACTGCGGGGCCGCCTGGGCCGCATGACCGAGGAACTCCGCGCCGCCACCGGGGCGCGGGACAGCGCGCTGGCGCAGCTCGGCACCCTGCGGGACCAGCAGGAGCGCCAGGGGACCGAGCGCGACACGTTGCGCGCGGACCGGGACCGCCTGGCCGCACGCCTCGCGGACCTGGAAGCCTCCTCGCGCGGCGCCGCCGGGCGCATCGCCAGCCTGGAAGAGCGGCTGGCCGATGCCCTCTCCCGCGCCGAGGCGCGTGGCGGCGATGCCGCCGCCAGCGTGCGCGACCTGACCGAGACCCGCCGTGCCCTGGCCACCGAGCGTGACGCCCTGGCCACCGCCCGCCAGCAGCTGGCCGAGCAGCAGGCCCGTGCCGGCAGCGCCGAGGGCCAGCGAGACCGCGTGACCGCCGATCTGGCCACCGCCCGCGCTGAGCTGGACCGCAGCCGGCAGGCGCTGGAGGCGATGCGGCAGCAGATGGCGGCGCTGGACCGGCAGGTGACCACCGACCGCGCCACCATCGAGGCACGCCTCTCCGACATCACAAGGCTGAACGAGCAGGTGCGCGCCCTGACCGCCCTGCGCGATGAAATGGAGCGCCGGGCCCAGGCGGCGCTGGACCGCGCCGGCAGCCAGGAACAGGCCCGTACCGCCGCCGAGGTCCAGGCGCGCACTGAAGCGGAGCGCCGCGCCGCGGCCGAAGCCCAGGCCCGTGCCGAGGCCGAGGGCCGCGGCACCGCCGAGGCCGCCACTGGCGAGCAGACCCGGCTGGCCGAGAGCGCCCGCGCCCAGGTGGCGCTGCTGACCCAGCAGATCACCGCGCTGCGGGCCGAGCTCTCCCGCATTGCCGCCGTGTTGGAGGCGGAGGAGAACGCCGGCCGGGACAAGGACGCGCAGATCAGCGCCCTCGGCCAGCGGCTGAATGCCGCCCTCGCCGCCCGGGTGGAGGAACTGCAGCGCTACCGCAGCGACTTCTTCGGCCGCCTGCGCGACGTGCTGGGGGACCGGCCGGAGGTCCGCATCGTCGGCGACCGCTTCGTGTTCCAGAGCGAAGTGTTGTTCCCGGTCGGCAGCGCCGACCTCTCCGCTTCCGGCACCCAGCAATTGCGGGAGCTGTCCCGCGTGCTGCTGGATGTCAGCCGCCGCTTCCCGGCCGACCTGCCCTGGCTGCTGCGCGTCGATGGCCATGCGGATCGCAGCCCGCTGCGCGGCACCGGCCGCTATGCCAGCAACTGGGAACTCTCTTCCGCCCGCGCCATCGCGGTGGCACAGGTGCTGATCTCCGAAGGGCTGCCGGCGAACCGCGTCGGTGCTACCGCCTTCGGCGACAACCAGCCGCTGGACCCAGGTGACAGCCCCGAAGCCCTGGCGCGCAACCGCCGGATCGAGCTTCGTCTCACTGACCGATAAAGCCTGCCTGAAATTAATGCGTCCGCCGAGATAGATAGCTGTTTCGGACGTTTTCCGAATCGGAATTCCGTCTTATGCCTATGGCATGAGCGAAAAGATCGTCGTCCTCGACCCCATCACCCCCAGCACGGCCGACCGGATGCGCGCCCTGCTGCCCCCCGGCCTGACCATGGAGCATGCCACGAGCCGCGACCCGGCCGAGCTGGCGGCGCTGGTGGCGGACGCCGACTACATCATCTCCGGCCAGATCGCCGTGGATGCCAGCCTGCTGGCGGCGGCAAAGAAGGCCAAGGTCCTGCATAAATGGGGCGTCGGCGTCGATAATTTCGACCTGGAGGCCGCCAAGGCCCAGGGCATCACCGTGGCCCGCACCACCGGCAGCAACGCCGTCCCCGTCGCCGAATTCGCCGTGGGGCTGATGATCGCCCTGCTGCGCAACCTGGCCTTCGGCCATGCCACCCTGCGGGCCGACGGCTCCTGGCGCACCACCACGCTGCCGAAGGAGAGCCTGATGATCTCCGGCAAGACCGTCGGCATCATCGGCTACGGCGCCATCGGCCAGAACGTGGCCCGCATGGTGAAGGCCTTCGGCTGCAAGGTGCTCTACAACAAGACCCGCCCGCTCTCCGCTGCCGAGGAAGCCGCCCAGGGCGTCACCTTCGCCACGGTGGCCGAGATCCTGGCCCAGTCCGACATCGTCAGCCTGCATTGCCCGATGACGCCGCAGACCGCCGGCATGATCGACCGCAAGGCGCTGCAGTCGATGAAGCCCAAGGCCGTGCTGATCAACTGCGCCCGCGGCGGCGTGGTGATCGAGAGCGATCTGGTGGAAGCGCTGAAGGCCAAGGAAATCCTTGGCGCCGCGACGGATGTGTACGAGCAGGAGCCGGTGCCGGCGGACCACCCGCTGCTGAAGCTGGACAACGCCGTGGTCACCCCGCACATCGCGGCGATGGCGGCGGATAACTTCGTCAGCACCATCAACCAGATGTGGGGCAACATCCACCGCGTCGCCCAGGGCGAGAAGGTGGCGGAGAACGACTTCGTCTGCTGAGCGAAGGCTGGGGGAAGGAATTCCCCCAGACCCCCATCTTTCTGATGTGAGCTCGGGTGTGGTCGGACAGCGCCCCCAGCCCCGAGCGCCCCAGGCCTGAGCGGCGCAGGATTCGGACCGGCAACTAATAGCGCTGCCGCTCGCCGTGCTGCTCGACCCGGCGATGGCCAGCCGAAGCTGCGGGGCGCCGGAAAGCCCTCCCGTACATCTGAAACTCGCCAGCAGAAGGAATGGTCCGGGAATTCCCCCCGACCTTACACTTTCTGGCGTCCGGCCGCTGTCAGGCCCGCGCCATTCGGTAAACGCGCAAGCGATGCCCGTCCGGGTCCTGGGCGGTGAAGGTGCGGCCGAAATCCATCTCGGCGGGTTGCTGCAGAATGGGCAGGCCGCGTGCCACCCAGTCCCGATAGACGGCGTCCACATCCTCCACATGGAAGGCCAGTTCGCCGCCGCCGGCCGCCGCGCCGGGCGCCGGTACCACCGTGTGGCGGGACCACAGGCCGAGGGACACGCCGGAATCCAGCCGGAACATGGCGAAGGTCTCCTGCGCCTCCACCGGCTCGCAGCCCAGCAGCGTCGCATAGAAGGCGGCGCTGGCCAGCGGCTGGTCGACATACAGGATGAACAGGGTGGGTTGGGTCATCGCGAGGGCTCCTCTGCTGCGCGGATGCCCTGGCTTACCCACCTGCCGTGACAGTTTCCGTCAGGAGCCGATGCCGAGCTGAGCCCGCCATTCCGCCAGCAGCACGCGGCGGCGGCGCGGGTAACGGCCCTCTGAAGGCGCGGCCATGGCGATGCGGTCCAGGCGGAAATGACGGAAATCCTCCCGCGTCTCGCACCAGGCGATCATCACCTCCACCGCCGCGAAGAAGCCGATGGCGACGGGCCAGACGATGCGCGTGCTCTCCTGCCCCTTCAGGTCCGTATAGCGCAGGTGCAGGCGCTGTTCCCGCCGGATGGCCTGGCGCAACACCGCCATGTGCGCGGTGCCGTCCGGCTGCTCGGACGGCACCATCAGTCCGCTATCGGTCGCGTTCTCCCGCTCCGGCGGCAGCACGGCGATGATCTTGGCCAGCGCGTCCTCCGCCGCCCGGCAGAGCGCCGCGTCGCCACGCTGCCCCACCAGCTTCAGGCCGAGCAACAAGGCGTCCACTTCCTCCTCCCCCAGCATCAGCGGCGGCAGGAAGAAGCCGGGGCGCAGGACGTAGCCCAGCCCGGCGGCACCCTCGATCGGCGCGCCCTCCCCCACCAGGGTGGCGATGTCCCGGTAGAGGGTGCGGGTGGAGATACCGAGCTCACCCGCCAGTTCCTCGGCCGTTGCGGCGCGGCGGCGGCGGCGCAGCGTCTGCATCAGCGCCAACAGGCGGGCGGAGCGGGACATGACGCTAGATCAGCCGTGCCTCGAAGGGAGGCACAAGGTCCGGCGTCTCGAATTCCAGGACCCACAAGTCGGGGTCGCGCGACGTCTGCCGGGCGACATAGGCGTCGGCCTCCGGCTCCGGCACCGGGTCATTGCCGGTGCCGCGCAGCCAGGCGGGACGGCCCTCGGCATCCCGCGTCTGGCTGAGCACGACGCATCCCTGGCGGCCACGCAGCACGCACAGGATGCCGCCGGCATCCTCGTCGCCCTTCTTCAGCACCATGGCCATGCGCCCAGCCTGGTCCGCCATGCGGATGGCCATGCTGGCCCAGAGGCCGGCCTTCAATCTCGGTTCCATGCGGCGCAGGGAAGCGGCAGGCACGGTGCCTGTGCAACCCCCCTCTTGATGCGGCGGCCCGCAGCGGGCATCTGCGGGGGGCGCGGGCCCCCGGGACGGGCCGGCAGGGGACCAAGGACCGATGGCGAAGACGACCGAGACCACCGCCCCGCGGATGAGCGAGGGCCAGCGTAGCTACGAAGCCAAGCGCGCCGCCAAGGCGGGCAAGACCCTGGAACAGTGGCTGAAGCTGAAGGGGCAGGAGCGCGAGGCCCTGTTGGCCGCCGCCGCCGCCAGGACGGCCCCGCAGCCTGCCAAGAAGCCCGGCTTCTTTGCCCGGCTGATGGAAAAGGCCACCAAGCCGCTCTGACCCGCGGCCAGCCGGCCTGGATGACCCCGGGCGGCCAAGGGCTGATCGGCCTGGGGCGGCCCTGAGACCGAGCCCGCCGCATCTGCATGCGGCGGGCTCGGCCGAGAGCGTGATCCGCTCACGCTCACCGCCTTTGCCGACTGCGCGTTTCACGCCTTCCGGCGGTGCCACCTCAAGCCATCACGCTCTATAGCATCCGCTGCAGCTGGCCATCGCGGCGGATGGCGCCGTGCCAGACCAGCGCCGCACCGGCATGCGCCAGCACCAGCAGGCCGAGCCCCAGCGCCATCCAGCCATGCAGTTCCGTCAACGCCGGTGCCCAGGCTTCGTCCCGCCCCAATGGGCTGGGCACCGGCACCAGGCCGAAGATGCGCAGCGGGAAGCCCCAGGCATTGGTGGCCAGGAAGCCAACGATCGGCATGGTCAGCAGCAGCCCATACAGGCCCGCATGCACTGCCCCCGCCACCGCGTTCAGCACGGCCGGCTGCGGCGGTGCGGGCGGCGGCGGGTTCCCCCAGCGCCAGAACAGCCGGAACAGCGTCAGCGGCCACAGGAGCAGGCCGATGCTTTCATGGATGTTGTACAGGCGCAGCTTCAGCGCCTCGTCCTCTGGCGCCGCCCAGCCCAGCCAAAGCCCCAGCGTGCCGACAACCAGCAAGGCCGCCACCGTCAGCCAATGCAGGGTACGCGCGGTGCGGGTGTAGCGCATGAAGGGCTTCTCCTTCCCTGGGGGCTGCAGGGTGACAGGTGGAGGAAGGCCGGGGAAAGAATTCCCCGGGGCCCTTCTTTTCTTTCTTCGAGTTTCGGATGGAACTGTTGATGGGTCGGAGCCGAGAGACGGCTGGGCACGCCTGAGATCCTGGACCTCCGGCGGCTGACCGTTCAGCCCGCGTGGCTCATCTTTGAATCATCAAGCAGCGCCCGCCCCCAGTCCTGAAGCACGACGCGAAACTCGCAGAAAAGAAGGGGTCTGGGGAATTCCTTCCCCAGCCTTCCTCTTCCCCTCAGGCAGCCTCGTAGAGCCCCGCCCCCTTCGCCTGCATCGTCGCCAGGGCCACGGCGAGGTCGAGGGTCGGCGTCTCCACTTCCGCCATGCGCGCCAGTTCCAGCGGGGCGCGGAACATGGCGGCCACTTCCATCGGCCGACCCAGCTCCAGGTCCTGCAGGATGGAGGCCTTGTGGCCGGACGAGGAGATCGCGGCGACACGCTTTTCCGCATCCAGGTCCACCGGCTGGCCCAGGGCCTCGGCGATGGCGATCACCTCCTTCATGCCGCGCACCATGGCTGTCCGCACCACCGGATCGTGCGTCGCGGCGCCGGAGCCCATGCGGGCGAGGATGGCGAAGGGCCCGAAGGCCAGGTTGCTGGCCAGCTTGGTCCAGACGTCCCGGCGGATGTCCTGCGACACCTCGCCGCTCATGCCGCCCTTGGTCAGGTAGGCGGCGATGGCTTCGGCACGCGGGCTGGCGCTGTTATCCAGCTCGCCCAGGATGACGCGGTTGACCTGGTTCTCCACGTGGATGTGGCCGGGCTCGGTCACGGTGCAGGCGGAATAGACCACGCCGCCCAGCGTCCGTTCCGGCCCCACGGCTTTACGGATGGCCTCGCCGGGGTCGATCTCGGGCAGGCGGCGGCCTTCCAGCGGGCCGCCATGGCGGTCGAAATACCACCAGGGGATGCCGTTCATCACGAAGGCCACGGTGGTATCCGGGCCCAGCAGCGGGCCGATCGCCTGCGCCACGCCCGGCAGGGCCGGCGCCTTGACCGTGACGATGACGGCATCCTGCACGCCCAGCTCGGCCGGGCTGCCGACGCGCGGGCGGGCGGTGTGCACGCCATCCTTGGCGCTGACGGTCAGGCCATGGGCGGCAATCGCGTCACGCTGCGCGCCGCGCGCGACGACGGAGGTCTCCGCCCCGCCCAGCGCCAGGCGCGTGGCGACATGGCCGCCGATGGCGCCGGCGCCGAAAACACAGATCTTCATAGGCTGTCCCTGACTTTACTTCAGCAAATCGAGCGCGATACGGGACAGCGCTTCCACCCCAAGCGGAATGCAGCCTTCATCGGGCTGATAATTGGCGTTGTGCAGGGCATCATGCCGTCCCGGCGCGCCGGAGCCAATCCCCAGCTGCATCGCCGGCACGCGGGTGGCGAAGGCGGAGAAATCCTCGGACCCCATGCTGGGCTCGCCCTCGATCAGGATGTCGCCGAACTGGTCGGTCAGCGCGGCGATGGCGGGGTTCAGCACGCGGTCGTCGTTCACCAGCGGTGGCACCTTGCGCTGGTAGTCCATGATCGCCTCGATCCGCATGCCGAGGGCGATGCCGTCCGCCAGCCGCCGCAGCGCTGCCTCGGCCGTGTCCCGCGCCGCCGGGTGCAGGGTACGGACCGAGCCCTTCAGGTGCACCCGCTCAGGGATGATGTTGTAGGTGGTGCCGCCGATGGACTGGCCGATGGTGACGACGGCCGGGTGCAGCGGCCGCAGCTCCCGCGACACGACGGTCTGTGCCTGGGTGACGAAATGCGCCGCCGCCACGATCGGGTCCACCGCCGCGTAAGGGTGGGCGGCGTGGCCGGACTTGCCGCGGATGATCAGGTCGAACCGGTCCGCCGCCGCCAGGCAGGCGCCACGGACATAGGCGAAGCTGCCGACCGGCTGATGCGGGTGGTTGTGGAAGCCCAGCGCCAGGTCCACGCCGTCCATGACGCCGTCCTTGATCATGGCCTCGGCGCCTTCCAGCGTCTCCTCCGCCGGCTGGAACACCAGCGCGATGCGGCCGGCCAGCCGGGGCGCCAGGTCCTTCAGCACGGCGGCGACGCCGAGCAGGGTGACGGTGTGGATGTCGTGCCCGCAGGCGTGCATTTTGCCGTCCACCTGGCTGGCAAAGGCCAGGCCGGTCTCCTCATGGATCGGCAGCGCGTCCATGTCAGCACGGATGGCCAGGTTGGGTCCGGGCCGCCCGCCCTCGATGAACCCGACCACGCCGGTGCCGCCGACGCCGGTGCGGTGCGGGATGCCGAGCCGTGCCAACTCTGCCGCCACGATGCCGCTGGTGCGGACTTCCTCGAATGCCAATTCCGGATGGGCGTGAATGTCGCGGCGGATCTCGATCAGGCCGGGCGCCAGGGCGCGGGCGGCGTCTTGCAAATGGCGGTTGGTGTCGTTGATCCGGGTTGTATCGGGCATTTTAGCAACATCCTGTACTGGACTTAATGTGGTGAACCAAGAAACAGCAATTTTCTTGCGTGAACCGGCTTATGAAGGTCTCGTTATCGTGAGCTAGCTTATTGCCGTTTCCGGTGCCGATGACATAGGTTGCCTAACTTTTGTGATTCGGAGGAGATGGAAGCGCCAGCCAAACTGGCGTGCATGCGACCAGGGCTTCTAAGTGACCGACGGTCTGACCGGCGGTTGGGGGTGCTGGGACATGCGATGATCGTCTGGTGCCCGGATCTGGCCGTTCGGGAACCGCTGGGGCGATGCTATCCGACATCGTACAAGGACTACGAGTGACGTGCGTGGGGCGTGCCGGTGGCACGCGGAGGTTCAAGAAAGGATTGGCATGAAAATCAACGCGAAAGACCTTGCCTCTGGCATCTTTCTACTGGTGCTGGCGGCGGTGGGCCTTTGGCTCAACACGGACCATACGCTCGGCAGCGCGCGCCGCATGGGGCCGGGCTACATGCCGATGCTGGTGTTCGGGCTGGAGTTCTGCTTCGGCCTGATCGTGCTCGGGATCGCGTTCTTCAGCGGTCCTGATTCACTGGAGAAGTGGACCAAGCTGGACTTCGTGACGCTGGCCATCGCCATCGCCGTCACGCTCGTGGCCTACCCGCTGCTGGCGGCGGTGCCGGGGCTGGAGAGCAACTGGTACGCCCTCGGTATCTCCAGCACGATCGGCCTGTTCATCCTGGCCGTCAGCCCTGGCTGGCGCGTGCTGGCGCTGGTGCTGGCCGGCATGAACATCTTCGGCGTGCTGCTGGATGCGGGCGGTCTGTTCCTCGCCATCGCCGCGATGGTCGTCGTCGCGGCGTTCGCGGACAAGGATCACCGTCCCCTGGGCGTCGCGGGCTGCGTCGTCTTCCTGATCGCGCTCTGCTGGTGGGTGTTCATCTACGAGCTCGATATCCGCGTGAACATCTGGCCGACCTTCTGAGCGGGTAAGTAGGAACGACCATGGAACTTCTCCTCTCCAATCTCGCGCACGGCTTCGGCGTCGCGATGAGCTTCGACAACCTGCTCTTCGCCCTGCTGGGCGCGCTGATCGGCACCGCCATCGGCGTGCTGCCGGGCATCGGGCCGGTTGCCACCATTTCACTGCTGCTGCCCATCACCTTCGGCCAGCCCGCGACCACCGCCATCATCATGCTCGCCGGCATCTACTACGGCGCGCAGTATGGTGGCTCCACCACTGCCATCCTTCTGAACCTACCCGGCGAAGTGTCATCGGTTGTGACCACGCTGGAGGGCTACAAGATGGCCCGCAACGGCCGGGCCGGTGCCGCGCTGACCATCGCGGCCGTCGGCTCGTTCTTCGCGGGTTCCGTCGCTACCCTGCTGGTCGCGGCCTCGGGCCCGCTGCTGACGCAGGTGGCGCTGTCCTTCGGGCCAGCGGATTACTTCTCGCTCATGTTGCTGGGCCTCATCATCTCCGCCGTGCTCGCGCAGGGCTCGGTGGTGAAGTCCATCGCGATGGTGACGCTGGGCGTGGCCCTCGGCCTGGTGGGCACGGACGTGCAGACCGGCCAGCAGCGCTTTACCTTCGGTGTGCCGGAGCTCTCTGACGGCCTGAACTTCGCCGCCATGGCGATGGGTGTCTTCGGCATCGCCGAGATCATCCTGAACCTGGAAAAGCCGGAAGTCCGCAGCGTGCTGACCGCCAAGGTCGGCAGCCTAATGCTGACCCGGGAGGAGTGGAAGCGCGCCACCCCGTCCGTGCTGCGCGGCACCATCATCGGCTCCGCGCTCGGCATCCTGCCGGGCGGCGGTGCGTCCCTCGCCTCCTTCGGCTCCTATATGATGGAGCGGAAGATGTCGAAGGGCCGGCATGAGTTCGGCAACGGCGCCATCGAAGGCGTGGCCGGTCCCGAGGCCGCGAACAACGCGGCGGCGCAGACCAGCTTCATCCCGCTGCTGACGCTCGGCATCCCCTCCAACGCCGTCATGGCGCTGATGGTGGGCGCGCTGATCATTCAGGGCATCCAGCCTGGCCCGCGCATGGTGGAAAGCCAGCCGGACCTGTTCTGGGGCCTGATCTGCTCCATGTGGATCGGCAACCTGATGCTGCTCGTCATCAACCTGCCGATGATCGGCATGTGGGTGAAGTTGCTGCAGGTTCCCTACAAGTACATGTACCCGGCGATCCTCACCTTCTGTGCGATCGGCGTGTATTCCATCAACAACAACGTGTTCGACGTGTACTCCACGGTGTTCTTTGGCATCCTGGGCTACGTGTTCAACAAGTTGAAGATGGAGCCGGCGCCGCTTCTGGTCGGCTTCGTGCTTGGCCCGATGATGGAAGAGCATCTGCGCCGCGCCATGCTGCTCTCCCGCGGTGATCCGTACATCTTCATCGACTTCGCGAACCGGCCGATCAGCGCCACGCTGCTCGTCATCTGCGCCCTGACGCTTGGCCTGATGCTGTCGCCGGCCCTGCGGAAGAAGAAGGAGGCGGCGATGGCCGAGTAACCCACTCGGCATCGACGTCGCTACAAGCCGCCCCGGTGTCACACCGGGGCGGCTTTTCTTTGCGCATCCCGCAGCTTATGGTCAGGCCAGAGAACCAACAGGGTCCGAAAAGCAGCATGGTCGAAGCCAGTTCCCAGCAGATTGTTCCGGTCGTTCTCTGCGGGGGCACCGGTAGCCGGCTTTGGCCCCTGTCCCGGGAAGGCTATCCGAAGCAGTTCTGGCCGCTCGTTTCCGGCCACACCATGTTGCAGGACACGGTGGCGCGCGCCACCGGCAGCGGCTTCGCCGCGCCGATCATCGTCTGCAACCAGGCCCACCGCTTCATGGTGGCCGAGCAGCTGCAGTCGGCCGAGATCGTGAACCCGACCATCGTGCTGGAGCCGGTGGCCCGCAACAGCGCCCCCGCGATCGCCGCGGCCGCCCTGCTGGCGCATGAGCAGGACCCGAGCGCGGTGCTGTGGCTGATGGCCGCCGATGCCGCCATCGCGGATGACGCCGCGCTTTCCGCCGCCCTGGCCCGCGCCACCGCCGCCGCCCGCGCCGGCCGCATCGCCGCCTTCGGCATGCAGCCCACCGCGCCCGAGACCGGCTACGGCTATATCGAGACCGGCGCGCCGCTGGATGGACTGGAAGGCGTCTCCGCCATCGCCCGCTTCGTCGAGAAGCCGGACGCCGCGACGGCCGAGGGCTTCCTGGCCGGTGGCCGGCACCTGTGGAATTCCGGCATGTTCGTGGCCACCGCGGCGACGCTGGTGGCGGAGCTGGAGCGCCTGGCGCCGGAGCTGCTGGTGGCCGTCCGCGCCGCCGTGGCGAACTCGACCCGGGACCTCGACTTCGTCCGGCTGGACGTCGCCGCCTTCTCCTCCGCCCCAGACATCTCCATCGACTACGCCGTGATGGAGAAGACCGACCGCGCCGCCGTGGTGCCGGCCTCTATTGGCTGGTCCGATGTCGGGTCCTGGAGCGCGCTGTGGGAAATCGCCCCGCATGACGCCGCCGGCAACGCGACCTATGGCCCGGTGGAGTTGCTGGACAGCAAGAACAGCTACGTCCGCAGCGAAGGCATTCTGACCGCCGTGGTCGGGCTGGAGGACGTGGTCGTCGTCGTCACCGACGATGCCGTGCTCGCCATGCACCGGGACCGCGCGCAGGACGTGAAGACCCTGCTGAGCCAGCTGAAGAAGGCGAAGTACAAGGAAGCGACCGAGCACCGCCGGAACTACCGCCCCTGGGGCCACTATGAGGGCCTGATCCAGGGCGACCGCTTCCAGGTCAAGAAGATCCAGGTGAAGCCGGGGCAGAAGCTCTCCCTGCAGAAGCACTTCCACCGGGCCGAGCACTGGGTGGTGGTGAACGGCACCGCCATCGTCGAGCGCGATGCCGAGCGCATCCTGCTGCGGGAGAACGAGTCCGTGTACCTGCCGCTGGGCTGCGTCCACCGGATGGAGAACCCCGGCATGATCCCGCTGACGCTGATCGAGGTGCAGTCGGGCTCCTACCTGGGCGAGGACGACATCGTCCGCTTCGAGGACACCTACGGCCGCACCTGATGCCGCATGACGCCACCGGCCAGGCCCCGTGGCCTGGCCGGGAACGTGGGCAAGCCAAAGCACGGCTATCGCGGTTGTGACGCCGCGCGGCCCCGCGGCCCCTGTTTCCCGCCCCGTCCGCCGTTTATTCGGCAGGGGCAGGACACGGGAGACCTCCATGCACCGTCATCTCCGCATCGCCGCGCTGGGCCTCGCGCTCATGGGCGCCACGGCCGCCGTGCAGGCCGATGAGATCACCGAGGGGCTGGAACGGGCGCGCCAGCTCTATGAGAAGGGCGACCTCGGTGGTGCCGTCACCGAGACGAACTTTGCCCTGAACGCGCTGTTCCAGAAGCGCGCCGCCATCTACGCCGCGCTGTTCCCGGCCGCGCCGGCCGGCTGGACGCTGGAGCCTGCGGATACCGTTAACAGCGGCGGCGGGGCCGTCGCGGCGCAGATCCTGGGCGGTGGCGTGCTGGTGGAGCGCAACTACACGCGGGACGGCGGCGAGGGCAGCATTGAGGCCAGCGTGTTCATCGACAACCCGATGATCCAGGCCTTCAGCAGCATGGTGAACAACCCGGCCATGCTGGGCAGCGGCGCCCGCCGCGTCCGCATCGGCAACGACAACGCGGTTCTGCAGCGGGAACAGGGCAGCGACGATGCGGAGCTGACGCTGGTGCGGGGCAACGTCGCCATCAAGCTGAGCGGCAACGGGCTGCCGAACACTGATATCCTCGTCGACCTGATGAAGCGCTTCGACATCGGCAAGCTGCAGAACCCGCCGGCCCGCTGACGGCGAGCATCGGCCGGCGCGGCGCCCCGCCTCATCGGTGAAAGCGCTGCGGTCAGGCCGAGTGGGTGTAGAAGGTCGTACCCTCCTGCAAGGGAAGGTTGGCGGCGCAGCGCCCCGTCAACTCACCCGTGCCCCATCGCCATCGTCCATACCGCGGCCGGGCTGTGCCCGTCTTGCCGCAGCGCCGCCAGGGTGGGCGCGTTGTGGCGCTTGGACAGCCGCTTGCCATCGGCGCCCAGCAGCAATGGGTGGTGGCGGTAGCGGGGTTCCGGCCAACCGAGCAGCACCTGGAGCAGCCGGTGCAGATCGGTCGCCGGCAGCAGATCCTCCGCCCGCGTCACCAGCGTCACGCCTTGCAGCGCGTCGTCGTGGGTAACGCAGAGGTGGTAGGAGGCCGGCGTATCCTTCCGCGCCAGCACGACATCGCCAAAGCGGGCGGGGTCGCATCGCAGGCGGCCCCTGCCCTGCTCCTCGAAGGATAGCGGTGCCGCCAGCCGGGCCAGGGCGGCCGCCATGTCCAGACGCAGCGCGTAGGGCTCGCCGGCGGCGATGCGGGCGGCGCGCGCCTCGGCGGACAGGCGGTGGCACGTGCCGGGATAGAGCAGGCCATCCGGCCCATGCGGGGCATGGCCGATGGCGGCGACCTCCCGCGCGATGTCCGCCCGGGTGCAAAAGCACGGGTATAGCAGCCCCATGCCGGACAGCCTCTTCAGCACCGCTCCGTATTCCGGCAGGTGGCGGGACTGGATGCGCGGCGGCGCGTTCCAGTCCAGGCCCAGCCAGGCGAGGTCGTGCAAGATGGCGTCGGTGTATTCCGGGCGGCAGCGCACCGGATCGATATCCTCGATGCGCAGCAGGAAGCGGCCGCCGGCCTCGCGGGCGGCCTGCCAGCCCAGCAGGGCGGAGTGCGCGTGGCCCAGATGCAGCCGCCCGGTGGGGCTGGGGGCGAAGCGCGTGACGGTGGTTGCGGCCATGCCCGATCGCGCGTAGCGGAGAGGCCCGCATCACAGCAAGAGGGGCAGCGCCCGATGGCCGCATTGGATGGACCGCGTTGGGGGCCGAAGAGCGGCGGCAAGCCGAAGCTGATCGTCTTCCTGCTGCATGGCCTGGGCGCCGATGGCAACGACCTGATCGACCTGGCGCCCTACTGGGCCAGCGCGGTGCCGGATGCACTGTTCATCGCCCCGCACGCGCCGCAGCCGCATGATGGTGCCCCCTATGGCCGCCAGTGGTTCAGCCTGTCGGACCGCACGCCGGTCAACCGCCTGGCGGGGGTGCGGCTGGCGCAGCCGGTGCTCGATGGCGCCATCACCGCCGAATGCGCCGCCGCCAACCTGCCGGAATCGGCGGTGGTGCTGATGGGCTTCAGCCAGGGGGCGATGACCGCGCTCTATACCGGCCTGCGCCGGGCGGTGGAGCCGGCGGGCATCCTCGCCTTCTCCGGCATGCTGATCGGCGCCGACACGCTGGCCGCCGAGATCGCCGGCCGCCCGCCCGTGCTGCTGGTGCATGGCGAGGCGGACGAAGTGGTACCCGCCGAAGCCAGCCACCAAGCCGAATCGGCCCTGGCGGCGGCGAACGTGCCGGTGGAGTCGGTGTATTCCCCCCATCTCGGCCATGGCATCGACGATGCCGGGCTCACCGCCGGCGCGCTGTTCCTGCAACGGGTGGCGGCGCCGTTCGTGGCGGCGTGACAGCCATGTGAAACAGGCGAGGCCCGATATTGCACGGGCCCCGGCTTCCTGCCATGAATCCAGGCACACCGACGGCGCCACGACATCTGGGGCTTGTCCGTTCGGTAGAGCCCCAGCCGTTGAGGCGCGCGCCCAGAAAAGGAGCGCCGCTTGCCTGACGGGATGTTAACGGTAGGAGGCCAGGGCTTCCCCGCCCTGGTGCTGAATGCGGACTTCCGTCCGCTGTCCTACTTTCCGCTATCACTGTGGTCCTGGCAGGACGCGGTTAAGGCGGTGTACCTCGACCGCGTGTCCGTGCTGTCGGAATACGACACCGAAGTCCACTCGCCGAACCACACCATCCGCCTGCCCAGCGTCATCGCGTTGAAGGAGTACATTCCTTCCGCGCGGCGCCCGGCCTTCACCCGCTTCAACGTGTTCCTGCGGGACCGCTTCTCCTGTGTCTATTGCAACGAGGAAGGCCCGACGCACGAGCTGACCTTCGACCACGTCATCCCCCGCTCCCGCGGCGGGCGCACCAGCTGGGACAACGTCGTCACCGCCTGCGGGCCGTGCAACCTGCGGAAGGCGAACAAGCTGCCGCGTGAGATCAAGATGTTCCCGCGCGAGATCGCCCGGCAGCCGACCAGCTGGGAATTGCAGGAGAACGGGCGCGCCTTCCCGCCCAACTATCTGCACAAGAGCTGGCGCGACTACCTGTACTGGGACAGCGAACTGGAAGCCTGAGGCGGGCGAGGCTCCCCGGCTACGCCCTGCGGCAGAAGTCAGACGGTTTAGCGCCTACTGCCTCACGCGAAGAAGATGGGATCCGGGGAATTCCTTCCCCGGCCGTGTCTTCGCCTCAACGCCGGTACCGATAGGGCCTGGAGGTCCACCGCCCGAAGACGTGGCGACGACGCGCTAGAGCCGGAACACCGGCCCGCTGGCATCGCGCGGTGCCACCACCGGCCCATCGGCGCGCAGGGCGAACAGGGCCTGCAAGGCGGTGCTGGAGAAGAACTGGAAGGCCTGGTCGGTCCGGTCCCGCGGGTGCAGGCCGCTGACATGCACCTTCACCAACGTGCCGTTCAGGCCGGTGGCGCAGACTGTCTCCCGCCGCACCATCTGCTGCTGCAACGGCACCAGCACTGTGGTGCAGCGCAGTGCGGGGGCGGTTTCGCCGGCCGGGGTCAGCGCATAATCGGGCACGCGGGCCACCGGCACATTGCCCAGCAGGGCCACCATCGCCAGCGTGCTGGCGGTGATCTCCATCTGCACCTCCGGCGACTCCGCGCCATCCGGCCAGGGGCCATCGGCACCCTGGCGCAGGAACACCGCCACCGTGGTCTGGGTCTGCGGGTGGCGGTAACGCACGCCCAGCGAGGGCGGCAGGGTGGCGACCTGGGTGATGTCGACCCGCTGGAACTCCGCCAGCTGTTCCGGCAGCCGCGCCGCCAGGGGCGCGACGGCGTTGATCGGGTCCTGACGCTGCGCGCAGCCTACCAGCAGCAGCAGGCCGAGGACCGGCAGGGGGCAGCCCAAAAGACGATACGGAATGGACATGACGTCCATCCTGGCAGGCTTGGCGCCCGCCGTCAGCCTTTGCGACGCGATGCCGCCCAGAAGGCGAAGCCGCCCAGCCCCAGCGCGTAGATCAGGTTCATGCCGGCCATCGTCACCGGCAGGCCGGGGATCAGGTAGGTCGGCTCGTCGCACGGCTTGGCGGGGCGCGGTGCCAGGCTGGCCATCATCTGGTCGATCGTCTGGCCGGGGCTGGCATTCGGCGCCATGCAGCCCGGCAGGGGCGATGGCCACCACTTCGCCTCCACGCCCAGATGCACCACGGCGAAGGCGCCGGAGACGAGCACCGCCAGCCCGGCCAGTGCCAGCATCAGCCGGCGCGGCAACACCAGCGCCAGCACGGCAAGCCCCGCCGCCACCCAATAGGGCCAGCGTTGCCACAGGCAGAGCAGACAGGGATTCAGCCCGCCCCAGCGTTCCGTCGCCATGGCGAAGAGCGGAGCGGCGGCGGCCAGCAGGGCGATGAGGATGGGCATGACCCGCTTTCTCGCCCCACGCCGTGGCCGGGGCAAGATGCGTTGCGGTTAAACCCCGTCCAGGGTCTGGTCCATGGAGCGGAAGGGCTCCGCGCAGCCCGCCTGCCCCACCACCCGCGCCGGCACGCCGGCCACGGTAAAGCCCGAGGGCACCGATTTCAGCACGACGGACCCGGCGGCGATGCGGGCGCAGGCGCCGACCTCGATATTGCCCAGCACCTTGGCGCCGGCGCCGATCAGCACGCCGCGGCGGATCTTGGGGTGGCGGTCGTCATGCTCCTTGCCGGTGCCTCCGAGGGTGATGCCCTGCAGCAGGGAGACATCGTCCTCGATCACCGCCGTCTCCCCCACCACCAGCCCGGTGGCGTGGTCGAGGAAGATGCCACGGCCAATGCGGACCGCTGGGTGGATATCGGTCTGGAACACCACGGAGCAGCGCGATTGCAGCCAGAAGGCGAAGTCCCGCCGCCCCTCGTTCCACAGGGAATGGGCCAGGCGGTGCGTCGCCAGGGCGTGGAAGCCCTTGTAGTACAGCAGCGGCTCCAGCGCCCGCTGGGTGGCCGGGTCCCGGTCCAGCACCGCCATGATGTCGGCGCGGATGGCCAGGCCGTGCCCGGCCTCGGCCAGCACACGTTCCATGCTGCGGCGGAGCAGCGTGGCGGG
Organism: Teichococcus aerophilus; assembly: GCF_014490485.1. Lineage (GTDB taxonomy): Bacteria > Pseudomonadota > Alphaproteobacteria > Acetobacterales > Acetobacteraceae > Pseudoroseomonas > Pseudoroseomonas aerophila. Next base: position 35,602 of record NZ_JACTVA010000039.1, on the reverse strand, counting down.
CAAGTCGGAATGGTCCAGCCGGTCGGCGACGCGGCTGGCCAGGGCGCTTTCCAGTGTCTCGTGCTGCAGCAGGGTGGCGTGCAGGAAGCCGGCCAGCTCCGGCTCGCGCCGTGCCGCGTCCTCAGCCTCGCGACGGATACGGCTCCAGACCGGGTCCAGCGCCGCCATGCCGGAGGCATGGATCTCGGTCTCGGGTTCGTGCGGCGCGTGCTTGGTCATGGCGGCAGCCTTTTGGGGGCGGACCGGACAACCCCGCGTCGCGAGCGGACGATGCGGGCAGCCAGGGCCGGATGGACGCGAAGTCCCTTGCCCGCCCTATAGCATGTCCTGGCCCGGGCCATACAATGGCCGCTTGGTCATGGCTCCACCCCTCAGGAAGCCAGGGCCGTCGTCGGCGGGACGGCGGGCCTCGGCGGTGCAGGCAATCCGCCCTTCAGGGACAGGGCAGGCTTTTCCACCAGGAACCAGGAGAGGAAGGCGAATACGAGGGTCAGTGGCAGCGCCAGCAAGGTCAGCATACCGGGTGTGATCGTCTGGTGGCTGAGTTGCACGAAGGCCTGCTGGATCGGGAAGCTGTAGAGGTAGATGCCGTAAGATGCATCGAAGCCATCCAGCCGGCTGAGGCGCTTCAGGCGGTAGGCCAGACTGATGACGAACCAGGGCCAGACCGGCAGGTAGATGGGCATGAAGTTCCGCCAATCCTCCTGCCCACGATAGAACGCGAGCAGCACCAGCGCGCCGGTGATCACGGTAACCGGCCAGGACACGGCCCAGGAGCGCCCGATCAGGCTAATGAAGGCCCCGCCGGCGAACAGCAGCAGGAAGCGGTTGAGGTGATACACCTCCATGCCGCCGGAATAGCCGAAGAGGATCAGCCCCCGCGGGAATACCTCATAGACATGCAACATATAGGTGGCGGCCAGCAGCACGGCCAGGCCGCGGCGGTTGAGCGCCCCTGACCATGCGAAGAGCAACAGCACAAGATAGCAGGTGGCCTCCATTGCCAGGGTCCAGAGGGAGCCATTGACGACAGGCGTCAGGTTCCCGGTAAAGACGCCGGGCAGGAAGGGCTGCCACACATAGATCGTGGCATTCCACAGATAGGCCAAGGTCTGCTCGTCGTGCCAATAGCGGTTGGAGTTGGTGAGCAGCGGCCCGGCCACAAAAACGGTGATGACGCAGAGCACCGCCAGCGCCGGCATGATCCGCAACAGGCGGTTCCTCAGGAAGCTGCCGTAGGTAGGCTGGCGCTTGAGGGAAGCGCAGATCAGAAAGCCGCTGATGGCGAAGAACATGTCCACGCCCAAGGTGCTGGCAGGGAGCAGCGCGGTCAGCTTCATCACCGGGTCCTGTGCCTCGGCAGCCAGGCTGTAGCTGTGCGTGATCAGCACTAGGATCGCAGCGAAGAGCCGCAGAGCCGTAAACCCGTTTTCTCGACCCATAGCCTGCCTGTTGGTTCGATGACGCATCAATTACGCCCAAGTCTTCGCATGGGACGATATTGACGGCAAGCAGTGGTCCACACCGCAATACTGCTTTTTCTTAACAGTTCGCCAGAATCTGCGCGTTTATTGCCGGCGTGTCGGTGCCGTGAGCCTGATTCATCGCAGACGCCTTCGGCGTTGGAAAGGCGGGTCGCATGGCTTGCGAACTGAGCGCGGGCAGCGTAAATCGGCACCGCGCGTTGCCGGGCTCAGCCGGGTACCGTGCGCTCCAGCACTTGCCCGTGTGGTGGAATGGTAGACACGAACGACTCAAAATCGTTTGCTTAACGGCATGCCAGTTCGAGTCTGGCCACGGGTACCACCTTTTCTCCAGTGAAGACGCGGCCGCCAGGCGGCACAGAGCCAACCGTCGCTTCCCGCCGCCCGCTTCTGGAACATCCCCCTTGCTGAAGATCTACCTGCCGTTGCTGGCCGCCATCGCGCTGGAGGTGATGGCGACCTCCGCCTTGCAGGCGTCGCAGCAATTCACCCGGCTGGGGCCGACGGTGTTGATGGCGGTGGGCTATGCGGGAGCGTTTTATTTCCTCTCTCTCGCGCTCCGGGGCATCCCGGTCGGCGTGGCCTATGCCATCTGGAGCGGGCTGGGGATCGTGCTGATCTCGATCATCGGCTGGGTGGTGTTCGGGCAGAAACTGGACCTGCCGGCGGTGGTCGGCCTCAGCTTCATCCTGGTTGGCGTGCTGATCGTGAACCTGTTCTCGAAGACCGCCAGCCACTGACGGCTGCGGCAGCCGGAGACAGCGTCTCCACGGCCGCGGTCCTTCCAGGCTCTGGATGCTTCAGCCCGACGCTTCGGCAGACATCGCTCACCCAAGGCCCTGGCCTCCGCCTCCGCCATTGCAGTGCGTGGCCCCGCCCAACTCGCAGAAAAAATGGGGGTCCGGTGGAATTCCTTCCCCCGGCCTTTCCCCTGTCCAGGTGAGCGGCGCCTAGCCTCCCAAGCGCTTGAGCCCAGATCAGGGCACGGTAGCCGCCTGTCCAGGACTCGTGTTGGCAGGCTCGAGTCCCTGCCCCGCCTACTTCTTGCCCATGTGGATCGGCGGCTGCAGGTCGTCCGGCAGCGGGCAGACATAGGGGTTCTCGGCCGTGCGGGCAGCGAGGTCGGCCTGCGCCGCCTCGATCAGTTTCGGGTCGGTCAGCGCATCGACGGCGACGCCGGCCATGATCTTGGCCACATGCACCATGCCCTTGTGCGCGAGCGGCGACTTGCCCTGCGCCGTCAGCTGCCAGGAATGGCCCGGCGTGCCGATGGCGTAGGTGGCGCCGCGCGCCTGTACCGTCGGCACGACCCAGGAGACGTCGCCCACGTCGGTGGAGCCGACCATGGCCGCGCCCTTGGCTTCCAGCGGGATGATCTCGTCGGCCAGCGGCACGCCCTTCCGCACCGGTACGCCCATGCGCTTGAAGGCGCTGGCGATGTCCTCGTCGCTCAGGGTCTTCTGGATCTCGGCGGCGAAGGCGCGGTCGGCATCGTCGAAGGGCGGCGGACCGAGCCGGTCCAGGTTGTTCTGCATCGCCCGCTCCAGCGGCGTGTTGCCGAGCAGGTTGGAGACGGCGGAGACGGTCTTGGTGGTGACGGTGGTCTCCGTCATCAACGCGGCGCCATCGGCGATCTTGCGGACGCGCTCGACCAGCGAGCGCAGGCCGGGCAGGTCGTTGGAGCGGACCAGGTAGCGGATGGTGGCCTTACCCTGCACGACGTTCGGCGCGATGCCGCCAGCATCGAGATAGGCGTAGTGGATGCGCGCGTCGCTCGGCATGTGCTCGCGCATGTAGTTGACGCCGACATTCATCAGCTCGATCGCATCCAGCGCGGAGCGGCCCAGATGCGGCGCGGCGGCGGCGTGGGAGGAACGGCCGACGAAGGTGAAATCGATACGGGTATTGGCCAGCGAGTTGGCCTCGTTCACCGCCGCGAACGGCGCCGGGTGCCAGGAAATGGCGATATCCACGTCCTTGAAGGCACCGGAGCGCACCATGAACGCCTTGGCGGCGCCGCCTTCCTCGGCCGGGCAGCCGTAGTAGCGGACGCGGCCCTTGATGCCGTTCTGCGCGAGGTAGTCCTTCACCGCCGCGGCGGCCAGCATGGCGCCGGAGCCGAGCAGGTTGTGGCCGCAGCCATGGCCGTGGCCATCGCCGGGGATTGGCCGGTGCTCGGCCACGCCGGCTTCCTGGGACAGGCCGGGCAGCGCGTCGTACTCGCCGAGGATGGCGATGACCGGACCGTCCTCGCCCGCCTCGCCCATGATGGCGGTGGGGATGCCGGCGACGTTCTCGGTGATGCGGAAGCCCTGGGCGTCCAGCACCTTCTTATGCTCGGCGACCGACTGGTGCTCATTATAGGCCAGTTCAGGCATGCCCCAGACGGTGTCGCTCAGCTCGATGAAAGGCTGCTGGCGTTCATCGACCAGGCGCCAGATTTCTTCGGTGTTCCGCATGGGACGTTCCTCTTGGACAAGAAGGGCAGGCAGGGGTGCCGCAGCAAAGTGCGTCCGTCGGCCGGGCTTGTCGAGGCGGGGGCAGCCCAATTTACCATGCCTTAAGGATTGTCCCGTATTTTGGAAACACGGATCACGCAGCGAGAGCGGGCCGGGATATCGTGAAGGAATACGAGCATGATCGCGAGCGCCAGTACCCCCGGCGGGCTGATGTCAGCCTGCCTCTCCGCCATCCAGGGCTACCATGCCAGTGCGCGGCAGGCGGAACAGGCGGTCGCCGCCGTCGCCCAGCCGCAGCGCGCGGCGCCGTCCGGCATGACGCACCTGCCCGCCATCGCGGCGCCCGCAACGCCCGTGCAGGATGGCGCCGTATCCCGCATCGTGGTGCAGGCGGTGCAGCAGGCCTATGGCGCGACTGTCGCGGCCGCAAATAACGCAGCGCAACGGGTGGCCGCCTGAAATACAAGAAGGCCGGGACAGCGATGTCCCGGCCTTCTGGTTCCTGATGGCGTGGCCGGGACACATCCCCGGCGCCGTCGTCGTCAGCCGGCGGTGAGCGCCTGTCCACTTAGCGCTTCCAGCCGGGCGACGCCGCCGGCATCGGCCAGCACGGCCGCCAGTTCGGCACGGCCGAGATGGTGCAGCGCTTCATCCAGGCTCTGCGCCTCCTCCACCTTCGCCAGGCCAACCAGCAGCGTGGCGTCGAACGGGTCCTGGCGCGGCCGGCGCGGTGGGGGCAGCATGTTGCGATGCGCCTCCAGCAGCGTCGGCTGCTCAAACAGCGCGGCAGGAGTGGGCAGCGGCGGCGCAGAGTCCCGCTCCCGCCGGAAGGCGACGGCGTCGGTCAGCACACGCGGCGTCGCGGATTCCTCCGGCACCAGCAGCAGGCCCATGCGGCGCAGCCCCAGCCCGAGGCTGGAGCGTGCGGTCAGCGACGCCAGCGGGATTGCCAGCGCCAGGCCCAGCACAACCGGCGACATCCACAGCGCCAAGTAGGGCGAAACCAGCCAGGCGATACCGCCGAACACCAGGCCGAACATCGTATGCCGCCAGTACAGCCGAACGATCTGGCCGAAGGGCATGCTGCCATCGTCGCGCCGCTGCGCCGACCAGCCGGAATCGCGCCCCATCAGGATGGAGACGACATCGTAGGACTGCGTCAGCATCGTCACCGGCGCCAGCAGGCCAGCGATGAGGGTTTCCAGCAGCATGGAGACCAGGGTGCGGAAGGCACCGCCGCAGCCGCGCCGGTCACTGGGATGGAACAGCAGCGCGATCCAGGCCAGCAGCTTCGGCGCCAGCAACAGGGACATGGTGCCGATGAACAGCCACATGGCGCGCACCGGGTCGACCGTCGGCCATTCCGGGAACAGGCTGGGCCCGGCCGGGAAATATTCCGGCCGGATGAAGCGCGCCTGCAGGGAGAGCAGCACGCCCGCCAGCAAGAACAACAGCCAGATCGGCGCGGTGATGTAGCTGCCGATACCGGTCAGCAGATGCAGCCGGCTGACGAAATGAAGCCCGCGCGTCGGCAGCACCGCCATGTGCTGCAGGTTGCCCTGGCACCAGCGGCGGTCCCGCACCGCGAGGTCCATCAGCGAGGGCGGGCTTTCCTCGTAGCTGCCGCGCAGCCAGGGCACCATGTGGATGGCCCAGCCGGCGCGGCGCATCAGCGCGGCCTCGACGAAGTCGTGGCTCATGATGTGGCCGCCCCAGGGCTTGCGGCCCTTCAGGTCCGGCAGGCCGCCGGCGCTCGCGAAGGCCTCCGTGCGGATGATGGCGTTGTGGCCCCAGTAATTGCCTTCCGCGCCATGCCACCAGGCGATGCCCTCGGCGATCAGTGGCCCGTACACCCGCCCAGCGAATTGCTGCATGCGGGCGAACAGCGTGTTGCCGCCGGTGATGATCGGCAGGGTCTGGATCAGCCCGACATCCTCGTGCCGCTCCATCGCATCGGCTAGGCGAAGGATGGTGTCGGCTTCCATGACGCTGTCGGCATCCAGGATCAGCATCTGCGGATAGGCGGCGCCCCAGCGGCGCACCCATTCGGCGATGTTGCCGGCCTTGCGCTCCAGGTTCTTCGGGCGGCGGCGGTAGAAGATCCGCTGCTCGTCGCCCGTGCGGCGGCGCAAATCCAGGAAGGCCGCTTCCTCCGCCACCCAGGCGGCGGGGTCGGTGCTGTCGCTGAGGATGAAGATATGGAAGCGGTCCGACGCCCCGGCGGCGACCAGCGAGGCATGGATGGCCTGCAGCCCGGACATCACCCGGGACGGGTCCTCGTTATAGGTCGGCATCAGCAGGGCGGTGACGCCCTGTGGGATCGGCGGCGGCCCGTCGGGCTGGATGCCCAGGCGGCGGTCCGGCCCCAGCAGCAGGCGCACGAAGCCGCAGAGCGCGCTGACGAAGGACAGCGCGATCCAGGCGAACAGCACCACGAACAGCACCAGCACGATGGCTTCCAGCGCCGTGGGCTTGCCGCTGTTCAACACCAGCGACATCTCGCGCGCCGCGAACAGCGTCAGCAGGATGGCGCCACCGATGACGATGAATCGCCGCAGCCAACTGGCCATGGGGCGGGAGGGCATGCCGCCGGCGCGCCGCTGCGGGCGGGCCCGCAGCGACTGCACCGGCATCTCCATCGGCGCTTCCGGCGGCAGGGCCCGCCAGGCAGGCTGGCCGCTTACGCCGTCCATCGATACAGCCAGGTCTCGGCCAGGGCGGCGGGCCCGCCCTTCAGCTCGGCCCGCAGCTCGATCGAGCGTGCGTCACCGGGTGCCAGCTCGAAGGCGATGCGCCAGCCATTGGTCTCCGGGTTGCGATAGGCCACGGGGTTGCGGATCTCGCCCTGGCTGGATGTCACCAGCAATCGCGGGGTGGCATCGGCCGGCAGGTCGCGCAGCGCGCCGCCTTCGGCATCCAGTACCACGTAGCGCGTGCCCTGCTGCGGCCCGGCGCCGGAGCGCGCGGAGGTAATGCGGCCAATGGCGGGGTCCACCGGCGCCTCGCTGCACCAGTGCATGCGGAACGTGTAGCGATACTCGCCTTTGGCCTTCAGCGGGTCTTTCGGCCGCCAGAACGCCACGGTGTTGTCGTGGATCTCGCTGTTGGTCGGGATCTCGATCAGGTGCACCGCGCCCTCGCCCCAATCGCCGATGGGCTCGATCCACAGGCTAGGGCGCTTCTCGTAGCGGGCTTCCAGATCCTCGTAGCTATGGAAGTCCCGCCGGCGCTGCATCAGGCCGAAGCCGCGCGGATTGACGTCCCCGAACACCGAAATCTGCAGGTCACGCGGGTTGTTCAGCGAACGCCAGATCCGCTCCCCCCGCCCTGTCAGCATCAGCAGGCCGTCGCTGTCGTGCACCGCCGGGCGCCAATCGTCGCGCCCGGTGGAGTTCAGCGGGGAGAACCAGAACATGCTGGTCAGCGGCGCCACGCCCACAGTGGTGATATCGGTGCGCGGGAACACAGTGGATTCCACGTCGAACACCGTGGTCACGCCGGGGCGGATGGCGAAGCGGAAGGCGGCGGCGCAGGAAGGGCTATCCAGCAGCGCGTGCACGGTGATGGCGTTGACGCCCTCCCGCGGCTTTTCCACCCAGAAGCTGCGGAACAGCGGGAATTCCTCGCCCTTCGCATCCGCCGTGTTCAGCGCCAGGCCGCGTGCGGACAAGCCGTAGATCTGCCCCTTGCCGAGCGCGCGGAAATAGCTGGCGCCGAGGAAGGCACAGATCTCGTCATAGTAGTCCAGCCGGTTGATCGGGCCGTGCAGGCGGAAGCCGGCGAAGCCCAGATCCTCGTTCGGCGCGCGCGGCACGTCCTGAAAATTGAACAGGTCGGGGCTGTAGGGGATGGGGCGGGCGATCCCCTCCGACACCTCGAACATCTCCACCCGCGGCTTGTAGAGGAAGCCACGGTGGAACATCTGCATTTGGAAGGGCAGGCCTTCCGGCCGCCAGCGGGCCTGGTCCGGGCGGAAGCGGATGTTACGGTACTGGTCGTAGCTCAGGTCGCTCAGGGGGCCGGGCAGGCTTTCGCCGGGCGCCTTGTAGGGGGCGTTGGCCAGGGCGCGCGCCGCCTCCCGCACCGTACCGGCGTCGAAGGGCATCTCCCCCGGGGCAGCCGCGTGGGCCTCGGACAGATGCGCTGTCTCCTCCGCCAGGAAGATGGTGGAAAGCGACAAAGTTGCCAGCAATGCGTTGCGGCGATTCACGTCGATGGGACCCCTCTCTCAGGCTGCCAGCCAACTCGCGGCGCAGGGCGAAGTTGCGGCAAAAGCCCGCCGTTAATACGGCAGGCCACTAAAGCAATGCTCAAGCTGGGCGAAAGTTTCCATCATCGCCCAGCATGGAGAGAACGCCGGTGCGGATATCGAAGCTGCCGCCGTGCAGCGAGAGGCGGCCCTCCGCTACCCGCTCCGCCACCCACGGGAAAGTCACGAGATTCCGGAGCGAGAGCTTCACCGTCTCCTCCTCGCACGCCGTCTGCGCATCTCCCCGGTCGCAGGCCAGCGCGCGGGCACGGGCGGTGTTGGCGATCTGCATCCACGGCGCGACGAAATCCTTCGCCGTGCTGGGAAATCCGTTCAACAAAGCGTGTACGCCGCCACACATGGCGTGGCCGAGGATGATGACGCGCGGAATCTCCAGCACCCGGACCGCGAATTCCAGCGCGGCGGAGGTGCCGTGGTACTGCCCGTCCGGCTCGTAGGGCGGTACCAGGTTGGCGACGTTGCGGATGATGAACAGCTCGCCGGGGGCGGCGCCGAAGACCATGGCAGGGTCCACCCGGCTGTCGGAGCAGGAGATGACCAGCGCGCGCGGCTTCTGGCCGTTCTGCGCCAGTTCCTCGAACAGCTTGCGCCGCTCGGGCCAGACATCCTCGCGGAATTGGTGGTAGCCAGCCACGAGGGCTTCGAAGCCGGAATCCTGCTGTGCCATGACCATCTGTTCCTGCGAAATGCGAAACTGTCGCCGGAGCCGCGCCGATGCGGCGGATGCCAGGGGGCATTCCGCCCAGGGTCGGACGCGGTCTCTGGAGACCAGCGCGATCTAGAACACGCCACCGGCCAGGAAAAGGGCGGTGCCCGGCGCGGTGCCATGCGCCAGCAGCAATGGCTGGGGTGAAGCCACCCCCGCGCCGTTCATACAGTGGTGGCGTTCAACCGTGGCCCGGCCGTGGCCAATGCCGCGCTTGGCGGTTCCGCTTCAATCCTGGCTTAGCGCCCCGAAGCCCTGCGGGATGCCCAACGCCGCCGCTAAGGGCTGGCCCAGCAGCGCCTTCAGCCCCTCCGCCTCCCGCCGCAGCGCCTCGACCGGTTCGCGCCGCGCCGGGTCAGCGATCATGCCTTCCAGCGGCAGGGGCAGGGCATTGGCTGCGGCCACGGCGGCCTCGAACCCCGCCGTCAGCTGGGCGGCCAGGTCCTTCTGCCCGGCCTTCTCCAGCGCCGTGGCGAAGCCGGGGGCATAGGCCTGCCGCGCCGCCGCCATGTTGACGGCGAGGTTCTGGCCGGAGAGGCCGCTGCGCCACGATTCCAGCAGGCGCGGTTGCCCGGCCTCCAGCGCCCGCGCCAGCTTGCGGCCGGCGACGCCTTCCACCGCCCAGAACAGTGCGCGTGCCAGTTCCACCGTGGCGTCCTTCGGCTCGGCATAGGGGGCTCGGGGCTCGATCATCACGGCGGCATAGGGGTTCTCGCCGCTGGTCCAGCCTTCCATCGTGTCCCGGGCAATGGCGGCCAGGGTACCGCCGATGGCGCCCAGCAGCGCCGCGCGATAGGCGGCCTCCGCATCGGCGGCGGCCAGCCGCGCGGCGGCTTCCTCCCCGAACAGCAGGCGCTCCGCCGCCGGCAGGCCCAGCGTGGTCACGTTGGTCAGCGCATTCGGCCGCACGTCCAGCAAGGTGGCGTCCCGCCGCGCGATGGCTTCGGCCAGGTCGCGCCCGATCGTATCCTCCGGGTCCGGCCAGAACTGCACGCGCTGGTGGCGGCTGAACAGGTCGGCCGGGCCGAAGCGCAGGTGCTGCACGCCCTGCCAGGCCAGCATGGATTCGGTGAAGCCCTTGCGCGCGCCGGCCAGCGCCGCCGGCTCGGCCGGGGATTTCGCCAGGGCGGCCAGGGCGCCGGCGAAGCTGGTGGTCGCGGTGGCGAAGGCGCGGTAGCCGGGCAGGATCGATCCCTCCACCACCGCCTTGTTCAGCGCGCGGAAGGCGGCGTCATCCGGCGCGGCGCGGGCAGGCGCCGCCAGCAGCAGGGCAGGCGCGGCGAGCAGCAGGTGGCGGCGGTGCATCGAAGGGGCAACTCCAGGAAGGCGGGCAGCACCTTCCGGCGGGCGGTGGGCGGGATCTGGCGGTGCGGTCTCGGCGGCGGACAGCCTGTCCTATCATGCGACAAGATGCCAGCGCAGGCCGAACATCCCGTGAAGAGCCCGCCGCCCGCCGCGCCGATTCCCACATCACCACGCCCTGCCGCTTCAGAGCGCGACCTTGGCCGCCGGACGCATGATGGCCGATGCGGCCTGTCGTTGCGCGCCGGCACCGGATATCCCCTGCCCTGCGCTGGATAGATGCCCAGTGTTGCCCTGCGGTGACACCCGCCGCGAGATGCAGCGGAGCCGTTGCCGTAGGTTCAATTGCAACTCATAATGAGAAACATTCTCATCCATGAGGCTTCCCATGACCGTTCGTAAGGGCTTGGCGCGGGGCGTATCCCCCGCCGCCATGATGGCTGGCATCGCCATGACGCTGCCAGGCGGCGCATCCGCCCAGGGTGTCCCGGCCTCCGACGGCACCGTCACCACCCTCCCCACGGTGGACGTGCAGGCGCAGGCGCCGGCCAACACGCTGCGCCGCGCCGCCCCCGTCAACCGCATGCCCGGCAGCGTGCAGGACACGCCCCAGACCATCAACGTCATCCCGCGCGAGGTTCTGGAGCAGCAGAACGTCACGACGCTTGAAGAGGCGCTGCGCAATGTCCCCGGCATCACCGTCTCGATCGGCGAGGGCAATGGCGGCGTCAACGGCGACCAGATCCGCATCCGCGGCTTCAGCGCCCAGAACGACATCTACGTGGATGGCCTGCGCGACTTCGGCGCCTACCAGCGCGATGCCTTCACCTATGAAGATGTCTCGGTCATCAAGGGCCCGTCCGGCTTCGCCTTCGGCACCGGCTCGGTCGGCGGCGCCGTGGCCATCGGCAGCCGCACGCCGCATCTGGGTAACAGCTATGGCGGCAACGTCACCGGCGGCATGGGTCCCTTCGCGCGCGGCACGCTGGACCTGAACCAGCAGATCGGCGAGAGCACCGCGATCCGCCTGAACATCATGGGCCAGTCCAGCCGCACGGTGGACCGCGACACGCCCAACGGCACCCGCTGGGGCGTGGCGCCCTCCATCGCCTTCGGCCTGGGCACCAACACCACCTTCTCGGTCGAGTACGTCCACTACGAATACGACGTGCCGAGCGATGCCGGCATCCCGGTCATCACCCCGCAGGGCCAGACCATCGGGCGCCCGGCCACCGAGTACGGCCTGCCGCGCAGCACCTGGTACGGCTCGATGAACGACCGGGACCAGGTGCAGGTGGACCGCGTCACCGCCCGCCTGAACCACGAGGCCAATGACTGGCTGACCATCAGCAACGACACCCGCGCCACCTGGGTGGACCGGGACTTCGCCTACGCCATCCCGGGCTGCGATGCCGCCTGCGCCACCAGCTTCGTCCGCGGCGGCAACCCGGCCGTGACGCCCAGCGGCGCCGGCAACCCGTATTCGCAGCAGAGCTGGGCGATCCAGAACGTCACCACCGCCACCGCGCGCTTCACCACCGGCCCGCTGCGGCATGAGCTGACCGGCGGCATCGATATCTGGCACGAGGATACCGACCGCACCGGCTATGGCTACACCACCACCCGCGTGACCAGCATGCGCCCGACGGACCAGGACCTGCAGCGCGCGCTGACCGGCGCCAGCAACAAGCGCCATGGTGAGACGACCGCCTATGGCGCCTTCCTGGCCGACCGCGTGTGGCTGCTGCCGGAACTCTCCATCCTCGGCGGCGTGCGCGTCACCCGCTACGAGGTCGAGTACACCGCCGGCACGCCGGGCCAGCCGCTGACCAGCAACCTGAGCGGCGAGACCACCTCGGTCGACCCGCGCGCCGCGCTGATCTGGCAGCCGACGCCGCAGCAGACCTACTACGCCAGCTACTCCACTTCCTCGACCCCGCCGGGCTCGCTGTTCTTCACCCAGCCCTCCACCGTGGGCGGCTTCCGCGATAACTACGATCCGGAACGCAACACGATCTATGAGCTGGGCGGCAAGGTCAGCCTGCTGCCGCAGGACCGCCTGGGCGTGTACGGCGCGATCTTCCGCATCGAGAAGGAAAACGCACAGGATGTCGACCCGCTGACCGGCATTGCCACCCTATCCTCCGACGAGCAGCGGAACCAGGGCGCGGAGATCGGCATCACCGGCCGCATCACCCCGGCCTGGACCATCAACGCCAACTACACCTATATGGATAGCGAGACCCGCAGCTCCGGCACCGCCGCCAATGTGGGCAAGCGGGTGCAGTATGTGCCCGAGCACGCCGCAGCGCTGTGGACCTCCTACGAGATCAACCGCAACGAGCCCTGGAACCTGACGCTGGGCGGCGGCTTCACCTGGCGCGACAAGGTGTACCTGAACGCGGCCAACACCGCGCAGGCGCCGCAGAACTTCTCCATCGACCTGATGGCGTCCCACCGCATCAACGACAGCCTGCGCGTGCAGGTCAATGGCTACAACATGACCGACGAGCGTAACTACAACGCACTTTTCGGCACCCGCGTGCTGCCCTCCCCGGGCCGTACCGTGCTGGTCTCGGTCAACGCCGAGTTCTAAGACTGGTGCCGCCATGCCCCGGCATGGCGGCACCTGCCGCTACCACGGGGCCGCGAGGCCCCGTTGCCGTTTTCATCTCGCCAGGGCAGTCCGCGCATGCTGATCCGCATCCCCCAGCTTCTCACGTCGGCCGAGGTCGCGCATTGCCGCCAGGTGCTGGAGGCGGCGCAGTGGATCGACGGCCGCGCCACCGCCGGCGAGCAATCGGCCAAAGCCAAGCTGAACCTCCAGGTGCCGGAAAACTCCGCCCAGGCGCGGGAGCTGGGCGAGGTGGTGATGCGTGCCCTGGGCCGCAACCCGACCTTCACCTCCGCCGCGCTGCCGCTGCGGGTCTATCCGCCGATGTTCAACCGCTATGACACCGGCATGACCTTCCGTGCGCATGTGGATAACGCCATCCGCCACGTGCCGGGCGGCGGGCGCCTCCGCACCGACGTCTCCTCCACCCTCTTCCTCACCCCGCCGGAGGAGTACGATGGCGGGGAGCTGGTGATCGAGGACACCTACGGCACCCAGGCGGTGAAGCTGGGCGCCGGTGACCTGGTGCTCTATCCCGCCACCAGCCTGCACAGCGTAACGCCGGTGACGCGCGGCAGCCGTTGGGGTTGCTTCTTCTGGACCCAATCTATGGTGAAGGACGACGGCCAGCGCCGCCTGCTCTACGAACTGGATAACGGCATCCGCCAGACGCGGGCCGATCTGCCGGACGACCACCCCGGCGTCCTCTCCCTCACCGCTGCCTACCACAACCTGCTGCGGCAATGGGTGGAGATGTAGCGCGACGTCCCTGCGGCGTTTGGAAGAAGGCCGGGGAAGGAATTCCCCGGGCCCCTTCTTTTCTTTTTTCGAGTTTGGCGTGGGGCTGGAGGCCGGTGCGGTGTGGCAGCCGGCCAGGATCATAGCCTCCGGCGGATGATCGGCGGGCCGGCCTCTGCCCGCCGACGTGCCGCTAAACTGATAGAAAGAAGAAGGGGCCTGGGGAATTCCTTCCCCAGCCTTCCTCCCTCTCCCTGAGCCTCACCCCGCCAGGAAGCGCGCGGCGCCATCCACCAGCACCTGGCAACCCAGGGCCAGGTCCTCGTCGCTGGTATTCTCGCTCCAATGGTGGCTGATGCCGCCGATGGAGGGGACGAACAGCATCACCGCCGGCATCTGCTTCGCCAGGTACTGCGCGTCATGCCCGGCGCCGCTGGGCATGCGCTGCCACTTCCCGGGCGCATGGGCCTCCGCGGCGGCATCCAGCGCCGCCATCATCGCCGGGTCGCACAGCGCCGGCGTGGCGCGGCTGACAATCTCCAGCGTGGTGTGGCAGCGTTCGCGCCGGTTGCTCTCCCGCACCAGCATCTGCAAGGCGGCTTCCATCCGACGCAGCACGTCGGTCGAGACATCGCGGAACTGGAACAACACCTCGGCCCGGCCGGGGATGATGCTGGGCGCGCCGGGTTCCAGCGCGATGCGGCCGGTGGTCCAGACGCTGCGCTCACCACAGATGCGGGGGAACTCGCGGTCGATGGCGGCCAGCAGGCGCACGGCCGTCAGCCCGGCATCCTTGCGTTCCGCCATGGTGGTGCCGCCGGCATGGTCCTGCTGCCCCTCGACCACCAGCCGGTACTGCCAGATGGCGACGATGCCGGTGACGACGCCGAGGCGCAGCCCGGCGCTCTCCAGTTGGGTCCCCTGCTCGATATGCATCTCGAAGAACCCCTTGTAGCGGGACGGATCGATCTGCATGCGCGGCTTGCCGGCCAGGCCGGCGGCCGTCAGCGCATCGCGCAAAGGCGTGCCGTCGGTGCGGTTGCGGCTGCGGTCGATCTCCTCCTCCGGCAGTTCGCCGATGATGGACTTGCTGCCGAGGAAGCCGCCCTCGAAATGCCCTTCCTCATCGGCGAAGGCGCAGACATCCACGGGCAGCCCGGCCCGCGCCATGGCCAGCGCGCCGACCACGCCCAGCGCGCCATCCAGCCAGCCGGCTTCGTTCTGGCTCTCGATATGGCTGCCGGCCAGCACATGCGGCCCGGGGCCGGTGTGCCGCCCGAACACGTTGCCGATGCCGTCGATGCTTGGCTCCAGGCCGATCTCCCGCATCCGGTCCATCAGCCATTGGCGGGATTCCATATCCTGCGGGCTGTAGGTCGGCCGATGCACGCCGGTCTTGAAGGCGCCAATCTTGCGCAGGTCGTGAAGGTCCTGGAGGAAGCGGGCGGTATCGGCTTGCGGCATCAGGCGGCTCCGGCGGTGGGGAAGATGCGATGCTGCGCCGTCCGCCGTGGGCGGGCAAGACGGCTTCCCGCATCTGCGCCACAGTGCCAGCATGCGCGCGCATGCCAGAGCATGTTGCGCTCACCTTCGTTCACCCACCATGCTGAGTGCTGTCGTTGGGTCGCGTGATTCAGGCTTCTCGATGATTCACCGCCAGCCATCACGCTCAAGGGAGGCCGCGCCATGATCACCCATTTCCCACCGCCGCAGCCGGAGAAGATGCCGCCGCTCTCGCTCGCCGTGCGGGTGGGCGATCTGCTGTTCGTCTCCGGCATGGGACCGTTCGATGAGGAATGGCGCATCGCCAGGGACGACTTCCCGGCGCAGATGCGCACCGTGCTGGCCTGCCTGGATAAGGTACTGGCGGAAGCGGGCACGGACCGCAGCCGCATCGTCAAGACCAACGTGCTGCTGACGCGGGAGCAGGACATCGCCGAGATGAACCGCCTCTACGCAGCGTGGCTGGGCGCGCCGCCATACCCCGCCCGCACCACCGCGGTGGTGAAGGCGCTGCCGGTGCCGGATTTCCTGCTGGAGATCGAATGCGTGGCGGCGGTGGGGTAGAGCATGGTGGCTTGAGGTGGAACCACCGAAAGCCCGAATCACGCGACCAGACCAACGCATGGAGCACGGTGCGTGAACGGATGTGAACGCTTCATGCTCTAGGCGCGCGGGCCGGCCACCGGGCGTGATCGCCGCAGGTCGGGCCAACCTGCGGCCTGGATCACCGGCCCGAACGAAAGGCCGGGGTGCTACCGCGCTTCCAGCGTCAGCCCGCCATCCACCACCAGGGTCTGGCCCGTCACCATGCCGGCGCCGGCCAGCAGGAACAGGATGACCTCGGCTAGGTCCTCCGGCTGGCAACGCCGCTTCAGCAACGCCTTGGCGGCGGAGGCGGCGCGGCGTTCCTCGGTCCACTCCACCATCCAGGGGCTGTCCACCGCGCCGGGGGCCACGGCGTTGACGCGCACGCCGGGCGCCAGGGCGCGGGCCAGATTCTTGGTCAGGCTGATGACGCCCGCCTTGGTGGCGCCGTAGGCCATGGAGCTGCCGGGGCTGTCGATCCCGGCGATCGAGGCGACGTTCACCACCGCCCCGCCGCCCGCCATCAGCGCCGGCGCGGCGGCCTTGGCGCAGCGGAACACGCCCAGCAGGTTCACCTGCAGCACCGTCTCCCACAGCTCATCCGTTAGCCGGTCCAGCGCCGTGGGTGGGATGAGGCTGGAGGTCCCGGGCGTGCCCGCGTTGTTGACCAGGAAGTCCAACCCGCCCAGCGCCGCCACCGCCGCCTCCACCATCCGCGGGCCTTCGGTGGCATCGCCGACATTGCCGGGGGCGGCCAGCACGTCATGGCCCTCGGCGCGCAAATCGGCCAGCACGGCTTCGGCTCGGGCATCGCCGGGCAGGTGGTTCACCGCGACGCGGGCGCCCGCCCCGGCCAGCATCCGCACCGTGGCCAGCCCGATGCCGGAGGCACCGCCCGTCACCAGCGCGCGCTTCCCCTGCAAGTCGTAGCGGATCATTGAGCTTCCCCCCTTGGTTTTGCTCCAGCCTGCGCCGGTGGTTTTGCTCCAGCCTGCGCTGGCCCCGGCGGCCGGGCAAGACCGTGCGCAACGCTGGCCCGACAAGGCTCTGCTTGCCTTCCGCGCCCCCCTCCGCTACCGCCCGCGGATTCCCATGACCCAGTCAGACACCCAAGCCCCCTCCGAGCCCGGCCTCACCGAGCCAGGCCCCACCGGGACCGGCCTGCCCGAGCTGCGGGCCGAGGATTTCGACTTCGCGCTGCCCGAGGCGCTGATCGCCCAGGCGCCGGCCCGGCCGCGGGATTCCGCGCGGCTGCTGGTGGTGGGCGCGGACGGCACGCGGGATATGGGCGTGGCGGACCTGCCAGGCCTGCTGCAGCCCGGCGACCTGATGGTGGTGAACGACACCCGCGTCATCCCCGCCCGACTGCATGCGCGCCGGGGCGAGGCGCGGGTCGAGATCATGCTGAACCGCGCCGATGCCGGCGGCCAGTGGCACGCGCTGGTGCGTGGCGCCAAGAAGCTGCGCGCTGGCGACGTGCTGGCGATTGAGGGCGCGCCCGAGCTCGCCCCGCGCGTGGTGGAGCGCCAGGATAGCGGCGCCGTGCTGCTGGATTTCGGCCCGGACCAGGCACTGCTGGCGGCGGCGCTGGAAAAGGCGGGCGAAGTGCCCCTACCGCCCTACATCGCCCGCCCGGACGGCCCGACGGAGCAGGACCGGGAGGACTACACCCACCTGTTCGCCCGCCAGCCCGGCGCGGTCGCCGCCCCCACTGCGAGCCTGCATTTCACGCCCGCGCTGGTGGAAGCCCTGGCGGCGCGCGGCGTCTCGCAGGTCGAGGTCACGCTGCATGTCGGCGCCGGCACCTTCCTGCCGATCCGCACCGACAACCCACGCGCGCACAAGCTGCATGCCGAGTGGGGCGAGATCACGCCGCAGGCGGCGGCGGCCATCAATGCCACGCGTGTGAAGGGCGGCCGCATCGTCGCCATCGGCACCACGGCATTGCGCCTGCTGGAAAGCGCGGTCGATGACAACGGCATTGTCCATCCTTTCCAGGGGCTGACGGACATTTTCCTGCTGCCGGGCCACCGCTTCCATTCGGCCGATGTGCTGCTGACCAATTTCCACCTGCCGAAGTCCAGCCTGTTCATGCTCGTCTCCGCCTTCGCCGGCATGGAGCGGATGCGGCAGGCTTATGCCCATGCCGTCGATGCCGGTTATCGGTTCTATTCCTATGGCGATGCCAGCCTGCTGTTCCGGGAGAACGCGAAGTGACCTTGTCCTGGAGCTGCCAGTGCCATGACGGCAAGGCGCGTGCCGGCACGCTGCACACCGCGCATGGCGCGGTGCAGACGCCGGTGTTCATGCCGGTCGGCACCGCCGGCACGGTGAAGGCCATGACGGCGGATGCGGTACGCGCCACAGGCGCCAATATCGTGCTGGGCAACACCTACCACCTGATGCTGCGCCCGGGGGCCGAGCGCGTCGGCCGCCTCGGGGGCCTGCACAAGATGATGGACTGGCACGGCCCGATCCTGACCGATTCCGGCGGGTTCCAGGTGATGTCGCTGTCCAAGCTGCGGAAGATGGACAGCGACGGCGTCACCTTCCAGAGCCACATCAACGGCGAGAAGTTCCGCCTGACGCCGGAGCGCAGCATCGAGATCCAGCACCTGCTGGATGCCGATATCACCATGTGCTTCGACGAATGCATCGAGTACCCGGCGAGCCATGAGGAAGCCACCCGCGCCATGCGGCTTTCCATGGCGTGGGCCAGGCGCTCCCGCGACGCGTTCGTGCCGCGGGAGGGCTACGGGCTGTTCGGCATCCAGCAGGGCAGCACCTTCGAGGATCTGCGGGCGGAGAGCGCGAAGTCGCTCACGGAGATCGGCTTCGAGGGCTACGCCATCGGCGGCCTGGCCGTCGGCGAGGGCCAGGAGGAGATGTTCCGCACGCTGGATTTCTGCGTGGACATGCTGCCGGAAAGCCACCCCCGCTACCTGATGGGCGTCGGCACGCCGAGCGACCTGATCGGCGCCGTGCGGCGCGGCGTGGATATGTTCGACTGCGTCATCCCCACCCGCTCCGGCCGCACCGGCCGCGCCTATACCAGCCAGGGCATCCTGAACATCCGCAACGCCAGGCACGCCGAGGATACCGGCCCGCTGGACCCGGAATGCGATTGCCCGGCCTGCACCCGCCACTCGCGCGGCTACCTGCTGCACCTGTTCAAGGCGGGCGAGATGCTGGGGCCGATGCTGCTGACCTGGCACAACATCCGTTACTACCAGACCCTGATGGCGCGCCTGCGCGCCGCCATCCTCGCCGGCCGGTTCGACCAGGAGGCCGAATCCATCCAGGCGAAATGGGCCGTCAAACAGGAGATCGCCGCATGAGCAGCCATGATGTCTCCGGCCTGACCATGTTGGGCCAGAACACGCAGCAGCCCGCCAGCCCGGAGGAAGCGGTGCTGGAGCGCGTGCCCACCCCGCATGCCGGGCTGCGCTACTGCGTCCGCTTCACCGCGCCCGAGTTCACCTCGCTCTGCCCGATGACCGGCCAGCCGGACTTCGCCCACCTGGTCATCGACTACGTGCCGGACCAGTGGATCGTCGAGAGCAAGAGCCTGAAGCTGTTCCTCACCTCCTTCCGCAACCACGGCGCCTTCCACGAGGCCTGCACGGTGGGCATCGGCCAGCGGCTGGTGGAGACGCTCTCCCCGGTCTGGCTGCGCATCGGCGGCTACTGGTATCCGCGCGGCGGCATCCCGATCGACGTGTTCTGGCAGACCGGCACGGCGCCGGACGGCGTGTGGATTCCGGCGCAGGACGTGCCCAACTACCGTGGCCGCGGGTAACGCCGCCCTCATCCGCGCGAAAGCGCTGGAGATCGGCTTCGATGCGGTCGGCTTCGCGCCGGCGCATCTGGGGCCGGAGGTGCGGGCCCGGCTGGACGCCTTCCTGGCCTCCGGCATGCACGGCGAGATGGGCTGGATGGCCGACCGGGTGGAACAGCGCGCCCACCCGCAGGGGCTGTGGCCGGAAGCGGTCTCCGTCATCGCCCTCGGCATGAATTATGGGCCGGAGAGCGATCCGCTCTCGATCCTCGGCCAGCCGGACCGGGGCGGCATCAGCGTCTATGCCCGCCACAAGGACTACCACGACATCGTCAAGAAGCGCCTGAAGATGCTGGCGCGCTGGATGGTCGAGGAATGGCGCGGCAGCGCGCTCAAGGTGTTCGTCGATACCGCCCCGGTGGCCGAGAAGCCGCTGGCGCAGCAGGCGGGGCTCGGCTGGCAGGGCAAGCACACCAACATCGTCTCCCGCGAATTCGGCTCCTGGCTGTTCCTGGGCGAGATCTACACGACGCTCGACCTCGCGCCCGATGCGGCGGACACCGACCATTGCGGCAAGTGCACGCGCTGCCTGACCGCCTGCCCGACCGACGCCTTCATCGGCCCCTACAAGCTGGATGCCCGCCGCTGCATCAGCTACCTGACCATCGAGCATAAAGGCCCCATCCCGGAGGAATTCCGCGCGGCGATGGGCAACCGCATCTATGGTTGCGACGACTGCCTCTCCGTCTGCCCCTGGAACAAATTTGCCAGCCACGGCAAGGAGCCGGGGCTGGTGGCGCGGGAGGACCTGAACGCGCCCCGGCTGGCGGAGCTGGCCAGGTTGGACGATGCGACCTTCCGCGCCCTGTTCAGCGGCTCCCCGGTCAAGCGCATCGGGCGGGACCGCTTCGTGCGGAACGTGCTGGTCGCCATCGGCAATTCCGGCCTGCCGGCGTTGCGGGAGGTGGCCGTTTCACTCTGCGACGACCCGGCCGACGTGGTGGCCGACGCGGCCCGCTGGGCCGTTTCACGATTGGAGACGAGATGACGAACGAAGGCGCCCTGGTGCTGTTCAGCGGCGGACAGGATTCCGCCACCTGCCTGGCCTGGGCGCTGGAGCGCTTCGGCCGGGTGGAGACCATCGGCTTCGACTACGGCCAGCGCCACAAGGTGGAGCTGGAATGCCGCGAGGCCTTCCGGGATGACATCACGCGCCACTTCCCCCGCTGGGCCGGCAGGCTCGGCCCGGACCACACCCTGGCGCTGGACGCGCTCGGCGCCATGTCCGACACCGCGCTGACCAGCGAGGTGGAGATCGCGATGCGGGAGGACGGGCTGCCCAACACCTTCGTCCCCGGCCGCAACCTGATCTTCCTGACCTTCGCCGCCGCCCTCGCCTACCGCCGCGGCCTGCGCCACATCGTCACCGGCGTGTGCGAGACGGATTTCTCCGGCTACCCGGATTGCCGGGACGACACCATCAAGGCACTGCAGGTGGCGCTGAACCTGGGCATGGAGAAGCGCTTCGTGCTCCACACGCCGCTGATGTGGATCGACAAGGCCGCAACCTGGGCGCTGGCGGAGCAGCTCGGCGGCCGGACGCTGGTGGAGGATGTCGTCGAGGACACCCACACCTGCTACCTGGGGGACCGTTCCCGCCGCTACGCCTGGGGCTATGGCTGCGGCACCTGCCCGGCTTGCGCATTGCGCGAGAAGGGATGGATGGACTACGAAGCGCCCACCTGAGGCGCGGATCCGCTGCGCCCCGGAACGCGGATGCACCCGCCCCTCCTGGGAAAACTCGCAGATGACCGATACCCGCCGTTTGGAGGGCTTCGTCGCCCTCGTTGCCTTCGGGCTGACCATCCCCGCCGCCAACTGGCTGATCGGCCATGCCGGCACCGTGTGCGTGCCGCAGGGCCCCTGCCTCATCCCGGTCGCCCCTGGCGTCATGGCGCCCTCCGGCGTGCTGATGATCGGCCTGGCCCTGGTGTTGCGGGACATGGTGCAGCGCCGCCTGGGCCTGGGCTATGCCTGGATGGCCATCCTGGCCGGCACCGTCATCTCCGCCACCCTGGCGCCCTCCGCGCTGGTGCTGGCCTCCGCCGCCGCCTTCCTGATCAGCGAGACGGCGGACCTCGCCGTCTATACCCCGCTGCAGCGGCGCAACCTGGTACTGGCGGTGCTGGCCTCCGGTGTCGTCGGGCTGGTGGTCGATAGCCTAGCCTTCCTGTGGATCGCGTTCGGCGACCTGTCCTTCCTGCCCGGGCAGGTGCTGGGCAAGCTGTGGATGGTGCTGCTGTCCCTGCCGCTGGTGGCCTGGGTGCGCCGTGCGGATGAGCGGCGGGGCATCCTTCCCGCCTGATATCCGCGCCTGCGCTCCGGCTTGATATCCGGCTTGATATCCTGGGGGCGTTTCTTGCGTTAGGCTCTCCATGATGGATGCGCCCCCGCTGGACACGCCCCCCCTGGATACATCCGGGGACACGCCCGACGACCTGGCCTGGACCAGCCTGCTGGCGCTGCGCGATGCGCCGGGCCGGACGCCCTTGCCCGATGCGATCGCGGCCACGCCCCCGGTGGTAGCGGGCTGCGCGCTGGCGCGGCTGTTCGCGCCGGTGCTGGCGCCCCCCGGCGCAGCGGATGGCTGCATGGTGCTGGGCCGGCTGGCGCAGACGCTGGATGGGCGCATCGCCACCACCTCCGGCTCCAGCCAGTGGATCGGCGGGCGGGGGGATATCCTGCACACCCACCGGCTGCGCGCTCTGTGCCATGCCGTCGTGGTCGGCGCCGGCACCGTGAAGCACGACAACCCGCGCCTGACCACGCGCGAATGCTGCGGCCCCAGCCCAGTGCGGGTGGTGCTGGATACCGACCGGCGCCTCGGGCCCGACTACGGCATCTTCGCCGCGGGCGGCCCGCCCACCCTGCTGGTCTGCGCCGACGATTCGGGCGGTGGCGAGACGCATGGCGCGGCGGATGTGCTGCGCGTGCCCCGTGCCGCCATCGGTGGGCTGGACATCCAGGCCCTGCTGCCGCTGCTGGCGGCGCGTGGGCTGACGCGCATCTTCGTCGAGGGCGGCGGCCTCACCGTCTCCCGCTTCCTGGCGGCAGGGTGCCTGGACAGGCTGCATGTGACCGTCGCGCCGGTGCTGCTGGGCTCCGGCATCCCGGCCTTCACCTTGCCGGAAGCGGCGCGCATCGCCGATGGGCTGCGCTTCGAATGGGGCGTGCACAATCTGGGGGATGACGTGTTGTTCGACATCGCGCTGCACCGTGCCCGCCCCGCCGTGTGCGAGGGCCGTGCGTGAGGGCGCGCGCCTTCTGGGCCACCGCCCCCGGCCAGGGCGAGATCCGCGAGGAAACGCTGCCCACCCCCGGTCCGCACCAGGTGTTGGTGCGCTGCCTGGCCAGCGGCATCTCGCGCGGCACCGAGCGGCTGGTCTTCAACGGTCATGTGCCGCCCAGCCAGTGGGGCACCATGCGGGCGCCGCTGCAGGCCGGCGAGTTCTCCTACCCGGTGAAATACGGCTACGCGGCGGTCGGCACGCTGGCGGACAGCCACCGGGTTTTCGTGCTGCATCCGCATCAGGACCTGTTCCTGGCGCCGCGCGAGATGTGCATCCCCGTGCCGGAAGGCGTGCCGACGCAGCGCGCCGTGCTGGCCGCCAACATGGAGACGGCGGTGAACATCCTGTGGGATGCGCGGCCGCTGCCGGGGGAGCGGGTGCTGGTGCTGGGCGCCGGCGTCGTCGGCCTGCTGGCCGCCTGGCTGCTGGGGCGGATCCCCGGCACGGTGGTGACGGTGGTGGATACCGACCTGTCCCGCCGCGCCGTGGTGGACCTGCTGGGCCTGAACTTCGCCACGCCGGACGAGGCGCCGTTGGAGCAGGAGCTGATCGTGCATACCTCCGCCACCGAGGCCGGGTTGCGCCAGGCGCTGCACTGCGCTGCCTTCGAGGGGCGCATCCTGGAAGCCTCCTGGCACGGCGACCGGCAGGTGGCGCTGCCGCTGGGCGAGGCTTTCCATGTGAAACGGCTGCAACTGCTTTCCACCCAGGTCGGCAGCGTCGCGCCGGCGATGTGCGGACGGCGCAGCTATGCGGAGCGGATGGCGCTGGCGCTCTCCCTGCTGAAGGATCCGGTGCTGGATGCGTTGTGCGGCCCGGTGCTGCGCTTCGACGAATTGCCGGCCCGCATGGCAAAACTCCTTGGCCCGGCAGCGCCGGGAGAGGTTGCGCCGCTCTGCCCCGTCGTCACCTATTGAGCCATCATCCGTTTTTCCCGAGAGAACACGCCGCATGTACAGCCTGACCGTCGCCGACCACGTCATGGTCGCCCACAGCTTCAAGGGCGAGGAATTCGGCCCGGCCCAGCGCGTGCACGGCGCCACCTTCGTGGTGGAGGCGGAGTTCCGCGCCGAGAAGCTCGACCGTCTGAACCTGCTGATCGACATCGCCGCCGCGCGTGTCGAGTTGCGCCGCATCCTCGATGGGTTCGACTACAACAACCTGGACGACATGGGCGAATTCGCCGGGCAGAACACCAGCACCGAGTTCCTGTGTTCCTACATCCACGGCAAGCTGGTCGAGGTCATCCAGGCCGGGCGGCTGGGCGAGGCCGCGAAGGCGGTGCAGTCCATCAAGGTGCTGCTGCGTGAAAGCCCGTTGGCCTGGGCGGCTTACGAGGCCGCGCTTTAATGAAGCTCGCCTTGCTGGTGCCGGGGCCGTTCGGCACTATTTCCGGCGGCTATGGCTACGACCGGCGGCTGGTGGAAGGCTTCCGCGCCGCCGGGCACGCGGTGGAGGTGGTGGAGCTGGCAGGCCGTCACCCATTGCCGGATGACGCCGCCGAGGCCTCCGCCCAAGCGGCGCTGGCGGGGATCGGTGCGGACACGCGCATCATCATCGACGGTCTCGGCCTGCCCGCCTTCGCGCCACTGGCGGATGAGCTGGTACAGCGCCGCGCCGTCGGTTTGATCCACCACCCCACCGCCATCGAGCCCGGCGTGCTGGAAGCCGACCGCGCCCGGCTCAAGGAACTGGAAAGCCTGCTGTTCCCGCGCATGGCCCGGCTGGTCGCGACATCCCGCCTCACCGCCGACCGGCTGCCGCAGGAATTCCCGGTGGACGCGGCGAAGATCGGCGTGGTGGAGCCGGGGACCGACCCGGCCCCGCGCAGCAAGG
The DNA here is from genome assembly GCF_014490485.1 of Teichococcus aerophilus. GTDB lineage: Bacteria > Pseudomonadota > Alphaproteobacteria > Acetobacterales > Acetobacteraceae > Pseudoroseomonas > Pseudoroseomonas aerophila. Next base: position 10,977 of record NZ_JACTVA010000039.1, on the reverse strand, counting down.
GTTCCGGCGGGCCGGGCTGCGCCATCCTCGCCGTCGGCGTGCTGGTGCCGCGCAAGGGGCATGACGTGCTGCTGCGCGCATTGGCGAAGCTGACCGACCTGGACTGGACGCTGACCATCGCCGGCGGGCCGCGGGACCCGGTGCACGCGCAGAGCCTGCAAGCCCTGGCGGAGGAGCTGAGCATCGCCAACCGCGTCACCTTCGCGGGCGAGGTGCAGCAGGCGGAGCTGGAACAGCTTTATGCCGGCGCCGACCTGTTCGCGCTGGCGACGCATTGGGAAGGCTACGGCATGGCGGCGGCGGAAGCGCTGGCGCGCGGCCTGCCGGTGGCCATCACCGCCGGCGGCGCCATCGCCGACGTGGTGCCGCGCCAGGCGGGGGTGATCGCGCCGCCCGGCGACGTCACCTCCCTCTCCCGCGCCATGCGGCGGCCGATCTTCGACACGGCGCTGCGGGCGGAGATGGCGGAGGCCGCGTGGAAGGCCGGGCAGGCCTTGCCCCGCTGGCCGGACCGCGCGGACGCCTTCCTGGCCGAGATGGACACCACGTCATGAGCGACGATTTCGACGGCGACTGGCTGCAGCTGCGCGAGCAGTTCGATTCCCGCGCCCGCTCCGTCCCCCTGGCGCTGCTGCTGGCGGAAGCGCTGCCGGTGCGGCCGCGCATCCTCGACCTCGGCGCCGGCACCGGCGCGCTGTTCCGCTGGCTGGCGCCTTATATCGGCCGCACGCAGATCTGGACTCTGGTGGATGCCGACGCCCGGCTGCTGGAGCGCGCCTTTAACGACATCGGCGAAGCCGCCGAGCAGGTCGGCTGGATCGTCACGCTGCCCAAGCGGCAGGTGATGTTGATCCATACCCCCGTCGGCGTCTGGCGGGTCGAGGCGCAGTTGGCCGACCTAGCGGAAGCGCCTGGCAACCTGAAGCTGGATCAGGCGGATGCGGTGGTCAGCACGGCGCTGTGCGACCTGGTCTCCCGCCCCTGGGTCTCCCGCATGGCGGCCACGCTGCGCGTGCCGTTCTATGCCGCGCTGAACGTGAACGGGCATGAGGGCTTCTACCCGCCGCATGCGGATGACCGGCTGATTGCCCGCGGCTTCCGGCAGGACCAGCGGCGGGACAAGGGCTTCGGCGGCCGCGCCCTGGGCCCGGACGCCCCGCGCGAGATGGCGCGTGCCTTCCGGGCCGAAGGCTTCCGCGTCGTCACCGCGCCCAGCCCGTGGCACATCCCGGCCGCGACGCCGAACATGGCGGAGGCCCTGGCCGACGGCCATGCCGATGCCGCCGGCAAGAGCCTGCCGCCCGTGCTGCGGGCGCGGATCGAGGCCTGGCGGCGCGCACGCCAGTTGCAGGCGGCGCGTGGCGCATTGGTGGCCCGGGTCGGCCATGCCGATCTGCTGGCGCTGCCGCCATCGGTGGCCAAGACCGCGCTGACCATCAACTGACCCGCCACGGCAGCCAGCGTATTTCCCTTAGGCTTTACGCAGGTTGAGGTGTGGACAGAGCCTGGCCGCCGCATCCGTCTGCGGCGGGCGGACACTCTCTGATGGCGATAGGCTGGATGTGACGCGCGCGGCCTGACAGCAATCCGGTGTCCGGCCACCGGTGCGCGATCTTTGCAAGTCGGGACCTGAAACGCGCGCTGAAGGTGAGGCCGGCCGCACCGGTTCGGTGGGCGCGCTCTAGCCGCCGTGGCGAACAGGTTCTAGCTTCTAACGGACTGCGTGCTTCGCGCCCTGTGTGCCAAGCGCGCCCAGGAAGATTCGGGGGAAATACCACCATGCCCATCCTCGGCTGCATCGCCGACGACTTCACCGGCGCCACCGACCTGGCGGCCATGCTCGTCGCCCACGGCATGAGGACCGTGCAGGTCATCGGCGTTCCGCAAGGCCCGCTGCCGGACGCCGATGCGGTGGTGGTGGCGCTGAAGTCCCGCACCGCGCCCGTCACCCACGCGGTGGCCGAGAGCCTGGCGGCCTGCGATGCGCTGCTGGCGGGTGGCGCGAAGCAGATCTTCTTCAAGTACTGCTCCACCTTCGACAGCACGGATGAAGGCAATATCGGCCCGGTGGCGGATGCGTTGATGAAGCGGCTGCAGGCCGGCTTCGCCATCGCCTGCCCGGCCTTCCCCGCCAATGCGCGCAGCATCTACCAGGGCCACCTGTTCGTCGGCACCGCGCTGCTGAACGAGAGCGGGATGGAGAACCACCCGCTGACCCCGATGCGCGACGCCAATCTGGTGCGCGTGCTGTCCCGCCAGACGGAAGCAGGCGTCGGGCTCGTCCCGTTCTCCGTTGTGGACCAGGGGGAATCCGCCATCCGCCGCGCCTTCAACCAGTTGCGGGATGGCGGGCGCCGCTACGCCATCACCGATGCGGTGACGGACGAGCACCTGCACGCCATCGGCGCCGCCTGCGCCGACCATGCGCTGATCACCGGCGGTTCCGGCATCGCCATGGGCCTGCCGCAGAACTTCCGCAACCAGGGCCTGCTGCCGGACCGGGGTGACGCGGACAGCCTGCCGGAAGCCAAGGGTGCCATGGCGGTGGTCGTCGGTTCCTGCTCCCGCGCCACGCTGGGGCAGATCGGGCTGGCGCGGGACCATGTGCCGGTGCTGGAACTCGATGCGCTGGCCACGCCGGATGCCAAGGCACTGGCGCAGCAGGCGCGCGCGTGGATGGACGGCAAGCTGAACGAGGAACGCCCCGTCGTCATCGTCGGCAGCGCGGCGCCGGACAAGGTGGCGGCGTTGCAGCAGAAGCTGGGACGCGATGCCGCCGGCATGCTGGTGGAGCACACCCTGGCCGCCGTGGCGGCCGAGCTGGTGGCGCGCGGCGTCGGCCGCCTGGTCGTGGCGGGTGGCGAGACCTCCGGCGCCGTGGTGCAGGCGCTGGGCATCACCAGCCTGCGCATCGGCCCGCAGATCGACCCTGGCGTGCCCTGGACCTATGCGGAGCCGGCCGGGCTGCACCTGGCGCTGAAATCCGGCAATTTCGGTGCGCGCGACTTCTTCCTCAAGGCGTTCCAGCCATGACCGAGCAGGACCTGCGCGAGCAGCTGGCCGCCTTCGGTGCCAGCCTGTTCCAGCGTGGCTACTCGGTCGGCAGCGCCGGCAACATCAGCGTGCGCCTGCCGGATGGCTACCTGATGACGCCGACCAATTCGTCGCTCGGCAAGCTGGACCCGGCGCGCATCAGCAAGCTGGACACGGAGTGGCGGCATGTGGGCGGGGACAAGCCGTCCAAGGAAGTCTTCCTGCACCGCGCGGTGCTGACGGCGCGGCCGGAAGCCGGCGCGGTGGTGCACCTGCATTCCACCTATGCCACCGCCATCGGCTGCCTGGCCGAGCCGGGGGAGGATGCGCCGATCCCGCCGCTGACGCCCTATTTCGTCATGCGCGTTGGCCGGCGCCTGCCGGTGGTGCCGTATTACCGCCCGGGCGATGCGTCGATGGAACCGGCGGTCTTCGCCGCGGCGCAGAATTCCCGCGCCATGCTGCTGGCCAATCACGGCCCCGTCGTCTCCGGCAAGACGCTGACCGACGCGGTCTATGCCGCGGAGGAACTTGAGGAATCCGCGAAATTGGCGCTGATGCTACGCGGCCAGCCGGCGCGGGAACTGACGCCGGCGCAGGTGGACGACCTTCTCTCCACCTTCGGCTAGAGCGTGCTCCGTTCGCGCGCCGTGCTCTACGGCTTTGTCAGATCGCGTGATACGGGCTTTTCGAGCTTCGACCGCAAACCGTCACGCTCCGGGGTTTGCGCGCCACGGTTCGATGCGGCGAACATGTACTGGCCCGCCGCCTGCTCACGCGACGCCAGCCTTCGCCGTTGTCGCCTCGGATGATCGTGCTGAGATCCGCCGACGCATCGGCCGCCAGGGTGGGGGCGTTGACACTGGTCTGACCGCGTGGCCGGTCTCTGCCCGCCATGCTCTGGAGGATGCCCGATGCCCCTCACCCTCGCCCTGGTGGCGCATGACCGCATGAAGCCGGCGCTGGCCGAATGGGCCGCGCGCCATGCGGAGGAGCTGGCACCGCACGCGCTGATCTGCACCGCCACCACCGGCGGCGTGCTGCAGGACCGCAACCCGGACCTGAACGTCACCACGGTCAAGAGCGGCCCGCTGGGCGGCGACCAGCAGATCGGCGGCATGATCGCCGAGGGCCGGGTGCAGGGCATGATCTTCTTCCCCGACCCGCTGGCACCCCAGGCCCACGACGTCGACGTGAAGGCGCTGTTGCGGATTGCCCTGGTATACGACGTGCCCTGCGCCTTCAGCCCCGCCACGGCGGACCTGCTGGTCGCTGGCGGGCTGCTGCGCCGCTGATGGCGCACGGTCCACGCCAGGGTGTCGAGGTCCGGGGCGCCGTACCCGCCGATGCCGCCGACATCGCCCGGCTGATCGGCCAGCTTGGCTACCCCATCCCGCCGCAGGACGCCGCCGACCGGCTGGCGATGGTGATGCGCGACGGCCAGGGCAGCCTGCTGGTGGCGGCGGATTACGGCCCCGTCGTCGGCGTCATCGCATTGCATTGGTGCCCGATGCTGCAGGAGGCAAGGCCCGTCGCCCGCATCACCACCCTGGTGGTGGATGAGCAGGAACGCGGGCGCGGCATCGGGCGTATCCTGCTGAAGGCGGGCGCGCAGGCGGCGCGGCAGGCGGGCTGCGACACACTGGAACTGACCAGCGGCCTGCGCCGCAAGGAAGCGCACGACTTCTACCGCGCACAGGGCTTTGCCGACACGTCCCTGCGCTTCTCCCGCCCGCTCCGCCGCAACAAGGCCGCCGCGCAAGAGGAGTAAAGCGGAGGCATGGGATACCCCCTTGCCTCAACTTTGCTTCGCTCAGGTATCGCGGCGCTTGACGCCGAATGGAGATTCCGGCACCGACGGGAGAAGGTGGCCTTCCCGATTTCGCCAGGTCGTGTCCGCCGCAAACCATGCAGCGGGCACGCCCTCGCCTTGCTGACATGCCGTGCGCTACCTGCCGGTCCAGCCCATGGCATGCCGGTTCCTCATGGCAGCAGCGACAGGTCGATCTCATCCTCCAGCGAGCCGTCGCGGAAGAAGCGGCCGAGATTCGCCGTCGCGCCTTCCACTTTGGACATCATCGCATCCAGCGTGCCGGCGGCGACGTGCGGCGTCAGCACGGCGTTGTGCAGCCCCAGCAGCGGGTTGTCCGGGCGCGGCGGCTCCGGGTCGAACACATCGATGCCTGCGGCGCGGATGGTGCCGGCGGCCAGCGCGCGGGCCAGCGCCGCCTCGTCCACCACCGCGCCACGGGCGCAGTTCACCAGAATGGCTTCCGGCTTCATCGTCGCCAGCGAGGCATCGTTGATGATGTGGCGGGTGGCGGCAGTGGCCGGCAGATGCAGCGTGACGATGTCGGATTCGCGCAGCAGCACGTCCATCGGCACGCGGCGGAAGCCCAGCGCCAGTTCCAGTCCCTCCGGCAGCTTTACCGCCGGGTCGGTATAGAGCCCGCGCACATTGAAGGGCTGCAGCAGCGCCGCGACGGCGGAGCCGATGCGCCCCATGCCGACGATGCCCACCGTGCGCCCCCGCAGATTGCGCGAGATCGGGCGGATGGCCGTGCCCAGCCATTCGCCCCGCCGCATCGCGGCGTCGGCGCGCGGGATGTGCCGCAGACAGGCGAACATCAACGCCAGCGCGTGCTCGCTGACGACATCAGGCGTGCCGAGCGGATTGATCGCCAGGCGGATGCCACGCTCGCGCAGGGCGGCGATCGGCGTCTCGCCTTCCCAGCCCACGCCCTGGTGCTGCACCAGCTTCAGGCGCGGCGCCAGCGCCACCCATTCGGGCTTCAGCACGGCGGGGGCGACGATGACCGCATCGGCGACCGCCAGCTTCTCCAACCGCTCCGCATCGTCGTTGGAAGAGAGGGTCAGCAGCTCCGTCCCCTCCGGCATGCGGGCATGCCAGAGTGCGTAGACCTTCTCCGGCGCGTGGCTGAGATAGAGGACGCGCCGCACATTATCGCTCATGTCGTTTCTCCCGATGCATCCAGGCTAGGCGATGGATCGGGGGCTGCAAAGCCAGCCCGGGCACGAAAAAGGGCGCCGCTGTTGCCAGCGGCGCCCTTTCGAACCGGGAGGCGGATGCCTCAGTTGCCGGTCATCTCTTCCGACTGCGGCTCCGGCGTCACGACGGGAGCGGGCTCCATGTCGATCACCGGCGGCAGGACGGAGTCCACCTTCTTGCGGGCGCGCGTCGCGGTCTTCTTCGGCGCGGGCGTCGCGGCGGCGGGGGCCTCCGTCACCTTCTCGGCGCGCGGCTTGCGCGGCGTGGAGGCCTTCTTCGGCGCCGCGGCTGCCTTCTTGGGGGCAGCCGGCTTGCGCGCCGTCGTCGCCTTCTTCGGCGTCGCGGCGGCCTTCTTCGGCGCGGCCGCCTTGCGGGTGGTCGCCGCCGCCTTCTTCGGCGCGGCTGCCTTGCGGGTGGAGGACGCCTTCGTCGTCGTCGCCTTCTTCGGCGCCGCGGTCTTCTTCGCGGTGGCCGAGCGGGTCGTGGTGGCCTTCTTCGCGGCGGCCGGCTTGCGCGCGGTCGTCGCCTTCTTGGCCGTGGCGGTCCGGCTGGTCGCCGCCTTCTTCGGCGCCGCGGTCTTCTTCGCGGTGGCCGACTTCGGCGCGGCGGTCTTCCTGGTGGTCGCGGCCTTGCGGGTCGTCGCCGCCTTCGTCGCCGTCGCCTTCTTCGGCGCCGCCGGCTTGCGCGCGGTGGTCGTCTTCTTGGCGGCGGCCGCCGTGCGCGTGCTGGTCGCCTTGCGCGCGGTGGAAGCGGTGGTCTTCTTCGCGGCGGCCTTCGGCGCGGCGGTCTTGCGGGCGGTCGCGGACTTCGTCGCGGTCGCCTTCTTCGGCGCAGCGGCAGCCTTCTTCGCCGCCGCCGGCTTGCGCGCGGTGGTGGTCTTCTTAGCCGCCGCGGCGGTGCGCGTGCCGGCCGCCTTGCGCGTCGTCGTCGCCGTGGCCTTCTTGGCCGGCGCCTTCTTCGCGGTGGCGGACTTCGCCGTGCTCGCCTTCTTCGGCGCAGCCGCGGCCTTGGTCGCGGCGGGCTTGCGGCCCGCCGTGCTGGCCTTGCGGGTGCCGGAGGTGCGGCGGCTGGTGCTCACCGCCATCGGCTGCGCGCGGCCCGTGCCGGTTTCGTTGTCGTCGCTCATGTACTGGCTCTCCTTGCCAAATCGCCCCGCACCGTCCCAGGGCAGTGACGAAGCCGTGTCGTGTTCAATCTAGAAAAACTTCGCCGCGCCGGGCCGTCCGCCCGGGAAGCTGCCTCCCGCCTCCCCAGCCCCCGCCGATGTCCTGCATCGCCGGATGTGGCTTGCCACATTCCCGCGCCTGGACTGGCGAACCTGCTGGCCGGACGGCCGATCATCGCTTCCCGAATAACTCCGCCCGTCGCTTCCACACCGTTGCTACGACCTCATCGCGGTTGCCGTCTTGACAGGCTTTCCGCGAATCGCGACCCGCTGATGTGCACGCGGAACACGCTATCTTCACGCGCAATCCTCTTGTCAACGAAATCCGCGCGCGAGCGTTGCATTTCGGGTTTCGCGAAGTCATCGCGAAGCCCGTTTCTCGACGCGCATCATGGCAGAAGAACGGCAGACCCTCGCTCCGGCATCTTGCCGGTGGTGGCGGGAAGGATTTGGAAACCTTCCCGCCGGGCCGGGCGGGTCAGAAGATGCCCGGCTTGCCCTCGGCCAGCGCACCGCGCGGCACAGCGACATTGAGCAGGTGCAATTCGCCTGCGGCCAGCTTCGGCAGATCCTGCACCACCTCCAGGAACCGCGCGCTCTCCCGTGGCGCCAGGATGCCATCCGTCAGGATCTCGAACTTGCGGATGTAGTCCTCCCGCCCGAACGGCCTGGCACCCAGCGGATGGGCGTTGGCCACCGCCATGTCATCGACCAGCGACGTCCCGTCCTTGAACAGCACCTCGACGCGCGCGCCGAAGGCCTTCTCCGCCGGGTCGGTGGAATGGTAGCGGCGCGTCCACTCCGCATCCTCCCGCGTCTCGATCTTGTGCCACAGCCGCACGGTATCGGCGCGCCCGGCACGGGCTGGAGCGTAGCTGTCCACATGGTGCCAGCCGCCGTCCTGCAAGGCGACGGCGAAGATGTACATGATGGAGTGGTCCAGCGTCTCCCGGCTCGCCTTCGGGTCCATTTTCTGCGGGTCGTTGGCGCCGGTGCCGATGACGTAGTGGGTATGGTGGCTGGTGTGCAGGATGATCTTCTCGATCGCCGCCTGGTCCTTGATCTTGCCCCGCATGCGGAAGGCGAGGTCGATCAGCGCCTGGCTCTGGTACTCGGCCGAGTGCTCCTTGGTGTAGGTATCCAGGATGGCGCGCTTGGCCTCGCCCTTCTCCGGCAGCGGCACCTCGTAATAGGTCGGGCCATAGACGTCGTCGCGGTTGCTGCGGCCGGAGAGGACCCAGGCGATGACGGAATCCTCGCCTTCGTAGATCGGACTCGGCGCGCCTTCGCCGCGCATCGCGCGGTCCACCGCCTCCACCGCCAGCTTGCCGGCATGGGCGGGCGCGAAGGCCTTCCAGGTGGAGATCTCGCCCTTGCGGCTCTGGCGGAAGGTGATGGTGGTGTGCAGCGCCTGCTGCACCGCCTGGAAGATCACTTCCTGCTTCAGCCCCAGCAGCGTGCCGATCCCGGCCGCCGCCGAAGGCCCGAGATGGGCGATGTGGTCCACCTTGTGCTCATGCAGGCAGATCGCGCGCACCAGGTTCACCTGGATCTCGTAGCCGGTGGCGATGCCGCGGATCAGGTCCCGGCCGGACTTGCCCATCGTCTGCGCCACCGCCAGCACCGGCGGGATGTTGTCGCCCGGATGCGAGTAGTCGGCGGCGAGGAAGGTGTCGTGCATGTCCAGCTCGCGCACCGCCGTGCCGTTCGCCCAGGCGGCCCATTCCGGGCTGAAGCCCTTCGTGCCCGGCAGGCCGAAGATGGCGGCGCCGCCCTTGCGCGCATGCCCCATGGCCATGGCGCGCGCCGAGGTCGGCGCCGCGCGGTTGACGGAAGCCACGGCGACGGCGGCGTTGTCGATGATGCGGTTGATGATCATGTCGGCGACCGGCTTCTGCACGGCCACCTTGTCGGCGGCGACGCCGGCGATCTTCCACGCCAGCTGGTCCTCGCGCTTCAACAGCGCCTTGGACGGGTGGACTTTGACGGGATGCAGTTTCATGCGCGGCGTTCCTCCTGCTGCGTTCATGCTTATGCAGGATTTTGCGCTGCAAGTGCGGCGGCGTCCATCGCGCCTGTCGCGAAGCCGCCGCCACGGCCCGTGCAGGGTTGCAGGAAGACATCACCGGATGGGTGACGGACGCTCGGCGGCGCCGCCTGTTCCTGCCGGCGGATCTCCGGCGCGGCGACCAAGGCAGCGTGGCGGGCATGGACGCGCGCATGAAGGCATCGCCGCTCACGCCCCCGGCATCCCGTGTGCCACCGGGCGCACTCACGCAGCCTGATCGCGAATGGGCGCGCAGCACCTGCAGCCACCGCTGTGTCGCGAACCGGCGCGCGCTGGCACAAGAGGCATGCCGTCCGTTCGCTACCGCGGCACATGGCAGCGCCATCTCGCGTGGCGACATCGCTGGCCACACACCTCCCGGCGCCTGGAAGAATCGCGCTTGCCGCCGCATGCCCTCTCGCGTGAAGCTCAGGCTTGCCGCCCGGACACGGCCCCTCTCCGTCTTCCACCGGGTTCATTGCCGCTTCGAATGGAGAATGAATTTTTCTCCACAAAAGCGGCATCCGGCGCTTCCATCCACCGGCCCGAGCCTGCATTGTGCGGCCACGTACCGCCACGCCTGTGGGGGGAGTGCTGGTACGCCCCGCCCTGTCCGGATCGGAGATGGGCGGGAGGGATGCGCGCGGTGCCCGGGGGGGATGTCCGCGCGCAGGAGGGGAGCTGCCATCATGCCGCATCACGGCCTCGCCGGATGCCGCGCCTGCGCCTTCGCGCTGCTCGCGGTTATTCTGTCTTTCTTCACCGCAGCGCCAGCCCGCGCACAGATCGGCAGTGACCGATACGCCGCCTTCGTCATGGACGCCAATACCAACGAGCCGATCGTCTCCATCGCGGCGGACGAACGGCGCTACCCCGCCTCCCTGACCAAGATGATGACGCTCTACATGGCGTTCGAGGCGATGGATCGCGGCCGCCTGTCCCCGGAGACACGCATCCGCGTCTCCCAGGCCGCCGCAGCACGGCCGCCTTCGAAGCTCGGCCTGCGGGCCGGCAGCACCATCACGGCACGCGACGCCATCCTGGCGCTGATCACCAAATCCGCCAACGACGCCGCCGCCGCGCTGGGCGAGCATCTCTCCGGCAGCACCGAGGCCGCGTTCGGCCGCATGATGACGACGCGTGCCCGGTCCCTCGGCATGAGCCGCACGACTTTCCGCAACGCCTCCGGCCTGCCGGACCCGCAGCAGGTGACCACGGCGCGGGACATGGCGATCCTCAGCCAGGCCTTGGTGCGCGACTTCCCGCAGCGCTACTCCTATTTCAGCGTGCAGTCCTTCGAGTGGCGCGGCACCACCATCAGCGGCCACAACCGGCTGCTGGACAACTACCCCGGCGCCGACGGCATCAAGACCGGCTTCATCAATGCCAGCGGCTTCAACCTGGCCGCCAGTGCCATGCGGGACGGCGTGCGGATGATCGCCGTGGTGTTCGGCGGTGCGTCGAGCTGGGAGCGCGACTCGCATGTCATGGCGCTGCTGGACCGTGGCTTCGCCGAGCGCGGCCGCGGTGGCCCGCCGACCGACATGATGATGGCCGGGCGCCGCAACGGCCCCTCCCTCGTTGGCACCGCGAACGCGGCGCCGGCTTCCGCCCTGGCGCGCTTGCAGGCACCGCCGCCGGCCGGTGGCTCTGTCCGCCGCGTCGTCAGCCGCCCCGCCATCGCCGCCCCTGCCCGCACCCCTGCGCCGCGCGCCGCCGCTG
>NZ_JACTVA010000038.1 GCF_014490485.1 Teichococcus aerophilus | reverse complement strand
CGGCCGCGCCGCCGCCACAGGCCCCGCTGCCCGCCGACGGCAGCCTGCTGGAAGCGGTGCGCCGCCGGGCCGACCTGGGCGACCTCGTGGGCGCCCGCCTGGCCTGCCGGGAGGCCCTGGCGCGGGAGCCGGCCAATGCGCTGTTGAACTTCTACGACGCCGTGCTTGCCCACGCGCAGGGGCAGGCGGCGGAGGCGGAGCGCGCTTTCCGCCGCACCATCGCCTTGCGGGATGACTTCGCCATGGCACACTACCAGCTCGGCCTGCTGCTGTTGCGGGAAGGGCGCCGTATGCCCGGCCGCAAGGCCATCGCTGCGGCGGCGCGCATCGTCCACGCGCTGCCGGACCACGCGGCGCTGGAGGAAGGAGACGGCATGACCGCCGGCGAACTGCGCGAGGCCGCCCGCCTGCAACTGGAGCTGCGCTGACCCCATGCCCCGCAGCCTGCCTGCCCACGACCCGCACCGGCTGGATCGGATCCTGGATGCCCGCACGCGCCAGCTCGCCATGCGGCAGGCCAGCGATGCCGCCACCGGCCCGGCACCGATCCCCGTCCTGGCCTGCGTTCTGGGCAACGAGACCTACGGCCTGCCCCTGGCCGCGATTGCCCAGGTGGTGCCCGCCACGCCGCTGACGCCCACCCCGGGGGCGCCGCCGGCCATGCTGGGGCTGCTGGGCCGCAACGGGCAGGTGTTCATCGTGCTGGACCTGGCACTGGCGCTGGGTGCCGCCGCGCAGGCATCCCAGCACACCGGCCACCTGCTGCTGCTGCGCCACGGCCCGCGCCGCTTCGCCCTGCGGGTGGACCGCGCCACCGGCGCCATCGACGCGCTGCCCGCCGAAGCCCCGGCCGAGGCCGCGCCGCACCGCGCCGTCACCGGCCATGCGCTGGCCCCGAGCGGCGCGCTGCTCGGCCTCATCGACCTGGAACGCCTGCTGCGGCCCTATCTGGCCCCAACCGCGACCGTGGCCCCTTCTCTTTCCTCCACCAACGGGAGCGTGACGCCTTGAGCATCGCCAACCGCATTCTTCTCGGCTTCGCCGCCATCGTGGCCATGCTGGTGCTGCTCGGCGTCTACAGCCTGAACCAGATCAGCGTCGTCACCGCCACCACCGACACCATAGTGGCGCGGGACCTCAACATGCTGCGCCAGATCTCCGGCCTGCGGGATGCGGAGAGCGACATGTACGACGTGCGCAGCCTGTCGGTGAACCGCTTCCTGCTGCGCGGCCTCGGCCGCCCGGCGGCAGATGCGGACCCGCTCCAGGCCTGGCAGCGCGCCGCCAACCGCACCGACCTGCTGCTGGCCGAACTCGTCACCCTGGCTAACCGCCACGCCGCGACCGCCGCCAGCGGCGACCGCGCCGCCGGCTGGCAGCAGATCGCGCAGATGGTCAGCCAGTCCTCCGGCCCCTTGCGGCAGTTGCGGGAGCAAGGCCAGGCACAGATCCAGGCCATCCGCGCCAATGACCTCGACGCCGTGCTGGCCGCCGGCGGCGCCATCCTGGCCAGCCGGGGTGACTTCACCCAGCTGATCGAGCAGGCGACGCAGACGCTGAACAACGTGATGGCCGCCGGGCAGCAGAGCAGCCGCGCCACCTACCTGGAAAGCCGCCTCTCGGTCATCCTGGTGCTGGGCGGGGCCGTCCTCATCGGGCTGATCATCGCGCTGCTGATCCGCCGCTCCATCGTCAATCCGCTCAACGCCTTCATGGAATTTGTCGGCCGCGTCGGCCATGGCGACCTCAGCGGCGAGCCCGCCAAGTCCGGCAACGACGAGCTGGGCCGGCTGGGCACCACGCTGAACACGATGGTGGAAGGGCTGCGCCAGCTGGCCGCCCAAAGCCGCGAGGCCACCAACGACCTGAACGCCGCCGCCGCCGAGATCCGCGCCAGCACCCAGGAACAAGCGGCGAGCGTCGAGGAACAGCTGGCCGCCGTACAGGAAACCGCGGCCACGGTGGACGAGATCACCCATTCCGGCGTGCAGATCGGCAAGCGGGCGCAGGAGGTGATCGCCACCGCCCAGGCCACCGCCCAGACCAGCAATGCCGGGCTGCGCGCGGTGGATGAGACGGTGAAGGCCATGGACGCCATCCGCGAGCAGGCGGAAGCGGTGGCCGGCAACATCGTCGCGCTCAGCGAGAAGACGCAGGCGATCGGCGAGATTATCACCAGCGTCAACGACATCTCCGAACGCAGCCACCTGCTGGCATTGAACGCCGCCATCGAGGCCGCCGCCGCCGGCGAGCAGGGCCGCAGCTTCGCCGTCGTCGCCGCCGAGATGAAGACGCTGGCGGACCAGGCGAAGGACGCCACCAGCCAGGTGCGCTCGATCCTCGGCGACATCCAGCGCGGCATCAATTCTTCCGTCATGCTGACGGAAGAAGCGGTCAAGCGCGTGGCCGCCGGGCGCGAGCGCACCGAAACGACCCACGCCGCCATCACCGAGATCACCGGCCGGGCCCAGGAAGGCGTGCACACCTTCCAGCAGATCGTCGCCAGCACCAACCAGCAGCAGCTGGGCATCGAACAGGTGATGGGCGCCCTGCAGAACATCCGCCAGGCCAGCCAGCAGACCGCCGCCGGCACCCGCCAGCTGGATACGGCCGCCGCCAACCTGACGCAGCTCTCCTCCAAACTGGTGGATATCGCGGACCGCTACCGGATCTGAGGGGCGATCCAGTCGGGAAGCGGAAGGGGAATAGGAGAAGGAGAAGGCCGGGGAAAGAATTCCCCGGGCCCCTTCTTTCTTTTCTGTGAATTTGGCGGAGCGCTTCAGGACTGAAAGCGGGCGCCGCTTGATGATTTTAATAATCGGCCACGCGGGCTGAACCGGCAGTCGCCGGAGGTCCTAGACCTCCGGCGCACCCAGCCGGGTCTCAGAGCCAACCATTCGACAGCTCTCGCCCAAAAACTCGAAAAAAGAAAAGATGGGGTCCGGGGAATTCCTTCCCCGGCCTTGCCTTGCTTTACCTCTGCGTTAGGCCGTCGCCAGCAGGGCCACCCCCACCGAGATCAGCGCGATCGCGGCGATTTTTTGGGAGCCGAGGGATTCGCCGAACATGAAGTAGCCGACGAGGGCGATGACGACGTAGGACGCGGCGGTGCAGGGCAGGGCCACGCTCATCGGGATCTTGCGCAGCGCGATGATGTAGAGCAGGGCGGCGCCACCGTAGCAGCCGAGGCCCAGGATGGTTTGCCAGCGGAACAGCTGCACTAGGAAGTTGCCTTCGCCCAGCGTGCCGGCCTTCAGAAGAACCTGCCCGGTCATGGAGGTGCAGATGGCGGCCGCCAGCACCAGCCAGGAGCCCATCATGCGCGCGGGCCTTCCGGGTTGCTCGGCGCGGTGGTGGAGCGCACCACATCTCGCACCACGCCTTGCGGCTTGCCGTTGGCGGAGAGGAAGGCGCGGCCGAGATACTCGCCCATGACGCCGAGGATGAGGAACTGCACGCCGGCGATCAGCAGCGTGACCGTCATGACCGAGGCCCAGCCGGAGGGAGTTTCCTTCGTCAGTGCCTCGATGATCGTGAAGATGGCGCCGATGACGCCGAGGCTGCCCATGGCGAGGCCCGCCAGCATGGCCAGCCGCAGCGGCAGCAGGGAGAAGTTGGTGGCGAGGTTCAGCCACAGCCGGATCAGCCGGCGCATCGTGTAGTTGCTGCGGCCCTCGGCGCGGGCCAGGTGCATCACCTCGATGCTGTCGATGCGCTGTGTCACCTGCATGATCAGCCCGTCCACATAGGGGTAGGGGCCGGCGTAGCGGGCGACTTCCCGCACCACGAGCGCGGACATGCAGCGGAAGGAGGAGAGGTAGAGCCCCTTTGGCTTGTCCATCAGCTGGTCCGCCACCCAGTTGGCGAAGCGGCTGCCGAGGTTGCGCCAGCCCTCGTGCTTCTTCTCCGCATAGCGGGTGTAGACGACGTCCCACTGCCCGTTGCGGGCATGGTCGTACAGGTGCAGCACTTCCTCGGGCGGGTTCTGCAGGTCGTCGTCCATGGTGATGACGTAGTGGCCGCGGGCGCGGCGCAGGCCGGACATGACCGCGTTGTGCTCGCCGAAATTGCGGGCGTGCTCCACATAGGTCAGCGGCACGGTGGCGGTTTGCGCCAGCGCGCGGCACACCTCGGCGCTGTTGTCCGGGCTGCCGTCGTTGACCAGCACGATTTCCAGCCCGCCTTCGGGCCGCAGGGCGGAGAGTGCCTCGACGAGTTGCCCCACGGTGGCGGCGCCGCGATAGACCGGCACGACGATGGAAAGGCCGATGGTCGGCTGCGGCAGGTCAGGCATGGGCGGGGTTCCGGGGGAAACGGTCAGGGGGCGGGGCCGGCATCGGCGCGGCTGGCGACGACCAGCACCGAGCCACCGGCCGGAAAGCGTAGGCCGATGCCGGCCAGCGCCGCCTCCGCCCGGGTGGCGGTGTGCAATGTGGCGTCCAACCATGGCGGGAAGGGGGCGACATCGCTGGCGGCGTCCGGTGTGTTGGAGCGCAGCTTGCGCTGGGCCACCATCAGCGGCAGCAGCAGGCTGTTCCAGTAGCGGGCCTGGATGCGTTCGAAGCCCGCCGCCGCCAGCAGAGCGGTGGCGCCCCGGGCGGTGTAGCGGCGGGCATTGTGCACGCGGGTATCGTGCGCGCTGCGCAGCCATTCAAAGGCCGGCAGGTTCAGCACCAGCGTACCGCCAGGGGCCAGCACGCGGTGGAATTCCGCCAGGGCGCGGGCTTCGTCGACGCCGCGGTGGCACAGCACGTCCACGCTCGCCAGCGCGCCGAAGCTGGCGGGGGCGAAGGGCAGGGCGTTGACATCCCCGGCCGAGACCGCGGCGCCGGACTTGGCGGCGGCACGGGCGGCGGCGTCCGGGTTGTATTCCAGCCCCGCCAGGCTGCTTCCATTGCGGCCGGTCCGGGCCAGGCTGCGCAGCAGGCCGCCGGTGCCGCAGCCGGCATCCAGCAGCGGCAGGCCGTCCACGCCCGGGCGGGCATCCAGCGCGGCGGCGATGCGGGCATGGACGGCGCGGTACCACCACATCCCGTCCTCGACCGCATCCATCAGGGCGTATTCTGCAAGATCCACGGCTTCGCTTGTGGCAGCGCCCGAACTCCGCCGCAATGCCGATCGATAGTGCCCAAGGCCCTTCTTTCCCTCCGGGCCGGGATGAGTTGCCTGCATGTCCGACACACTGCCCTCGACCCGTGCCGCCTTGCGTGACCTGCGCCTGCAGCCACGCCACGCCGCGCCTTCCACCGGTCATCCCGGGGATGGCCCTCGGTTGAGCCTGTGGGCGCTGCTGCCGGCCATGCTGCCGGCGCTGCTGTTCCTGCTGCTGGTGGTCTCCCCGCCGCTGAACCAGGACGTCGCGGCGGTGCTGAGCTTCGCCGAGCGGATGGTGGCGGGGGAGGGGCTGTACACCCAGCTCATCGACGTCAATCCACCGCTGATCTTCCTGTTGAACCTGCCGGCGGCGGCGTTGGCGGCGTGGACGCCGCTGGATGCGGTGCAGGCGCTGCTGCTGTTGCTGCTGGTCTTCTGCGGCGCGGTCAGCTGGCTGTGCCTGCGGCTGCATCCGCCGCGCGGCCCGGCCGAGCGGGCCATGATGCTGGCGTTGCTGCCGCTGGTGCTGCTGCTGGCCGGCTACGATTTCGGCCAGCGGGAGCAGATCATGGCCGCCGCCGCGCTTCCCTACCTGTTCCTGGCGGAACGGCGGGTGGAGGGGATGCGCACCAGCGCCCGCATGATGGCGTTGGTCACGCTGATCGCCGCCACCGGCTTCGCGCTGAAGCCGCATTTCCTGGCCGTGCCGGCTTGCGTTGAGGCGGTGGTGCTGCTGGCCGCGCTGCGCCGCCGGCGGCTGGGCGCCGCGTTGCTGGACCCGGTGCCCTGGGGGCTGGCCGGGCTGTGGGCAGCGTATCTGGCGCTGATCGTCTTTGGCTTCCCGGCCTATTTCGGCCAGGTGGTGCCGCTGGTGTGGAGCTATTACGTCGGCCTCGGCAACGCCTCCTGGTGGCAGGTCGTGCTGACCGAGCAGCTGTTCACCGCCGGGTTGATGACCTTCTGCCTGTGCCTGTTCACCACGCGCATCGGCACGCTCACCCTTGGCTGGCTGCCGCGCCTGCTGGCCGCCGCCATGCTGGGCGGGCTGGTCGCCGCGCTGGTGCAGCACAAGGGGTGGAGCTACCACGTTGTGCCCGTGTGGATGTTCGGCGGCCTGCTCTGCGGCGTCGCGCTCTCCCGCGCCGTTGACGCGCTGCTGCCGCGCGGGACCTCGGTCCGGCTTGCGCCGGTGCTGGCGGCGGGTTCCGCCGTGGCGCTGACCCTGCTGGTGATGCGAGGGGGGGAGGCGCCGTGGCGCGAGTTCAACTACCACAATGGCCCCGTCGGCCGCCTGGCGGCGTGGCTGGAAAAGGAGGCGCCGGAAGGCCGCCTGCTCGTGCTCTCCCCCGACATCTACCCGGCCTACCCGGCGCTCAACTACGTGGAGAACCAGCCGGTGCTGCGCTTCATGAGCACCTGGCTGCTGCAGGCGGTGTACCAGACCTGCCCGGAGGACGGCGCCCGCTTCCGCGCCCCCGCGCAGATGAGCGAGGCCGAGCGCTACCTGTTCGATTCCGTGGCGCGGGACTTCGCCGCCCGCCCGCCGGAAGCCGTCATGGTGGCGCGGGACGCACACATCAGCTGGTGCGCCGGCCAGCCCTTCGACATGATCGCCTACTTCACCCGCCATCCCCTGTTCGCGGCGACGTGGCAGCATTATCGTCAGGCGGGCGAGACCGACGGCTACATGTTGTTTGAACGGAAGGACTGAGCCCGTGCCACCCCATGCATCCCCCCGCGGGGGCACGTTGCGTGCCTGATCCTGCCGATCCTGCCGCCGGGCCTTTTCCGCCTGGCCCTGCTGCTCCTTCCGCCCAAGCCGCTACCGCCGCCACAGCTTCTACGACTGCCACCGCTTCCGCGACCGTACCGTCCCCGCAGCCGGCGCCGCCTCCGCCCGCCGGCCGCGTGGACGGAACGTTGCGCGGCATCCTGCTGATCCTGGTCGGCTACCTGCTGATCGCCTTCTCGGACGCCGCGGTGAAGTGGGTGGTGCCGCAGGTGGGAACCGGGGCCGCCATGATGTGGCGCGGCATCTTCGGTGCCATCACCATGGCGGTGCTGGCGCGCTCCACCTATCGCGGCGTCTCCCTCCGCCCGGTGAATGTGCGGCTGATCACCACCCGCAGCCTGCTGCATTGCGTGGTGACGGTGGCCTTCTACGTCGCCTGGGCGCATGGCTTGCCGCTGGCGGAGACCTATGCGCTCTCCTCCGTCTCCCCGCTCATCATGACGCTGCTGGCCATTCCCTTGCTGGGGGAAGTGGTGGGCTGGCGGCGCTGGGTCAGCACCCTGGTGGGCTTCTCCGGCGTCATGGTAATGCTGCAGCCGGGTGGCTCGCTCTGGAACTGGCAGGCGGCGGCGCTGCTGGCCGCCGTGGCGCTGATGGCGCTGACGCGGCTGTGGACGCGCGTACTGGCGCGGACGGATGCGCCGGTCGTCATCACCTTCTGGCTGATGGTGGCGCATATCCCCACCGGGCTGCTGCTGATGCCGGCTTTCCCGCCGCCGGGCGCCTTCATCCCCTCCCTCGGCGTCGCGGCGGCGCTGATGTGGATCGGCTGCGGCAACGCGCTGGCGCATTTCTTCTTCGCCCGCGCCTTCGCCTCCGCCCCCGTCTCCGTCCTGGCGCCGTTCGAGTACAGCCCGCTGATCTGGGGCCTGCCGATCGGCCTGGTCATCTGGGGTGACTGGCCGGCCCCGGCCACCTTCGCAGGCGCCGGCATCATCATCGCCGCCGGCCTGTACAACCTGCACCGGGAGCAGATGCGCGCACGTCAGGCCCGGCTGGGCGGCAAGGCGGCATGAAGGCCACCGCCACCACGGCCGCCGCCGCCGCGCCGCACGCCATGCGGCACGATATCCGCCGCGGCGCCACGCTGATCCTGATGTCGACCTTCGGCTTCTCGATGATGACGGTGCTGGCCAAGCTGCTGGGCAGCAGCATCCCGTTCATGGAGATGGTGTTCTTCCGCAGCTTCTTCGCGCTGCCGATCGTCGTGTTCCTCAGCCTGCGCGGCCGCGTCTCGCTGCGCACCCGCCGCTTTCCCGGCCACGTCGCCCGCGCCTGCACCGGGCTGGCGGCGACCACCTGCATGTTCTTCTCCGCCACCGTGCTGCCGTTGGGGGAGCAGCAGGCGCTGACCTACGGCACGCCCATCTTCGTCACCCTGTTGGCCATCCCTTTCCTGGGGGAACGGCCGGGGCCGCACCGCTGGGGCGCGGTGCTGGTTGGGTTCGCCGGCATCCTGGTCATCGCGCTGGGGCCGGGGCTGACAGGGCAGGTGCGGGTACCGCCGCCCGGCATCGCCGAGTGGGTGCTGATGGCGGGCTATGCCGCCGCCGTCTGCCATGGCTTCTGCGCGGCCTCCACCACCTTGCTGGTGCGCCAGCTTTCGGCCACCGAGAGCAGCACCGCCATCGTGCTGTGGCAGTCCATTCTGATGACGCTGCTCAGCGGCCTGGTGCTGCCCTTCGTCTGGGTGACGCCCTCGGCCAGCGAGTGGCTGGTACTGGTCGGCATCGGCGCCGTCGGCGGCATTTCCCAGCTTTTCTCCACCGAGGCCTATTCCAGCGCCCAGGTCTCCTCCCTCGGCCCCTACACCTATACGGCGCTGCTCTGGGCGGCGCTGTTCGGCTGGCTGATCTGGGGCGATGTGCCGGGCGTCACCATGCTGCTGGGGGCGGCGATGATCGTGGCGGCCGGGCTCTACATCCTGCACCGCGAGATGCGGCGGCGGACGCGGCGGGCCTGAGCCGGCCGCGGCCGCCTGGGCCTGGAGTGTGGCCTCGCGGACCCGCCAGGGCTGGGCAGCGCCGTTGCTAATGTGACAGTTTTGTTGCATGGAGGCGAAACAACGCCGCCCCCGCTCAAGGGGCGCGCCGGAGGAGCCGCCCGATGTCACGCCGCCATCTCTTCGCCTTCGCCGCCACCGTGGCGGCCACCTTCACGCTGGGCGCCCTGCCGGCCGCCGCGCAGGGTTCGTTGAACGTCTATTGCTCGGCCCAGGTCGAGTGGTGCCAGGCGGCTGCCAACGCGTTCCAGAAGGAAACCGGCATCCGCGTCAACATGTCCCAGAAGGGCAGCGGCGAGGTGCTGGCGCAGATCCGCGCCGAGGCGCAGAACCCGCGCGGCGATCTGTGGTTCGGCGGCACCGGCGACCCGCACCTGCAGGCGGCCGAGGACAAGCTGACCGCCGAATACCGCTCCCCCATGCTGGACCAGCTGCATGACTGGGCCCGCCGCCAGGCGGAGCAGAGCCAGTTCCGCACCGTCGGCATCTACGCCGGCGCCATGGGCTTCGGCTATAATCCGGAGCTGCTGGCCCGCCGCAACATCGCGCCGCCGGCCTGCTGGAAGGACCTGCTGGACGCCCGTTTCCGTAACGAGATCCAGATGGCCAACCCGCAATCCAGCGGCACGGCTTACGTGATGATCGCCACCATCGTGCAGCTGATGGGCGAGGAGCCGGCCTTCGAGTTCCTGCGCGGCATGCATCGCAACGTGAATGCCTATCCGCGTTCCGGCACCGGCCCGATCAAGGCGGTGGCGCGCGGCGAGACGGGTGTCTCCATCTCCTTCGTGCATGATGCGGTGACGGAGCGGCTGGGCGGCTTCCCCGTGCAGTACGTCGTCCCCTGTGAGGGCACGGGCTACGAGATCGGCTCCATGTCCATCATCGCCGGCAGCCGCAACGAGCGGAACGCGCGGCGCTTCTACGACTGGGCGCTGACCCCCGCCGCGCAGCAGCTGGGCGCCGAGACCAAGCAGTTCCAGACGCCATCCAACCGCAGCACGCCGGTGCCGGCCGAGGCGCCGCAGATGTCGCAGATCCGCCTCATCGACTACGACTTCGCCCGCTACGGCTCCTCCGCCGAGCGCCGCCGGCTGATCGAACGCTGGGACCGCGAGGTCAACAGCCTGCCCCGCTAAGCCCGTTCAGTAAGGCACGCAACGCATGCGCTCCGCCGGTCTCTGGTCCAGCGCCCTCGCGCTGGCCGCCGCCCTGCTGCTGCCCTGGTACATGGTCCAGGACGGCATCTTGGTCCTGTCCTTCTCCAATGGCGGCTGGCTGACCGACCCGGACGGAGCGCCCGCGCTGGGCCTGATCCTGACGGATGGCCGCTGGTGGCTGTGGCCGGCGGTGCTGGCGCCGGTGCTGGGGCTGGTGGCGGCGCTGGTGCCGCTGCCGCGCCCGACGCGGTCCTGGCTGTTCCTGCTGGCCGGCGGCGTCGGCCTGGCGCTGCTGGCGGCACAGGGCTGGAGCATCGGCCCGCGCGGCTGGATGATCCTCTGGCTGCAAGGCCAGTTCGGCGAGACCGAGGCCCGGCAGTACGGCATCGGCTGGGGCGGCACCGTCGTCTCCGCCGCGCTGTGCGTGCTGTTCGCCGCCGGCTTCGCCGGGCGGGGCGCCTTCCGCGGCGATGCCTTCACCGCCACCGTGGCGGTGGTGCTGACCATTGCCATCGGCGTCTTCACCGCGCTGCCGATCCTCCAGATGATGGCTGGCGCCTTCCGCGATGCCGGTGGCGCCTTCGCCCCCACCTCCGCCGTCACCCGCCTGGTGGATGACCGGCTGTGGAGCCTCGGCTGCCTGGCCGGCGCCCCGCGCTGCGGCGTGGTGTGGAACACCCTGCTGCTGGCGCTGCTGACGGCCACCGGCACCACCGCCCTCGGCCTCGCCTTCGCGCTGCTGGTCACGCGCGGCCGGCTGCGGCTGGCCAGGCCGCTGCGCTGGCTGACGGTGCTGCCGATCGTCACGCCGCCCTTCATCCTTGGCCTCGGCCTGATCCTGATCTTCGGCCGCTCCGGCCTGCTCTCCCAGGCGGCCTCCGCCTGGTTTGGCATCGAACTCGGGCGCTGGATCTATGGCCTTCCCGGCCTGCTTCTGGCCCAGTTGTTCGCCTTCACGCCCATTGCGTTCCTGGTGCTGATCGGCGTTGTCGAGGGCCTCTCCCCGACGCTGGAGGAGGCTTCGCAGACCCTGCGGGCGGATGAGAAGATCACCTTCCGCACCGTCACGCTGCCCCTGCTGCTACCGGGGCTGGCCAACGCCTTCCTGCTCGGCTTCGTCGAGAGCATCGCCGATTTCGGCAATGCGGTGGTGCTGGGCGGCAGCTTCAACGTGCTGGCCACCGAGATCTTCTTCGCCGTCGTCGGCGCCCAGGCGGATGCCGGCCGCGCGGCCTCGCTCTCCCTCATCCTGCTGGTGTTGACGCTGGTCGTCTTCTTCCTCCAGCAGCGGGCCACCGGGAAGAAGTCCTACGTCTCCATCTCCGGCAAGGGCGATGCCGGCCTGCCGCCGCCGCTGCCCAAGGGCGTCCGCCGGCTCTGCCTGGCCGTCGCCGGCACCTGGGCGGCGCTGACCATCGGCCTCTACGCGCTGGCCTTCCTGGGGGGCTTCGTCGAGGTCTGGGGCCGCGACTACACGCCGACGCTGCGCCACTTCGTGAAGGCCTTCAGCATCGAGGGCGGGCAGTTCACCGGCCTCGCCTGGAATAGCGTGCTGACCACGCTGGAACTGGCCGCCATCTCCGCCCCCATCACCGCGGCGCTCGGCATCCTGGCGGCGTGGCTGTTCAGCCGCACGCGCTTCGCGGGGAAGGGGGCGCTGGAATTCGCCACGCTGCTCTCCTTCGCTGTACCGGGCACCGTCATCGGCGTCGCCTACCTGGCCGCCTTCAACCTGCCGCCGCTGGAACTGGCGGGGACGGGGGCCATCATCGTCGCCTGCTTCGTGTTCCGGAACCTGCCGGTCGGGCTGCGCTCCGGCATGGCGGCGATGGCGCAGATCGACGGCTCGCTGGACGAGGCCTCCCACACCCTCGGCGGCGGCGGCATGGATGCGTTCCGCCGCGTGGTGCTGCCGCTGCTGCGGCCGGCCATCGTCGCTGGCCTCACCTATTCCTTCGTCCGGGCCATGACCACCGTCTCCGCCGTCATCTTCCTGGTCACGGCCGAGACGGAGCTGGCCACCGTCTTCATCGTCAACCGCATCATCAATGGCGATTACGGCCTGGCGATCTCCACCTCCCTGGTGCTGATCGTGCTGATGCTGGTGGTGCTGGGCGTCATGAACCTGCTGGTCGGCAGCCGCCGCATCGGCCGCCGGGCCGTTGCCGTCACCGCCGCCTCGCCCGCCCCTCTGCCCGGAGCCGTCGCATGACCCGCGCCGCCGAAGTCCGCTTCGAGAACGTTACCAAGCGCTATGGCGGCACCGCCAAAGCGGTGAACGACGTATCCTTCACCATCCCGGCCGGCACGTTGTGCACGCTGCTCGGCCCCTCCGGCTGCGGCAAGACGACGACGCTGCGGATGATCGCCGGGCTGGAGTACCCGACCGAGGGCCGCGTGCTGATCGGCGGCAAGGACGTCTCCGCCCTGCCGCCGGCCGAGCGCGACGTCTCCATGGTGTTCCAGTCCTACGCGCTGTTCCCGCACATGAACGTGCTGGAGAATGTGGGCTACGGCCTCACCGTCTCCCGCCAGCCCAAGGCGAAGGTGCGGGAGGCGGCGCGCGCCGCGCTCGACTCCGTCGGCCTGTCCGGCTTCGAGGAGCGCCTGCCGTCCGAACTCTCCGGCGGCCAGCAGCAGCGCGTGGCCGTCGCCCGCGCCCTGGTGCTGGAGCCCTCGGTGCTGCTGTTCGACGAGCCGCTCTCCAACCTCGACGCCCGGCTGCGCCGCCGGATGCGGGAGGAGATCCGCGACCTGCAGCAGCGCCTTGGCGTCACCGTCGCCTACGTCACCCACGACCAGGCCGAGGCGCTGGCGATCTCCGACAAGATCATCGTCATGAACCAGGCCGTCATCGCCCAGGAAGGCACGCCGCGGGACCTGTACGAGGCGCCCGCCAACGCCTTCGTCGCCGGCTTCGTCGGTGAGGCGAACCGGCTGCCGGCCACGCTCTCCCACCGCCAGGGTGACATGGCGCAGGTGACCATCGGTTCTGCCACCCTGTCCCTGCCGCATCGCGGCGCGGCGGAAGGCGCGGTGCAACTGGCGGTGCGGCCGGAAGCGGTGGAGCTGCTGGACGTGGCCGACCCCGCCACCACCCTGCGCGGCACCGTGGCCAAGGCCGCCTATCTGGGCGGGCTGATGGAATACACCCTGACCACCGAGGCCGGGGACGTGTTCGTCATCGACTCCCACACCCAGCGCCAGCGCGGCGTGGGCGAGGTGGTCGGGCTGGGCCTTGGCCAGCGTGGCATTGCGGTGCTGCCGGCCTGATGCGGAGTGAGGCCAGGGGCGCGGCCCCTGGACCCCGCTGGGGTGGCAGTGCCACCCCAGACCCCGCCATCTGTTTTCGCAGCTCCAAGCCCTGGCTGTGCCTCGGGTCCGTGGGCTTGGTGACCAACGCCGCAGCTTGCGCGGCTTTCATTAGAATACTTTGAAAGCGCTTCCCCCCTGCGGAGCGCCGCGATGCCAAAGCGCCGGATCGCATCAATCCGCGCACCGCTCCGGCACCCAGCCTCAATAAACTGGCAGCGGGGTCCGGGGTGGATTTTCCACCCCGGCGGGGAAGTCCAGAAGGGGCGGAGCCCCTTTTGGCCCCGGCCCGATCGCCCCATTGCCATCAGAAACACGCCATGGCCCTTCACAGACGGCGTCAGGCCAGCCATTTCCCTTGCCGCCCCCCGGAAGGTAATCTCCCGCCGTATGAAACGCCTCGACCGTTATCTGTTCCGCCAGCTGGCGGTGACGCTGGTGGCTGTGACGCTGGGCCTGGCCGCGCTGGTCTGGCTGACGCAGAGCCTGCGCTTTATCGAGCTGGTGCTGGACCGCGGCCTTTCCCCGGCGGTGTTCGTCGAGCTGACAGGGTTGCTGCTGCCCAGCTTCCTGGCCGTCATCCTGCCCATCACCACCTTCGTGGTGCTGCTGTTCACCTATGTCCGCCTGGCTTCGGACCGGGAGCTGGTGGTGATGCGCTCCACCGGCCTGTCCGACTGGCGCCTGTCCCGCGCCCCGCTGCTGCTGGCCACCCTGGCCACCGGCATCTGCCTGTTCCTGCAGACCTGGCTGGTGCCCGTCAGCCACGCCGCCTTCCGCGAGTGGCAGTTCGAGATCCGTAACGAGATGGCGGCCATCCTGCTGCAGGAAGGCGTCTTCAGCGCGCTGGGGGAGGACATGACGGTCTATGCCCGCCGGCGCGATGCCAATGGCGACCTCTACGGCATCATGGTGCACGATTCGCGGGACCCGAAGATCCCCGTCACCATCCTGGCGGAGCGTGGCCGGCTGGTCAGCACGCCGCGCGGCCCGCGTGTGACGCTGCTGAACGGCGTCCGCCAGACCATGGAGCAGGCGCCGCCGGGCTCCCCCAATCCCGGCCCGCGCCTGTCGGTGCTGAGCTTCGCCGAGAACAGCCTGGACCTCGCCACCTCCTCCCGCAGCCAGCAGGAGAATGCCCGCAACCGCGATTCGCGGGAGCGCTTCATCGGCGAGCTGCTGAACCCCGACCCGGCGGAGAACCTGCCGGAGCGTGACATCCGCAAGTTCCGGGCGGAGGCGCACCAGCGTCTGGCCTCGCCGCTGACCACCCTGGCCTTCGCGCTGGTCGCGCTGGCCACCGCGTTGAGCAGCGGCTTCCGCCGTCATGGCGATTCCCGTCCGGCGATCATCGGCGTCGTGCTGGTGGTCGGCCTGCTGGCGGTGGGGCTGGCCGCCGGCAACGCGGCGGCGCGCAACAATGCCTATATCCCGCTGATCTGGGCCCAGGTGGTGGTGCCGTCCATCCTCTCGCTCTGGGTGCTGATGGGCATGCCGGGGGCGCCGAAGCGCAAGCCGCGCCTGCCATCCGACCTGACCGCCGCGCCCGAGGCCTGAGCACCGCATGCCCCTAGCCCTGACCCTCTCGGCCTATGTGGCGCGGCGCTTCGCGGCCATGGTCCTCATTATGCTGCTGGCGCTGACGCTGCTGGTGGCACTGTTCGACTTCATCGAGCTGCTGCGCCGCGCCGCCACCCGCGCCGATGCCGGCTTCGCCCTGGTGTTGCAGATCGCGGCGCTGCGGCTGCCCTATGTAGCGCTGCAGATCCTGCCCTTCGCCGTGTTGCTGGGCGGTATCATCGCCTTCTGGCGTCTCTCCCGCGCCTCCGAACTGGTGGTGGCGCGGGCTGCCGGTGTCTCCGCCTGGGGCTTCCTGGCCGGGCCGATGCTGGTGGCGGTGTGCCTGGGGGCGCTGGGCGTCACCGTGCTCTCCCCGCTCTCCGCCGGCATGCTCTCCCGCGCCGAGCGGCTGGACGCCACCTACCTGCGCAACGCCGCCGGCCCCGCCACCCTGGCCGGCGGGCGGCTGTGGCTGCGGCAGGCGGACAATGCGCTGGAACCCGGCGGCGTCATCATCCTGGCCGGCCGGCCGGAAGTGGGGCAGGGCGGCTTTGGGCTGAAGGACGTCTCGCTCTGGCGCCTCTCGCCCACCGACCGGCCACTGGAGCGGGTGGAATCGCCGCAGGCCCGCCTGGTCGCCGGCGAGTGGCGGCTGGAGAGCGCCGTGGTGTTCGGCACCAACCGCCAGCCGCAACTGCCGCGCGCGATGACGCTGCCGACCCAGCTGACCCCGGACAATATCGAGGACAGCTTCGCCAGCCCGGACACGCTCTCCTTCTGGTCGCTGCCGGAATTCATTCAGGTGCTGGAATCCTCCGGCTTCTCGGCCATGAAGCACCGCCTGCACCTGCATTCCCTGCTCTCCCTGCCTTTGCTCTGCGTGGCTATGGCGCTGCTGGCGGCCGGCTTCTCCATGGGGCAGCCGCGGCGCGGCGGCGTGGCCCGTACCCTCGGCCTCGGCGTCGCCGCCGGCTTCGCGTTGTTCCTGCTGGACAAGGTGGCCGAGGAATTCGGCCAGGCCGGCACCCTGCCGGTGGAACTGGCCGCCTGGGCCCCCTCCCTGGCGGGGCTGATGCTGGCGCTGGCATTGCTGCTGCATCTGGAAGACGGCTGACCGGGGTGGGGCGGGGAGGGAAGGCCGGGGAAAGAATTCCCCGGACCCCTTCTTCCTTTTTCAAGTTTTTCGGTCGGGACTGCTGAAGCAGTGCGCTTGAGCGACGGCTGTGCGCGCCGGAGGTCCTAGACCTCCGGCGACTGAGGGTTCAGCCCGCGCGGCCCATTTTAAATATCATCAAAAGCGTCCGCTCTTAGTCCTGCAGCGCTCCGCCAAACTCGCAGAAAAAAGAAGGGCCCCGGGGAATTCCTTCCCCCGGCCTTTCTGCCTCCGGCATAAAAAAATCAGATGCTTTGGCGGAAAACGGGGGGAGCGGAAAACCGCCGTCCCCCTCGTCCCAGTGTTTAGAAGTTGTACTTCACCAGGGCGGTCACGCGCTGGCCGAAGCCGCGGGTCGCGCCTTCGGTGGAGGGCTCGAGCAGTTGGCGGGTGCCGACATTGTATTCCAGGCCCAGGTCCAGGTTCTGGAACGGCGTCCAGATGATGTTGGCGATGCCCTGGGTCATGTCCCGGTTCTGGTTGTTCTGGGTGCCGGCGGCGAACTGCCGGGCGAAGCTGGGGTAGGTGATGCGTGCGAAGCCGCCCGCCACCGTGCTGCGCAGGTTATCCGCCCAGAAGTGCTGGTAGCCGATCATGGCGGTGGTGACCTTGTTGGTCTCCAGCGACGGGTCGGTCACGCCGGCCAGGCCGACATTGCTGGCGGCACCGGTGCCCATGTTGTCGATGTAGCGGCCGACGCCCTCGCCATAGGCCACGCGGGCCAGCAGGCGGTCCTTCCCGAAGGTGTTCAGCACGCCGTTCAGCGCCAGGCCGTAGCCCCACGTCTCGTCGCTGAAGCGCTGGGAGGCGACGGCGGGGGCTTCATTGTTGAAGTCGATGCGGCGCAGCACGCCCTGCACGGCGACGTTGCCCCAGCTGCCCGGCACGCGGAAGCTGGTCACCAGGTCGGGGAAGCGGTTGACGGCCACGGCGGGCGTCGTCTCGGAATCCGGCAGCACGCCGCCGCCATTATAGGTGTAGTCGCTGTACGGGTTCTCCAGCGAGAAGGCCCAGGTTACGTCGTCGCCCAGCGGGGCGGTGTAGCGCACCTGCGCCTGGCGCGGCCCGCCGAGGCCGACGAAGGTGCCGAAATCGATCATGTCGAGGGCGAGGGTGTCGCCGAACAGCGTGGTGGTCTGGCCGGCCAGGAAGCCACCGGCCTCGACATAGGCGTGGCGCAGGCGGGGGATCCAGCTGTTCTGGCTGGTGGTGCTGGCGGTGCTCTGCGCGCCGCCGAAATCCATCTCGACGACGGAGCGGACCGGACCCCAGGCGCTGTCCGTCCGCGTTTCGAAGCCAAGGCGGGAATAGCGGGCGGAGAGGGCGAAGTCGCCGCCCTGGCGGGCGGCGGGGCCGCGCGTCAGCGGCACGGCGTTGGAGTTCTGGAAGGGCGCGCGGTTGCGACCCTCGAAATCATAGGTGCCGGTCAGTCGCACGAAGCCGTAGAGGCGGACCGAGGTGTTGGTGCCCGGGATGCGGATGGAGCCGGGGAAGCTGCCCTTCAAATCGGCGGCCTGGGCGGTGCGCTGCGCGTCCGCGGCCTGGACGGTGGCGGCCTGCTGCGCCCGCTGGGTCTCGGCCTGCTGGGCTTCCAGCGTCTGCAGGCGCTGCTGCAGGTTGTTGATCTCCAGCCGCAGGGTCTGGGTGCTCTGGGCCTGGGCGGGTGCCATCGGCACGGCCAGGGCCAGGGCCAGGGCACCGGCCAGGGCCGTCCCGCACATCAGGGCGCCGCGCCGGAAGGGAAGGGAGTTGATCAAGAGGCTGTCTCCAGTCGGTCGGGCGGGTGCCCGCGGTCGGTGTCGGGCGGATGCCCGCGGAAAGGCACGGGCGGATGCCCGCGGAAAGGCACGGGCGGATGCCCGCGGAAAGGCACGGGCGGATGCCCGCGGAAGGGCACGGGCAGGTGCCCGCGGATGGCTTCGGCACCTGCCGGCGGAAGGTCCGGGCAGATGCGCGCGGTGGGTCCGGGCGAATGCCCGCGCAGGCTGCGGGCGGATTCGCCCGCGGAACGGTCAGGCTGCCGCGCCATCCACCCCTGGCGCGGGGCCGGGGGATGGGGTTCAAGAGGCCGTCCCCCGACTGAGCGGGTGACGCGGCAGGACTGGCCGACGACCGGCGACAGAGGGGACTGAGGCATGGCCTGCGATCCGGGGGGCGGTGCAGGCCGGGCAATCCGGCTTGCGGGATGCGAAGCGAGGTCGCGCACCGGACTGGTCCTCTCTGGCGAGATCGGAACACGGGGTCGTGTTCGAGGCCGGAGCTTCGCGGCGGAACCTTTCGTCAAGCTGTCGGTTCATGCCGATTCATCTGCCGGCGGCTGCGACTGATGCGGCTGCTGCTGACCGAGGATGACCCGCGCCTCGCCACCCTGCTGGCCCAGGGCCTGACCCGCGCCGGCTGGGCGGTCGATGTGGTGGAGGGGGTGGAGGACGCGCTGGCCGCCCTGCATGCCGTGCAGTACCAGGCCCTGGTGCTCGATCTCGGCCTGCCGGATGGCGACGGGATGGAGGTGCTGCAACAGCTGCGCCAGACCGACCCGTTCCTGCCGGTGCTGATCCTGACGGCGCGCGGCCGCCTGTCGGACCGTGTGCGCGGGCTGAACACCGGCGCCGACGATTACCTGATCAAGCCCTTCGCGATGGAGGAACTGGTGGCCCGGCTGGCCGCCGCGCTCCGCCGCTCCGGCGCCCCGGCGCTGGCAACGCTGCGGCACGGGCAGGTGGAGCTGGAGCCGGCGGCCCGCACCTTCTCGGTGGCCGGGGCGGTGCAGCCACTGCCGCGGCGGGAGATGATGGTGTTGGAGATGCTGCTGCGCGCCCGCCACCGCTTCGTCGCCAAGGATGCGCTGGAAGAGGCGCTGGGCAGCTTCGACAACGAGGTCGGCCGCAACGTGGTGGAGGTCTATGTCTCCCGCCTGCGGCGCCGGCTGGCGGGCAGCGGCACCGCCATCCGCACCGAGCGCGGCCTCGGCTACCGCCTGGTGGAGGAAGAGGCCGCGTGACCCGCCGCCCGGTCTCCATCACCGCCGGCGCCACGCTGGCCTTCCTGGCCTCGCTGGCCGTGGCGGCGGCGCTGCTGCTGGCGCTGCTGCCGATGCGCAACAACGCCGTCATCCAGCGGCTGGAGACGCGGTCCCTGGTCGCGCGGGCGGAGATGATCGCCCAACATCTGCAGCAGGATGAGAGCGGTAACTGGCGGCTGGAGCTGCCGCAGGAAGTCGCGGCCGCCTTCTCCATCGTCTATGGCCGCGCCAGCTACGCCATCGTCACGGCGGAGGGCGATTTCCTGATGGGCGCCGGCGCCGCCGCGCCGCTGGCCATTCCCGCGCCCACCCTGCAGGGCTTCACGCTGGAGCGGAACGGGCGGGAATTGCAGGGTGTGGCGCTGCCGGCGACGGTGGACGGTAAGCAGCTCTCCATCCAGGTGGCGGAGGATCTGCGCCACCCGGACGTGCTGCTGGACGATGCGGCGGACGGGCTGACGCGTGATATCGCCTGGCTGGTGTTACCGGTGTTCCTGGCGCTCTCCGCCATCCTGATGCTGGCGTTGCGGCGGGTGCGCAAGCCGCTGCGGATGCTGGCCGCGCGGGCCGAGAACCTCTCACCCGCCCGTCCGGGTGAACGGCTGCCGGAAGAGGACGTGCCGGTGGAGCTGCTGCCGCTGGTCCGCCGCCTGAACGGGTTGCTGGACCGGGTGGAGGCGGCGCAGGCCGAGCAGCGCGGCTTCGTCGCCGATGCGGCGCATGAGCTGCGGACGCCGCTGGCCGTGCTGCAGGCGCATATGGACCTGTTGCGGGACCGGGAGGCCGCGGCGGCGCTGGGCCAGGACCTCTGGGTGCTGGAGCGCATGGTCGGCCAGCTGCTGGCGATCGCGGAACTGGACGACGTGGCGTTGGCCCCGGCCGGGCCGGTGGATCTGCGGCAACTGGCGCACGACGTCGCCGCCCTGCTGCGGCCGTTGGCCGAGGCGCGCGACGTGACCATCGAGACCAGGCTGCCCGCCACCAGGGTGACGCTGCCGGGGCAGGAGGAGGCGCTGGCCCAGGCCATCGCCAACCTGCTGGAAAACGCCATCGGCCACGCGCCGGAAGGCAGTGCCGTGACCCTGGCGCTGCGGTCCGACGCCGGGCTGCACGTGCTGGATGTCAGCGATGCCGGGCCGGGCATTCCCGAGCATGAACGGAAATTGATCTTCCGCCGTTTCTGGCGCGCGAGGCGCCGGCAGGACAGCCGCCGACGGGGGGTGGGCCTGGGCCTGGCCATCGTGCAGCGCGCGGCCGTTATCCACGGCGGCAGCGTGGCGGTGGAGGAGGCGCCGGGGGGTGGCGCATTGTTCAGCCTGCGCTTGCCGGCGGCACCGGGCACCGATGCAACGGTTGGCGACTGAAACATAAGGGGATGCGTCGCCCTCTCGTCGCCGTCGCCAGGAAAGGCTATGCAGGGTCCATGCACCGAGCCACGCACGGCGCCGGGGATGCTCCGGCCGGGACCACCACGCAGCGCCGGACCCGCCATGGCCCGGTTGCTCACCATGCCCATGGCGCTTCCGCCTTCGGGCGCCCGCCATCCTGGCGCGCGCTGCTGCTGGGCGGCGCCGCCCTGTTGCCCATGGCCATGGTGCCGATGGGCGGCTCGGCGCAGTCGCTGTTCGGCGGCGGCGCCGACCCCACCGCCGCCGGCCCGAGCTCCGGCCTCGGCCTTGGCGGCGATGTCGGCGGCCCGATGAGCTCCGCCCCGGATGCGGCGTCGGCCACGTCCTCGGCGACGACGGCTTCGGGGCCGAATCCTGTTGCCCCGGCCTCCACCGCCCCGGCGGCTGCCCGGCGTGGCCAGCCCAACCGCGACGCCCCCGTGACCTTCACGGCGGACGAGGTGGAGTTCGACCAGGAGCGCAACCTCGTCATCGCCCGCGGCTCGGTCGAGGCCTGGCAGAACGAGCGCATCCTGCGCACCGATACCTTCACCTATAACCGTGAGACCGGCATCGCCACCGCCGAAGGCAACGTGCAGTTGCTGGAGCCGGACGGGCAGGTGACCTACGCCGACCGGGCCGAGCTGACCGGCGACATGCGGAACGGCGTGGTGGAGGGCATGAAGGCCCGGCTGGCCCAGAACGGCCGCATGGTCGCCTTCGGCGGCCGCCGCACCGACGGCACCATCACCGACATGGCGCGCGTCATCTATTCCTCCTGCGACCTGTGCGCCGATGACCCGGAGGCACCGCCGCTGTGGCAGCTGCGCGCCCGCCTGGCGACGCATGACCGCAACGAGCAGCGCATCCGCTACCGCGACGCCACCCTGCAGATGGGCGGCTGGCCGGTGCTCTACACGCCGTATTTGTCGCACCCCGACCCGTCGATCCCGCGCGCCTCGGGCTTCCTGACGCCGGTCTTCGGCAGCTCCCGCTTCCTCGGGCCCTTCGCCACGACGCCGTATTACTGGGCGATCGACGGCCAGCAGGACCTGACGATCAGCCCGACCTTCTCGGCCAACCAGGACCCGGCGGCAGGCATCGCCTACCGCCGCCGCTTCAACA
Organism: Teichococcus aerophilus; assembly: GCF_014490485.1. Lineage (GTDB taxonomy): Bacteria > Pseudomonadota > Alphaproteobacteria > Acetobacterales > Acetobacteraceae > Pseudoroseomonas > Pseudoroseomonas aerophila. The sequence continues at coordinate 34,603 of NZ_JACTVA010000038.1, read as the reverse complement.
CCGGCAGCATCAACCTCACCGGCTCGGTCGGCAATCTGAGCGGCGGCACCATCGCGCAGGATGAGCGCGGCTGGGGCGGCCACATCTACAGCAGCGCGCGCTTCTCGCTGGACGAGAACTGGCGCGCCGGCCTCAGCGTCAACCGTGCCACCAGCCAGACCTATCTGCGCGCCTTCCGCTACCCGTCCCCGCGTCAGCTGACGTCCGACGCCTACCTGGAAGGCTTCTGGGGCGCGGAGGGCTATGCCCGCATCGACGGCCGCATCTATCAGAGCCTGAACGAGACCGACAACACCTCGCTCATCCCGCTGGTGCTGCCGAACATCCAGGCCGACTACGCTTTCCCGCGCGATTCCCTGGGCGGCTACCTGACGGTCGATACCAGCAACTACGTCCTGTTGCGCAGCGAGGGCACGGATACCCGCCGCATCGCCTCCCGCATCCATTACGACCTGCCGACGCAGGACCGCATGGGCAGCATCTGGACGGTGCGCGGCCAGGCCGACCTGGTGGGCCGCTCGGCCGACAACCTGCAGCTCGGCCCTGTCTACTCGACCACCGATAGCAGCCTGACCGAGGCCAACGTCAATGCCCGCGTGGCGCTGGACTGGCGCATGCCCTTCGCCCGCAGCGCCGGCGAGTATGGCAGCCAGATCATCGAGCCGCGCGTGCAGTTCGTCACCGGCCCTTCCACCGGGCGGCAGTACAACATCCCGAACGAGGACAGCCTCGACTTCGAGTTCACCGACGCCAACCTGTTCGCGCTGAACCGCTTCACCGGGCGGGACCGCCAGGAAGGCGGCACCCGCGTGGATGCGGCGCTGCGCGGCGCCTGGCTGTTCCCGAATGGCGGGCAGGTGGAGGCCCTCGGCGGCCGCTCCTTCCGCGCCAGCGAGGAGAACGTGTTCTACACTGGCTCGGGCCTCGAGGATCAGGCCTCCGACTATGTCGGCCGCGTCCGCGTCTCCCCGGTCTCCTGGCTCGACCTGATCGCCCGTGGCCGCTTTGATGGCGAGACGGCGGCCAACCGCATGACGGAGACGTCGGCGCGCCTCGGCCTCGGCCCGGTCAGCCTCTCCGCCGGCTACCTGTTCACCACGCCGAACCCGGCTTTGGTGAACACGCCCAACGCCTCCCGCCGCGAGGTCTCGGGCGGCGTCTCCGCCCGCGTCGGCCAGTACTGGCGCGTCGGCGCCGCCGGCCGGTACGACGTGCAGAACAGCAAGCCTGTCTCCGCCGGCGTCAATCTGGTCTATGAGGACGAGTGCCTAGTGTTCTCCACCTCCTACAACCGCAGTTGGGCGGAGAACACGACCAGCCAGAGCTACTATCCCTCGGGCGAGACGCTGCTGTTCAGCATCGGCTTCAAGACCATCGGGGATTTCGGCTTCCGCGCCATCTGACGCGGGCCGGGCGCATGATCGCCGCAGGGCATGATCGTGCGGCCCGGATAGAGAGAAGGGCAGGGTCCGCGCACCGCGGTGCGCGGACCCGGCTTCAGGAGGCGCGGCTTTCCCGTCCGGGGACGTGCGGTGCCGCAAGACGCTGTCGCCACCGCGCGATCTGATCTAGGAACTGACTATGCGTGCCATGACCTCCTTCCGTGCCCTGATCCTCGCCACCGCACTGGCTCTCCCCCTGGCCATCCCGGCCGGAGGCGCGCTGATGCCATGGCTGGCGGCCCCGGCCATGGCGCAGACCAACCGCATCGTCTCGGTGGTCAATGGCGATGTCATCACCGCCAACGAGGTCACCAACCGGTCGCGCCTCTTCGCCCTCAACAGCGGCATGGGCGCCAGCGCCGAGGTGCTGACCCGCCTGCGCCCGCAGGTGACGCGCCTGCTGGTGGATGAGCGGCTGCGGACGCAGGAAGTGCAGCGCCGCCGCGTGCTGGTCTCCGACGCCGACGTGGCGGAAGCGGTGGGCGATATCGAGCAGCGCAACGGCCTGCCGGCTGGCGGCCTGGCCGCCCAGCTGCGCAACTCGGGCATCGAGCCGCGCGCGCTGTACGACCAGATCCGCAACCAGATCGGCTGGGCCCGGCTGGTGCGCGGCATGCTGGGCAACCAGGGCGAGGTCGCGCAGCGCGAGGTGGACGACTTCATCGCCGCCCACAAGGCCCGCACCGGCGAGCCGGAATACCTCGTCTCCGAGATCTTCATCCCGGTGGACGAAGCCAGCGCCGAGGCCGATGTGCGCCGCTTCGTCGATGACGTGGTGGCCCAGCTGCGCCGCGGCGTGCCGTTCCCCGCCGCCGCCACCCAGTTCAGCCAGAGCCAGACCGCGCTGCAGGGCGGCGACATGGGCTGGGTGCGCCCCGATGAGTTCGACCCCGCCGTGGGCCGCATCGTCTCCCAGATGCCGCCGGGCGCCATCGCCAACCCGACCCGCGTGCCGGGCGGCTTCCAGATCATCGCGCTGCGCCAGAAGCGGGAGACGGGGCGCGAGCTCGCAACCCTCGTCACGCTGCGCCAGTCCTTCTACCCGTTCAGCGCGCCGCTGGACCCGCAGGCCCCCACCCAGCAGCAGCGCGACGCCGTCGAGCGCGCCCGCACCCTGGAAGGCAAGAGCTGCGAGGCCATCGACGCCGCCGGCCGTGGCGGCCCCAACAACCGCCCGAGCGACCCTGGCACCGTGCGGCTGGACACCATGCAGCCGCCGCCGCTGCGCCAGCTGATCGCTGGCCTGCCGGTGGGCCGTGGCAGCCAGCCGATCATCACGCCGGACGGCGTCATGGTCATCGCCGTCTGCTCCAAGGAGACGCGCAACCTGGCCGAGCTGACGCCGGACCAGGCGAAGGCGCAGATCATGCGCGAGCGGGCGGAGCTGATCTCCCGCCAGATGCAGCGGGACCTGCGCCGCCGCGCCACCATCGAAGCGCGGGGCTGACAGGCCCGCCATGAGCCTGCCGCCAGAGACGGGGCTGCCGGAGCTGCGCGACGTCATCGCGCGGCACGGGCTCGCCGCGCGCAAGTCGCTCGGCCAGCATTTCCTGTTGGACCCGGCCGTCTGCGCCCGCATTGCCACCATCGCCGGCCCGCTGGATGGCCGCCAGGTGCTGGAGGTCGGCCCCGGCCCCGGTGGCCTGACCCGCGCCCTGCTGGCCAGCCCGGCCGCGCATGTCGTGGCCGTGGAGCTGGACCGCCGCGCCATCGCCGCCCTCGCCGAACTTTCCGACGCCTTCCCTGGCCGGCTGACGGTGATCGAGGGCGACGCCATGAAGGTGCGCACCACCGAGCTGATGCCGGACGGCCCGCGCCGCGTCGTCGCCAACCTGCCCTACAATGTCGGCACCCCGCTGCTGATCGGCTGGCTGAAGCAGGCCGCGCTGTTCGAGAGCCTGACGCTGATGTTCCAGCAGGAGGTAGCCGAACGCATCTGCGCCGCGCCGGACACCGACGCCTATGGCCGCCTCTCCGTCCTGGCCCAGTGGCGTTGCCATTGCCGCATGGCCATGCGCCTGCCGCCCGGCGCCTTCACCCCGCCCCCCAAGGTGTGGTCCGCCGTGGTGCACCTGACCCCGCACGCCGAAGACCCAGCGCCCGAGCTGTTGGCCGCGATGGAAAAGCTGACCGCCGCCGCCTTCGGCCAGCGCCGCAAGATGCTCCGCAGCAGCATGAAGTCCCTCGGCGACTCGAATGTGCTGCTGGAGCAGGGCGAGATCGAGCCGACCCGACGCGCGGAAACCCTCTCGGTCGCGGAGTTCGACCGGCTGGCGCGGCTGCTGGCGGCACGGGGCTAGGGGCAGCGGGGTTTACGGGACGGTGAAGGGAAGGCCGGGGAAGGAATTCCCCGGACCCCATCTTTTTTCTGCAAGTTTGGCGTAGTGCTGCAGGACTGAGAGCAGGCGCTTCTTGATGATTTTATAAATGGGCCATGCGGGCTGAACCGTCAGTCGCCGGAGGTCTAGGATCTCCGGCGCACCCAGCCCCTCAGGCCCGCCCTCTCAACAGCCTCGCCCGAATAACTCGAAAACAGAAAAGAAGGGGTCCGGGGAATTCCTTCCCCGGCCTTCCTTTTCTTGGCCTTCCACACCACCAGAAGACGCCAGTTCCCCAACCGCCGTCAGCGCAGCTTCGGCAGCGCGCGGATGTAGAAGAGTTGGCTGAGCAGCTCGACCAGTGTCTGCGTCACGATGATGGCCGGTAGCAGTGGCATGGCGCCGGGCACGGTGAAGGCCAGGGGCAGCACCACCAGGGAGTTGCGCGTAGCGGCGCTGAAGGCGACGGCGCGGCCGGCCGCAGGTTCCAGCCGGAACAGCCGTCCGATGCCCCAGCCCAGGAGCGGCGCCAGGAGGGCGAAGGCCAAGAAGACGGGCACGGCCTGCAGCACGTCCGTTCCCATGCGGGGCAGCACGGCGGCGACGACCAGCAGCAGGACGAGGGCGGTGGCCGGCACGGGCAACAGGCCCAGCAGGGTGATGGCGCGTTGCCCTGCCGGGGTGTGGGCAGCGGCGTATTGCAGCAGGGCCGCCAGAGCCAGGGGTAGGACGATCAGCCAGAGGAAGGCGTGCAGGAACGGCCCGGGCTGGATCAGCCCGGCGGCGGCGTCGCCCAGCATCAGGTGCAGGTAGAGGGGCAGCAGCAGCATCTGCAGCAGCAGCAGGGCAGGGGTGGCGGCTAGCAGCAGGCGCGCATCCGCCTGGCCGAGATGGGAGAAGGTGACGACGTAGTCGATGCAGGGGGCCAGCAGCACCAGCAGCACCCCCAGCCGGACCAGGGGATGGTCGGGCAGCAACGGCAGCAGCGCCGCGACCAGCAGCGGGACCGCGATGAAGTTGGCCACCGCCAGCGCCGCCAGGAAGCGCAGCCGGGTAAAGGCCCGCCCCAGCGCCGCCAGCGGCACCTGCAGGAAGGTGACGAACAGCATGAGGGCGAGCGCGGGGTTGATGCCGCTTTCCAGCATCGTCGTGCCCGGCAGCAGGACGGCGGCGACCGCCGCGCCGAGTACCGCCACCAGGTAGATCCAGATCTGCCGGTGTTCCAGCGCGTCTCTCAGTCCGCCCAAATGGGGTTCCTCGGCTTGTCGGGATGATGGGGCCGATCAGGCCGATGGCGGCACTTCAAACAACCCATGCGTTGAACCACAGACGGACGGGCCAAGACAGCCGGTGCAGCTCATGCGATCCCGCTCCCCCGGCGCACCCCAAACTCGAACAAAGAAGATGAGGCCTGGGGAATTCCTTCCCCGGCCTTCCTCCCTCAGCTCTCGCCCGGCAGCTTGATCCCCGTCATCGCCTGCCAGACGCGGATGACGAAGCCGTCGTCCTTCTGCCCTTGCCCCATCGCATGCGCGGCGGTGAAGAGTTGCTGCGCCTGGGCGGCCAGCGGTACCGGGAAATCCAGCCCCTTCGCCATCTCCGCCACCAGGCCCAGATCCTTCACGAAGATGTCCACGGCGCTGCGCGGTGCGTCGTCGGCCGCCAGCACGCGGGCCATCCGGTTCTCGAACATCCAGGAATTGCCGGCGGCGCTGGTGACGACGTCGTAAAGCTGCTGCGGGTCCGCGCCGGCGCGGATGCCCAGCGCCATGGCTTCCGCCGCCACGGCGATATGCACGCCGGCCAGCAGCTGGTGCACCACCTTCACCGTGGCGCCGATGCCTGGCGCATCGCCCAGGCGCCAGACCTTGGTGGCGATCGCTCCCAGCACCGGCGCCGCCGCATCGAAGGCTGCGGCGGTGCCGGAGGCCATGACGGTCATCTCCCCCGTCGCTGCCTTGGCCGCGCCGCCGGAAACCGGGGCGTCCAGCGCCAGCATCCCCGCTTCCTCCAGCCGGGCGGCGATGCGCCTGGCATCCTCCGGCCCCATGGTGGCGGAGGAGATGACCACGGCCCCCGGTGCCAGCCGTGGCAGGGCACCCTCCGGCCCGAACAGCGCCGCCTCGGTCTGCGCGGCGTTCACCACCAGCACCACCAGGGCGTTGATGCCCTGCGGCAACTGCGCGGCGCTGGCCACTGCCTGGCCACCGGCCGCCACGAAGGCATCGCGGGCCACATCCCGCGTATCCACGCCCGTCACGTCCAGCCCGGCCCGCAGCGCCGATTGCGCCGCCCCCATGCCCATGCTGCCCAGTCCGATCACGCCGATCTTCATCTGCTGGCTCTCCCTTTCGGCCAGGGTGGCGCCAGATGACGATGGAGGGAAGCGTCCTCGCGCGGCCTTTCCATCGGCGCCGGGATTGGCGATCCTCACCGGTACTGAGAGAAGGCGGCGGAGATGCTCCGACCGCCCGCACAAGGAAGGATGTTCCATGAGCGAGACGCAGCCCGTATCCGCGCCCAGGCCCAAGAAGTCGGTCGCGCTCTCCGGCATCACGGCGGGCAATACCGCGCTCTGTACCGTGGGCCGCAGCGGCAACGACCTGCATTATCGCGGCTACGACATCCTCGACATCGCGGCGCGCTGCGAGTTCGAGGAGATCGCCTACCTGCTCGTCCACGGCGCCCTGCCGACGGAGGCGGAGCTGCGTGGCTACAAGGCCAAGCTGCGCAGCCTGCGCGGGCTGCCGGCGGCGGTGCGCCAAGCGCTGGAAGCCATCCCCGCCGCCGCGCACCCGATGGACGTGATGCGTACCGGCGTCTCCGTCCTCGGCACCGTGCTGCCGGAGAAGGAGGACCACAGCCACGCGGGCGCGCGCGACATCGCGGACCGGCTGATGGCCTCGCTCGGCTCCATGCTGCTCTACTGGCACCATTTCGCGCTAAATGGCCGGCGGATCGAGGTGGAGACCGATGACGACAGCATCGGCGGCCACTTCCTGCACCTGCTGCACGGCAAGTCGCCGCGGGAGAGCTGGGTGCGCGCCATGCACACCTCGCTGAACCTCTATGCCGAGCATGAGTTCAACGCCTCCACCTTCACCTGCCGCGTCATCGCCGGCACGGGGGCGGACCTGCATTCGGCCATCACCGGCGGCATCGGCGCGCTGCGCGGGCCGAAGCATGGCGGCGCCAACGAAGTCGCCTTCGAGATCCAGAAGCGCTACGCGGATGCCGACGAGGCCGAGGCGGATATCCGCGCCCGCGTCGCCAACAAGGAAGTCGTCATCGGCTTCGGCCACCCGGTCTACACGATCAGCGACCCGCGCAACGTCATCATCAAGGACGTGGCGCGCGAGCTCTCCGACGAGGTCGGCAGCCGCAAGATGTTCGACATCGCCGACCGGATCGAGGCGGTGATGGCCGACACCAAGAAGATGTTCGCCAATCTCGACTGGTTCAGCGCCGTCTCCTACCACCTGATGGGCGTGCCGACGGCGATGTTCACCCCGCTCTTCGTCATTGCCCGCACGGCCGGGTGGAGCGCGCATGTGATCGAGCAGCGGATCGACGGCAAGATCATCCGCCCCACCGCCAACTATACCGGGCCGGAGAACCGGGAGTTCGTGCCGCTGGACCAGCGCGGCTAGGCCGGATCGGCAGTCGGGCTTGGGCAGGAAGGCCGGGGAAGGAATTCCCCGGGCCCCATCTTTCTTCTGCGAGTCTTTCGGGTTTGGCTGTGGCGGCGTTGGGCCTTTCCAGGCCAAGGGCGGGATCACGCCAAAGGCTGAGGGTTCAGCCTCGGTGGATTTTTCTCATGGCTGCATCCGCCGGTCCCGAAGTCTCACGCAACTGACAGAAAAATGACGGGGTTTCAGGGGAATTCCTTCCCCTGACCGTCTTCCACGCCTCAGGTTGAATATCGATCGGCTCCAGGCGACGCCACCATCGGTGCCACGGTTCCGGCACAGGCTTCTTGAACGCGAGGATCGCGCTCAGGACGCGATCCTTGCAGCCTGCATCAAGCGGAGACGTGACTGACGTGGCCCGGCGCATGTCCGCCGCGGCGATCCTCGGCCATGTGCGCGTCAGTGCCGCGCCGGGCGTCGGTATCGGCCGGTGCGTCGGGGATGACCCCGCGCGCCGCCACGATGGGTGTGTCCGGCCACGGTGAGGCTGGCCGGTGCCGTGTCCGCCGCATGGCGCCGCACGCAGGCTGGCACAGGGTGGATGGCCGGCAGCACCGCTCGTGCCGACGCACGCCCCGCTTCCCTTGCCGCCAGCCCTGGCTTGCATCAAACATAAGCCGATGAGCGCGGACGATCTCAGTTTCCTGCCCCGGGAGGGCACGATGGCGGCCGCCATCGCCCGCCACGACTGGGCACGCACGCCGCTGGGGCCATTGACCGCCTGGCCCGACCTGCTGCGGACCACCGTCGCGCTCATGCTGGAATCCCGCTTCCCCATGGCGCTGACCTGGGGCCCCGACCTCATCACGCTTTATAACGACGCCTTCATCCCCATCCTGGGCGACAAGCCGGCCCCGCTGGGCCGCCCCTTCAGCGAGATCTGGAGCGAGGTGTGGGAGAGTATCAGCCCGATCGCCGATGCCGCCTTCGCCGGCCGCGCCACCTATATCGAGAACTTCCCCCTCACCATCGAGCGCGGCGACAAGCCGGAGCACGCCTATTTCACCTTCTGCTACAGCCCCATCCGCGACGGCCGCGGCCGCGTGCTCGGCATGCTGGATACCGTGACCGAGACCACGGCCACCGTGCTGGCCAACCAGCGGCTGGCCTTCCTCGACCTGCTCGGCCGCAGCATTGCCGGGGAGCGGGATGCGGACGGCGTGATGGCCACCACGACCCGGCTGCTGGCCGGGCATCTGGGCGTCTCCAACTGCGCCTATGCCGACATGGACGCGGACGAGGACGGCTTCACCATCCGCGGCAACTGGGTAGCCGAGGGCTCGCCCAGCATCGTCGGCCGCTACAGCCTGGCGGATTTCGGCGCGCTGGCCGTGCGCAATCTCTCCGCCGGCCGGCCGCTGGTTGTGAACGACAACGCGGCCGAGTTGGCGGCCCATGAAGCCACGGCCTTTCAGCGGCTCGGCGTGGCCGCGACCATCTGCATGCCGTTGCTGCGCGACGGCCGGCTGACCGCGCTAATGGCGGTCCACGACCGCTCGCCGCGCCGTTGGTCCGAGCATGAGCTGAACCTGCTGCGCGACGTGACCGAGCGCTCCTGGGCTTATGTCGAGCGCGTGCGCGCCGATGCCGAGCTGCGGCTGGCCGCCAAGGCGCTGGAGGAATTCAACGCCACGCTGGAAGCACGGGTGGCCGAGCGCACGAGGCAGCTGGAGGATACCGAGGCCGCCCTGCGCCAGAGCCAGAAGATGGAGGCGATCGGCCAACTGACCGGCGGCATCGCCCACGACTTCAACAACGTGCTGGCCGCCGTGGTGGGCTGCCTGGACCTGATCCTGCGCGGTGCCAGCCAGGTGGAGCGGGTGCGCCGCTTCGCCGAGACCGGCCTGGCCGCCGCCGAGCGCGGCACCAAGCTGACCGCCCAGCTCCTCGCCTTCTCCCGCGCCCAGAAGATCGAGCTGAAGCCGCTGCTGCTCGCCCCGCTGGTGGAAGGCATGACGGACCTGCTGCAGCGGACCCTGGGGCCGATGATCCGGCTGCGGCTGGACCTGCGGGAGCCCGCCACCGGCGTGCTGACGGACGCGACGCAGCTGGAGATGGCGGTGCTGAACCTCGCCATCAATGCGCGGGAAGCCATGCCGGCGGGCGGCGACCTCGCCATCTCCACCAGCGTGGCGGAGATGCCGGACGACGGCGTCCTGGCCGCCGGACGCTACGCCGTGCTCACCGTGGCGGATACCGGCGAAGGCATGCCGCCCGAGGTGTTGGAGCGCGCCTTCGACCCGTTCTTCACCACAAAGGGCGTCGGCAAGGGCACCGGCCTCGGGCTCAGCCAGGTCTACGGCATCGCCCACCAGGGCGGGGGCACCGTGCGGATCGACAGCCAGCCGGGCCTTGGCACCGCCATCCGCATCTACCTGCCGGTGACGCCGGCCGGGCCGCACGCGACGCAGGTGCCACCGCAGGACGATGTGCTGCCCACCGGCGCGAAGATCCTGGTCGTGGACGACGACGCCGATGTCCGCGCCATGCTGGCGGAAGTTCTGGCCTCCCTGGGCTATGCGGTGGCGGAGGCGGCGGACGGTGCCGCCGGCCTCGCTTCGCTCGGGACGCAGCAGCCGGACCTGATGATCCTCGACTACGCCATGCCGGGCCTGACGGGCGCGGAAGTGGCGAAGCTGGCCTGGCAACAACAGCCGGACCTGCCCATCCTCTTCGCCAGTGGCTACGCCGATACCGCCAGCATCGAGAACGTGGCCGGCACCAACGCCATCGTTCTGCGCAAACCCTTCCGGATCGCCGATCTCAAGGCGGCGATCGCGGCGGCGTTGGCCTGAGGAGTTTGAGGAAGGCCGGGGAAGGAATTCCCCGGACCCCTTCTTTTTTCTGCAAGTTTAGCGGCGCGCTTCAGGACTGAGAGCGGGCGCTGCTTGATGTTTACCAATGGGCCACGCGGGCTGAACCGTCAGTCGCCGGAGGTCATAAGCCTCCGGCGCACCCAGCCGTATCTCAGGACTGCGCTAGCAGCAGCCAGGCCCAGAAACTCGAAAAAGCAAAAGAAGGGGTCTGGGGAATTCTTTCCCCAGCCTTCACACCCCCCCTTCAAGCCGCTGCACGATGACGCGACGCCAGCCAGAACGAGGCCTGGGCGATGACGCCGGAGACGGCCAGGATGATGGCGGCGGCGAGGGCCGGGTCCCGGCCCACGCCGGCCAGGGCGGTGCAGAGGGCGCCTGTGGCCATCTGGGTGAAGCCGTAGAGGCCGGAGGCGGAGCCGATGACCTGCGGGTTCACGCTGATGGCCTGGGTCAGGGCTGCCGGGGCGGCGGTGCCGACGCCCAGCGTGAACAGGAACATGCAGCCCACGGCCAGCGGTACGCTGAGTTGCCCGGCCAGGGTACCGGCCAGCAGCACGAAGGCGGCGAGGACGCTGATCCAGTTGGCGCGCACCAGCACCGTCTCGATCGGCATGCGGGAAATGAGCCGGCTGGCCAGCATGCTGCCCAGCCAGACGCCGGAGATCAGCAGGGCGAGGTAGATGCCCACCTCATGCGCCGGCCGGTGCAGTTCCTGCGTGAAGATGAAGGGGGCGGAAGCGATGAAGGCGTACATCGAGGTCGTGGCGCAGCCGCCGCCGATGGAATAGCCGAGGAAGGCGCGGGAACGGATGAGCTTGAGGTAGTTCTGCGCCAGGGTGGCGGAGCCTGGACGTGCCGGGCCTGGATGGCCCGTTTCCGGCAGCATTTTCCAGGCGAACAGGAAATTCACGACGCCCAGCCCGCACAGGACGTAGAAGATGGAGCGCCACCCGACGGAGGCCGCCAGCGCCCCGCCCACCAGCGGCGCCAGGCCGGGCCCGACGGTGACCATCAGGTTCATCAGCGCCAGCCGGCGGGCGGCTTCCTGCGGCGCGGCGGTATCGCGCACGATGGCGCGCCCCAGCACCAGCCCGGCGCAGCCGCCGAGTGCCTGAAACAGCCGTGCTGCGATCAGCGCCTGCGCATCCGGCGCCATGGCGGCGGCGAGGCCGGAGACGGTGTAGAGCACCAGCCCGCCCATCAGCACCGGCCGCCGCCCGAAGCGGTCCGACAGCGGACCATAGGCCAGCTGGCCGACGGCGAGGCCGAGGATGTACAGGCTGACGGTGGATTGCATCGCCGCCGTGCTGGCGCCGAGATCCGCCCCCGCCTGCGGCAGCGCCGGCACGAAGATATGCATGGCCAGCGTGCCGCTGAAGGTGATCAGCGCCAACAGCCAGAGCGGTACGCGGGGGTAGGTGGCGGGGGCGGTGGTGCTCATGCGGGCTGCTCCGCCGCGGCCAGGGTCTGGCAGATGTGGTCCAGCACGCGGTAGGCGGTCTCCAGCTCGGGGTCGGTCAGGCCTGCCAGGGTTTCGGCGCGGACCTGACGGGCCACCTGTTCCACCTGCTCGACGATGGCGTGGCCGCTTTCGGTCAGCACGATGGCGCGGGCCCGGCGGTCGTCCTGGTCTTCCCGCCGCTCGGTCAGCCCGGCGGCCTGCAGGGCATCCAGCGTGCGGACGACGGAGGAGTTGTCGAGCCCGAGGGACGCCGCCAGTTCCTTTTGCCGCATCGGCGCGCCGGCGCGGGCGAGGTGCAGCAACGGCCGCCAGGTGGCTTCCGAGAGGCCATAGGGTTGCAGCCGCCTATCCACCGCCCGCCGCCATTGCCGGGCCGTCTGGCTGAGCAGGATGGCGAAGCCGTTCCGCATGGCATCGGGGGCAGGGGGCATGGCGGTCCTGAAGGTGACGTATCATTAGTTGATATGTCATCTAATCAAGGACAGGCAAGCCAGGATTGTTAGAGCACGATGCGTTCCCATTCGTTCAAGCACCACGCTCTACACCTTTGTTGGGTCGCGCGATTCAGGCTTTCGGTGATTCCTTCTCGATTCATCACGCTCAAGCGTGTGCGATACTGCCGGCCATGACCCCGCCGCCCCGCCTGCTGCCGTTGATGCTGCCCCAGCCGGGGCTGGCGGCGCTGCGCGACGCGGCACTGGTGGAAGGCTTCGGCTTCGTGGAGCGGCTGATGCGGGACTGGGACAGCGGCGCCAATCGCTTTGCCCAGCCCGGCGAGCAATTGGTCGGCGCCTTCGAGGGTGCGCGGCTGCTGGGCGTCGCCGGCCTGAACCGGGACCCCTATTTGCGCCAGGCCGGGGTGGGAAGGCTGCGGCATCTCTATGTCGCGCCCGGGGCGCGTGGGCGTGGCGTCGGCGCCGCGCTGGTGCGGCACCTGCTGCGCGGCACCGCCTTCCACCGGCTGCGCCTGCGTACCGATACGGCAGCGGCCGCCGCCTTCTACCTGCGCCTGGGCTTCCACGCCGTGGCGGATGCGACGGCGACGCACGAGATCCACCTGCCACCCGCCGGCCACGATGCCCGGGCGGACGGCGTGGCCGGGGATTGGCGCTGACCGCGCCTCAGCTTTTCGGCAAGTAGCACTGGCCGTCCAGATACGCCTTGCGCCAGCGAGTGATGACGCTGCGGCCGAATACGCCAGCCTGGGCGAAGGGGTCTGCGGCCAGGAAGGCCTCGGCCTCCGCGCGCGTCTCAACATCGACGATGTAAAAGCTGCCCAGCATGGTCTTGCCGTCATCCTCCAGCTTGGCACCGGCGGCCAGCAGCTTGGCGGCGTTCTGGGCCAGGAATTCCAGGTGCGGCTTGAGCGTGCCGGCACGCACAGGCTGGCTGTCCGGATTGTCCCAGGCTTCGATCAAGAACGGCATGTGGTGCTTCCTTCCGCGGTGTGACGCGCGGAGGTTAGAGCGTGATGGCTGGAGGTGGAATCACCCAAAGCCTGAATCACGCGACCAAACAGAGACGGGAAGCAAGCTGCGTGAACGCAACATGCCCCGGTGCGTGGCCGCCTGGGACGAGAGCGTAGCAAAAGCAGGAAGTTTGCTTCGCCGCAAAGGCGGTCAGCCGGTGGTGGACAGGGAGAGACGGTAGCCGAAGGCTCCGGCGCCGGCTTCCTGGGAGCAGGCCCCAGGAAGGGGGCGCGGGCTGGAGTTGCACACCCTGCCCGTGTGCAAATCAGTCGCCCGATGACATCCCCCTTCAGGCGCCATCAGACTTGGATCGAGCGGTTCGCAGTCACGCCCGATCCCTCCAGCCCGCTCCCGGCCAATGCCTCCCCTGCAGGCAGAGGCCGGTATCTCGTTTGCAGAGGCGAAAACCGAAGGGGCCCGGGAGAAGAATGCGGGACCCGGATTGCGGTGGGACGGTGGCCGCCCCCTTCGGTCTTCATCTGCAACTGCGAGTTATTCGCAATAGAACCCAACACCCCCGCCGCGTCAAACGAAATCGACGCCCTTGCCGAAAATAATTGCGAGCGGGTCGCAATTGGCGGCGGTCCTTGCCGCCGGAGGCAGGCTCGCCGCCCGGCGGCCACGGTCTCTCAGCAGGGTGAACCGTTGCAGTCCGGCAGGGGGTGCTCATACCCCCAGCCGTCAGGCCCCGGTTCACCCCGGCCCGCCGTGATTCAGATCACGAGCTCGATCACGAACGGGCCGTCCTGCGCGAAGGACTGCGCCATCAGGTCGCCCAGCTGCTCCAGGCTGGTGGCGCGGGCGGCTTCCACGCCCATGCCGTTGGCCAGGTGCACCCAGTTCAGGTCCGGGTTGCCCAGGTCCAGCATATTCATCGCCGTCGGGCCCGGGTTGGCGCCGACATTCTGGTACTCGCCGATCAGGATCTGATACTTGCGGTTGGCCAGGATGACGGTGGTGACCGGCAGCTTCTCCCGCGCCTGGGTCCACAGCCCCTGCAGGGTGTACATGGCCGAGCCATCGGCCTGCAGGTTCACCACCCGCCGCTGCCCGCCGGCGCCGATCGCCGAGCCGGTGGCCAGCGGGATGCCATCGCCGATGGCGCCGCCGGTCAGCTGCAGCCAGTCATGCGGTGCCGCCGCGTGGGTGCCGGAAAAGAAGCTGCGGCCGAAGGACACGCTCTCATCCACCACGATGCTGCCTTCCGGCATCAGCGCCGCCACGGTCTGCGCCACGCCTTCCGAGGTCGGTGCGCCACGGCCCAGGCCAGGGCGCGGGCCGAGATCCGGCAGCGTCACCTCGGGCGAGCCCAGCTCTTCCACCAGCGCCAGCAGGGCCAGCTCGGCATCCTGCTCGTAGCGGCTGAGCACGTGCACTTCCGCATGCTCGGCGTAGTGCTTGCTGGGCTTGCCGGGGTAGGCGAAGAAGCCGACCGGCGCCTTGGCGTTCACCAGGATCAGGTGCTCGTACGGCGCCAGCGCCGCCACGGCGGCATCGACCGGGTAGGGCACGCGGTCCAGCGGCAGGCGGCCCTGGCCGTGCTCGACGCGGGCGTTGGACATCTCGCCCATCACCTTCTGGCCGGTGCCGGCAGCGGCCCGCCAGGCCAGCGCCTGCGTGCGTCCACGCAGAGCGGCACCGCCCAGCAGGATCAGCACGTTCTTCTTCTCGCGCAGCACGCGTGCGGCGTTGCGCACTGCCTGCGGGTCCGGCGCCACCGGGGCCGGCACCGGCAGGGCATCCGCCACCACGCCGCCCTCGTTCCACGCGGTATCGGCCGGCAGGATCAGCGTCGCGATCTGCCCTGGTGCCGTGCGTGCCGCCTGCACCGCCACCGCGGCATCCTGGCCCACCGTCGCCGAATCCGTCGCCGTGCGCGTCCAGGCGGAAACCGGGCGGGCCCAGCCCTCAGTATCCGCGGTCAGCTGCGCGTCATACGGGCGGTGATAGGTCGCCTGGTCACCCACAATGTTGACGATGCCGCTGCGCGCGCGCCGCGCGTTGTGCAGGTTGCCCAGGCCGTTCGCCAGGCCAGGGCCGCAATGCAGCAGCGTCGCCGCCGGCTTGCCGGTCATCCGGTAGTAGCCATCCGCCATGCCGGTGACGACGTTCTCCTGCAGCCCCAGCACGCAGCGCATGCCGGGAATCCGGTCCAGCGCGGCGACGAAGTGCATCTCGCTGGTGCCAGGATTGGCGAAACAGGTGTCCACCCCACTGGCCAACAACGTATGGACCAGACTTTCGGCTCCGTTCATGACGGCGCTCCTCCTCTTATCTCGGGCAGGAGCGTGGCGCCAAAGCGCCTCTGCGCCAAGGGGGGGGTGGTTTGCATTCGGAAGGGTGTGCCGGGGTGTGGCGGGCGGGGAGGGAAGGCCGGGGAGAGAATTCTCCGGTCCCCTTCTCTTTCTGCGAGTTGGGCGCTGCAGACATCAGTGCCGGTGCATGATGAAGCTAAAATGGGCCGTGCGGGGAGCCATCAGACGCTGGCGGCCCTGGGACAGATCGACATCCGGCTTGGGCAAGAAAGGCCGGCGAAGGGATTCCCCGGGCCTCATCTTCCTTTTGAGAGTCTTCCGGTGTCGCTGTAAGGGCGTCCAGGCTTTCCGGATCCGGGTTGCGCCGGAGGTCCATAGCCGCCGGGACCGATGGTTCAGCCTAGGTGGCCCCGATCTTTCTCACGATCGCACCCACAGTCCTGAAGCCCCTCCGCCAACTGACAGAAAAAAGATGGGGTTTCAGGGGAACTCTTTCCCCTGACCTTTCTTCCCACCCTCAGTCGGATGCGAACTCGGTGCCTTAGGATTCAGTCCGTCTGGCCCAACGTCACTCTCATCAAGCAGAATACGCTCTCACTCCGAGGCGTGACGCCAACTCGCAGAATGGAAGAAGGGGTCCGGGAAATTCCTTCCCCGACCCTCCGCTCCCAGAGACCTCAGCCCTCAAAGCCAGGGGGGCGTCGGCAGTCCCTTTTCCCGCAGGAAATCCGGATTGAACAGCTTGGACTGGTAGCGCGCTCCACCGTCGCACAGCACGGTGACGATGGTGTGCCCGGGGCCCAGGTCCTTCGCCACCCGCACCGCCGCCGCGACATTCAGCCCGGCGCTGCCGCCGACCGAGATGCCTTCGTCGATCAGCAGCGAATAGACATGTTCCAACGCTTCGGCATCCGGGATGGTCAGCGCGTCGTCGATCGGCGCGCCTTGCAGGTTGCCAGGCGCGCGCGCCGCCTGGCCGATGCCCTCGGTAATGGAGTTGCCGGCGGAGGCCTTCACCGTGCCGGTCTTGACCCAGGCGGCGAGCCCGCTGCCTTCCGGGTCCGCCAGCACGATGCGGATATCCTTGTTCTGCGCCTTCAGCGCCCGCGCCGTCCCGGCCAGGGTGCCGCCGGTGCCGCAGGCGCAGGTGAAGGCATCGATCCGCCCGCCGGTCTGCGCCCAGATCTCCGGGCCGGTGGTACGCTCATGCGCGGTGGCATTTGCCTGGTTGTCGAACTGGTTGGCCCAGACGCCGCCCAGCTCCTCCGCCAGGCGGCGGGAGACGTGGACGTAGTTGCCAGGGTCGGCGAAGGGCTTCGGCGCCACCAGCCGCAAATCGGCGCCGATCATCCGCAGGTAGTCCAGCTTCTCGCGGCTTTGCGTTTCCGGCACGACGATGACGCTTTTCCAGCCATGCGCATTGGCGGCCAGGGCGAGGCCGATGCCAGTATTGCCGGCCGTGCCTTCCACCACCAGCCCTGGCTGACCGGGCACCAGCAGCCCGCGGTCCACCGCGTCCTGCAGGATGCCGAGGGCGGCGCGGTCCTTGACCGAGCCGCCCGGGTTCATGAATTCCGCCTTGCCCAGGATCTCGCATCCCGTGGCGTCCGAGGCGCGCTTCAGCCGGATGAGGGGGGTGTTGCCCACCGCCCCCCAGAACCCGTGGGCCACCTGGCCTGCGGCGTTGGTCATCAGTTCTTGAGGTCCACCCAGCGCAGGTAGGGCTTCTGCGTTTCCCAGCCTTGCGGGAACTGCTCCTTCGCCTGCTCGTTGGACACGCTGGGGACGATGATGACGCGCTCGCCCGGCTGCCAGTTCACCGGCGTTGCCACCTTGTGCCTGTCGGTCAGTTGCAGGCTGTCGATCACCCGCAGGATCTCGGCGAAGTTGCGGCCGGCCGAGGGCGGGTAGGCCAGGGTCATCCGCACCTTCTTGTTCGGGTCGATCACGTAGACCGTGCGCACCGTCACGCTCGGGTCCGATTCCGGGTGCACCATGCCGTAGAGGCTGGAGACCTTGCGGTCCGCATCCGCGATGACCGGGAAGTTCAGGGCGGTGCCCTGCGTCTCCGCGATATCGGCGTCCCAGGTGGTGTGGTTGTCCAGCGTATCGACGGAGAGGCCGATCGCCTTGACGCCGCGCTTGTCGAATTCCGGCTTCAGCCGCGCGGTCTCGCCCAGCTCGGTGGTGCAGACGGGGGTGAAGTCCTTCGGATGGCTGAATAGAACCACCCAGGACTGGCCGGCCCATTCGTGGAAGCGGATGGAACCCTGGGACGTCTGTGCCTCGAAATCCGGGGCGATCTGGCCGAGCTGGATGGTCATGCTGCGTCCTCTTCATCTTTGGGGAGAGAGGAAATCACAGAGCGAGATCGTGCGTCAAGCTGGACCGCAAGCGCCGCCACAGCATATTCACGATTTACATTCGTGCGAAATGTCGGGGTCGCGCTGGGGCGGGAACAACGCACCCGTTGCGCTGGGCAGCCACGGCGGCCCCGGAGCAACGGGCTGGGCAATGAGGGCTGGCTGCGGGATGCAGCTTGACCGGAAACGCGATGGGCGCCGCTGTGGCAGCGATGAAGCGGCGCCCGCGCAGCCAGTCCGCCCACCAGCGAAGGAACAGGCCCGCAGGTTTGCCGGGGAATACCTCCCTGGCCGTCCTCTAAGCCTCGTTCCGGCGCGGCCGTTCGTTAGTTCCCGTTCTCTGGGTGCCGCAGCAGCCACAGGCGCTCATGCGCCGCCACCAGGCTTTCCAGGTTCTTGCGCCGGTTGGTATCGGTGGCCACCGGGCGGCGGGTGAGGATCTGCTCCAGGATGCGCAGCAGCTCCTCGGCGATCTCGTAGTCGCCCTGGTCGCAGGCCTGGTGGAAGGCGATCAGGATCTTGTCGGAGAGCCGCCGCGTGTACCGGGGGCTCGGGGCTGTGGCGGCGGAGCGCGGCGTCGGGCGGCCTGCCAGATCCTCGAACTCGTCCTCGGTCATGGTCGTTGTGGCTCCTTGTGCCGGCTGCGGACCGGCGCCGTCTCGATCGGTGCGGCGTGTCCGCCGCGGTTGGCAAGAGCAGGCCCTGGAATCAGGCCTGCGGCAACAATGCGCGGATGGCCGCGGCGATGTCTTCCGGCGAAGACTGCGGCCGCAGCAGGGCCCGCACCCGCCCGCCTTCACCAATGATGTAGATGAAGGAGGAATGGTCCATCAGATATTCGCTCATCTCCGGCCGCGTCACCTTGGCGTAGTAGACACGGAAGCGCTTGGCCATGTCAGCCACCTGCTCCGGCGTGCCGGTCAGGCCCACCATGCGTGGGTGGAAGTTGCTGACATAGCTCTTCAGCTGGGCCGGGGTGTCGCGCTCCGGGTCCACCGTCACCAGCATCGGCGTGACGCGGGCCACCTGCTCCGGCGTCAGCATGTCCAGCGCGGATGCGATGCTGCCCAGCTCGGTCGGGCAGACATCCGGGCAATAGGTGAAGCCGAAATAGCCAACGACCAGCTGGCCGTTGAAATCCGCCTGCGTGACCGTACGGCCATCCTGATTCTGCATCTGGAAGGGGCCACCCAGCGTGACGCCGGCAGGCAACTGCATGCCGACCTGCGGGCCGGCGGGCGCCTGCTGGCGTCCGGTCAGCGACGCGACCTGTCGCAGGAAGGAATCGCCCGGGCTTTCACCCGGCTGGCGCCCGAACCACGCAACCCCCCACAGGGCGCCGAGGCCCACGATGAGGACAAGGACCAGGATTCGAATGGCGCGCTGCATGCGTCATGCTTAGCCGAAGGTTTAGCCCGGCGAAACCGTCCTGGCCGAAATGTTGCGACCTTATCGCACTAACGGGCCGGGTGCCGGGCCACAGCAGCGTGGTTGGGGATGGTCGGCGTGCGGCCTTGCGCGGGAGGGGAAGGTCAAAGGAAGGAATTCTCCTGAAACCCCATCTTGCTTCTGACGGCTGGCGTTGGACCTGTGACCACAACTGGGGCCATGCAGGTTGTCACGGGCACCCGGACCGGACCGTCCGTCGCCAACGAAGATGGGCTTTTGTCGCGACTCTCTCCGAGAAGCCCGACGCTCCCGCCGCCGCTCCAGAAAAACTGGCAAAAAGAAAGAAGAGATCCGGGGAATTCCGTCCCCAGCCTTCTTCCCCCAACCTCAAGACCGAACCGCCCTGGATGCGCATCCCGCACCGTGATGCATGCGGCCTCACACCAGTTCCCTTGGTGGAGTCAGCGCATTCGCCATTGCCGCCGTCACCTCCTGCCGGAACCAGCGCTCCGCCGGGTCCTGGTCGCGGGAGCCGTTCCAGGCCAGCGCGTTCGGGGTGGGGGAGATAGTGACCGGTGGGGTATCCAGCAGCAGCCCCGCCCGCATCGCCAGCCGCTGCGCGACGAAATCCGGCACGGTGGCGATCATCTGCGTCCCCGGCAGCGCCGCCGCCAGCAGGAAGAACGAACTCAGCCCCAGCACCACGCGGCGGGAGCGTCCCTCGCTCCGCAGCAGCGAATCGACATTGCCCTCCAGATCACCGCGCACCGAGATCAGTGCGTGCGGCCGTGCGCAATACGCGTCCATCTCGGCGACGGAAGGCGTGGCGGCGTCCCGCAGCACCATCCAGCGGGAATGCCGCAGGACCTTCATCCGCGCATTGGCTGGCAGCTCGTTGCCCATGTAGCCGAGGGCGGTGTCAATCTCGCCGGCTGCCAGCATCGCCGGCAGGCTGTGATGGTCGCCCATGCGGACGGAGAGGGAGCAACCCGGCGCGGTCTGCCGGAAGCGGTCCAGCAACGGCGGTAGCAGGGCGAAGGCGATGGCATCGCTGCACCCCAGCACGAAGGTGCGGTGGTCCGTCGCCGGGTCGAACGGCGTGGAGACGGCGATGGCGTCCATCATCTGCCCCAGCAGCGGGGCGAGGGTGGCATATAGTTCCTCCGCCCGCGGCGTCGGGCGCAGTTCCTGCCCCTCCCGCACCAACAGCACGTCGTGGAACTGCTCGCGCAGCCGCTTCAGCCCGCCGGAGGCCGCCGGCTGGGAGAGGAACAGCCGCTCACCCGCGCGGGTGACGTGCCGTTCTTCCATCAACGCAACGAACAGGCGCAGCAGGTTCAGGTCAGGGAGGCGATCGCTCTGGCTCATGACTTGTTCATCAGGGGATTTCCCTTGTTGTGGCGATGCCGGCGCCCCGCGCCAAGCCCTGGCTGCTGCCGGGCCCCTTCAAGCCGGGCCTCCGGCTCCTCACATCGGCACGGCGCCTCGGGCCCCAGCAGCCCGGGACGTGGCCCACAACCCGGCCGGACATGTTGGGAACCCCGGCGCTGGAACGCCGGCCGCCCAGCCTGACCGGACCTGAGAGAGACGGCTTCCAGGCATCAGCCCAAAGCCCGAACCCGACGAACAGACCAATCCGGCACGCCGCACCCGCGTGGCCTGCCAGAGGAGCCAGTAAGGAAAACCATGATGACCCCGCGCCGTTTCGCCCGTCCCGCCCTGTTGCCGCTCGCGGCGCTCTGCGGCGTCATCGCCCTGCCTCCCGTGCTGTCCTCCGCCGCGCAGGCCCAGGGCGCGCCGCCCGCCGCTCCGCCCACCGCCCAGGCCGAAGCCGCCCTGACCGAGACAGTCCTCACCCTCTCCGAGACAGCCGAGGTGCGCCGCGCGCCGGACGAGGTGCAGGCCTCCCTGAAATCCGAGGCCCGCGGCACCGACGCCGCCGCCGTGCAGGCCCAGGTCAACCGCGCCATCCAGGCCGCCCTGACCCGGGCGCGGGAGGCCCAGGGCGTGCAGGTCACCACCGGTGGCTACTGGACCAACCGCGACCCGCAGTCCCGCCAGTGGAACGCCAGCCAGCGCCTGGTGCTGCGCGGCACCGAGCCGGCCAGGCTGCTGGAACTGGCCGGCGCCCTGCAGACCCAGGGCCTGGCGCTGGACGGGCTGGACTGGAGCCTTTCCCGCTCCGTCGAGCAGGCGGCGCGCGAGGAGGCCGGCCGGCTGGCCATCGACAGCCTCCGCCGCCGCGCCGCCGCCGTGGCCGAGCAACTGGGCATGGACGTCGCCGGCATCCGCAAGTTGCAGCTGGACGCGCCCCCGGTCGCCATGCCCCGCCTGGCCATGATGCGCGCCTCCGCCTCCTCGATGAGCAGCCCAGCCCCGGCCAGCGCACCGGAAGACGTCACCGTGAGCTCGACCGCCATGGGCGAAGTGGTGCTGCGCGCCCGCCGCTGATGGGTGTGCGACGCCTTCGGGGGAGGGGGACCTTGCCGCTTCCTCCCTTGGCTTCGTGGCTTGCGGGGCGGGGAGGGAGGGAAGGCCGGGGAAAGAATTCCCCGGACCCCTTCTTTTTTCTGCGAGTTTGGTGAAGCGCTTCATGGCTGAGAGCGCACGCTGCTGCTGATGTTCGCAATGAGCCACGAGGGCTGAACCGTCAGTCGCCGGAGGTCTAGGACCTCCGGCGCACCCAGCCGTCTCTCAAGCTCACCCGCTTCAACAGCCACGCCGGCAAGACTCGCAAACAAAAGAAGGGGTCCGGGGATTTCTTTCCCCGGCCTCCACGCCACCTGCGCCAAGCCCTAGCTGCTCAATGCAAAGGGTGCCGTTGCCGAACGAACGCTGCGCCAACCCGCCCGGGTCGCGCCGCGAAACAATCCCTTCTTCCCGGATGAATTCCGCGTGGTCGCCCTGGCGTCGTCGGCGGCGGGGTGCAAGATGGCGCCAACATGTCCGCCACCGTCACCGGCATCGTCCTCAACTTTGTCGCCCTCTTCTTTTTTATCGCGATGGACACCACCGGGAAGCTGCTGGCGGCGGATTACCCCGTGCCGCAGTTGGTCTTCGTGCGGTTTATCTTCCACATTGCCTTCGTGGCGCTGGCCCTGAAGGTGCTGACGGGCAGCGTGCCCTGGCGCACCCGGGCGCCCATCGCGCAGGCGGTGCGCTCGGCCTGCCTGGCCATCTCCAGCCTGTTCTTCATCGCCGCTCTGGCCCACATGCCGCTGGCAGATGCCACGGCGGTGGGCTTCGCCGCGCCGATGATGACGGTGGCCTTGGCGGCGGTCTGGTTGAAGGAGAAGGTCAGCGCCCGGCGTTGGATCGGCGTCAGCATCGGGTTGCTGGGGGTGCTGGTGGCGTTGCGGCCGCCGTTCCTGACCGGTGGGCCGCTGCCGCACTGGACCATCCTGCTGCCGCTGGCCAATGCGGTGCTGTATGCCGTCTATCAGATCCTGACGCGCAAGCTGGCGGCGGTGGACGACCCGCGGACGACCATTCTTTACACAGGCGTCGCCGGCGCGGTGCTGCTGGCGCTGGTGCAGCCCTTCATCTGGCAGTGGCCTGGCACGGCGGGGCCGCATTCGGCGGGCTGGGTCTGGGCCGGGCTGGTGGCGCTGGGGTTCCTGGGGGCGGCCGGGCACGGGTTGCTGGTCATGGCGTTCAGCCGGGCCCAGGCCAGCGTCCTGGCGCCGATCACCTACACCCAGCTGCTTTGGGCCATCATCGTCTCCGCCCTGGTGTTCGGGCAGGATCCGGATCGATTCACGCTTGCCGGTGCAGCCATTATCGCCTCCGGCGGCGTTCTGGTAGCGTTGCCGCAACGACGCCCGCAAGGTGCCCCGCCATGACCGCAAGCCTTCCCCCCACCGCCCATGGCAGGGATGCCGAACAACAGTCATGCTTGCGCCCATCGGCCGCAGGCGCTAGCGGATGGCCGGCGCGAGGACAGGACATGGCCAGCATCACTCAGGCACCCCGGAACCAGGGAACGGCGGACGGCACGCTGCGTGACCACAAGCGCGCGGCGCTGGACGCGGAGTCGGTCCGCGACGCCTATCGGCGCTGGGCCAACATGTATGACGCGGTCTTCGGCGGCGTCTCCGCCTTCGGGCGCCGGCGCGCGGTCGCGGCCGTCAACAGCCTGCCGGGCAACCGGGTGCTGGAGGTCGGTGTCGGCACCGGCCTGGCCCTGCCGCGTTACCGCGCCGACAAGCGCGTGACCGGTATCGACCTGTCGCGCGAAATGTTGATGAAGGCGGATGAGCGCGTCCGGAACGAGAAGCTGCCCAACGTGGACGGGCTTCTGGAGATGGACGCGGAGTCGATGGCCTTCCGCGACGATTCCTTCGATATCGCGGTGGCGATGTTCACCGCCAGCGTGGTGCCGGACGCCAAGAAGCTGTTCGGCGAAATGCGCCGCGTGGTGCGCCCGGGCGGCCACCTGCTGTTCGTCAACCACTTCGCCGCCGAGGCCGGGCCCCGCTGGTGGGTGGAGCGCGCGATGGCGCCGCTCTCCCGCATCCTCGGCTGGCATCCGGACTTCGAGCTGACGGACCTGCTGGACCCGAAGGCGGTGCAGCTCGACTCGGTGCAGCCCTGCCAGCCGGCCGGCCTGTTCACCCTGGTGCAGGTCCGTAACGTCGATACGCCGTCCGCGCAGATCGCCGCGGCCGTGCAGCACACCGCCCCGGCGGCCTGAAGCGGGGCGGGCGGCCATGCCTTCCGCCCGCTTTCCCAACGGCCCCGGCGCCCTCGGCCGGGTGAATGACGACGAGGTCGTCGAGCTCGCCGGCATGTTCTGGCTGATGAGCGACCCGACCCGCCTGCGCATCATCCTCGCCTGCCTGGCCGAGCCCGCGCCGGTGGGCGAAATGGCCGAGCGAATCGGCATCTCCGCCAGCCTGGCTTCCCACCATCTGCGCCTGCTGCGCGCCGCCCGGCTGCTGCAGGCGGAGCGGCGAGGCCGCCAAGTGCTCTACGCCGTCACCGACCCGCATATCCGCTCCATGCTGGCTGACATGGTGGACCACGTGGCCGAGGGCGAATCGGATATCGAGCCCACCCCGGCCCCGCCGGCCTGACACGGGGCGGCCCCGCCGATGCGGGGTACCGCCGGCGGCCTGTCGGGCCCGGCACCAGTCCGTCGCCTTGATGCGCGGGGCCCCAAGGGCTGCTTCTTATACGTATGGCGCCGGCCCGGGGCCTTCTGTACGCAACGAAATATCGGTGTGCCGGGCTCGTTCCTCCGCCTGCATGGCCCAGCCTCACTTGTGCTGGCGGGTGGGGGGCGACTATGGTCCGGCAAAAGCTCATCCCTCCCTATCGCAGGGTGGGGGGATGAGGGCCGGGTCGTACGGTGCGGCGACGGTCAGGGATTGGGAGTGGCGCAGACGTGGCCATCGCCTCGGCTTTGAGGGGATGGAGGCGCTGCGCTTGAGATACGGGCGGACGGGATTGGGAATGCGGCGGTCGAACGTTTCGCGCTTCGCGGGTTTCCTGGCATTGGCTGGGCTCGCAACGGGGCTGGGCCTCGGCCTGACCTCTGCCTCGGCCTTCGCCCAGGCCTCCGGTGCCGTTGCGCCCGGCACCTCGCCCTCGCCGGAGGTCATCGCCCCCATCGACTGGGCCATGGGCCTGCAGGCCGCGGCCGGTCCGGTGAAGGACGCGATCCACGACTTCAACCAGCTGGTGCTCTGGATCATCACCGCGATCACCATCTTCGTCGGTGTGCTGCTGCTCTACGTGATGTGGCGCTTCCGGGCCTCGAAGAACCCCGTGCCGTCCCGCACTAGCCACCACACGCTGCTGGAAGTGGCCTGGACGGTGGTGCCGGTGCTGATCCTCATCGTGATCGCCATCCCCTCCTTCCGCCTGATCTACTACCAGGACCGGGCGGTGGACGCGGACATGACGATCAACGTCACCGGCCGCCAGTGGTACTGGCACTACGCCTACCCCGACGCCGGCAACCTGGCCTTCGACAGCTACCCTGTCGCCACGGCGGACCTGCAGCCGGGCCAGTTGCGCAACCTGGACGTCGATAACCCCCTGGTCATCCCGGTGGGCAAGAATATCCGCGTGCTGACCACCGGGCAGGACGTGATCCACAGCTTCTTCGTGCCGAGCCTGGGCGTGCAGAAATACACCATCCCGGGCCGCACGCTGGAAACCTGGTTCCGGGCCGACCGTGCCGGCACCTTCTACGGCCAGTGCAACCAGATCTGCGGCCAGAACCACTGGTTCATGCCGATCGTGGTGAAGGCCGTGCCGCAGGCCGAGTACGATGCGTGGCTGGAGCAGGCGCGCCAGCGCTTCGCCGCCGACCAGGGCGCCCCCGCCCCGGTGGTGGCGCAGTCTGGCGTGACGCAGCCCGGCGGCGTGACGACGGTGGCGGAACTCAGCCGCTAAGACGGCGAACGGAGCCGCCCCCGGGCGGTTCTGTTGAGAGAGACAGGTCCGGTGCCGCCCCTGGCGGCCAGGATGAATAACAGAGGCGCCGCCTGCTGCGGTGACCACGGACGGTTCGAGAGCGGGACGGACACAGAATGGCGACCGCGTCACATACGCATGACGACCACAACGACCACGGGCACGACCACGCGCCTGGGTTCTTCAAGCGCTGGTTCTTCAGCACCAGCCACAAGGACATCGGGATCCTCTACCTGATCTTCGCTGTGCTTGCGGCCTTCGTCGGCATCGGCCTCAGCCTGCTGATGCGGATCGAGCTGCAGACGCCGGGCATGCAGATCTTCGCCGATGGCCAGGCCTGGAACGTGGCCGTGACCGCGCATGGCGTGATCATGGTGTTCTTCGTCATCATGCCAGCGCTGATCGGCGGCTTCGGCAACTACTTCGTGCCGATCATGATCGGCGCGCCGGACATGGCCTTCCCGCGCCTGAACAACATCAGCCTCTGGCTGCTGTTCCCGGCGCTGGTGCTGGGCGTCGGCAGCCTGTTCGTCGGCGGGACCGGCACGGGCTGGACGCTGTATCCGCCCCTGTCCAACAGCCAGTACCAGGCTGGCATGGGCCTGGACATGGTGCTGTTCGCGCTCCACCTCGCGGGTGCCAGCTCCATCCTGGGTGCGGTGAACTTCATCACCACCATCTTCAACATGCGCGCCCCGGGCATGACGCTGCACAAGATGCCGCTGTTCGTGTGGGGCATGCTGGTGACGGCCTTCCTGCTGCTGCTGTCCGTGCCCGTGCTGGGCGGCGCCATCACCATGCTGATCACCGACCGTAACTTCGGCACGGCCTTCTTCGACCCGGCCGGCGGCGGCGACCCGGTGCTGTTCCAGCACCTGTTCTGGTTCTTTGGCCACCCCGAAGTCTACATCATGATCCTGCCGGCCTTCGGCATCATCAGCCACATCCTGTCCACCTTCAGCCGCAAGCCGATCTTCGGCTATCTCGGCATGGCCTACGCCATGGTGGCCATCGGCGTCGTCGGCTTCGTGGTGTGGGCGCACCACATGTTCACCTCCGGTATCTCGGTGGACACGCGGGCCTACTTCATGGCCGCCACGATGATCATCGCGGTGCCCACGGGCATCAAGATCTTCTCCTGGATCGCCACGATGTGGGGCGGCTCGCTCACCTTCAAGACGCCGATGCTGTTCGCCATCGGCTTCATCTTCCTGTTCACCATGGGGGGCGTGACGGGCGTGAAGCTCTCCAACGCCTCCGTGGACGTCATCCTGCACAACACGTACTACGTCATCGCGCACTTCCACTACGTGCTGTCGCTGGGCGCCGTCTTCGGCATCTATGCCGGCTTCTACTACTGGATCGGCAAGATGAGCGGGAAGCAGTACCCCGAGCGGCTGGGCCAGATCCATTTCTGGCTGACCTTCATCGGCGTGAACCTGACCTTCTTCCCGATGCACTTCCTGGGCGCCCAGGGCATGCCGCGCCGCTACCCGGACTACCCGGAGGCCTTCGCTGGCTGGAACCTGATCGCCAGCCTGGGTGCCTATGTGTCGGTGGCTTCGTTCCTGTTCTTCTTCTATGTCTGCTACCGCACCTTCACGAGCAAGGAGCCCGTGCCCGCGAACCCGTGGGGCGAGGGTGCCACCACACTGGAATGGCAGGTGTCGAGCCCGCCGCCGTTCCACACCTTCGACGAACTGCCCCGTATCCGCTAAGCGCGGGGCGCGATCACACTAAGGCTCGGGGCATGCGGCGCGCATTTTGGTGGACGCCGCATCCTCCGGGCATGGAGGCCGGCTGATGAGCGACAGTACGTTCCGTCAGACGGGGGGGGCTTCTGCCCCCCTCGGCACGTCTGACGACCTGGACCTGAGCGAGGCGCGCGACTGGATCGCGCTGCTGAAGCCGCGTGTCATGTCGCTCGTCGTGTTCTCCGGCCTCGTCGGGTTGCTGGTCGCGCCGGGTGGCATCCACCCGGTGCTGGCCGTCACCGCCATCCTCTGCGTGGCCGTCGCCGCCGGTGCCTCGGGCGCCATCAACATGTGGTACGACCGCGATATCGACGCGATCATGCGCCGCACCGCCAACCGCCCCATCCCGGCCGGCCGCATCCGCCCGCAGGCGGCGCTGAGCTTCGGCGTGTTCCTGGCCGTGGCCTCGGTCGTCATGATGGGCCTGGCCACCAACATGGTGGCCGCCGCCGTGCTGGCCGGCTCCATCGCCTTCTATGTCTTCATCTACACGATGTGGCTGAAGCGCCGGACGCCGCAGAACATCGTCATCGGCGGTGCCGCCGGCGCCTTCCCGCCGATGATCGGCTGGGCCGCGGTCACCGGCCACGTCTCGATCGAGGCGCTGGTGATGTTCGCCATCATCTTCGTCTGGACCCCGCCGCATTTCTGGGCGCTGTCCCTCTACGCCTCGGGCGACTACCAACGTGCCGGCGTGCCGATGCTGCCCGTCGTCTCCGGCGCCAAGGAAACCCGCCGGCAGATCTGGCTGTACTCGCTGCTGCTGGTGCCGGTCAGCCTGGCCCCTACCGTGATCGGCATGTCCGGCCTGGCCTATGGCGGCGCCGCGCTCGTGCTGGGCGGTTTCTTCCTGCACTATATGTGGCGCGTGAAGCGCGATGAGCAGGACGAGGCCGGCGTCAGCCGCAGCAACGATGCCCCGGCCCGCGCCGCCTTCCGCTTCTCCATCCTGTACCTGTTCGCCCTGTTCACCGCCCTGGCGGCCGACAAGCTGGTGTTCGGCGCATGACGCCCGAGGAGCTGGCGGCGTTCGAGCGCCGCCGCCGCAGCCGCAACTGGGCCATCCTGATCGCGCTTCTGGGCCTGGTGGCGCTGTTCTACTTCATCGCCATGGCCCGCATGGCCCAAAGCTGACACCGGCAGAGCAGGGAAGGGAGCCACGCCATGACCGTTCAGGACCCGGAACTCGCCCGCCGCAACCGCCGTACCGCGACTATCGCGGGCGGGGTGGTGGCCGGCATGCTCGGCCTCGCCTTCGCCTCGGTGCCGCTCTACGCCATCTTCTGCGCCGTCACCGGCTATAACGGCACGCCGATGATCGGTGGTACCGCGCCCGGCGCCACGGACAAGAGCATCACCGTCCGCTTCAATGCCAATACCCATCCCAACCTGCCCTGGCGCTTCGCCGCCGGGCAGGGCAGCGAGAACCTGCCGCTGGGCCAGGAGGGCATGGCCTTCTACACCGCGCAGAACCTCGCCCAGGGGCCGGTCACCGGCATCGCCACCTACAACGTGACGCCGGAAGTGGCCGGCCGCTATTTCCACAAGGTCGCGTGCTTCTGCTTCGACGAGCAGACGCTGACTGGCGGCCAGCAGGTGGAAATGCCCATCGCCTACTGGGTCGACCCCAAGATCGCGGATGACCCGAATACGCGGGACATCCGGACGATCACCATCAACTACACCTTCTTCCGCACCCTGGCGGATGCCGAGCGCGCAGGCGCCGTGGCCAATGCCGGGGAGCATGTTGGCCGCCGGACCGAGCTGATCCGGCCCGGCGCAAGCCACACGGCGACGCCGTGACGGACTTGATCCGAACCCGCTTTTCGGGATTGATACACTCCGTCGTATCGTTCCGCATGACCGGAGGCCGGGCCCTGCCTGCCCGCCGCCGTTCCACCCCTTGCGTGACGCCTTGAGTCCAGGAAGCCCGATGGCCAGCAGCGAAGTCGCGGTGGGTACACCCACCCACAACAAGCACCCCTACCACCTGGTGGACCCCAGCCCCTGGCCGCTGACCGCGTCGCTGTCGGCCGGGCTGATGCTGTTCGGCATCATCGTCTTCGCCCACTACAACATCCACTGGGTGCTGGGCGTCGGCCTGCTGGGCGTCATCGCCTCCATGTACTTCTGGTTCCGCGACATCGTGCGCGAATCGAAGCAGCCGGGCGTCCACAACCCCATCGTCCGCATCGGCCTGCGCTACGGCATGGTGTTGTTCATCGCCTCCGAGGTGATGTTCTTCGTCGCGTTCTTCTGGGCCTATTTCCACTTCTTCCTGTACCCGGAGCACGTCTCGGGTGCCGCCAAGGCCATCTGGCCCCCCGCCGGCATCCATACGTTCGACCCGCTGGGCCTGCCGCTGCTCAACACCATGATCCTGCTGCTCTCGGGCTGCACGGTCACCTGGGCGCACCACGCGCTGCTGGAAAATGACCGCAAGGGCCTGCTCCAGGGCCTGGGCCTGACGGTCCTGCTGGGCATGTCCTTCAGCTTCTTCCAGGCCTACGAGTATGCCGAGGCCCCGTTCGCCTTCACCGGCGGCATCTATCCCTCGGTGTTCTTCCTGGCGACCGGCTTCCACGGCTTCCACGTCATCGTCGGCACCATCTTCCTGGCCGTCTGCTGGGTCCGCGCCTATCGCGGCGAGTTCACCCCGCAGCGCCATTTCGGCTTCGAAGCCGCCGCCTGGTACTGGCACTTCGTGGACGTGGTGTGGCTGTTCCTGTTCGTCGTGGTCTACATCCTCGGCGTGGGCGAGATCGCCCAGCACTGACGCTTCCGGTGTTGGCCTGAACGAAGGGGTCCGAGGGTCACCACCCTCGGGCCCTTTTTCTGTTTCAGGGGAAGGCCGGGGAAGGAATTCCCCGGACCCCATCTTCTTTTTTCGACTTTTTGGGTGTGGCTGCTGAAGTACCAGTCTGGTTCGCGCCAGGCCTCCAGGGTCCGCCGCTCAGCCAGCGCGGCCATTATCGAAAGCACGTCCGCCTAGCCCATACCGAACTTGCAGAAAAAAGAAGGGGTCCAGGGGAATTCCTTCCCCTGGCCTTCACTCCCCCTTCCGGCCCTGCCGGCCCGTCCCCATCCATGATAGACACCCCGGCCATGACTCCCCGCCCGGCCTCTTCTTGGCGCCGCCTGATCCTGCCCGTCCTGTGCCTGTTGCCCGTGCTGGCCATTCTGGTCGGCCTGGGCACCTGGCAACTGCAGCGCCTGCGCTGGAAGACCGACCTGCTGGCCGCCTTCGCCGTGGCGGAGGCCGGCCCGCCCGTGCCGTTGGCGGACCCGCCTGCGCCCTATGCCAAGGTCTTCGCCGATGGCCAGTTCCTGCACGACAAGGAAGCCCGCTTCGGCGCCGAAGTGCGCGGCAACACCCTGGGCACGCATCTCGTCACGCCGCTGCAGCGGGAAGGCGCCGCGCCCATCCTGGTCGATCGCGGCTGGGTGCCGATGGAGGGTGGCGTCATCGCCCGGCCGGAAGGCCCGGTACGCGTCGAGGGCTATATTCGTCCGGGCGAAACCGCGAGCTGGACCAGCGCCACCGGCAGCCCCGCCAGCCGTACCTTCTATACGTTCGACCCGGCCGCCATCGGTGAAGCCGTGGCGCTGGCTGCCCCGGCACCGTACGGGCTCGTGGCCATGGGGCCACAATCGGGCCTTTTGCCGCAGCCGGCACAGCACATGCCGCAGCCAACCAACAGCCATCTGGGTTACGTCATCACCTGGTACGGTCTGGCGCTGGCGGCGCTCGGCGTCTTCATCGCCTGGGCCCGGACTCGGCTGGGGCCGGATCAGCGCCGCTAGAGCGTGATGGCTTGAGGTGGGGACACCGAAACGCCTGAATCACGCGAGGCGCCGGCCCGGGCTTGTGGCGGCCGCACCATCCGGGCCCGCCAGTGCCACCGTCAGCATGATGCTCTCAAGGACCCCACATGACTGCAGCTTACGATCGCCTGAAGGCCCGCTTCGCCCGTATCGCCCTGCTGGGCCAGGCACAATCCATGCTGCATTGGGATGCCGCAGCGGTCATGCCGGCAGGCGGGGCCGAGGCCCGGGGCGAGCAGTTGGCCGTCCTGTCCGGCCTTTCGCATGAATTGCTGACCGCGCCGCAGGTGGCGGAGGACCTGGCCAGCGCCGAGGCACACGGGGCGTGGGACGACGCCAACCTCACCTTGATGCGGGACGCCCATGCCCGCGCCGTCGCCCTGCCCACGGCGCTGGTGGAAGCCACCGCCCGCGCGAACTCCGCCTGCGAACAGCGCTGGCGCACCGCCCGCGCCAATGCCGATTTTGCCATGGTCGCGCCCGCGCTGAAGGAAGTGGTCCGCCTGCAGCGGGAAACGGCCGCGGCCCTGTCCGCCGCCACTGGCCTTAGCCCGTATGACGCGTTGATGGAAGGCTACCAGCGCGGCATCACCGCCGCCGATGTGGAGCCGATCTTCGCCGCCTACGAGACCTTCCTGGCCGACGCCCTGCCGCGCGCCGAGGCCTTGCAGATGCAGCGCCCCCGCCCGGTGCCGCTGCCGGGCCCATTCCCCATCGCCGCCCAGCAGGCGCTGTGCCGCGACATGGCCGAGCGCGTCGGTCTGGACTTCACCCATGCACGGCTGGACGAAAGCACCCATCCGTTCTGCGGCGGCACGCCCACCGATGTCCGCATCACCACCCGGTACAACGATGCCTCGGTGGCCCAGGCGCTGCTCGGCGTGCTGCACGAAACCGGCCACGCCCTCTATGAGCGGGGGCTGCCCAGTGCCTTCGCCCACCAGCCAGTGGGCGAGGCCGCCGGCATGGCCGCGCATGAATCGCAGAGCCTGATCATCGAGATGCAGGCCTGCCGCTCGGACGCCTTCCTGCGCTTCATCGGCCCGCAGCTGCACGCCGCCTTCGGCGGCGACGCCGCACCCTATGCGCCGGACAACCTGGCCGGCCTGTGGCGCCGG
Source organism: Teichococcus aerophilus (assembly GCF_014490485.1). Lineage (GTDB taxonomy): Bacteria > Pseudomonadota > Alphaproteobacteria > Acetobacterales > Acetobacteraceae > Pseudoroseomonas > Pseudoroseomonas aerophila. The sequence goes on along the minus strand of NZ_JACTVA010000038.1, from coordinate 2,280 downwards.
GTGGAACGCGGCTTCATCCGCGTCGATGCCGACGAGATGACCTACCCCGCCCACGTCATCCTGCGCTTCCGCCTGGAACGCGCCCTGATCGGCGGTGAGCTGGACGTGGAAGGCCTGCCCGCCGCCTGGAACGAAGGCTTCGCCAGCCTGTTGGGCATGACCCCGCCGGACGATGCCCGCGGCTGTCTGCAGGACATCCACTGGCATGACGGCGCCTTCGGCTACTTCCCGTCCTACACGCTCGGCGCCATGGCGGCCGCCCAGCTGATGCGCGCCGCCCGCGCCGACCTGCCGGAACTGGACACCCGGCTGTCCGGCGGCGACTTCACGCCGCTGCGCGAATGGCTGCGCGCCAAAGTCCACGGCCAGGGCTCCCGCCTCGGCTTCCAGGACCTGCTGCGGGCAGCCACCGGCAAGCCGCTCGACCCCTCCGACTTCACGGCGCATCTGCGGGACCGCTACCTGGTGGCGTGAGGGGGCGGGCAGGGAAGGCGCAACCGAAGGTCGAATGGCGAGTCCGTTGGGGGAGAGAAAGGCCGGGGAAGGAATTCCCCGGACCCCTTCTTTTCTTTTTTCGAGTTTTCACGCGCGATGGCTGAACGTGTGGTCATGGGGACGGCTGGGTGCGCCGGAGGTCTAGGACCTCCGGCGCCTGAGGGTTCAGCCCGCGCGGCCCATTATTAAAATCATCAGAAGCGTCCGCTCTCGGACGGAAGCCCGACGCCAAACTCACAAGAAAAAAGATGGGGTCCGGGGAATTCTTTCCCCGGCCTTCCTCCCCCGCCGCCTCAAGGCACCGGCGAGAGGTTCCGCTTCAGGCAACGCAGGGCGAAGGCGCTGCGGGTGTGGCGGACGCCGGGCAGGCGGTAGAGCTTCTCGCGCAGCAGGGCTTCGTAGCCTGCGGTGCCGTTCACGGCGGCCTTGATCAGGTAGTCGTATTCGCCGGTGGTCAGGTGGCATTCCAGCACTTCCGGCATGGCATTCACCACGGCCTCGAACCGGCTGAGCGCCTCCTCATCGTGCTTGTCCATCATGACTTCGACGAAGACGGTATCGGGCAGGCCCAGCTCGGCCTGGTCCAGCAGCGCGACATAGCCCTTGATCACCCCCGCCTGCTCCAGCCGCCGTACCCGCGTCCAGCAGGGGGAGGCGGAGAGGCCGACTTCCTCAGCCAGCTCCGCATTGGTCAGCCGCCCGTTGCGGGCCAGGGCGCGCAGGATGCGGTGGTCGGTCTGGTCCATGGCTGGACGGGCCTTTCAAGCGTGACGCAGGCGGTGGAGGACAGGCTGGCTGCCACCATCCTCGGCGGAGCGTGACCGTCTACCGAGCGCTGGGTTATGGCGCAGCTTCAGGGCAGGCATGGCAGTATTTTTGCCACGATCCCGCGCAGAATACCGCCTGCACGCCGCGCTATCAGCGATGGCACGGAAGAGGTTGACGCTCCGCCTCTTGTGGATCACATATTTGAGAGCAAGAAAGGGTTCCGATGCGCCTGCACGGCTATGCCCACTCCTCCTCGACGTGGCGGGTGCGGATTGCCCTGGCCCTGAAGGGCTTGAGGGCGGAAGCGGTGCAGCACCCGGCACCTGGCCCCGATGCGCGCCTGCCTGCCCTGCGCCACCTCAACCCGCAAGGGCTGGTGCCGGTGATGGAGAGTGGGGAGGGCGCGCCGCTGACCCAGTCCCTCGCCATCCTGGAATGGCTGGAGGAGATGTGGCCCACCCCGGCGTTGCTGCCGGCGGACCCGCTGGCCCGCGCCCGCGTGCGCGCCTTCGCCCTGGCCATCGCCTGCGACATGCAGCCGCTGCACAACCCGCGTGCCCTGGCGCGGCTGCGTGCCCTCGGCCTGGGCGACATGCAGGTGCGCGCCTGGGTGCGCCTGACGCTGACCGAGGGGCTGGAAGCCTGCGAAATGCTGCTGCGCGAGGCCGATGGACCGTTCTGCTTCGGCATGTCGCCCGGCCTCGCCGATATCTGTTTGGTGCCGCAGATGGCCATGGCGCGCGAGTTCGGCCTTCCGCTGGCCTTCCCGCGCCTGATGGCGGCCGAGGCCGCCTGCCTGACCCTGCCGGCCTTCCACGCCACCCAGCCGCCGTCCCTGGTCGAGAATCCCGCATGATCCGCGCCCGCCTGCTGCCTGCCCTGCTGTGCCTGCCTGCTCTGGCCGTGCCTGTGTTTTCGCCCATGCCGGCGGCGGCGCAGCTGCGCAGCGTCGCCGTGCCGGCCGAGGCCGGGGTGGTGGTGGCGCCGCGCGGCCAAGCCGCGCCCCGCCTTGCCGCG
>NZ_JACTVA010000037.1 GCF_014490485.1 Teichococcus aerophilus | reverse complement strand
TGGCGGCGGGTGCGGCGGACTTGGTAGCGGCGGGCGTGGAAGCGGCGGGGCGCTGCGTGCCGGAAGCCGCTGTCCGCTTCGTGGGCAGGGGCGGGGGCGTGGCCGGACCCTGGGTGGCGGGGGGCGGGGCCAGGGCGGCGAGGCGGTCCCGCCAGTTGGCGGCCAGGGTCTTCAGCGCGGCTTCGGAATGCGCGGTCAGCAGCAGCGGCGGCAGGGCGGTGGGCGCCTCCTGCGGCAGCGGCGCCACGGCGGGGGCGGCGCCCAGCAGCACGGTGGCGTTGGTGCCGCCGAAGCCGAAGCTGTTGACGCCAGCGAGGCTGCCGGGGCCGGTGACGATGGATTCCGCCGCCGTGGGGATGCGGATGTTGAGGCCGGCGAAGTCGATATTCGGGTTGGGGTTGTTGAAGTGCAGGTTGGGCGGCAGCACCCCCTTCTCCAGCACCAGCATGGCCTTCAGCAGGCCGGCGATGCCGGAGGCGGGTTCCAGGTGGCCGATATTGGTCTTGACCGAGCCGACCGGCAGCGGCGTGGCGCGGCCACGGGCCAGCGCGCGGCCGATGGCCCAGCTTTCCACCGGGTCCCCGGCCTGGGTGCCGGTGCCGTGGGCCTCGAAATAGGCGAGGTCGTCGCGGTCCAGGCCGCTCTCGGCCAGCACGCGGGTCAGCAGGGCGGCCTGGGCTTCCCGGTTGGGCAAGGAGAGGCCGATGGTGCGGCCGGCGGCGTTGGTGCCGGTGCCGAGGATGACGCCGCGCACGCGGTCCCCCTCCGCCAGAGCCTGGGCGAGGGGCTTGAGCAGCACCATGCCGGCGCCTTCGCCGCGCACATAGCCATCCGCCGCCGCATCGAAGGCCTGGCAGCGGCCGCGCTGGGAGAGCATGCCGGCGCGGGAGAAGCCGGTGAAGGCATAGGGAGAAAGCAGCAGCTGCACGCCGCCCACCAGCGCCGCTTCCAGCTGGCCGGAGCGCAGGGCCTGCACCGCCATGTGCAGCGCGACGAGGGAGGAGGAGCAGGCGGTGTCGATGGTCTGGCCGGCGCCGCGCAGGTCGAAGATGTTGGTCAGGCGGTTGGACAGGATCGACAGCGTGTTGCCGGTCATGAAGTAGCGGTCGATGCCGGCGGGGTCGCCCAGCCGCAGCTCGGCATAGTCGGTCGAGGAGCCGCCGATGAAGGCGCCGACGGGGCGGCCGGCCAGTTTGGCGAGCGGCCAGCCGGCATCCTCCACCGCTTCGGCGGCGACTTCGAGCAGGATGCGCTGCTGCGGGTCCATCTCCGCCGCCTCCCGCGGGGAGAGGCCGAAGGCGGGGGCGTCGAACTGGGCGATGTCGCCCAGATGCGCAGCGGCGAAGCTGTAGGAGCGGCCGGATTCGGACTTGCGCGGGTGGTAGAAGGCGGGCTGGGCGAAACGCTCGGCCGGCAGCTGGCCCACGGCGTCGGTGCCGGTGGCGAGCATGGACCAGAAGGAAGCGAGATCCGGCGCACCGGGCAGGCGGCACGCGGCGCCGACGATCGCAATGGGCGCGCCCGCCAGATCCGTGCCCTGCGGCGCGGTGGCGGTGGACTCGGCGGCGCGGCCGGGGCCGCTGGTGGAAGTTCCTTCGGGCATTCCGTCTATTCAGCGGGCGCCGGCAGGGCCCGCAATGGGGTCAGGGGTTCAGGCCCGAAGCGGCGGGCCCGAAGCGGTAACGGATTAGGCGGGACCCGTGTGGACGCGGGCTCGCCGGCTCATGACACGGCTTCGTCCCGCACCGCAACAAGAGGTGGCTGGGCCAGGACCTCCGGCTGGCGGCGGCTGCCCCAGCTGAGGGCTGGCGCGGCGGAGGGGGAGGCCACGCGTTCCAGCATGGCTTCCACCAGGGTGAAGTGGCCTTCCCAGGTGGGGGCGGACCAGCGGGCCATACGGGCGAGCTGGGCGGCGCGGCGGGGGCTGTCCGGCCGGCTGTAGTCCAGCACGGCTTCGCGCCAGGCGGCGCCGTCCAGCGGGTCCAGGTAGTCCGGCACATCGCCGCCGACTTCGCGCAGGGCGGGCAGGTCGGAGCAGATGGCGGGGACGCCGAGGGCCAGGGCCTCGGCCAGCGGCAGGCCGTAGCCTTCGGCGAAGGAGGGGAAGAGAAGGGCGCGGGAATTGCGCATCAGCCCGGCCACCTGGCGGTCCGACAACTGGCCGGCTTCCTGCACGACGCCGTTGAGGGCGGTGCAGCGTTCCAGGATGTCCACCACGTTCTCGTTTTCCCAGCCGCGCTTGCCGACGATGGTCAGGCGCGGGGTGTCGCTGCCCATGGTGGTGGCCATGTCCCGCCACAGGTGAAGCAGCAGCAGGTGGTTCTTGCGCGGCTCGATGGTGCCGAGGGTGACAAAGGAGGGGTGCGCGTAGGCGGCGCCGGGGCCGCGGTAGGTGGCGGGCGGGCGCGGGCTGAAGGGCACCTTCTCGATCCCCAGCGGCGCCACGACGATGGGCGGCTGCGAGTCGCGGTGGGCGAGATAGGGGGCGAGCGCCTGCGCGGTGGCTTCGGAATTGGCGATGATGCCATCCGCCAGGGCGCCGGTGGTGGCCATGCGGCGCTGGTGCGTCTCGGCCTGGCCGGGGCGGGCGTATTCCGGGTGGGTAACGGGGATGATGTCGTGGATCAGCGGAACGAAGGCGGCGCCGTGGCGGCGGATGCTCTCGATCGGGCCCTTCCGTTCCAGCGCGCGGTGGGAGACGAGCAGGAAGACCAGCCGGCGGGTATTGGCCAGCATGCGGGAGAGGTCGGCGCGGCCGAGGCCGAGCAGCAGGCGGCCACGGGCCTGCAGGCCGATGCGGTTGGCACGCTGGGCGGCGGTGATGCGGCCATCCCCGCCATCCCAGGCGATGCAGAGTTCGGCGACCAGCTCGGCCACCAGGGCGCGGGGCAACAGGGCGAAGCCGCCGCGCAGGTCCTGGGCCGCGAAGCTGCAGCTGTTCTGCGGGGCGGCCAGCCAATGGCGTGCGTAGGCCAGTTCGACGCGGTCGATCCCCGAAGGGGTCTGCTTGCGTCCACAGACCAGCAGGCGTGATACGTCGAGCATCACATGCATCGCCAAATCCCCTAAACCCCCTCAGCGCTCACGCAGAGCATGTCTTAATGTACACGGGTGCCCGCCGTACCGACGTTTTTTATGCTGCACTCGCGAAGATATGTGCTGGGAATGAAGCGGAGGGGGCTTAGAGAGCAACTAATTTTCAGAGAATGATAACTATTTTCTGGTAAGGAAGTGTCTGAATCTCGTCTGGAGATGAGAGTTCTTAAAAAGAATCTAACAAAAACGTTAGTCGCTTTTTTGGCTCAGTCCATCTCAGGCGTGATCACATTGCTGGCAAGTCTGTCCACCAGCACGTCCCGCATCGTCTCCGCGCTCTTGATCCGGATGTCGTCATAGGCATGCGGCGTATAGAAGGCGCTGTGCGGCGTGACGATCAGCCGGCCGTCCAGCCACGACTCGCGGGCGCGGTAGGCGGCCAGCAGGCGCGGGATCGGGTCCACCGGCGGTTCGTCCGGGATGACGTCGAGGCCGGCGCCGACAATGTGGCCATCCTTCATGCAGGTGTACAGCGCCTCGATATCCAGCATCGGGCCACGGGCGGTGTTGACCACCACGGCGCCGGCGGGAAGCGTCCGCAGTTCCTTCTCCCCCACGAAGCCACGGGTGGTGCGGGTCAGCGGCGCGTGCAGGGAGAGGATGTCGGTGTTGGCCAGCAGCTCCTCCTTCGTGCGGTAGCGGGTGATGCCCAGGGCACGGTCCACGCCGTTCGGCAGGTAGGGGTCGTGGAAGCCGACCTTGAAGCCCAGCGCCTTGGCCCGCAGCGCCGCCGCCGTGCCGATGCGGCCGAGGCCGAGGATGCCGAAGCGCTGTTCCCCGAAGCGCTGCAGGATGGGGTGGCGGACATAGGCCCAGGGGGCCGGCGGGTCCGCCCGCTGCAGGTCGTGATGCAGGGTGATGCCGCGCCGCAGCGCCAGCGCCAGGGTGATGGCGTGGTCCGCCACCTCGGTGGTGCCGTAGTCGGGCACGTTGCAGACCTTCACGCCGCGCGCCGCCAGGGTGGCGCGGTCCAGCCGGTCGTAGCCGACGCCCATGCGGACCACGACCTTCAGGCGCGGGAAGCGGGCGATATCGGCGGCATCGAGCCAGTTGCGGAAGACGAACAGGCCATCGACCTGGGCGCAGACCTCGTCGGGGATATGCGCGATCGATTCCTCGCCGCCGCCCTGCAGCAGGCGGACGCCGGGGCCGAGGATGCGCTGTTCCTCGCTGGTGTCGGGGTAGAGGCCTTCCGGTTCCAGTACAGTCAGCATGCTGGTCATGATTCCCTGGGTCGTTTCCGCTTGTCCGGCCGCGGGGCCGGCCTGCGGCGCCCTGCGGCTGCCCGGCTGTTGGCGCCGGCTGCGCGTCAGCATGGGCTTGGCCTCTTGGGCGCGCAAGGCGCCGCGCCTATCGTGATGCGGACAAAGCTGGAGGATGGGACATGGCGGGACGGCGGATTCTGGTGACCGGGGCTTCGAGCGGCATCGGTGCGGCGACGGCGGCGGCGCTGGCCGGGCCGGGGGTGAGCGTGGCGGTGCACGCGCGCGGCAACCGCGAGGGGGCGGAGCGCGCCGCCGAGGCGGTGCGGCGCCAGGGCGGCACCGCGCATGTGCTGCTGGCCGACCTGATGCAGCCCGATGCCGCCGGGCGCCTGGTGGCGGAAGCGGCCGACGCGATGGGCGGGCTGGACGTGCTGGTCTCCAACGCCGGCTTCGCTGACCGCACGGCGGTGATGGCGTTGAGCGACGAGGCTTTCGCCCAGTCCCAGGACACCATCCTGTGGGCGCTGCTGCGGCTGGCGCGCGCGGCCGGGCCGTTGCTGGCGCAGGGGGAGGCGCCGCGCTTCGTTGGCGTATCCTCCTTCGTCGCGCATTACTTCCGGCCGGATTCGACGATCTTCGCCGCCTCGGCCGCCGCCAAGGCGGGGGCGGAGGCGCTGATCCGGGCGCTGGCGGTGGAGTGGGCGCCGACGGTGACGGTGAACGCCGTCTCCCCCGGTTATATCCGCAAGGACGCGCAGGCGCATGCGGCGGTGGATGACGCGGCGCGCCAGGCGGTGCTGACGCGCATCCCGGCCGGGCGGCTGGGGCTGCCGGAGGAAGTGGCGGCGGCGATCGCGTTCCTGGCCTCGCCGGGGGCGTCCTACATCACCGGGCAGGTGCTGCATGTGAATGGCGGGCTGGTGATCTGAAAGGGCGGTGGCTCTTGTGGGTCGAGAGGGGGCGCTGCCCCTCTCGAACTCTCCCCGCCAAAGGCCTGAGGCCTTTGGAACCCATGTGTGGGTGCGCTTGGGGAGAGGGTCGGTTGGTTCGTGGATGGACGGATGGTTGGCGTGCGCCGGGCGCGGCTATTCCTCGGCTGAAGCGCGGATGCGGCGAATGGTACCAGGTGCCTTGGCCGCGCGAGGTGCGCTGACTCAGCCGGGGTAGCGGTCGAAGGCCGGCAGGGTGTGGGCGTGCTGCATCCAGGAAATGCGTTCCGCCGCCTGGATGTGGGCGGTGGGGGGCGGCAGGGCGTCGGGGGTATCCAGCGTCGCGGTCTGGATATCGACCATGCCGGGCAGGTTGGCCTCGTTGATGTAGAACAGGCTGGTGCCGCAGGCGGCGCAGAACAGGCGGCGGCCGTGTTCCGACGAGTTGTAGGTGGCGGGCTGGCCGCTGGTGATGCGGAGCTGCTCCGCCGGGATCATCGCCCAGGCGACCACCGGCGCGCCGGCATGGCGGCGGCAATCGGTGCAGTGGCACAGCGCGTGGTGCAGCACCTCGGACGGCATTTCATAGTGGATGGCGCCGCAATGGCATTGGCCGGTGAGCATGGGGTGGCTCCTTTCCTGGGTGGCCTCGTTGGGCCGATGCGTTGGATGGGGTTGTTGGCTGCCTGAGGGGTTCGGCTGGCTTCTTGGTTTGGTTGGCCGGTTGGCCGGTTGGTCGGTGTGGATGGCGAGCGGGTTGGTTCGGCTGCCTCGGTGGGGCGGATGGGCGGTGTGAGTGATCCGGTTGGCCGCGGGTGCGCGCCGGGCGTTTGTGCGGGGAATGGCGCGGGCGTGCAATCGGCGCGGCAGGCGTTGGCAGGCCGGTGGCGCGGGTGGCATGATGGCGCGACACGCCCCACCGGAGCATGAAGAATACGATGCGCGTCGCCGTCCTCGAGAACTCGCCCCTGGCGCCGATCGGCCTGCTGGGGGCGGCGCTGGAACGGCGCGGGGCCAGGCTGGACATCGTGCCGGGGCCTGGGCTGGCGGCGCACCGCGACAGGCTGGATGCGGCGGATCTCCTCATCAGCCTCGGTTCGCCCAAGGCCGTGTATGACGGCGACGACTGGATCCGCTGGCAGGTGGCCTATGTCGGCCAGGCCGTGGCGGCCGGGCGGCCGGTGCTGGGCATCTGCTTCGGCGCGCAGTTGCTGGCGGCGGCGATCGGCGGCCGGGTGGAAGCGACCGGGCGGCTGCATGCCGGCTGGGGCGAGATCGAGGACGTGGCGGCGCCGGTCTGGCGCGGACCCTGGGTGCGTTGGCACGGCGACCATGTGCATCTGCCGCCGGACGCCGAAGTACTGGCGCGGGCGGACGACACCATCCAGGCCTTCGCCTTCCGCCGCGCGGTCGGGCTGCAATTCCACCCCGAGGCCCATGCCGGCTGCGTGGCCGACTGGATTGGCATGACACCACCGGAACGGCTGCGCGGCGTGGACGCGGCGGCGGAACTGGCCCTGACGCGGGAACGCGAAACATCCCATGCGCCGGTGCGCGACGCATTGCTGGACGAAGTGCTGCGGCGGTGTGGGGTGACGTTGCCGGTGCCGGCGTGACCGGGGGTGCTGTCCGCCTTGGAAAGAAAACAGGAAGGTCGGGGAAGGAATTCCCCGAACCGCTGCTTTTTTCTGCGGGTTTGGCGTCGGGTTTCCGATGTGAGGGCGGACGCTTTTGATGATGGGTCGCCAGGGCTGAACCGGCAGTCGCCGGAGGTTTAGAGCATTTTCCATCCGCACAGGCTGACCTCCCATGCTCTGGCCTGTTGTTTTGAAGAGCATCTTCACTGCATCAGGTGATGCGACCTGATAGAAATCTGCTCCAGGACCTCCGGCACGAACCGGCCTGGCCCCGGACCAGCTTCGTCACAAGCCCATCCAAAAACCGAAAAAGAAAAGAAGGGGTCCGGGGAATTCCTTCCCCGGCGTTCGCTGCCTTCCTCCGAGCGGCGCCCTAGGTGACGCGGCGGTAGGTGGCGGACATGAAGTCGTGCCAGTTGCCGTCGGGCAGGCGGACGCGGGAGGCGAGGGTGCGTTCGCTGTCCGAGCGGATGGTCACGATATCCTGGTACTGCGACATCTGGTTGGGATCGTTGAAGCTGGGGCCTTCGGTGTCGAGCGTCAGGACGTCACCTTGCAGGGTGCCGTTGTAATGCCAGAGATGCGTCATCATCGAGCCGATGAAGCTGCCGGTGAAGCGGCATTTCAGCGGGTCGTAGCCCAGGGTGATGAGGGTGCGGCCGATGCCGCCGCCGGGCATTTCGCCTTCGCCCTCGCCGAGGATCCAGATGTCGCCGAGGGCGCGGACCTGTTCGCTGCCCTTGGATTGGGCGGGGGGCTGGTCGGGGCCCATGGAGCAGGTGGTTTCGAAGGTCCAGCCTCCGACCAGTCGTTGCAGCCAGCGGTGTTCGGCCTGGGGGTCTACATGCATGTCGTCATCTCCCGGTGATGTGGCGGCCTTTGTTGGCCCGTGGTGTTTGCTGGGCGCCTGGGCCGGTGGGCTGAGCGCTGCGGGTTGGGCACGTGGGTGTGGGCAAGGGGGGGCGTGGTGGTGGCCGGGCGGATGGGCGCCGCCCGGACGGGGTCAGGAGGCCAGGGGTGCGGCGGCGTGGCAGCAGGCGGCGGGCTCGGCGGAGGCGTACTCGTCGTGACGGCGTACCCAGTCCATCGTGCCGTGCTCGTTGCGGCCTTTCGGCACGCGGTCCAGCAGCAGCATCGTGCCGAGCAGGTGCTCGGTGCCGCGGGCGTAGCTGGAATAAGTGTGGAAGACCTGCCCCTCGGCGTCCCTGTAGAACACGCTGAGGCCGTGCAGCTCGTCCATCCCGTGCGGCAGGTCGGTGCGGGTGAAGTTGTAGTCCACTTGCCCGTCCTGGACGCTGTCTGGCGGGAAGGAGACGTGGAAGTCCCGGTTGAAGTCACCGCCGGCGGAGGAGACCCAGGGGAAGTGCCAGCCCATGCGCTGGCGGTAGGCTTCGATCTCCACCAGGGGGGCGCGGGAGACGGCGACGAGGCGGGTATCGGCGGCCTCCAGGTGGGGGAGCATGCCATCGAAATGGTCGGCACCGAAGGAGCAGCCGGTGCAGCCGGCATCCCAGCCCGGGGCCAGCATGAAATGGTAGGTGATGAGCTGGCTGCGCGGGCCGAACAGGGCGGCGAGCGGCTGCGGGCCCTGCGGCGTCTGGAAGGTATAGGCCTGGTCCACCCGCACCCAGGGAAGGGCGCGGCGTTCCTCGTTCAGGCGGTCCTGTTCCCGGGTCAGGGCTTTTTCCCGCGCCAGGTGGGTGCGGCGTGCGTCGAGCCATTCTTCGCGGGAGACGATGCGGTTGTGCAGCATGGTCATTCTCCGGTGTGTCCGGTGGCGTTTCCGTTATGGGCCGGTCGTGGGCGCCGGCGTGATAGGTTGATATCAACGTTAAGCGGGGGAGTCAAAGCCACGCTGCGGACTGCGCGGGGCGGCGCGGGCAGGGGGCGCTTGCGTGCTTGCCGGGCGGGCCGCCCTTGCCTGGAGCATGGTGCGTTCACATTCGTTCACGCACCATGGTCTCGGCTGATGTTTGATTGCGGGATTCAGGCTTTCGGTATTTCCATCCCAAGCCATCACGCTCTAGGCTCGGCTTCGAACACGTCTGGATCAGTATGGCCTACCGGGTGGAAGCTGCCGCGTATCAGGCACAGTCGTGGGAAGCTCCGCCCGCGGGGCCCGTGGGTGCCTGGGAGTTTGACCTGACCAACGGCGCCATGCGCTGGACCGATGGCGTGTACGACCTGTTCGGCCTGCCGCGCGGCCTGGCGCTGCAGCGCGAAGCCACCGCGCAGATGTACCACGATGCCTGCCGGCAGCGGATGGAGCAGCTGCGGGCGGATACCATTCACCAGGGCAGCGGCTTCGTGCTGGATGCGCGCATCCGCGATGCCCAGGGCCGGGACCGCTGGATGCGGCTGACCGCCGGGGTGATGCGCGTCGATGGGCGGGCGGTGCGGCTGTTTGGCTCCAAGCAGGATATCACGCAGGAGCGCATCATCTGGGAGCGGCTGCGGCAGCGCGCCGATTGCGATGCGCTGACCGGCCTGGCCAACCGCGCGGTGTTCGATACGCTGTGCCACGAGTTGGCGCAGGGGCGGCGGCCGGATGTCTCCGCGCTGGTCGTGGTGGACCTGGATTACTTCAAGCGGATCAATGACGAGCTGGGCCACGCGGCGGGGGATGAGTGCCTGCGCCGGCTGGGGGAGCGGCTGCGTTGGGCGCTGGGCGACACGGTGCTGGTGGCGCGGATTGGCGGCGACGAGTTCGTGGCGATGCTGGGCGGGCCGATGGGGCGGGCGCGGTTGTGGCGCAGGCTTTCGGCGGCGCTGCCGGTGCTGTGCCAGCCGGTGCTGCATGACGGCCAGCGGATCGATATCAGCGTGTCCATCGGCGCGACGCTGCGGCGGGGCGCGGCGGGCGGGCAGCAGATCTTCGTGGAAGCGGACGCGGCCCTGTACCGCGCCAAGGCGGCAGGGCGGAACCAGATCTGCCTGCATGACGGCACGACGGACGGGCTGCGGCTGGGATGCGCCGTGGGGGTGTGACGCGCGGGGGCTTCAGGCCGGGCGCCGGGGCGTGACGGCTTGGGTGATGGAGAAGGCTGGGGAAAGAATTCCCCAGCCCCCTTCTTTTCTCTGCGAGTTTGGCGTCAGGCTGCGGGACCGGGAGATTGCGCTGCTTAACGCGCGGGCTGAGCCCTCAGTCGCCGGAGGTCCGGGACCTCCGGCGCACCCAGCCGTCTTTCGGGATCGCCCGTTCAAAAGCCCGGCCCTGAAACTCGAAAAAGAAAAGAAGGAGTCCGGGGAATTCTTTCCCCGGCCTTCTCGCTGAAAGCATGGCGGCACCGGGGACGGAGCTTCCTCCGGTGCCCCCGAGTGCATCAGGCGATGCCTTCGGCCTGCATGGCGGCGGCGACATGCGGGCGGGCGGCGACGCGGGCGGAGTAGGCGGCGAAGATCGGCCAGGGGGAGAGGTCGATATTCGTGGGCTTGGTCCAGCGCAGGACAGTGAAGAGGTAGGCGTCGGCGATGGTGAAGGTGTTGCCCATCAGGTAGTCGCGACCCTCCAGCTGGGAGGCGAGCCAGGTGAGGCGCTTGGTCAGGCGCGGCATGGCGGCGGCGCGCCATTCCGGCGTCATGGCCGGGTTGAAGAAAGCGCCGACGCCTTTGTGCATCTCGGTGGAGACGAAGTTCAGCCATTCCTGCAGGCGGTAGCGGTCCATCGTACCGGCGGCGGGGGCGAGCCCGGCGGCGGGGGCCAGGTCCGCGATGTACTGGGAGATGGCGGGGCCTTCGGTCAGCAGCTCTCCATTGTCCAGCTGCAGGGCGGGGACGTAGCCCTTGCCGTTGATGGGGGCGAAGTCCTCGCCGCTGGCGAGCTTGCCGGCGCGGATGTCCACCTTCTCCAGCTCGAACGGCAGGCCGGCTTCGCGGAGCGTGATGTGGGGGGCGAGCGAGCAGACGCCGGGGGTGTAGTAGAGCTTCATGGCGGGGCCTCCGTGGGGAAGGCCGCCGGGTGTGGCGGCCGTTCCGGGCGTTGGGCTTCGCATGGGGGCGGGCGGGCGGCAAGTACGTACCTTGTGGTAAGTTTTGTGCCATGCGAAGGCGCGCGGATGAGCGAAGGGCGGATGGTGGGGATGAGCGCGCGGGTGGCGAGCGCTGCTGGGCTGGAGGCGGATGTGCCGGAGGCGCCGGTGGTGGATGCGCGGACCGGGGATGTCCAGGTGGGCGTGGCGACGGTTGCGGCGTGCCCGGCGGCGAATGTGTTCCAGCAGGGGTGCATGTCCCGCCGCGTGCTGGAGGCGCTGGCGGATAAGTGGTCCTTGCTGGTGATCCATACGCTGGCGATCGGGCCGGGGCGGACGGCGGAACTGCGGCGGCGGATTGGCGGGATTTCGGAGAAGATGCTGATCCAGACGCTGCGGCGGCTGGAGCGGCATGGCTTCGTGCTGCGGCGCAGTTTCAGCGAGGTGCCGCCGCGGGTGGAATATGCGCTGACGCCGCTGGGGGCTTCGCTGAGCGAGCCGATCCGCGCCTTCGATGCGTGGGTGGAGCGGAACATGGCGGCGGTGGTGGACGCGCAGCGGGCGTTCGATGGGCGGGAAGAGTAGGGCGTGAACGCGTGACGCGACCGGCAGGCGTGAGGCACGTGGCGGGGACGTGGGGGAGTGGCGCCGTGTCTTGCCGCGGTGGCCATGCTTTGGCGTGTGCTGGCTGACGCGGCCGGGACTGTGAGCGCGCGATCGGGCAGAGGTTGAGCAACCGCCTGCGGGTTTTGCAAATGGCGTGAGGGCGGCCGCTTCTGGGGGATGCGGCCGCCGCCGGTGGGTCAGACCGCGCCGTGCGCCTCGACGTACAGGGCGTAGAGGGAGTGGGAGCTGGTCATGTAGAGGCGGTTGTTCTTGGGGCCGCCGAAGGTGAGGTTGGCGCAGCGCTCCGGCAGGCGGATGAAGCCGATGGGCTTGCCTTGCGGGTTGAAGACCATGACGCCGTCGAGGTCCTCCGACTTGCCGCGAAGCTGGTGGACGCGGCGGCCACCGACATCGCGCGCTTCCGGCTCCAACGCGCCGTTGCTGCCCCAGCCGCACCAGAGATTGCCGTCCCGGTCCACCTTGAAGCCGTCCAGCGCGCCCTGGTCCGCCGCATCGATCAGCTTGGTCTTGTTGCCGACGGTGCCGTCGGCGTTGACGTCGTAGGACCAGATGCTGCGGTTGGGGGTGCCGCGCCATTCGACCACGTAGAGCTTCTTCTCGTCCGGGGAGAAGGCCAGGCCGTTGGGGTTGACGAGATCGGTGATGACGGCTGCGAGCTTGCCGTCCGTGCCGATGCGGTAGACGTTGGTGGTGGGCTGTTCCGGCTGGGCGCGGCTGCCTTCCCATTCGCCGTTGATGCCGAAGAGCGGGTCGGTGAACCAGATCGTCTCATCCGCGCGGACGACGATGTCGTTGGGGGCGTTGAGGCGCTTGCCTTCGAAGCTGTCGGCCAGGACGGTGACGGAGCCATCCTTTTCCGTGCGGGTGACGCGGCGGGTGACCGAGTGCTCGCAGGTGACGAGGCGGCCCTGGCGGTCCCGCGCATTGCCGTTGGCGTAGTTGGCGGGGCCACGGAAGACGGTGAAGCTGTTGTCCTTCTCGTCGAACTTCATGATGCGGTTGTTGGGGATGTCGCTGCACAGCAGGTAGCCGCCTTCCGGGAAGTAGGCGGGGCCTTCGGCCCAGCGCATGCCGGTGGCGACCTGTTCCAGCGTGCTGCTGTAGATGCGGTACTTGGCGAAGCTGGGGTCGAGGACCTGCACCGCCGGGTCCGGGTAGCGCTGGTTGGGCGCGAAGGGGAAGGATTGCGCCGTGGCGCCGCGCGCGAGGGCGGCGGTGCCGAGCATTCCGCCGGCGGCGCCGAGCAGGGTGCGTCGTGTTGGGGTCATTCGTGTTTCTCTCCCGGGATCGCGGGTTGTGCCGCTGACTTGGATGGGCGGCCGGGGCGGGCGCGCCGGGGAGCGCGCGGCGCCGGGGCCGGTTGGGGAGAGGGTGTGACGGCGGGGCGTGGACCGCAAGGTGGATATGCGGTGGCGCGACGTGGGGCGGGGCGCGCGGTCAGTCCCGCTTGAATTCGTGGCGCAGCGCGTCCTTGGCGGCTTCCAGCTTCTTGCGGCGGCGGGCGGAGAGGTTGTGGCCGGCGCGGTTGATGTAGAAGGTCAGCATCGACATGGCTGAGCGGAAGGGGCTGGCTTTGCGGCGGTCGCTGTGTTCCGCCGAGCGCTTCAGGGAGCGGGCGATGGCCGTGGGATCGTCCTGCTTGAAGACGTCCGGCTTGAGGTCCATCGCGTCGCTGGTCTCGTTGACATGGGCGGACCAGCGGTGGGGGTCTTTGCGCGGCATGGCGGTTTCCCTGGCTGAGAGGGACATAACCGCGGGGGCGCGGCAGCGTTCCGGGCAGGAGGGGGGCTTCACGCCAGCCGGGGTGCGATACCGATCAGATCCATGATCCAAGGCCATTCACGCGATCAATGGCAGATGATGTTGTGGTGAATGCTTGCGTCGCTTGTGGCGTACGAGAGTGAATCATAGCTCTCGCCTTCATGTTCTTCGAAGGTAGGCGATCAATATCTACATCATCACGCTTCTGGCGTTGCCGATACTTTCAGTGCGCCTGGAAGATGGCACTGCTGCGCCCGCAGTCTCTCTGCGCCCTTCAATGAGGCGTCAGGCAGACTGGCAAACAGACGATGGGGGGCTGGGGGAATTCCTTCCCCCAGCCTTTCGGCCCATAAAGCGTCAGGCCTTCTTTTCCCAGCCGCGCTCACCCTGTTGCCAGTAGGCGAGGCTGTGGCCGGCGGCCTTGGCGGCGGACCAGCGGGCGCGGGCGGCGGCGACGGCGGTGTCGTCCTGGCCGTCGAACAGGTCGAAGACGCGGTCGTATTCGGGGGTGCGGGCGGTGTTGGCGCCGTCCACCAGGAACAGGAAGCGGGCGGCGTTGGGGGCCTCGTCCTCCGTCGTCAGCCAGATGGGCTGCAGGTCGGCGTTGCCGGTGAGCGGCGTGCCGTGGGGCAGCCAGTCGGGGTCGGCGGAGAGCCAGAGAGAGGTGTCCAGCGCCGCCAGCCGCTCCGGGGTGCCGACGCGGACGACGGCGCGGCCGCCCTGGGAGAGGACGCGGCCCAGCAGCTTGGGCAGCGCCGCTTCCATGGGCGTGCGCGTGAGGTGGTAGAAGCCGATCTCGGCCACTTGCCTAGCCTTCGTAGTGGTCGGCCACCAGGCGGTCCAGCAGGCGGACGCCGAAGGCGGTGGCGCCCTTCGGCGTGGTGGCGGCGTCCTTGGTGGCCCAGGCGGTGCCGGCGATGTCGAGATGCGCCCAGGGCATGGCGCCGTCCTTCGTATCGATGAAGCGCTGGATGAACTGGGCGGCGGTGATGGAGCCGCCGGGGCGGCCGCCGACATTCTTCATGTCCGCGATGTCGGACTTGATCTGCTTGTCGTAGGCCTCGCCCAGCGGCATGCGCCAGAGCTTCTCGCCCACCGCGGTGCCGGCATTGGTCAGTTGCGTGGCCAGGGCGTCGTCGTTGCTGAACAGGCCGGCGTGTTCGTGGCCGAGGGCGATGATGATGGCGCCGGTGAGGGTGGCGAGGTCCACCATGAAGCGCGGCTTGAAGCGGTGCTGTGCGTACCAGAGCACGTCCGCCAGGACGAGGCGGCCTTCGGCATCGGTGTTGATGACCTCGACCGTCTGGCCGGACTGGGTGGTGACGACGTCCCCCGGGCGCTGGGCGGTGGAGGAGGGCATGTTCTCCACCAGGCCGACGAGGCCGACGGCGTTGACGCGGGCTTTGCGGCCGGCCAGCGCGGACATCAGACCGATGACGGTGCCGGCGCCCGCCATGTCGAACTTCATGTCCTCCATGCCGCCGGCGGGCTTGATGGAGATACCGCCGGTATCGAAGGTGACGCCCTTGCCGATGAAGGCGACGGGGGCGGTGCCCTCCGCGCCACCATTCCACCGCATGACCACCACGCGGGCTTCCCGCGCCGAGCCCTGGGCGACGCCGAGCAGGGCACCGAAGCCGAGCGCCTCCAGCGCCTTCGGCTCCAGGATCTCGACCGTGACGCCGAGGGGCTCGAGCGCGCGGCAGCGATCGGCCATCTCGGCCGGGTAGAGGATGTTGGGCGGCTCGCTGACCAGGTCCCGCGTCAGGAAGACGCCGTCGGCGATGGCGGAGAGCGGGGCGTGGGCGGCCTGGGCGGCGGGGACATCCGGCACCGCGATGGTGACGCGGGTGAGCTTGGGCTTCTCCTCCGCCGCTTCCTTGGTGCGGTAGCGGTCGAACCGGTAGGCGCGCAGGCGGAGGCCGAGGGCGAACGAGGCCGCCTGGGCGGCGGGGAGGGAGCCGGCGTCGATCGTGGCCTCGACCTCGGTGGCGATGAAGGGGAGGGCGTGGCCACCGGCGGCCTCGGCCGCCGATGCTTCCAGCGGCGCGGCGCCGAGGCCGACGGCGACGATGCGGGAGAGGTGGCCGCCGGGGCCGTAGAGGGTGGCGGACTGGCCCTTCTTGCCCTTGAAGCCGGCGGCTTCCAGGCCGCGGGAGACGGCGCCGCTGGTGGCTTCATCCGCCTGCTTCGCCAGCCCTTCGAGCACGAAGCCCTCCGCCAGCGGCAGCACCAGGGCGCCGGCCCGGGGGAGGATGGGCTTGACGAAGAGGATGTCGGTCATGGGCGGCAGGTTCCATCGGTGAGGGATGGGGAGGGGCTGGATCGTCAGGCCAGGATAGCATGGCGGATCGGGGGCGCCATGGGCGGGGGCGATGAGCGGCGAAGGAATGCCACGGGCGCCATTTTCCAGGCTGCGGATGGGAGGGGCTGGGGCGTGGGGGAGCTGTACCCGGGTGGATGTGTTCCGTACCGGCTTGGCGGGCGGAAGGCCGGGGAAGGAATTCCCCGGACCCCATCTTCTTCGAGTTTCTGGTCGGCGCTATTGGGAGCGGATGTTTGAAGACTTGGCCTTGTCGCGGTGGGGTCTCGCGCGATTGGCGGTGGGTGGTTCAGCCACGGTGAGTTTTCATATCCTTGCAGGGCCCTGCTTCGCAGCGATCGCTTGAAGTGTGACGGGGAGATCGTTTTCGGAAAGCTAAGCGCCTGCGCGGAGGGCGGCTTTTCACAACGAGCCTGCACGTCCGGCCCTGATGCCAACCAAAACCCGCAGGGAAAAAGCAGGGGTCCGGAAATTCCTTCCCCGGCCTTCCCGCTTTGTCACCACGCCCGGCTAGGGCGGCACGGTGGAGAGGTAGGCGGCGAGGGCGGCGGCGACCCAGGCGCGGTAGGTGGCTTCGTCGGGGGGCGGGGTCATCGGATAGGGGTAGTGGCGGGTGATGGCGGCGACGCCGATGGTGGCATTGCCCTTGGCCAGGAGGGTTTGGAAGGCGGCGTGGGGCACTTGGCCGGGGCGTTGGCCGATGAAGGTCATGCGGTTGATGAGCAGGCCGCCGGGGCCGGAGCGGGGCGGGCCGTAGGAGAATCCAGGGTCGATCTGCAGGAAGGGCAGGAATTCCTGGGCCCAGGCGTTGCCGAAGGCGCTTGTCGTCAGCTCCACCGCCATGGGCCAGGTGGGGTCGTTGGCGGCCGGCACGTCGGCGCCGCTGACGAAAAGGTCGACCAGGCCGTTGGCCCAGCGGGCGGTGCAGCCATGGGCCTGGGGGGTGAGCGTGCCGCCGGCGGGGACGGCGACGCCGGCGCCGCTGCGCTGCTCGGTCCAGATGTCGAATTGCATCGCGGCCAGGACGTCCCAGGGGCGGCCGGCGGTCATGGCGATGGACTGGAAGCCGCGCTGGTCGTCCGACGAGGCGACGAGGGTGGCCAGGGAGAGGCCGGTGCGGGAGCGGATGAAATCCAGCTGCCCGCAGCGGGCGCGCAGAGCGCCGGCGCCCAGTACCAGGGTGGCGTAGCCGGGGCTGTTGGGGGCGGTGCCGAGGCCGGGGGCACGGCCATCCGCCAGGGCGGGCGCGCGGGCCAGTTCCGCCAGGTAGCGGGCCCGGATGGCCCAGCCGACGCCGACGGTGCCGCGCTGCAGGCCGCCGGAGCCGATGCCGACGACGCGACCGGCGGCATCCAGCACCGGCGCGCCGGAATGGCCCGGCAGGAGGTTGCCGTCCACGCGCAAGATCTCGGTCTCCAGCGCGGGGGCGCCGAGGGAGAGGAGCTGGGTGCGGGCCTCGGCGTTCACCGCGTCCGACAACAGCGGGGTGCTAGTGCTGGCGGTGGTGACGTAGAGCGGCCGTTCTTCCCGCGTCGAGGTATCGAGGCCGTAGCCGAAGACCATGACGGTCTCCCCCACGGGAATGCGGGTGGAGGCGAGGAGCGGGGTGAGCGTGGGTGGCTGGTCTACCGCCAGCAGGGCGAGGTCGGCCGGGCGGAACAGGCGGGCGACGCGGGCGGGGCGTTCACCGATGCCCTGAAAATTGACGCGCAGCGTATCGCACCCCGCCACGACATGCAGGGCGGTGACGATCTGCCCGGCGGATTCCCAGGCGAAGCCGGTGCCGCCGCGGGCGGTACCACCGCAGCCGGAGGCGATGACCCGCACGATGGCGGGTGCTGCGCCATCAAGGACCTCCCGGCTGGGCTGGCTGGCGGCCGGGTGGGCGGCAAGGGTGGCGCAGGCGGCGAGGGCGGCCAGCGCGCGGCGGGCGCCGCGCGGAGCCCCGGTGCCGTGCGGAGCCTGGGCGCCGTGTGGAAGCTGGGCGCGGTGCGGAGCCTGGGTGCCGTGCGGAGCCTGTGTGCCGTGCCGGGTCAGTTGCACAGGGCAGCGACCGCCCGGCGGACGGTCTCGGGCCGCGCGGCCTCCGGCGAGGCTTGCAGGCCGGTGGCGAGGGCGTTGCCGACCGACCCGGCCGTCGGGTCCCGCAACAGGTTCAGCGCCTCGGGCGGCGGCAGGCGGTTGAGGCGGCCGCAGAGGTCGGTGACGGTGGAGAACAGCACCGGGTCGACGATGCCGGCGTTGGGGCGTGGCCCGACCTCCAGCGCCTTCGGCCGGACGCCGAGGCGCTGGAAGGCGACCAGCGCCCTGGCTTCCTCCGCCGGGTAGCCGGCGGCCTGCCAGGCGGCGACATCGGCGTGGATGCTGGGGGCGAGGCCGATGGCGCCGGTGCGCAGGGTAAGGCCGCCGAGGACGCCCACCGCGCAGGCCAGGCCGAAGGCGCCGACGCGCAGGCCGTGGCCCGTGCCAACATTGGGGACCAGCCCGAAGAAGGCGGCGAAGGCCGCGGCGAGGGCGGCGAGGATGCTGCCGACGACAGAGGCGGCGGAGAGGCCCATCAGCAGGCCGACCAGGAGGCCCAGTCCGGCGCCCGAGAATAATTCGCCCCAACGCGACATCGCCGGAACTCCGTTTCGGAAATGAAATTAGGATACCGGTTCCGGGCTTGTCCAGAGGCGGCAGCGTCCTGGCTGTGGCTGGCTGCCGGTTTTGGCGTGGGCTGAAGATGGGTGTAGAGCGAAGGGAACATGGCGCGCCCGACCGGCCGGAGCGTGGCCGGGGCCGAGCCGGACCAGACACAGGAGGAAGGCGGGTGCCAGACCACCAAGCCCCCGCCGCGCCCGCGGCGAATGACCCTAAGCCCGCGCCCGCGGCGAAGCACGACACCGATCCGCGTGTGGCGGCCCGTGGCACCGGCGCGCCGGCTGCGGCAGGCGGCGTGGGTGCCGCGGCGGCCAGTGCCACCGTGCCGCCGGTGCGGGCGCCGATCCGCACCGTGATGGCGGGTGCGCTGCTGACCATGTGCCTGGCGGCGCTGGACCAGAACATCGTCAACACCGCGCTGCCCCGCATGGTCGGCGACCTGGGCGGGATGGCGCATATCTCCTGGGTGGTGACGGCGTTCATGCTGTGCTCCACCGTCACCACGCCGCTCTATGGCAAGCTGTCCGACCTGTATGGGCGGCGGCGGCTGTTCTTCGTCGCGATCCTGATGTTCCTGGCGGGCTCCTTCGCCAGTGGCGCGGCGCAGTCGATGGGGCAGTTGATCGCCTTCCGCGCCTTACAGGGGCTGGGGGCGGGCGGGTTGCTGGTGCTGGCGCAGGCGGCGGTGGGGGATGTCGTCTCCCCGCGCGAGAGGCCGCGCTACCAGGGACTGTTCACCGGCACCTTCGCGCTGGCCAGCGTGGCGGGGCCGTTGCTGGGCGGGGTGATCACCGAGACGCTTTCCTGGCGCTGGGTGTTCTATGTGAACCTGCCGATCGGGGCGCTGGCGCTGGTGCTGGTGGCGATCGGGCTGAAGCCGCGCCCGCCGGGGCCGTCGCGGCCGGTGGATTATGCCGGCGCGGCGCTGCTGGCGGGGGCCACGGCGTCCCTGTTGTTGCTGTTGGCCTGGGGCGGGACGGAGTTCCCCTGGGCTTCCACCCAGAGTGCCGGGATGGTGGCGGGGGTGGTGGTGCTGTTCGCGCTGTTCCTGTGGCGGGAGACGCGGGCGGCGGAACCGCTGATCCGGCTTTCGCTGTTCCGCAACACGGTGTTCGCCCGTGGCGTGACCGTGGGCGGGATGATGGTGTTCGCCATGATGGGCTCGACGGTGTTCCTGCCGCTGTACTTCCAGCTGGTGCTGGGGATGGACCCGGCGGCGGCGGGGGCGATGCTGCTGCCGCAGGTGGTGGGCATGGTGCTCAGCTCGGTCATTGGCGGGCGGATTGTCTCCCGCCTCGGGCGCAACAAGGCGTTCCTGCTGGCGGGGCTGGGGCTGGAGGCGGTGGCGCTGGCCAGCCTGGCGGTGTTCGCCTATTTCGGCGCCGCGCCGGCGGTGTTCCTGGTCTCGATGGGTCTGTTGGGGCTGGGGATGGGCATGGGCATGCCGAACCTGACCACGGCGGTGCAGAACGCCGTCTCTCAGCGTGAGCTGGGGGCGGCGACGGGGGCGATGACCTTCCTGCGCTCGCTGGGCGGCGCGGTAGGGGTGGCGGCGTCGGGGACCATCATGTCCTCCCGCCTGCTGGCGGCTTCCCACCGCATTGGCGGGGAGGTCGATGTCGCGGCCATCACGGAACATGGGGTGAAGGCGCTGGCGGGGCTGACGGCGGCGCAGCACCTGGCGGTGTCCGACGCCTACCGCACGGCGCTGACGGGGTGCTTCCTGCTGAGCGGCGTGGTGATGACGGCAGCCTTCCTGCTGGTGCTGGGACTGCCGGAACAGACGCTGCGCGACGGGCTGGACGACGCCAAGGGGCGCTGACCGGGGAGGGTGGTCAGGGAAGGCCGGGGAAGGAATTCCCCGGGCCCCTTCTTTTACTTTTTCGAGTTTTTCTGCTGTGGCTGTTGATGGGTTGCGCCCGAGAGGTGGCTGGGTGTGCCGGAGGTCCAGGACCTCCGGCGACTGAGGGTTCAGCCCGCGTGGTCTATTTCATCAATCATCAGGCGGCGTCCGCCCAGTTCCGAGGCGTGACGCCAAGCTCGCAGGAAAAAGAAGGGGTCCGGGGAATTCCTTCCCCGGACTTCCCTTCTCGTTTCGAAGAGCGGTCCGCCTGAGGCGGAGATGTGGAAAGACGGGGAGCGGTTGCATGGGCGTGCCGTATTTCAGCCAGTGGGAATCGCGGGACCTGACGGAGGCCGTGGTGGCGGAGGGGGCCAAGGTGGCGTTGGCGAGGGACGCGTCCTGGGCGTCCTCCGGTGCGGCGACGCAGGCGGAATATGTGGAGTGGGCGGACCATGTGTGTGGCATGGCCTGCCTGAAGATGATGCTGGCGGCGCGCACCGGGCGGGTGGTGCCGACGCTGGAGCTGGCGCGCGGCTGTACGGAGCATGGCGGGTATGTTCGCCAGCCGGATGGCGGCATCAAGGGTCTGATCTACGCGCCGTTCACCCGGTATGTCGCGGCGCAGTTCGGCATGGTGGCCGAGGTGGTGGTGGGGGTGGAGGCGGCGGCGTTGCCGGACATCCTGCGCCAGGCGGAGTTCTTCATGGCGTCGGTGCATCCGGGCATTCGCTGGCCGGAGCGGGCGCCGCCGGGGCGCGGCGGGCATCTGGTGCTGGTGCACCGGGCGACGGCGGAGCGGATCGTGTTCCACAACCCGTCTGGCCATGACAGGGCGGCGCAGGAGAATGCGGAAATGGCGCCGGCGGAATTCGACCGCTTCTTCGCCGGGCGGGGGGTGGCGGTGTACCCGGAAGGCGCGGGCCCGGGCTGAGAGATCCAGGCCGAGGCAGCAGGGTTGAGCGACCGCTGATTTCGTTGCTGTTCTGGTGTTGAAGTCTTGTTGAAGCGGCGAAGGCCAAGGCGGGGCCGAAGGTCTCTTGTGCCCTCCCCGGACGGCTCTACATGCATCAGCATGACGTTTGAACGCCCACGCGATTCGGGATGCAGGAGGGCCGGGGCGCGAGCCTTGGGACGCCCAAGCCTTGGCTTTGCCGTTGTCGCCAGGCCCGGTTTTGGGCAGGCGGCGGAAGGCGATACCCGTGAGTAAGCCGTGGGACGACGCGACGCGGGCCGAGCGCACGGCCAGCGATGCGGAGCGGATTGGCGCCGAGATCCTGGGCATCGATTCGGGCACGGACCCGTTCGTCGCGGCTGTGCGGGCGACGCGGATGCCGATGATCATCACCGATCCGCGGCAGCACGATAATCCGGTGGTGTTCACCAACGATGCGTTCTGCCGGCTGACGGGATATTCGCGCCAGGAGATCCTTGGCCACAACTGCCGCTTCCTGCAGGGCGAGGAGACGGACCCGGAGACGGTGCGGCGGATTCGCGAGGCGGTGGCGGCGGCGCGTTCGATCGAGATCGATATCCGCAACCACCGCAAGAACGGCGAGCCGTTCTGGAACCGGCTGCTGCTGGCGCCGGTGCGGGATGCGGAGGGGCGGCTGGCATACTTCTTCGCCAGCCAGGTGGATGTCACGCTGGAGCGTGACCGCATGGCGGGGTTGGAGAGCCGCAATGCCGCCCTGCTGGCCGAGCTGGGCGACCGCCTGCGCGCGCAGGAGGACAGCGAGAGCCGGCTGCGCTTCGCCACCCAGGCCGGGCGGCTGGGCATCTGGGAGCTGGACCTGGTGAGCGGGGAGCTGGTGACGTCCAGCATCTGCCGGGAGATTTTCGGCCGCGACCCCAATGCGCCGTTCAGCTTCGCGGAGTTGCAGGCGGCGATCCACCCGGATGATTCCGCGCGGATGGCGGCGGCGGTGGAGCGCAGCGTGCGCACCGGCGAGGACTACCAGCTCGACTACCGCGTATTGCGGGAGGATGGGCGCATCGGCTGGGTGCAGATCCGCGCCCAGGTAAGCCTGCGGCCGGATGGCACGCCGGGGCTGATGGCCGGGACCTCGCTGGACATCACCCAGCGCAAGGAAGCCGAGTTGCGGACGCAGGCGTTGCTGGAACTGGATGACCGCTTCCGCCTGCTGGAGAGCCCGGGCGACCTGGCCTATGCGGCGGCGGAGGTGCTGGGCAAGGCGCTGCATGTCAGCCGCGCCGGCTATGGCAGCGTGGACCCGCAGGCGGAGACCATCACCGTCGAGCGCGACTGGAACGCGCCGGGCATCAAGACGATTGCCGGCACGCTGAACTTCCGTGACCACGGGTCCTATATCGAGGACCTCAAGCGCGGCGAGACGGCCATCGTCACCAATGCGGAGACGGACCCGCGCACGGCGGCGACGGCGGCGACGCTGAAGGCCATCAGCGCCTGGTCCTTCATCAACATGCCGGTGACGGAGCATGACGGGCTGGTGGCGCTGCTCTACCTGAACCACGACCGGCCGCGCGAGTGGCCGGCGGAGGAGCTGACCTTCATCCGCGAGGTGGCCAACCGTACCCGCATGGCGGTGGAGCGGCGGCGGGCGGAGAAGGACCTGGAGGGGCTGGCCGCGACGCTGGAGCGGCAGGTGGAGGCCAGGACTTCCGAGCTGCGGGCTTCCGAGGCGCAGTTGCGACAGGCGCAGAAGATGGAGGCGGTGGGCCAGCTAACCGGCGGCATCGCGCATGACTTCAACAACCTGCTGACCGGCGTGATCGGCAGCCTGGAGTTGCTGGAGGCGCGGGTGGCGCAGGGTCGGGCCAACGAGGTCGGCCGCTTCGTCAGCGCCGCCAAGGGGGCGGCGGAGCGCGCGGCGGCGCTGACGCACCGGCTGCTGGCCTTTTCCCGCCAGCAGACGCTGGACCCGCGGCCGACCGACCTGAACCGGCTGGTGGCGGGGATGGAGGAGCTGATCCGCCGCACCACGGGCCCTGAGATCTCGGTCGAGGTGGTAGGGTCCAGCGGGTTGTGGAGCACGCTGGTGGATGCCGGGCAGGTGGAGAACGCGCTGCTCAACCTGGCCATCAACGGGCGGGACGCGATGCCGGAGGGTGGGCGCCTGACCATCGAGACCGCCAACCGCTGGCTGGACGAGGCGGCGGCGCGGGAGCGGGAGCTGCCGATCGGGCAGTATGTCTCGCTCTGCGTCAGTGATACCGGCACGGGGATGCCGCCCGACGTGGTGGCCAAGGCGTTCGACCCGTTCTTCACCACCAAGCCGATCGGCCAGGGGACGGGGCTGGGGCTTTCCATGATCTATGGCTTCGCGCGGCAATCGGGCGGGCAGGTGCGGATCTATTCCGAGGTGGGGCAGGGCACCACGGTGTGCCTGTACCTGCCGCGCCATGCCGGACCGGTGGCCGAGGCCCAGGCGCCCGGGCAGCAGGCGGACATGCGAAAGGCGCGGTTCGGTGAAACCGTGCTGGTGGTGGATGACGAGCCCACCGTGCGCATGCTGGTGACCGACGTGCTGGAAGACCTGGGCTACAACGCCCTGGAGGCGGAGGACGGGCCGTCCGGGCTGGAGATCCTGCGCTCCGACCAGCGGATTGACCTGCTGGTGAGCGATGTGGGCCTGCCCGGGGGGATGAACGGGCGGCAACTGGCGGACGCGGCCCGGCTGCTGCGGCCCGGGCTGAAGGTGCTGTTCATCACCGGGTACGCGGAGAATGCCATGCTGGGGCAAGGGCATTTCGGGCCGGGGATGCATGTGCTGAGCAAGCCCTTCCCGGTGGAGATCCTGGCACGGCGCATCCAGGAGATGCTGGGGCGACGGGATGGGGATGCCGGGTGAACTGGCGGCCTGGATTGTGAGGGAGGGGAAGGCCGGGGAAGGAATTCCCCGGGCCCCTTCTTTTACTTTCTCGAGTTTTCGGGTGTGTGGCTGTTGATGGGTTGAACCTGAGAGACGGCCGGGTGCGCCGGAGGTCTTGGATCTCCGGCGACTGAGGGCTCAGCGCAGGTGGACCATTTTAACAATCATCAGGCGGCGTCGGCTCGATTCTTCGGCGTGACGCCAAACTCGCGGAAAGAAAAGGCGGGGTCCGGGGAATTCCTTCCCCGGCCTTTTCTTTGACCCAGTGCGGGAGCGCGAAGGTGAGCCTGGCTGCGCTTCCAGAAAGCTGCGCTGTTTGGCAAGCTGGGGTTCCCGGCCGGTCCGGGAAATGTGTTGGGTGGGGCGGGCGCCTTGGCTTTGGCGGCGCGTGTCCTGGCCATGGATGAGGTGCGGCGGGAGATGGCCTTGATGTGGTGCGTGACGGGTGCGGAGGCGGTGTGATGGCGCATGTGGTGGTGCGGCCGGATGGCTATGTGATCAGTGATGAGCGAGGACGGTTGGATATGGCGTTCGTCCTGGCCTCCTTGGCGGGGACGTATTGGGCGCGGGACCGGCCTCGGGCGGTGACGGAGCGGAGCTGGGCGAATTGCCTGTGCTTCGGCCTCTATGCGCCGGAGGGGCGGCAGGTCGGCTTCGGGCGGTTGCTGACGGATTATGCCTTGCGGGCGCATCTGGGTGACGTGTTCATCGACCCGTCGGCGCGGGGCATCGGGCTGAGCAAGTCGCTGGTGGAGACGATCCTGGCGCATCCGGAATTGCGGACGGTGACGCATTGGACGCTGACGACGGCGGATGCGCATGCGCTGTATGCGCGCTACGGCTTCAAGCCGGGCGAGGCGGATGCGAACTGGATGACGCTGCTGCGCGAGGTGGGGTGAAGGTGGGCGCCTGCGGGGCGGCGGGTGGGGAGCCGCTTGCGTGAGGGCGTGACGCTGGCAGGTTGATCTTGCAGGGGAGGTGGATGTGGCCTGGGGCTGTCTGTGTCCATCGCGGCCGTCCTTTTGGGGAGCGTGTCAGAATCTTGGAGGTGGCGTGCGGGTGGCGATTCCTGGCGGATCGTAGATCCTTTAGAGCGTGACACGTTGATATTTGCTCATGCACCCGGCTTTCGATCTTTGTGTGATCGCGTGCTTCAGGCTTTTCGGTGGTTCCGCTTCAAGCCACAACGCTCCAGCTCTGCTGCGCTGATTTAGATTTTGTGCTGTTCTGGCCTTCATCGTTTGAAGGAATGGCAGCGGCATGGCTCTTTTAAGGGCAGGGTTCAGCGCTTGCTGCTGGAGCATGCCGTATCCATCGGGCATAATGGCTTTCGCTGGACCGTGTGGCTTTCGCTCTCGGTTGAGGCAGCGTGGCTTTGAAACATCCAAGGCGCTGGCCCTCACGTTTGGCCCGAACGCCAAACGCGCAAAAGGAAAAGAAGGGGTCCGGGGAATTCCTTCCCCGGCCTTTTCCTTCCTAATTCGGAAGCAGCGTTCAGTCCTGGGTGACGTGGATGCCGGGGCGGCGGCCGTCGTTCCAGCGGCCGCCAAGGGCGCGTTCGATCTGGGCGGCGAGTTGCAGCAGCAGGCCGTCATTGGCCTGCCTGGCCTGGGCCTGGATGCCGAGCGGCAGGCCGCTTTCCTGCGTGGCCAGCGGCAGGGAGATGCCGGGTATGCCGCAGAGGTTGGACAGCGGCGTATAGGCGAAGTTGCGCCAGAGGTTGCCAAACCAGTCGAGCACCGAGGGATTGTCGCTGATCGTCAGGTATTCGGTGGTGCCGATTTTCGGCGTGGGCAGGGCGGTGATGGGGGTGAGGATGATGTCCCAATCCTCGAAGAAGGCCCCGAAGGCGCGGGAGGTGGTGTTGAACACCGCCTGCATCTTTGCCCGCTCGGTGAAGGAGGTGTGCAGGCCGGCTTCCCAGATGCGGATGTTGATGGGCTCCACCAGGTCTTCCGGCGGGCGTTCCAGGCCGCGGGCGGTGATGAGGTTGTTCACCGTCTGGGCGAAGTTGCTGATGTAGCAGGTGGTCTGCGCGGCGAAGGCGGCGCGGAAATCGACCTGCGGCAGCGCCCATTCGACATGGTGGCCGAGGGATTCGAGGAAGCGGCCCACGCGCTCCAGCTCCGCCACGAAATGCGGCGTGGCGCGGTAGTCGCCCCATTCGTGGGAGAGGGCGATGCGCAGCCGGCCGGGGTCCCGCTGGATGAGGGTGGAGTAGGCTTCCTCGGGCTGCCAGAAGGGCATGAACTCGCCGGGGGCGCCGCCGCGGCAGGCATCGACGAAGGCGGCGGTGTCCCGCACCGTGCGGGTGTGGCAGCCCTGGATGGAGACGAGGCCGGAGAGGTCCGACAGATTGGGCGCGATGGAGAAGACACCGCGAGAGGGCTTCAGGCCGATATTGCCGGTGGCGCCGGCGGGAATGCGGATGGAGCCGCCGCCATCGGTGGCGTGTGAGATGGGCAGCACGCCCGCCGCCACCGCCGCCGCCGTGCCCGCGGAGGAGCCGTTGGTGGTGTAGCTGGTGTCCCACGGATTGCGGGTGACGTACATTGCCGGGTTCTCGGCCGAGGAGCAGCAGCCGAATTCCGGCGTGGTGGTGCGGCCGATGACGTTGAGGCCGGCATTGCGGATGCGGCTGGTGAGGAAGCTGTCCGCCGTGGCGCGGTTGCCCTGCATGAGCCTGGAGCCCATTTCCTGCAGCCGGCCCTTTAGGGTGGGGCCGAGGTCCTTCATCAGGTAGGGCACGCCGGCGAGCGGGCCCTCAGGGTTCAGGCCGTCCTTCGACGGGTCGGCCACCACGTCCTCGAACACCTCGACCACGGCGCTGAGGGTGGGGTTGGTGCGGGCGATGCCGGCGGCGGCCTGGGCGGCCAGCTCGGCCGGGGTCAGCGCGCCCTTCCGGACCAGGGCGGCCAGCGCCGTCGCGTCGTGCCTGGCCCATTCGTCCCAGCTCATCGCCAATGTCATGTGGTTCGCCTGCTTTCAATCTGGCGGAATCCTACAGCGGGATGGGCGGGGGCGGAATTGGCGAAAGCAGGGGCGTTGGGGGGCGGGTGAAGGCCGGGGAAGGAATTCCCCGGACCCCATCTTTTTCTTTTTTGAGTTTTTGCTTGTGGCTGTCGCAGGGGTAGTTCTGACGAATGGCTGGGTGCGCCGGAGGTCGGGGACCTCCGGCGACTGAGGGTTCAGCCCTGGTGCCCATTTGTAAAAATCATCAAGCAGCGCCGCTCTCAGTCCCGCAGCCTGACGCCAAACTCGCAGAAAAAAGAAGGGGTCCGGGGAATTCTTTCCCCGGCCTTTAGTCCCTTCAGGAGGTGACCCTCAGGGCTGGGGCGGGGCGGGGATGGAGAGGTAGGCGATGCGCTTGGCTTCCCGGCGGCCTTGGGTGACGGTGTCCAGGATCAGGCCGCAGGCGAGGGAGAGGGCGGAGAGCATCAGCAGCACCATTGCGGCCAGGAAGGTGGGCAGGCGGGGGACCAGGCCGGTGTCGAAATAGGTGTTGAGCACTGGCACCAGCAGCCCCAGGCACAGCAGCAGGAACAGCAGCGAGAAGCCGCCGAAGAAGGCGAAGGGTTTCTCCCGCGCCAGCAGGGTAAGGATGGCGCGCAGGATACGGAAGCCATCCCGGTAGGTGTTCAGCTTGGAGGTGGAGCCCTGGGGGCGCTCGCTATAGGCGGTGGGGATTTCGGCCACGGGCAGGCGCAGTTCCAGGGCGTGGACGGTGAATTCGGTCTCGGTCTCGAAGCCCTGGGCCAGGGCGGGGAAGGACTTCACGAAACGGCGGGAGAAGCAGCGGTAGCCGGAGAGCATGTCCGTCACCTGGTTGCCGAAGGCCAGGCGCACCAGGCCGGTGAGCACCCGGTTGCCGAGGCGGTGGCCGGGGCGGTAGGCGGCCTGTTCGTGGCTGACGCGGATGCCGTTCACCATGTCCAGCCGCTGGGCCAGCAGCAATTGCACCATGCGGGGGGCGTCGGCGGCGTCGTAGGTGCCGTCGCCATCGACCAGCAGGTAGGCATCGGCCTCGATATCCGCGAACAGGCGGCGGACGGCATTGCCCTTGCCCTGGCGGGGCTCGGTGGTGACCAGGGCGCCGGCGGCGGCGGCGAATTCGCACGTGCGGTCGGTGGAGTTGTTGTCGCAGACATGGATGGCGGCGGTGGGCAGGGCGGCGCGGAAGGCGGCGACGACGCCGGGGATGGCCACTTCCTCGTTATGGCAGGGGATCAGCACGGCGATGCGGGGCGGCGGGGCCATGGAAGGTCCTGAATGCGTCCCGGGGGATGTGGGGCGGCTTGGCGGGATGGACAGGGTGGGCGGGGTGCGGGTGTGCATCAAGGGGGCCGCGCCTTGGGCGCTAGGGAAGGAAGGCTGGGGAAGGAATTCCCCAGGCCCCGTCTTTTTTCTGCGCGTTTTGTGTGGTGCTTGAGGGGCGCTCTCGCTGGCGGGAAGATGCGCGCGGCGTCGCCGGGCGCGATTTTCAGAAGATCCACCTGGTGGAGGCCGGGCTCGGGAGCTGTGCTGGATGGTGCCTGGGTGACGAGAATGGGGCCGCTGATCTGCCAGCGGCTGGGGGCTGACCTGTGTCGCGCTCCGGATGGCTGAGGTCTGTGGACGGCCGCCCCCACAGCCGACCCGCCAAAACAGCAAAAAAGAAAGATGGGGTCTGGGGAATTCTTTCCCCGGCCTTGCTTGCTTCCCCCCCGGCCCGCCAGGCCTTAAAGCAGAGGGCATCATGAATGACGCAGACCTGCTTGCCCTGGCTTCCCGTCTCGCCCGCGCTGCTGCCGAGGCCATCCTGACTGTCCGTGCCGCCGGCTTCGACGTGGAGCGCAAGGACGATATGAGCCCGGTGACCGCCGCCGACCGGCTGGCGGAGGGCATCATCCTGGAAGGGCTGCGCGCCGCCACGCCGGATATCCCCGTGGTGGCGGAGGAGGAGTGCTCCGCTGGCATCGAGACGGCGGTGGCGGGGCGGTTCTGGTCCGTGGACCCGTTGGATGGCACGCGGGAATTCGCCGCCGGGCGGGATGAGTTCACGGTGAATATCGGCCTGGTGGTGGATGGGCGGCCGTATCTGGGCGCCGTGGCCATTCCGGTGACCGGGGAGCTGTTCACCGGCATCCTGGGCCAGGGCGCGTGGAAGGAGGATGCGGCGGGCCGCCGGCCGATCTTCGCCCGCGCGGTGCCGGAGGAAGGGCTGACGGTGATGGCCAGCCGGCATTACTCGGCCGACCCGCGGCTGGATGCGTTCCTGGAGGGGCGCAAGGTGGCGAAGGTGATCAAGATCGGCTCCGCGGTGAAGTTCTGCCGGTTGGCGGAGGGGGCGGCGGATCTGTACCCCCGCTTCGGCCGCACTATGGAGTGGGACACGGCGGCGCCAGAGGCGGTGTTGCGGGCGGCGGGCGGGCATTGCACGCGCTTCGATGGCGCGCTGCTGGAATACGGCAAGCCGGGCTGGGAGAACCCGCCCTTCGTCTGCCAGGGCAGCCTGGAGCCCGCCCGGCCGTGACCGAGCGGCTGGCGGCAGCCGAGCTGCCGCGCGCGGCGGCGCTGCTGCGGGCGGGTGAGCTGGTCGCCTTCCCGACCGAGACGGTCTACGGCCTGGGGGCCAATGCGCGGGATGGGCGGGCGGTGGCGGCGGTGTTCGCCGCCAAGGGGCGCCCAAGTTTCAACCCGCTGATCAGCCATTTCCCCGACGCCGATGCCGCCTTCGCCGAGGTTGAGGCGGATGAGCGGGCGCGGCGGGTGGCGGCGCGGTTCTGGCCCGGGCCGCTGACGCTGGTGTTGCCACGCCGGGCCCAGAGCCGGATCGACCCGCTGACCGGCGCGGGGCTGGACACGCTGGCGGTGCGCGTGCCGGCCCACCCCCTGGCGCGGGAGCTGCTGCGCCAGGCCGGAGTGCCGGTGGCGGCGCCTTCCGCCAACCGGTCCGGCCAGGTCTCGCCCACCACGGCCGGGCATGTGCTGGCGGGGCTGGAAGGCCGGCTGGCGGCGGTGCTGGATGGCGGGCCCTGCACGGTGGGGGTGGAGAGCACGGTGCTGGACCTCAGCACGCCGGTGGCGACGCTGCTGCGCCCCGGTGGCTTGTCCCGCGAGGAGCTGGAGGCCGAGATCGGGCCTGTCGCGGTGGCGGGCGCGCATGGCGGGGACGCCGCGCGGCCTTCCCCCGGGATGCTGCTGTCCCACTACGCGCCGGGGCTGCCGGTGCGGCTGGGCGCGCGCGACGTGCGGGCGGATGAGGCGCTGCTGGCCTTTGGGCCCGCCCTGGCCGGCGCCGGTGCCGTCTGGCAACTCAGCGAGAGCGGGGATGTGGTGGAGGCGGCCGCCCGCCTGTTCGCCGGGTTGCGCTGGCTGGATGCGGAAGGGGCACGGCTGGGGCTGATGGGCATTGCGGCGATGCCGGTGCCGATGGTGGGGCTGGGCGTGGCGATCAACGACCGGCTGGAGCGAGCGGCGGCACCGCGCTGACGGGGGAGTCGCTTGGTGGTCGGTTGAGGGAAGACCGGGGAAGGAATTCCCCGGACCCCATCTTCTTTTTTCGAGTCTTGCTGGGGCGCTGCTGAAGGGTCGGTCTTGAGGGACGGCTGGGTGCGCCGGAGGTCTTGGACCTCCGGCGACTGAGGGTTCAGCCCGCGTGGCCCATTGTTAAAATCATTAAGAGAGTCCGCTCAGTCCCGAGGCGCCACGCCAAGCTCGCAGAAATAAAAGAAGGGGTCTGGGGAATTCTTTCCCCAGCCTTCCTTCCCGCCCGACCCTTCAATGTGAGAGGCAGGGCTGGTTCACCTTCCGCTGATGGGCGGCGGGTGGCGGATAGATTGCAGCCACGTCATGTGGTTTCATGCGGCACCGCCTGACACGGAAGCCCAGATGCCCCTGGCCCAGCCTTTGCCGTTGCATGACCTGCCCGCACTCTACCGCAGCGTTGCCACCCGGTACCGGGAGGGGACGCGGACGGGGCGGCATTTCGTGCCGTCCAAGCTGAAGCGGGACCCGGCGACGGCGGTGGTGCTGCGGCAGGCG
Organism: Teichococcus aerophilus; assembly: GCF_014490485.1. GTDB lineage: Bacteria > Pseudomonadota > Alphaproteobacteria > Acetobacterales > Acetobacteraceae > Pseudoroseomonas > Pseudoroseomonas aerophila. The sequence goes on along the minus strand of NZ_JACTVA010000037.1, from coordinate 25,669 downwards.
GCGGCGACGCCGGGCGGGTTTGGCCATGTGGTCGATCTGGGCTGCGGGCGGGGGCAGCTTTCCCTCGCGCTGCTGCTGGCAGGGCTGGCGGAGCGTGTGTCCGGCTACGACCTGGATATGGTGCGGGTGCAGGATGCGCAGCGCGCCGCGCGCGGGCTGCCCGCCGAGTACGCTGCGGCCGACCTCAGCCGGCCGGAACTGCCGGAAGGCGACACGCTGCTGCTGATGGACGTGCTGTTCCTGCTGCCGGAACCGGCGCAGCACGCGCTGCTGGCCGCGATGGCGGCGGCGGCGCGGCAACGCCTGCTGATCCGCACCCTGGACCCGGATGCCGGCTGGCGCAGCGCCGTGGGGCTGTGGAACGAACGGCTGCACCGCACGCTGCGCGGCCAGCCGCCCTTCGGCCTGCGGGCGATGCAGCTGCCGCGGATGCAGGCGGTGCTGGCGGGGTTGGGCTTCGACAGCACGGTGACACCCTGCTGGGAAGGGACGCCCTTCCCGAACGTGCTGCTGGTGGCGACGCGGCGGGGGTAGGCGTGGTTCGGCTTCCGTGCCTGGTGGCTCGGCGGGGAAGCGGTAGGCTGGGGAAGGAATTCCCCAGGCCCCATCTTCTTTTTTCGAGTTTGGCGTCGGTGCTTCAGGGGTGGGAGTGGACGCCTCTTTGAAGATGTTTATCGTGGGCGAGACGGGCTGGGACCGCATGCGCTGAAATTATAATGCTGTGATGGCGGCTTTTGATTCGCTGATCTACTTCACCTTCCTGCGGTACGCGGGTGCAGGAATGCCAGATGCTTGAACGCAGATCCGTAATACTTACCAAAGGTTCACGGGGTTGGGTTCAAACTATTGATTTAATTATATTTTTTCTCATCGGCGGCACAGCAATATCGGCTTCTAACGGGTAGTCCATAGCAACGTCAGGGACCCCTAGCGCAGACAGGCCGTGTCTCAGGTCAGACAGACCTCTGAACATCCGCGCCCACAAAACTCGAAAAAAGAAAAGAAGGGGACCGGGGAATTCTTTCCCCGGCTTTTTGCTTCCCCGAAGGAGCGCCGAGTGTTTCAGGCGGGACCGGTTGGTGGTGTCTGTTTGCGGGTGACGAGGAGCTGGTTCACGCGGAAGCCTTCCACGTCCACCACTTCGAAGACGAAGCCGGCGGCTTCCACGCGGTCGGCCTTGCGGGGGACGCGGCGGAGGCGGTGCATCACGAAGCCGCCGGCGGTGTGGTAGGGGCCGTCGGTCGGCAGGGTTTCGGCGCCGAGGGCGATGGCGACGTCGGCCATGGGGGCGATGCCGTCCACCAGCCAGGAGTTCTCGTCCCGCTTGAGGATGACGCGTTCCTCGAACGGGTCGGCCAGGCCGCCGACCAGGGCGGCGAGCACGTCCTTGTAGGTGACGAGACCGACGACGACGGCGTATTCGCTGACGACCAGGGCGAAGCCGGCGTTCTGGGCCTCGAACTGGGCCAGGACTTCCCAGAGGTCGAGGGTCTCGGGCACCGAGGGGGCGTCCCGCCGCATACGGGCGGGTTCCTGCGTGCCGGGCTTCAGGGCTTCCGGCTTCAGGGCGCCGGGGCCGGCTTGCAGCACTTCGGCCAGGACGTCTTCCGCGCGGGTGTAGCCGACGACGTGGTCCAGCCCGCCGTCGCAGACCGGGTAGCGGGAATAGGGGTGGCGGTGGACTTTCTCCCGCCATTCCTCCGGCGTTTCGCGCAGGTCGAGGAAGATGATCTCGTCGCGCGTGGTCATGGTGGAGGTGACGGTACGTTCGCGCAGTGCCAGCACGTTCTCGATCAGGCGGTGCTCGCTGGCGTCCAGCGCGCCGGATTCGGCGCTGGCGGCGAGGGTGGCGCGCAGTTCCTCGGGCGTCACCACGTCCGCGCGGGCGGAGGTGGGCAGGCCGAGCAGGCGCATCAGCCCGTCCGCGATGCCGGAGAACACCCAGATCAGCGGCCGCAGCAGCTTGACCGAGATGGCGAGGAACCAGGCGACGCCGATGGCGACGCGTTCCGGTTGCATCATCGCCACGCGGCGCGGCACCAGGTCCGCCAGCAGGACGAAGAGCGAGGTGACGACGACGAAGGAGAGGATGGAGGCCAGGCTGCTGGCCCAGGCCTCGGCGCCGAGGCTGAGCATCACGCGGGTGAGGCCGGGGGTGAGGGCGCCTTCGCCGACGATGCCGGCGAGGATGCCGACGGCGTTGACGCAGATCTGCAGGGCGGTGACCACGCCGGCCGGGTCCCGCCGCAGGGCGAGGAACTGGGTGGCGCGGGCCTCGCCGGATTGGGCGAGGACGCGCAGGCGGGTTTCACGCGCGGCGGCGAAGGCGATCTCGGACAGGGAGATGAGGATGCTGGCGCCGATCAGCAGCAGGATGAGGCCGAGGCCGATGACGATGTCCAAGGGAGTGGCTCCGCGCGTGATGCGTGGATGCTTGCCCTTGTGGGCGGGGGCGCCGCAAGGGGGATGCGGCGGTGGCGTGGCGGGGATTGATGACAGTTGGGTTGCGGTGGCCCGGGATGGCATGCCGCCCCGGGCCGGATGTGCCGCGCGTTCGTTCAGCCTTGCTCGCTGTCCAGGTGGTGCATCTGCGCCGCCATGTAGCGGTCCCCGGCCGCGGCGCCCTTGGGGATGGCCTGCTCGATGGCCGCGAGGTCGGCCGGGGTGAGGGTGACGTCGAGGGCGCCGAGGGCCTCGGCCAGCCGGTCCCGCCGGCGGGCGCCGACGAGGGGGACGATGTCCTGGCCCTGTGCCGCGACCCAGGCGATGGCGATCTGGGCGACGCTGGCGCCTTTGGCGGTGGCGATGGCGCGCAGCGCTTCGACCAGGGCCAGGTTGCGCTCCACATTGCCCTGCTGGAAGCGCGGGCTGTGGCTGCGGAAATCGGCCGCGCTGCCCTGGCCGGCCTGCCAGTGGCCGCTGATCAGCCCGCGCGACAGCACGCCATAGGCGGTGATGCCGATGCCGAGCTCCCGGCAGGTGGGGAGGATGGCGTCCTCGATGCCACGGGAGATCAGCGAGTATTCGATCTGCAGGTCGGCGATGGGGTGCACGGCGGCGGCGCGGCGGATGGTGGCGGCGCCGACCTCGGAGAGGCCGATGTGGCGGACATAGCCGGCCCCCACCATCTCGGCGATGGCGCCGATCGTGTCCTCCACCGGCACGTCCGGGTCCAGGCGGGCGGGGCGGTAGATGTCGATGTATTCCACGCCGAGGCGCTGCAGCGTGTAGGCCAGCGCGGTCTTCACCGCGGCCGGGCTGGCGTCGTAGCCGATCCAGTTGCCGGCCGGGTCTCGCTGGGCGCCGAACTTGACGCTGATCTGCACCTGGTCCCGCGGCAGGGTGCGGAGGGCCTCGCCGATCAGCAGCTCGTTATGGCCCATGCCGTAGAAGTCGCCGGTATCCAGCAGGGTGATGCCGGCGTCCCGGGCGGCGTGGAGGGTGGCGAGGCTTTCGGCGCGGTCGGACGGGCCGTACATGCCGACATGCCCATGCAGCCGAGGCCGAGGGCGGAAACCTGGGGGCCGGTACGGCCGAGTTGGCGCTGTTGCATGGGGTGCTCCTGTTCGGGCAGCGGATCGTGCCGGGAGGGGTTATGCGTCGGGGCGACTGCGGTGATAATCAGCGCTTTCATGCACGATCTGTACGGAAATCCGCACAATGGCTGAGCCGGACCTCGCTGACCTGGATGCCTTCGCGGCGGTGGCGCGGGAGCGCAGCTTCCGGGGCGCGGCGCGGCTGCGCGGGGTCTCGGCCTCCGCATTGAGCGAGGCGGTGCGGCGGCTGGAGGAGGGGGCGGGGGTGCGGCTGTTGAACCGCACCACCCGCAGCGTGACCCCGACCGAGGCCGGGCAGCAATTGCTGGAGCGGCTGGCGCCCGCGCTGCGCGAGGTGGCGGCGGCGCTGGATGCGGTGAACGGGTTCCGCGACGGCGGCGGGTTGATCGGCACCCTGCGGCTGAACGTGCCGGGGATCGTCTCGCGCGTGGTGCTGCCGCCGATCGCGGCGCGCTTCATGCTGCGCCACCCCGGGGTGATGCTGGACGTGGTGGCGGAGGACAGCTTCGTCGACGTGCTGGCGCAGGGCTACGATGCCGGCATCCGCTACGACGAGAGCATCGCGCAGGACATGATCGCGGTGCCGATCGGGCCCCGGCAGCAATGCTATGCGCTGGCCGCCGCGCCGGCCTACCTGGCCGCCCACGGCGAGCCGCGCCACCCGCGGGAGTTGCTGGCGCATCGCTGCATCCGCCACCGCTTCATCAACGGCCACACCTTGCCCTGGGAATTGGAGAGGGCCGGGGAGGTGGTGCGAATCCGCCCCGATGGGCCGCTGCTGACCAACGGTGCCGAGATGCAGATGGAGGCCGCAACCCAGGGGCTGGGGATCATCTTCTCCTTCGGCGAGGTGCTGGCGCCGCATCTGGCCAGCGGCGCCCTGCGGCCGGTGCTGCGGGAGTGGTGGCAGAGCTTCCCCGGACCCTGCCTGTACTACCCCAGCCGGCGGCTGATGCCGGCCCCGTTGCGCGCCTTCGTGGACCTGCTGCGGGAGCCGGAGAGCCGGTGGGCGGGGGCGTTGACGTGATGGTTTTGCTGGGTGGGGAGGAAGGCCGGGGAAAGAATTCCCCGGGCCCCTTCTTTTCTTTCTGCGAGTTTTCGGGCGTGGCTGTTGGTAGGGCAGTTCCTAAAGACGGCTGGGTGCGCCGGAGTCCTAGACCTCCGGCGACTGCGGGTTCAGCCCTTGTGGCCATTATGAAAATCATCAAGCGGCGTCCGCTCTCAGTCCTGAGGCGCAACGCCAAGCTCGAAGAAGGAAAAGAAGGGGCCCGGGGAATTCTTTCCCCGGCCTTCGCTCCACCGCTGAAGCGCATCCCGGCCCGGGTTACGCCGTTAGAGGGGGATGGAGGCGACGATCGGCTCATTCACGGCCTGGGAGATGGCTGAGCGGCTGGTGGCGGCGGCGGTGCTGGGCATGGCGCTGGGGCTGGACCGTGAGCTGCGCGGTTTTGCCGCTGGCATGCGGACCCATGGCATTCTGGCGTTGAGCGCGGCGGTCGTGGTGATCTCCGGCCTGATGCTGCACGAGATGGTGCACCGGCAGGGTGGGGAGGCTGATCCACTGCGGGTGGTGCAGGGGTTGTTCCAGGCGGTGGGCTTCATCGGGGCCGGGCTGGTGTTTACCCGGCACCGGGATGTGCACAACCTGACCAGCGCGGCCAGCCTGATCCTGGCCGTGGCCTTGGGCATTGCGGCCGGGACCGGGCAGTGGGTGCTGGCGGGGCTGGCCACGGCGATAGGTCTGGTGTTGCTGACCCTGGTGCGCTGGGCGGAACGTTTCCTGCCGGGCAACGATAAGCATGACAAGACAGTTTGATGGCCAGCCGGCCGCCCTCTCTGGCCGGCGGCGCCAATGATGTATAGTGCCGGTGCTGTATAGTGACAGACGACCGTGGGGATCCCCTTGATGAACGATAGAACCGACCTGAAGGCCACCACCAAGCTGAAGCCCGGCGTGGTCACCGGCGCCGATTACCTGGCGTTGCTGGAGGCCTGCCGGGACGGCGGCTACGCGCTGCCCGCCGTGAACGTGGTGGGGACGAACAGCATCAACGCGGTGCTGGAAGCGGCGGCCAAGAACAAGTCCGACGTGATCATCCAGCTCTCCAACGGCGGCGCGCGCTTCTTCGCCGGCGAGGGTTGCCCCGATGCCAATGCCGCCCGCGTGCTGGGCGCGGTCTCCGCCGCGCAGCATGTGCACACGGTGGCCGCGGCCTATGGCGTCTGCGTGGTGCTGCATACCGACCACGCCGACCGCAGCCTGCTGCCGTGGGTGAATGCCATGATCGACCATGGCGAGGAGCACATGAAGCGGACTGGGCAGCCGCTGTTCTCCTCCCACATGATCGACCTGTCGGCCGAGCCGCTCGATGTGAATATCGAGGAATGCGCCAAGGTACTGAAGCGCATGGCGCCGCTGGGCATGAGCCTGGAGATCGAGCTTGGCGTGACGGGCGGCGAGGAAGACGGTATCGGCCACGATATCGAGGAATCGGCCGATAACGCGCATCTCTACACCCAGCCGGAAGACGTGCTGAAGGCGTGGGAAGTGCTCTCGCCCATCGGCCACGTGACGATGGCGGCGTCCTTCGGCAACGTGCATGGCGTGTACGCGCCCGGCAACGTGAAGCTGCGGCCGGAGATCCTGAAGGCGTCGCAGGTGGCGGTGGCCGAGAAGTTCGGCGGTGGCGACAAGCCGATGGCGCTGGTGTTCCACGGCGGCTCCGGCTCCGAGAAGGACAAGATCACCGAAGCGGTGTCCTACGGCGTGTTCAAGATGAACATCGATACCGACACGCAGTTCGCGTTCGCGGAGCCGGTGGGCGCCTATGTGCAGGCCAATGCGGTGGCCTTCACGCACCAGATCGACCCCTCCAACGGCAAGCCGACCAAGAAGCTGTACGACCCGCGCAAGTGGCTGCGCGCGGCCGAGAAGGGCATCGTGAAGCGCCTGGACGAGGCGTTCGTGGACCTGGGCTCCGCCGGGCGCACCCTGGCGGGCTGAAGGCCGGAGGCGCGTGGCGGGGCCCTGGGCCCCGCCACGGGCACGGCATGACGATGGCGGCGCGCAGGGGGCCTTTCGGCCCCCTGTTGCGTATCCGGCGCCCGGTGCCGGGGCGGTGGGCCGGACGGTTTTGCCGCGAGGCGGGCAACAGGCGGCCGCCCCTCGCGTTGCATCCCCAAGAGACTGTTGCGGAACCCCGCTGGGTGGAGCTTGGCCTTTTGCGCTTCAGCTTGCTGGGCGGGTGCGTTCCGGCGGGACTCGGCCGGGGTTCCAGGACCGGTGCTTCGCCGGGCGTGAGCGCTGGGCCGGAGGTTCCGCCAGGCCGGGCCAGCGGCGTTCCGCGGCAGCCGCTTGCATGAAGGGAGACCCGCAATGGCAAAGACGGCCGGCGACTTCGTGGTGGAGCGCCTCTCCGCCTGGGGCGTGAAGCGCATCTACGGCTATCCGGGTGATGGCATCAACGGCGTGATGGGGGCGCTGGACCGGGCGAAGGAGACGATGCACTTCACCCAGGTGCGGCATGAGGAGATGGCGGCCTTCATGGCCTGCGCGCATGCCAAGTACACCGGGGAGGTGGGTGTCTGCCTCGCGACGTCCGGCCCCGGGGCGATCCATCTGCTGAACGGGCTGTACGATGCCAAGGCGGACCACATGCCGGTGGTGGCGATTGTCGGCCAGCAGGCGCGGGCGGCGCTGGGCGGGCATTACCAGCAGGAAGTGAACTTGGCCGTGCTGTTCGCCGATGTCTGCGACTACGTGCAGCAGGTGAGCGTGCCGGAGCAGCTGCGCCACGTGATCGACCGCGCGATGCGGGTGGCGCAGGCGGAGCGGCGGGTGGCCTGCGTCATCCTGCCCAACGACATCCAGGAACTGGACGCGGTGGAGACGCCGCCGCACGCGCACGGCACCATCCATAGCGGCGTGGGCTACGCGGCGCCGCTGGTGGTGCCGGAGCCGGCGACGCTGGCCCGTGCCGCCGAGGTGCTGAACGCCGGCAAGAAGGTGGCCATGCTGGTCGGCGCCGGGGCGCTGGAGGCGACGGACGAGGTGCTGGAGGTGGCGGAGCGGCTGGGCGCCGGCATCGCCAAGGCATTGCTGGGCAAGGCCGCGGTGCCGGACGAGCTGCCTTTCGTGACCGGCAGCATCGGCCTGCTGGGTACCGAGCCATCCTGGAAGATGATGCAGGAATGCGACACGCTGCTGGTGGTGGGCAGCGGCTTTCCCTATTCCGAATTCCTGCCGAAGGAAGGCGCGGCGCGGGCCGTGCAGATCGACCGCGACCCCTCCATGCTCAGCCTGCGCTACCCGATGGAGGTGAACCTGGCGGGCGATGCCGCCGCCACGCTGCGGGCGCTGCTGCCGCTGCTGGAGAAGAAGGCCGATGCCAGCTGGCGCAAGCGCATCGGCGGCTGGACGGAAAGCTGGTGGAAGCTGCTGGAAAAGCGGGCGATGACCAAGGCCGACCCGGTCAACCCGCAGCGCGTGTTCTGGGAGCTTTCGCCCCGCCTGCCGGATGACGTGATCATCGCTGCGGATTCTGGCTCCTCCACCAACTGGTATGCGCGGGATGTGAAGCTGCGGCGGGGGATGAAGGCCTCGCTCTCCGGCGGGTTGGCCAGCATGGGGTCCGGGATGCCCTATGCCATCGGCGCCAAGTTCGCCCACCCGGAGCGGCCGGTGGTAGCCATCTGCGGCGATGGGGCGATGCAGATGAACGGCATCAACGAGCTGATCACGGTCGCGAAATACTGGAAGGACTGGGCGGACCCGCGGCTGATCGTGCTTGTGCTCAACAACCGGGACCTCAACCAGGTGACCTGGGAGCAGCGGGTGATGGCGGGCGACCCGAAATTCCTGGGAAGCCAGAGCGTGCCGGATTTCTCCTACGCCCGGTACGCCGACATGATCGGGCTGAAGGGGCTGATGGTGGACGACCCCGAGCTGGTGGGCGCGGCCTGGGACCAGGCGCTGGCCGCCGACCGGCCGGTGGTGCTGGAAGCCCGCACCGACCCCAACGTACCGCCCATGCCACCGCATATCACGGTGCAGCAGGCGAAGGCCTTCATGAGCAGCCTGGCCGGGGAACCGGAACTGGGCAGCGTGTTGAAGAACACGGCCCGGCAGGTGGTGAGCCGGGTGCTGCCGGGGGGATGAGGCGGGACGGCAAGCTCGGGGGAATGAATTCCCCTGCGTAGACGTATACGTTTACGCCGTCTTTCTTCTGTCAGTTGGCATGAGGCCTCTGGAACGGCGGGTGCAGGATCGTGCCTCGTCTGGGCTCAGACGGGCTGCGCGTTCCGACGGCCACGCCGGTAAAAACCGAAGAGAAAAAAGAAGGGGCCCGGGGAATTCCTTCCCGGGCCTTTCTTCTGCCAAGATCAGCCGAGTTCCTGTTTCACCATTCCGGCCAGGTAGCTGGCGCCGATGGGCAGCAGGGCGTCGTTGAAGTCGTAGCCGCTGTTGTGCACGGGCACGGCGCCGATGCCGCCCTGGCTTTGGCCCATCAGGATGTAGGCGCCGGGGCATTTCTCCAGCATGAAAGCGAAATCCTCGCCGGCCAGGATGGGCGGGGCGTCGCGCAGGATGGTGCCGTTGGGGCCGAGCGCCTCGGCGGCGACGATGGCGGCGCGGTCGGTCTCCGCCGGGGTGTTGATGGTGGGCGGGTAGGCGCGACGGTAGACGATCTCGGCGGTGGCGCCCTGGGCCTCGGCGGTGAGGCGGACGGCGCGGTGGAAGAGCTCCTCGACGCGGTCGCGCACTTCGGGCTTCAGGGTGCGGACGGAGCCGCGCAGCTCGATGGTCTCGGGGATGATGATGTCGGACGTGCCGCCATGGATCTGGCCGATGCTGATGATGGCGGATTCCAGCGCATCGACATGGCGGGACGGGATGGCTTGCAGCGCGTTGATGACCTGCGCGGCGACGGAGACGGTGTCGATGCCGTTATGCGGCTGGGCACCATGGGCGGCGCGGCCGCGCAACGTGACCTGGAAGTAGTCGATGGCCGCCAGCGCGGTGCCGGTAAGCACCTTGGCGGTGCCGAGCGGCAGCAGCGGCTCGTTGTGGATGCCGTAAATGGCGTCGCAGGGGAAGCGCTCGAACAGCCCGTCATCCAGCATGGCCTTGGCGCCGGCCAGGCCTTCCTCGGCCGGCTGGAAGATCAGGTAGACGGTGCCGGAGAAATCCCGCGTCTCGGCCAGGACCTTGGCGGCGCCGAGCAGCATGGTGGTGTGGCCGTCATGGCCGCAGGCATGCATGCGGCCGGGGTTCTGCGAGCTGTGAGCGAAGCTGTTGGCTTCCTGCATCGGCAGGGCGTCCATGTCCGCGCGCAGGCCGATGGCGCGGTTGGCGCCGGCGGCGTCCCGCTTGCCGCGCAGCACGCCGACCAGACCGGTCTTGCCCAGGCCGCGATGCACCTCGATGCCCCAGGATTCCAGCATCGAAGCCACGATGGCGCTGGTGCGGGTTTCCTCGAAGCCCAGCTCGGGATGCGCGTGGAAGTCCCGGCGCCAGGCCGTCATCTCGGGGTGCAGGGCGTCCAGGCGGTCACGCAGCGTCATCGGAGGCAGTCCTTCTTGCAGTCCGTCGGACGACAGCTTCGGGCGTGGGCGGGTACGGCGCAAGATTGACAGCGGCGTGGGCCGGGCGGCTAGATGCGCGCCATGGACCGCATGTTCCCCCGCATGCCCGCGATGGCGGGCCTGGGCTGCCGCCGCCTGAGCGTGGCCAGCCAGCAAACCTGCCGCGACGCGGCGGGGCGGGTGCGCGCGGATTGGCCGCGGCGGGGCTAGGCCCCCGCCCCGCCGAGACGGCCCCCAGGAACCGCCCCAACCGGCGGGTTCCTGGCACCGGACCTCCTGCCGGCCATCCACCGACACAGGAGAGACCGAGATGATATTCACCGATGACGACGAACTGCGCGCTATTGCCGAGGCGATGATGGACCGCAGCCTGCCCAAGCCGGACTGGACGCATGCCGCGCATGTGGCAACCTCCATCTGGATCACCGCGCGTTGCCCGCATCTGGTGCCGGAGCGCGACATGCCGGGGCTGATCCGCGCCTATAACGAAGCAACCGGCGTGCCGAACGACGACACGCGCGGCTACCATGCGACCATCACCCTGGCCTCCCTGCGGGCGACTTCGGCCTTCCTGGATGAGGTGCCGGCGGGGACGGCGTTGCATGCGGCCTGCAATGCCTTGTTGGAGTCGCCCCTGGGGCGGCGGGAATGGATGCTGGCCTACTGGTCGCGCGAGCGATTGTTCAGTGTGGAGGCTCGGCGCGAATGGGTGGAGCCGGATTTGGCGGGGCTGCCGTTCGGGGGCGCGCGGGGGTGAAGGGGGAAAGAAGGCCGGGGAAGGAATTCCCCGGGCCCCTTCTTTTCCTTTTTTTCGAGTTCTTGACGGCGTGGCCGTTGAAGGCGTGGTCTTGAGAGACGGCTGGGTGCGCCGGAGGTCCAGGACCTCCGGCGACTGAGGGTCCAGCCCGCGTGGCCCGTTATTTAAATCATCAAAGCGTCCAGTTCTCATTCCTGAAGCGCCACGCCAAACGCGCAGAAGAAAGAAGGGGTCCGGGGAATTCATTCCCCGGCCTTCCGCCGACAGCCTGCGGAGAAGGCAGCCCCACACGACGCTTGTCATGAATGATTTGGAAACGTAACGTTATGGGCGAGACGTTGGGATGGCGCCGCCATGCAGAATATTCAGCTCGCCCGCAGCCTGTTGAAGGCTGCCTTGCCGTTTGCCGATACGGCGCGTCGCCTGAAGCGGCGGCTGGTGCCGTACCAGCCGAACATGGCCCATAACGGCTTCACCTTCGATGATGCGCTGGACATGGTCGATGCCTTGCGCGCGGCCGGGGTGGGGCTGGAGGGCGAGATGCTGGAGGTTGGCAGCGGGTGGACGCCGATCGCGCCCATGCTGTTCCATATGGCCGGGGTGACGCATGTCACGCTGACGGACCTGGAGCGGCTGTACGACGAGACGTCCATCCCGACCGCGGCGGCGTTCCTGCGGCCCAGGCTGCCGGAGGCGGCGCGGCGGCTGGGGATGGAGGTGGCGGCGCTGGAGGCGCGGATGGCGGAGTTCGCGCCGGCTTACATCTGCCCGTGGCAGCCGGGGAGGCATCCGGCGGATTCGGTGGATATCGCCGTCTCCCGCGCCGTGATGGAGCATGTGCCGGCGGAGGACGTGGCCGGGCTGTTCCGGGACCTGCTGCGGGTGGTGCGGCCGGGCGGGCATATGTGCCATTCGATCGACAACACCGACCACTGGGAGCATGGCGACGGCCGCGGCAGCCTGATGAGCTTCCTGTGCTACCCGGCGGAGAGCCTGCGCTGGCGCTTGGCCTCGATGAACATCCAAGGCTACACCAACCGCTTCCGGCATTCGGATTACCTGGCGGCGGCGCGGGAGGCGGGCTGGATCATTGTCAGCGAGCGCGCCCGGGTGCCGCCGAAGGTGCTGGGCGAGGTGCGGCAGATGCGGCTGGAGGGCCGGCTGGCGCCGGAATTCGCCGGGCGGCCGCTGGAGGACCTGGCGGCGACGGCGACGCTGATAGTGGCGCGCAAGCCGGGGTAGGCATGGCGTCCGGGATGGGCGGGATGCTGGGTGGGGCCCGGCATTCAGTGCCGTGTGTGGGCGGGCCGGGGTTTGACGCGGGCAGGTGGTTGCTGGTCTGCTGACCGCTGCCGGGCGATGGGGCCGTGGCGCCGGGGTGTGCGGGATGCTGATTGCCCATCTATCGGACCCGCATCTGCGGCCGCGTGGCGTGCTGTACCAGGGGCTGGTCGATTCCAACGCGATGTTCGAGGCGGCGCTGCGGCAGTTGGAGGCGATGGTGCCGGCGCCGGACCTGGTGCTGCTGACCGGTGACCTGGTGGATGAGGGCGGCGCGGCCGATTACGCCATGGCGGCGGAACTGCTGGGGCGCATCCGGCAGAAGCTGGTGGTCATTCCCGGTAATCATGACGAGCGGGAGGCTTTCCGTGCCTGCCTGGGGCGGAACCCCTTTGTAGCGCCATCCGGCCCGTTGCATGCGGCGGTGGGGGATGCGGGCGCGGTGCGGGTGCTGGCGCTGGATGTCACCGTACCTGGCCGGCATCATGGCGAGATGGACGACGCCGCCTGCCTGTGGCTGGAGGCGCGGCTGGCGGAGGAGCCGGAGCGGCCCACCCTGATCATGATGCACCAGCCGCCGTTCGAGAGCGGCATAGGCTGCATCGATGCCTATTGCTGCCGGCAGGGCCAGAGGCTGGCGGCGATCGTCTCCCGCTACCCGGCGGTGGAGCGCATCCTGTGCGGGCATATCCACCGCTTCATGCAGTTGCGCTTCGGCGGCACCCTGCTGGTGACGGCGCCGAGCACGACCACCGCCATCGCGCTGCGGCTGGGGGCGGGTGCGGTGCCGGCGTCCTTCGTCGAGCCTCCGGCCTTGTTGCTGCACCATTGGCGGGAAGGCACCGGGCTGGTGACGCACTGGGTGCCGATCGGCAGCTTTCCGGGGCCGATGCCGTTTTTCTAGCGAGGATCGACATTGGGCCTGGGGCAGGAAGGCCGGGGAAGGAATTCCCCGGACCCCATCTTTTGTTTGCGAGTCTTTCGGGCATGGTTGTGGGGGCGTCGGTCTTCGCGAGCCTTGGCCCGGGGCGGCGCACGAGGTTCATGACCTCCGATGACTGCGGGCCTGGATCAGGCTTTTGATTTTCATCCAGGCTGGGCCTGCCAGTCCTGAAGCCCACGCCAAACTCGCAGAAAAAAGATAGGGTTTCAGGGGAATTCATTCCCCTGACCTTCCCTCTCCCCAACCCTGTGGGATGTCGGCTGGCTCCTGCGGCCCTGCCTGGCTAGCGGGCAGGACGAGGTGGCGCACGACGTTCAGCCGATCGGGGATGCCCTGCTGGTAGAGGGCCGGCCAGAGCGCGGCCTCTGGCGTCCGCAGGGGTAAGGCTAGCAGCGCAGGGGTCGGGTCCCCGGTCCCGCCGCGGCGGACGCGGCGGGTTTCCGTAGCGGTGGCCGGGCGGCGTGGATCAGGGCCGCCTCGGCCGGTGGCGCTGCGTCAGGCGGCGTTGCGGCGCTGGATGCCGAGTTCGTCCAGCGCCTCGCTCATCGCGCGCAGGGCGAAGCGGATGTCGTCCGCATGAACGTCGCCGATGCAGCCGATGCGCATGGTGGGGACGGGCGTGTTGTAGAAGTTGCTGATCAGCACGCCGCGGCGCTTCAGGGCATCGACGAAGTCCTGCAGCTTGAAGGCGGGGTCGCCCGGCTGGTGGATGGTGACGATGATCGGGCCCTGGTGCTGCCAGTCCAGGTAGGGCTTCAGGCCCAGGGCCTGGGCGCCTTCATGCAGCAGGCGGGCGTTTTCGCGGTAGCGGGCCAGGCGGGTCTCGCGCCCACCTTCGGCCTTGTAGACCTCCAGCGCCTTGCCGAAGGCGTGCAGCGCCTGCACCGGCGGCGTGAAGCGGAAGCTGCCGGGGCCGGCGCGCAGCGAGACGGCGTAGACATCGGCGAGGTCGAAGGACCAGGAGTTGGCCTGGCCAGCGCAGGCCGTCACGCGCTCGATCGGGGAAATGGCGAAGGCGATGCCGGGCAGGCCTTCCAGGCACTTGTTGGAGGTGAAGACGACGGCGTCCACCTCCGGCTGGTCCTTCAGGCTGAAGGGTAGGGCGCCGAAGGCGGAGACGGCGTCCACGATCATCCGCCGTCCGGCGGCGCGCACGGCGGCGCCGACGGCGGGGATGTCGTTGATGATGCCGCTGCCGGTCTCGGAATAGACGATGCCGACATGGCCGATGGCGGGGTCGGCCGCCAGAGCCTGGGTGATTTCCTCGGGCGTGACGCTGCGGGTGTCGGGCACCGGCAGGACCACGACCTCGCGTCCGGCCTCGCGGGCCAGGCGGGCCATGCGCTCGGCATAGGTGCCGTTCATCACCACCAGCAGCTTGTGGCCTTGCGGGACGAAGGTGCGCACGGCGGCTTCGGTGATGAAGTGGCCGGCGCCTTGCAGCGGCAGGCAGACATGCTGCCCGGCGACGCCGCCGGCGAGTTCCCGCACCGCTTCGCGGATGGCGGCGTATTCGGCTTTGAAGTCGTTGTCCCAGGGGGCGATGTCCACGGCCATGGCCGCCCGGATCTCGGGACGGGTCTGCACGGGGCCGGGGATGAGGAGCAGCATGGAAGGGGTGGTCCTGGACGAAGGGCGGTTGACGCCACAAGCTGCACGGGGCCGCGCCGGAAGGAAACCCCCTGTTTCGCGGGGTGAGAGGCGTTCCCGACAGGGTGACGCGGGGTGGCCTACCCGCTCGCGGCGCGGCGTGGCGGATGCGGCTCTGTTATGGGACGTGCTTCCGGCTGTGGCGGCTTGCGGCGGGGACGTTGCGGGTCCAGCTTGCTGCACCGCACTGCCAAGCCTGGGATACCCGCCATGCCGCTCTGGATCGCCGCCACTCTGTCCGCCGCCCTGTTCCAGTGCTGGCGGACGGCGTTGCAGCAGCGGTTGCGCGGGCAGCTCTCGGTCAATGGCGCGGGGGTGGTGCGCTACCTCTATGGCGTGCCGTTCGGGCTGGCGCTGCTGGCGGCCTATGTGCTGGCGACGGGGCAGTCGTTGCCGGATATCTCCGGCTGGGCGTTCCTGGGCTTCGCGGCGCTGGGCGGGTTCACCCAGATCCTGGGCACCAACCTGTTGATCATGTCCTTCGGGCCGCGCGGCTTCGCGGTGGGGACGGCCTATTCCAAGACCGAGGCGGTGCAGGGCGCGGTGCTGGCGCTGGTGCTGCTGGGGGAGCATCTCTCCGCGCTGTCCTGGCTGGGGATCGCGGTGGGGGTGGGGGGCGTGCTGTACCTCTCGCTGGCCGGGCGCAACCTGACGGGGGCGGAGCTGCTGCGGGCGACGGTGCAGCCGGCGGCGCTGTGCGGGCTGGGGGCGGGGACGGGCTTCGCGCTGACGGCGATCTTCGTCAAATCCGCCAACCTGGAATTGCCGCACCAGGACCCGGTGCTGCGCGCGCTGGTGACGCTGTGCGTGGCGAACGCGATGCAGACGGTGATGCAGGGTGGGTTCCTGGCCTGGAAGGAGCCGGAGCAGTTCCGCGCCGTGTTCCGCACCTGGCGGGACAGCCTGCCGGTCGGCGCGCTTTCCGCCTTCGGGTCCGCGTGCTGGTTCACCGGCTTCGCGCTGGCGCCGGTGGCGATGGTGCGCGCGCTGGGGCAGACGGAGATCGTGTTCACCCTGTTGTTCAGCCGCTTCTACCTGAAGGAGACGCTGAAGCGGCAGGAGATGATCGGGGCGCTGGGGATCGTCGGCGGCGTGGTGCTGCTGTTGCTGGGCGCGATGCGCTGACGCACCATTGGCCCGGCGCCGGCGCCTGCCGATATGGCTGCCGAGGATGAACCGCCGAGGAGAGTGATGCCATGCCCAGCCTGAACCTACCGGACGATGCCGTGGCCGTGGTGACCGGGGGCGCCTCCGGCATCGGGCTGGCCGCGGCGCGGCGCTTCGTGGCGATGGGGCTGAAGGTCTGCATCGCCGACCTGGGCGGCGAGCGGTTGGCCCAGGCCGAGGCGTCGCTGGTGGCCGCGGCCAGGGGTGGACAGGAGGATATTCTGGCCGTGTCCTGCGACGTCAGCCGCGCCGAGGAGCTGGAGCGGCTGGAGGCTGCCGTGCGCGCGCGATTCGGCGGCACCGACCTGCTGATGAACAATGCCGGCGTGCAGCCGGGCAGCGCCATCTTCGGCCCGGTGGAGAACTGGGAACGGGTGATCGGCGTCAATCTGTGGGGGCCGATCCATGGCAGCCGGGCCTTCGGGCCGGGCATGGTGTCGCGGGGGCGGCCCGGGATGATCATCAACACCGGGTCCAAGCAAGGCATCACCACGCCGCCGGGGGACCCGGCCTATAATGTCTCCAAGGCCGGGCTGAAGGCGTTTACCGAGGCATTGCAGCATGATCTGCGGAACACCGAGGGGTGCCGGGTGAGCGCGCATCTGCTGATCCCCGGCTTCGTGTTCACGCCGCTGGCAGCCGGGGGGCGCACCGAGAAGCCGGCGGGCGCGTGGACGCCGGAGCAGACCGTGGACTTCATGCTGGAACGCCTGTCGGAAGGGGATTTCTACATCCTGTGCCCGGACAACGATGTTTCGCGTGCGCTGGATGAGCGGCGCATCCTGTGGGCAGCCGGGGATATCGTGCGCAACCGGCCGCCGCTGTCCCGCTGGCATGGCGGTTACGGGGAGGCGTTCAAGGCGTTCGTCGAGGGGAAGGACGATTAGGGGGGGGCTGCGGTCGGGGAGAGGAAGGCCGGGGAAGGAATTCCCCGGACCCCTTCTTTTTTCTGCGAGTCTTTCGGTCGTGGATGTGGCGGCGTCGGCTTTTCCAGGCCCGGACCAGGGTGACGCCGGAGGCTGCTGGTTCAGTCCAGATGGCCCGTGATCTTTGTCACGGTCGCACCTGCTGGCCCCGTATCCCATGCCGACTGACAGAAAAAAGATGGCGTCAACGTATACGTTTACGCAGAGGAATTCCTTCCCCTGACCTTCCCTTTCACACTGAACCGAATGTCGATCAGCCCTAGTTTTCTATAGGAGGTGGGCGGAACGGGGCCGGTGCCTTTGTCCGGCCGGGTGATGTGCGCCTTCTGTCTCGACCAATGGCGATGGCGCGCTATGGGCGCCTTGGCAGACGCCGTTCGCGGCCGGCCTGAGGTTGGCGCCGCAGGCCATGCCATCTCTACTGGCAGCCACCGCCACTAGCGCCCCGGCCAACACCGCAAAAAGAAGATGGGGGTCCGGGGGAATTCCTTCCCCCGGCCTTTCCCTCAATCCACGCCGCTGATGGCCCGCAGCCGCACCCCCGCCCGGTCCACCGGTGCGGCCAGGGCCCGCCGCGTGGGGTCGATGGGGCGGAAGATGTCGATGGCCACGCGCACGGGGCGGGTGGGGTCGGGGATGGGCAGCAGGATTTCGGTCGGTTGCAGGTCCGGCAGGGAGAGGGTGAGGGGGGGGGCGTCCTGGATGCGGAGGGTGATGTCGCGGGCCTCGCCGGGGCGGCGGCCGATGCCGTCCAGCGTCAGGCGCAGGCGGGGGGCGGTGGTGGTGAAGAGCAGGGTGGCGCGCGGGCCTTCGGACCAGGGCAGGCCGTGGGCGTCGGGCTTCCAGGAACTGGCGAGCACCGGGGCCGCGCCCAGGCGGGGCAGGGGCGCGGTGGCGGGCAGTGGTGTGCCGGGCAGGTGGGGGGTGGTGGCGCAGAACACGGCGTCCGCCCCGGCGTTGGGCTGGCGGACACAGGTGGCGCCGGGGCCCAGCGCGGCCGGGCGCAGCAGGGCGATGGCGGGGCCGAGCAGCAGGCGGGTCTCGCCAGGGGCCAGGGGGGTCTCCAGCGCGTCGGTCAGCGCGGTTTCGCAGTTGAACCAGCGCGGCTGGCGGGAGGCACGGATTTCCGCCAGCGCGGCGCCCTGCTGCACGGCGGCCAGGCGCAGGCGCTCGGCCAGGGTGGTGTCGGCCGCGGTGGCGGGGCAGGCCAGGGCCGTGCGCAGCAGGGTGGTGCCGGGCGGCAGGGTGGGTAGCGGTGTGAGGCCGGCATCGCCCTGGGCGAGGCGGTTGCGCACCTCGCCCAGCAGCGGAGCGGCATCGGCGGCCTGCAGTGCCACGGCCAGGGCCAGGGCGGGCGCCAGGGCGCGCAGGGGCAGGCGGGTGCCGAGCAGGGCGATGGCGCCCAGAAGCAGCGCGTAGCCGACCGGCCAGAAGACGCGGCCGGAGGCGCGGACGATGCCGAAGACCTGGTCCCACGGCCAAGCGGGCAGGGGCAGGATCAGCCAGGGGCCGGCATAGAGGCGGGGCGTCACGGCCACGGCGGTGAGGCTGGCGAGCACCGCCAGCAGCGGCGCCCAGCGGCGCCAGCCCCCCAGCCAGCCGCGCCGCCAGCCGAGGATGAGCGCCAGCAGCACCAGCAGCAGCGTACCGGCGCCGAGGTAGTTGAAGCCTTCATACTGGCCGCCGGTGGCATCCAGCACCGGCAGGTCCGCCCCGAACAGGCCGGAGACCTGGGGCCAGAGCGGCGAGAGCAGGTTCATGGAATAGAAGCCGTAGCCCCGGTCCGCGCCGCCGCTGGTGCCGCTGAGCAGGCGGTGCAGCAGCACCGGCAGCACCAGCATGGCCAGGAAAGTGGCACCCGGGCGCAGCAGGCCGCGCCAGCCGCCGGGCTGGGGGCGCAGGACCGGCGCGGCCAGCACCGCGCCGGCGAACAGGAACAGATACGGGTGGATGAGAATGGTGGCGGCCAGCAGCGCGAAGCCGGGCCAGAAGCGCAGGGGCGTACCGTCGCGCAACGCCCGGGCGGCGAGGCCGAGGGCGGCCAGCAGGCAGAAATGCGCCAGCAGGTTGGTGTGGCCCAGCCGGTGCAGCAGGGTGGGCCACAGCAGCGCCATGGCTGCGGCGGCGGCGGCGATGGCCAGGGCGCGGCCGCGTGGCAGCGCCGGGGGCGTGAAGCCGCGCACCGCATAGATGGCGGCGACCGGCTGCAGCAGCCAGCACAGCGCGATCCAGGCGCCGAACAGGTTGACCGGGTGGCCGGCCAGCGGTGCCACCACGATGCGCGCGACCAGGGAGAGCAGCGGGTTGCTGTCCGTCATGGCGATGCTGAGGCCGTGCGGCGGGAACAGGTTGCCGCTGACCAGCAGCGGCCAGTGCCAGGGGCCGGACTGGTAGGCGAGGTGGCCGGAGAGGTTCTGCGACAGGTCCACCCCCGCGCTGCGCCACAGGCCGCCCTGGCCGGAGAGAACCTCCGCCGGCAGCAGCCATCCCACCATCAGCAGGCCGAGCAGCAGGCCGATGCCATAGGCTTCCAGGCGGCCGCGCCGGGCTGCGCCGGCTCCCCCGGTGGGCCCCCCGGCGGTCACCCCGTTGGTGCCGATGCTGCCCGTGGTGCCTCTGCCCAGGGCAAGGGTGGCGCCGGCGGCTGTGGTGCCGATGCCGGAGGTGGGGTTGGGAGAGGCGGGGATGGCCGCTGGGGGGCCACCCGTGATGGCGGTGGGTGTGGAAGGCGCCACGGAGCCGGTGGGGATGGCCGGGATTGGCGTGTCCTTGGTGGTCAACGTGGAAGCCCCCACGGAGCCGGCGCCGGGGGCCGGGACCGGCGTCGCGGGCGCGCCTGTGGGGGCCGCGGATGGGAGGATGCTGGCGCCGGGGGCAGGGGCGGCCGGTGAGCGGGACGAGGGCGCTGGCGGCACGGGCTGCTCCGGTTTGCTGCGGCGCGGCTATTGAGGGATCGGCGGGCAACGTCAACCGGGATTGAACATTCGCGGCTTCCATACGGATGTCATCCGCTGGTCATCGGTCTGTCATGCGTGCCCTATATACGCCCCGGGAACGCGAAGGGCGGTCGATGCTGCAGCTTGAAGGTCTCACGCGCCGGTTTGGCGCCAATACCGCGGTGGATGGGGTGAGCCTGTCCGTGCCGGCGGGGCAGATGGTCGGGGTGATCGGGCGTTCCGGTGCCGGCAAGTCCACCCTGCTGCGCATGATCAACCGCCTGACCGAGCCTTCCGAGGGCCGCATCCTGCATGACGGCGTGGACGTGACGGGGCTGAAGGGGCAGGAACTGCGGAACTGGCGCACCGAATGCGCCATGATCTTCCAGCAGTTCAACCTGGTGCAGCGGCTGGACGTGTTGACCAACGTGCTGGTCGGCCGGCTGAACCACCGGCATGGCTTCGCCGCCACCGTCGCGTCCCTGTTCAAGCATTTCTCCGCCGCCGAGCGGGCGATGGCGCTGGCCGCGCTGGCGCGCTTCGACCTGGACGACCAGGCGTTGCAGCGGGCGGATACGCTTTCCGGCGGCCAGCAGCAGCGTGTGGCGATTGCCCGCGCGCTGATGCAGCAGCCCAAGATCATCCTGGCGGACGAGCCGATCGCCAGCCTGGACCCGCGCAACGCGCAGGTGGTGATGGATGCGCTGCGCGACGTGAACAGGCAGGACGGCATCACCGTCCTGGTCAACCTGCACCACCTGGACACCGCCCGCGAGTATTGCGACCGCATCGTCGCGATGCAGCAGGGCCGGATGATGTTCGACGGCCCGCCCGCCGAGCTGACCGGCGCGCGCATCCGCGAGATCTACGGCGTGTCCGAAGACGAATTCGCCGAGGCGGAGGTGCCGGATGGCGCCCCCGCCGCGGCGCCAGTGGCCCATGCGCGGGCCGCACCGATGCCAGCCTGAGGCCGTCGCCCCCGGACAGGGGGCACCCCCGAGGAGATTGCTGAAATGATTACGCGTCGTTCCCTGGCCGCCCTGGCGGCCGGCTCTCTGGTGCTGCCCGCTTCCCTGCGCGCCCAAGGCGCCGCTTCCGGTGCCACCGCCGCCATGCCGGCCGTGGGCGAGCGCGCCTGGGCCAAGCAGGTGCCGCAGATCCGCATCGGCCTGCTGGGCGGTGAGAATGAAGGCGACCGGCTGGGCCGCTTCGACGGCTACCGCAAGCTGATCGAGGACACCTTCAAGGTGCCGACGCGGCTGTACCCCGCTGCCGATTACTCGGGCGTGATGCAGGCCTTCGCCGCCAAGCAGATCGAGGCGTCCTCCATGGGTGCGTCCGGCTATGCCGGCACCTGGCTGGACACCAATGGCGGCGTGGAGCCGCTGGTGGTGCCGTTGGAGAATGACGGCTCGATCTCCTACATCTCGGTCATGATCGTGCGGAAGGACTCCGGCATCACCAGCCTGGAGCAGATGCGCGGCAAGTCCCTGGCCTGGGCCGACCCGAACTCCACGTCCGGCTACCTGGTGCCGCGCTCCGAGCTGCGCGGGTCCAACATCGACATCAACAGCTACTTCAGCCGCACCGGCTTCGCCGGCGGGCACGAGCAGGCCGTCGTCGCCGTGCAGCAGAAGCAGTACGACGCCGCCGTGACCTGGGCATCCGGCATCGGCGACGAGGCGCAGGGCTTCTCCCGCGGCAATCTGCGCGCGATGGTGGAGAAGGGGATGCTGAACATGGGCGACATGCGCATCATCTGGAAGTCCCGCCCGATCCTGAACGGCCCGCTGGTGGTCCGCAGCGACCTGCCGGCGGCCTTCAAGGAAGACTTCACCAATCTGCACCTGGCGCTGCCTGCCGCCCACCCGGCGATCTACGAGGCGATCGAGCGCGGCGGCGGCAAGGGCTATGCCCGCGTGACGCACGCCCAGTTCGAGCCGATCGTGCAGCTGCGCCGCGAGGAAGCGGCGGAGCGTCGCCGCCGGTCCTGATTGGTACCGGGCGCCGCTTGAAGGTTCTGGGGTGAGGAAGGCTGGGGGAAGGAATTCCCCCAGGCCCCCTTCTTTTTCTGCGGTGTTGGAGCGGTTTCGGCCTTGGGCGCGGCACGCTCCGGGGCGACGCCAGGGGTCCGAGACCCCCGGTGACTGAGGGTTCCACGAGCGTGGCCTTTTTGAACGACAGGCTTTGCCCATTGCGCCACCCTCAGGCCATTCGCACGGTCCTGGACTCGCAAAAAGAAGAAGGGGGGTCCGCGGGGAATTCATTCCCCCTGGCCTTTCCCCACGCCGACACATCGGCGGCAATACTGGCTGGCGGGCGGCCTCCGTGCCTTACTGGCGCAAGAGACTTTGCCCGTTTTGGCCCGTTGCGCCGTGAAAGCCCTGCCATGTTGATGACCCGTCGCCAGATCACGACCACCCTTGCCGCCACGGCGCTGTTGCCGGCGGTGGCGCGCGCGCAGGCGGCGCCGCGGCGGAGCGTGGATGCCGATGTCACCTTCCCCACGCCGGGGCGCCGCGCCTGGGCGGACCAGCAGCCGCATCTCGGCATCGCGCTGCTGGGCGGGGAGAACGAGGTGGACCGGATGGCGCGGTTCGACGGCTACCGCAGGCTGCTGGAGGATACCTTCGCCGTGCCGGTGAAGGTGTATCCGGCCAGCGACTATGCCGGCGCCATCCAGGCCTTTGGGGCGAAGCAGGTGGAGATCGCCTCGCTCGGTTCCTCCGCCTATGCGGGGGCGTGGCTGGATACCAATGGCGGCGTGGAGCCGCTGGTGGTGCCAGAGCAGGAGGATGGCTCGATCGGCTACCTGGCGGTGATGGTGGCGCGGGCGGATTCCGGCATCGACGACCTGGCCGGCATGAAGGGCAAGTCCCTGGCCTGGGCGGACCCGAATTCGGCCAGCGGGTACCTGGTGCCGCGCGCCGCGCTGCGGCGGCAGGGGGTGAACCCCGAGCAGTATTTCAGCCGTACCGGCTTCGCCGGCGGACATGAGCAGGCCGTCGTGGCGGTGTTGCAGAAGCAGTACGACGCCGCCTGCACCTGGACCTCCGGTCAGGGGCCGGAGGATAGCGGCTTCACCCGGGGCAACCTGCGGGCGATGGTGGAGAAGGGCATGCTGACGATGAGCGACCTGCGCATCGTCTGGCGGTCCGAGCCCATTCCGACCGGGCCGATCTCCATCCGGTCCGACCTGCCGGCGGCGCTGAAGGCCGACCTGCTGCAGTTCTTCCTGGGCCTGCCGAAGGCGCATCCGGACATCTACACGCAGATCAGCCGTGGCGAGGGCACCGGGTACCGCGAGGCGCGGCACAGCGACTACCAGATCTTCATCGACCTCCGGCGCGAAGAGGCGGCGGCGCGACGCCGCCGGGAATAGCACTTCATGAGACATCAGCCATGAGCCTGGCCGTGACAGCCCATCCCGCCGCCCTGCGCGGCGAGGCGGCCTTCCAGGCGCAACGCCGGCAGCGGCGGCTTTCCAGCCTGCTGGCCCTGGCCGTACTGGCCGTGTGCCTGCTGCTGGCGGCGCGGATCAGCGAGTTCTACCCGGCTTCGCTGGCCGCCGGCCTGCCGCGCGTGGGCGAATATTTCTATAAGCTGCTGCCGTCGTTGCAGTGGCATGCGCTGCTCTCCGGCGCCGGGACGGAAGGCAGCATCGCCTTCTGGTTCTACCGGCTGGACGACTGGGCCTGGCTGTTGCTGCAGACTTCGCAGATGGCGGCGCTGGCGACGCTGGCGGGCGCCGTGGTGGCGCTGCTGCTGGCCTTCCCCGCCGCGCGCAACGTGGCGCCGGCCCGCTGGATCAACATCGCCACGCGGCGTGGGCTGGAAGCGGCGCGGACGGTGCCGGAGATCGTCTACGCGCTGATCTTCGTCTGGGCCTTCGGCGTCGGGCCGTTGGCGGGCATCCTGGCGATCTTCATCCACACGGCGGGTGCGCTGGGCAAGCTGTTCTCCGAGGTCATCGAGAATGCCGACCTGAAGCCGTGGGAAGGGCTGCGGGCTTCCGGCGCCAACTGGGCGCAGGCGTGCCGCTACGCCATCCTGCCGCAGGTGATGCCCAATCTCATCAGCTACGCGCTGCTGCGTTTCGAAATCAACGTGCGCGGCGCCAGCGTCATCGGCTTCGTCGGTGCCGGCGGCATCGGGCAGGAGCTGAACCTGGTGATCTCGTCCAACTACTATGAGGAGATCAGCGCCATCATCGTGCTGATCGTGCTGGCGGTGGTGCTGATCGACATGGTGTCCGAGCGGTTGCGGCACCGGGTGATCGGCAGCGCGGCGGAGGGCCACTGACATGACGCAGGCAGATATCGCCCTCTGGCAGAACCGGCTGCCGCGCGCCTTCGGGCCCACGCCGGCGGTCAAGGCGCTGCGCTGGGTGGCGGGCGCCGCCTTCATCCTGTGGCTGGGCACGCTGTTGTGGTGGTTCGACATCACGCCCACCCGCATCTGGAACGGGCTGTCGGGCCTGGCCGTCATCGTCCGGCTGATGGTGCCGCCGAGCCCGGGCGAGTTGTGGATGGATATCCTGAAGGGCATGGCGGAAAGCGTCGCCATGGCCTTCCTGGGTACCTTCCTGGCCGCGCTGGTGGCGGTGCCGCTGGGGTTCCTGGGGGCGCGCAACATCGTCACCGTCACGCTGCTGCGCTTCTCGGTCCGGCGGTTGTTCGATGGTGTGCGCGGCGTGGACCAGCTGATCTGGGCGCTGGCCTATGTGCGCGCGGTGGGGCTGGGGCCGCTGGCCGGTGTGCTGGCCATCTTCACCAGCGACATGGCGGTGCTGGCCAAGCTCTATGCCGAGGCCATCGAGAATGCCGAGAAGAAGCAGAGCGAGGGCGTGATCGCCGCCGGTGGCAGCCGGCTGCACGCGATGCGCTACGGCGTGCTGCCGCAGGTGATGCCGGTGATGCTGGCGCAGGCACTGTACTTTTTCGAAAGCAATACCCGCTCCGCCGCCATCCTGGGCGTGGTCGGCGCCGGCGGCATCGGCCTGCAGATCGCCGAGCGCATCAAGGTGCGGCATTGGGACGAGGTGGCGTTCATCATCATCCTGATGGTGATCACGGTGGGGGTGATCGATTACCTCTCGGCCAAGGTGCGTAAGCGGCTGATCGGAGTGCGGGAGACGCCGGTGGGGTGAGGGCGTCTTGCCTTCGGGATGGGGTAAAGGCCGAGGGAAGGAATTCCCCCGGACCCCCATCTTTTTTTCTGCGGGTCGTTCGGGTGTGATTGGGGAGGCGTCAGGTTTTTGCGTCCCGGCCGGGTCGCGCTTGAGGCGTGTGACCTCCGGTGCCTGACGGTTCAGCTCGATGGCCCTTTGTAGTCCCATGGCGTCCCCTCCCGCTCCCGAAGCGGCACGCCAACGGACAGAAAAAAGATGGGGTTTCAGGGGAATTCCTTCCCCTGACCTTCGGCTCCAAGGCGAGATGGGCGGCGCTGGGCAAAGCCTGTGGTATTTGCCTGAAGCGGACAAGTCCGGGGCAGGCGCCTTCGCCCGGGAACATCAAAAAGGCCGGGGAATGTCTTCCCCGGCCTTTCTCATCACGGATCTAAATGCGGCGGCTGGTTCGCTGCCGAGCCTAAGGCCGGCTTGGCTCAGGCGGCGTCTTCGCGGCGGTCCCGCACCTTCACATAGGCGACGGCGGCGTGTTCGGGGCAGTAGGGCTTACCGGACATCGCCTGCGAGGTGCAGAAGCGGAATTCCGGGGTGCCGGGCTCGCCGATGGGCCAGCAGCAGCTGCGGCTGCTGCTGCGCAGGAAGGGGCGGACGATGGCGTTGGACACCGGGGCCGGCTTGCGGGCCGGCGGGGCTGCCGGGCGCGGTGCGGGCTGCGCGGCGACCGGCGCCGGGGCGGCCA